>JAFXUZ010000075.1 GCA_017524725.1 Clostridia bacterium | reverse complement strand
GCCGCAAGGCCTTCCACGGTATATGTCCCGCAGGTCAGCGCCGTGCCGTCGTAGGTCTTCGTCGCCGGGTCCGTCTTCACCGTAAGGTCCGCCGGGGTCACCTTCAAATCGCCCTTCACCGTCGTCACTCCGGTGAAGGAGACCGTCACGTCGTTGTTTTCCGCGTCCAGGATCGTATAGCCCGTTACCGTGTTCTCTCCGGTCCCCGCGTCCGTCCGGCTGCCGGACACGGTTGCTGTCAGCGTGAAGCCTGCGGGCAGGTTTTCCACAGTGAAACCGTCCGCCGTCAGCGCCGTGCCGTCGTACACTTTCTCCGCCGACGCCGCGGTGACGGCAATGGCCGTATCGTTGGCTGTCACTGTCAGGGTCCCCAGATTTTCAATAACGGTATAATCGGCGGGGTCCGCTGTACCCCAGGAAATAACGAAGGTGTTGTCCGCGGTCCCCACGCCGGTAAGGGATCCGGTGGCGGCAGCGTCCGCGGTCTCGCCGTTGACAAGGCCGGTCAGGACTGCCTCGGCGCAGGTGAGCGGCGTGCCGTCATATTCTTTTTCCGCCGAACCGGTGGTCACCGTGATCTGGGCGGGTTCGATGGTCACTTCACCTTCCTGAACGGCCAAACCGGTGAAATAATCCGTCACCTCCCGCCCGGACGGATCCCGTATGATCACTGTGATGCTATAGATGTATGTACCCGGATGAACCGCATCGCAGAATGCCCGGGCTTCGAAGGTAAGTCCCTCCGGCAGGCCGTCCACGTGCACGGTCAGGCCTCCGCGGTCGCTATTCCGCCGCGGACCGGCTTTGAACGATGAATTGCTGACCGCAGTGCTCACCCTCAGGGGGAGCCCGTCATAGGCTTTGGTGATCGGGTCGACGGTAAAGGTGACCGTGCCGGTGTTTGGGGTCACCTCCAGCGTACCCAAAGACATCTTGACCGCATAGTTTTCCGGATGTGTTTCTCCCCAGTCGATGACACAGGTGTTCTCCGCCGTGCCCACATCGGTGATGGCGCCGGCAGCCGTCACGGTGACGGTTTCGCCTCCGGCCAGTCCCGAGACCGTCGCCTCGCTGTTGGTCAGCGGACTGCCGTCGTATTCCCTGGAAGCGGAGCCGGTAGTGATCTCCATCACCGCCGGGGTCACCGTCAGGGTGCCGTCCAGCAGGCGCACCATGCCGCCGAATTGCTCTGTCACGTCCTCTCCGTCAGGGGAATAAATGCTGTACCAGCTGACGGCATTGGCACCGGTGCCGGCTTCCGTCCGGCTGCCCTCGGTCCCGGCCTTCCAGGTATATCCCTCGGGCAGCCCAATCATGTCCACCTCGTTTGACGTCAGGGGCGTTCCGTCATAAGGCCGCTCGGCGGACCCTGCCTGCAGGAACACCTTCCCGGCGGCGGGCTCCGTCACCGTCAGGGTGCCCAGTTCTTCATAGATCACATAATGGTCGGGGTCCACCCCTTCGCCCCACCGGATCTCATAGGTATTGTCACAGCTTCCCGGCAGGGTGATAGTCCCGGTGGCGGTCACGGTGATCTCAGGCAGCCGGACGGGATAGTATTTTGCTTCCTCGGTTCCCAGGGAGCGTCCGTTGTAGTCCTTCCCGTCGGAATCCGCGATCACCCGCACGTCCACGCTGTCCACGATCAGCCTGGAGGCGACCCCTTCAGGCATATCCATGCCCGCCGCTTCCACATTTGCGCTTCCGGCCGCAGGCAAAGAGGCGGCCATCTCCCGGACCTGCGCCAGGTCCCACCCCGCGGCTTCGCAGGCAAGGGCCATCATCTCCGGATTCCGGGCGTACAGGCGCAGGATGTCCTCCGGAATGTCCTTTTCGCTCATTTCGGTGATGTCATAACAGAAGGTCTTGGTCCCGTTCACTTCCCTGACGGACACGGTCAGCCTTTTTCCCGCCGGCAGCTCCAGGTGCGCCGGTTCTCCGGTGAAAGGATCGGTCAGGTAGACCTGGATATTGCCGGAGGCGGCGCACAGCGCATGGGCGCCGATATCGCTGACACAGGAAACGGCGCAATTGATCCAGTCCGGCTGCTCGGCCGTATAGCCCTGGGCAGCCGTGACCCGGACGTCCTCACAGGTCAGGGGCGTACCGTCGTATTCTTTTTCCGCGCTCCCGGTCCATATGGTCAGGGGCAGGGGGTTCACGGTCAGCTGGCCGTTGACGGTCCTTACGTTGAAGCGGTCGTTCACTTCCCTGCCTTCCCCGTCCACGATGGCATAGCCCGCGATGGAGTTAAGGCTCGTGCCGGGTTCCGTCTGGCTGCCGATGGAAGTGACCAGGATGGAAAACTCCGGCGGCAGTCCCGAAACGAGCACGTCGTCCGTCCGGCTGAGGGGTTCACCGTCATAATACTTGGTGGCGCTGGCTGCAGTCAGGATGACCTGGCCCGGATACACCCAGTCGTCCCTCCGCTCCTCCTCATGCTGGCCATTGCCCGTATCGTCCGCGGGCTTTTCCTCGATAAGGCCGTATATGCCCGCTTCCCTGGCCCGTTCCATCCTTTCCGGCGCCTGGCTGATCTCTTTGCGGACGAAGACCGGGATATCATCGCGTTTCATAGGTGAAACAGCGGGAACGGCCGCTCCCTTCGAGGAAAGCATTTCGCCGGAGGAAAGCATCATCTGCCGCTGGGTCCCGTCCGCGTCCAGGTAGGTGATCTCAGTTTTTCCCTCCAGCAGCATCACCTGCTCCATTTTTCCCGGCTGGACCCCGGCCGCGATCATCGTGCCCCGGATGCCCACCATCAGGGTCGTGGTCTCGATATCCAGTGATTCGTTTTCGTCCAGTTTTTCCGATACGTCCACAAAGATCATGCCCCGGACGACGGTCAGCTTCATGTGGCTGCCTTCCCGGACGAATTCAAGCCGCGTTTCCTTGTCAAGGGAAACGATCTTCGTATCGTCCAGACTGATCGCAGCGTACCCGTCCTCACCGGTCTCGATCGCCTCACCGCTCCCAAAGCGGGCGTTCGCCACCGCGAATCGGGGCTGTCCGGCCGGATTATAGATCGTCACTTCACCCTCCGCCCTGAGGAAACGGATGGTATCGGCTTCCACACTTTCAGCCGACGCCCCCGCGCACAGGAGCAGAGCGGCGATAAGTACAGCCAAAGATGAGAGCAGATTCCTTTTTTTCATGATCGACACTCCTTGCCGGGATCGTCCGCGGTGCTATAGTTTATACGGCAGTTTTCCATCCGGACGCGTTCCGGTCCGATTTCAGATGACAGCCGGGGCCAATGATACCAGACGATACAGGTCTGCGATTTCTGTAAAAAAACATTTTTCCCCATCATTATTTTAAGTCCCCGCATGGATGCTGTCAAGACATTGCGGACAGGAGCGGACCGGAACGCGTCGGATCTCCGGACCTTAAAAAACACGCCGAAAGACGGATCATGTCCGCCCTCCGGCGTGGTTTCCCATGTTTTTATTTTTTTGAACAGTCCGGGATCAAGTCGCCTGGTCCAGCCTCTGCCGTTCCACCAGTTCCGCAAAGATGCCGTTCTTTGCGATCAGCTCCTCATAGGTGCCGTCCTCGGCGATCTTTCCCCCGTCAATGACCAGGATCCGGTCGCAGTGCCGTATGGTGGACAGGCGGTGGGCGATCACGATGCGTGTACACTTCATCCTGTCCAGCGCCTCGGAGACCTTTTTCTGGGTGATGTTGTCCAGTGCGGAGGTGGCCTCGTCAAAGATCAGGATGCGGGGCTTGGGCGCGATGGCCCGGGCGATCATCAGCCTTTGCCTCTGGCCGCCGGAAATGGTGCCGCCGCCTTCCTGAATCATGGTATTCATGCCCATGGGCATATCCCGGATGTCGTCGGCAATGCCGGCGACCTCCGCAGCCTCCCAGGCCTCCTGCAGCTTGAGGGTAGGTGCGGAAATAACGATGTTGTCGAAAATGGAACCGGAAAACAGCTTGCCGTCCTGCATCACCGTGCCGATCTGCCTTCTTACCGACCTCAGGTCCAGGCGCTGCAGGTCCTTGCGATCGTAGTTGATCACACCACGGATGGGCTTCTCAAAACCAAGTAGAAGCCGCACCAGGGTGGACTTGCCGCAGCCTGAGCGCCCCACGATAGCCACATACTGCCTGGCGGGAATGGTCAGGTTGAAATCCTCGAACAACGGCTTGCTTTCCGGGTCGTAGCCAAAGGTCATGTGGGATATCTCGATGCTGCCGGAAAGGCGGGTCACGGTCTCCTTGCTGTCGGACGTCTCGGGCTGCGCGGAAAGGAGCGGCTGGATCAGGCCGATAACGGGCTTGATCGACGCTGCCGACAGCGCCATCGTGGTGATCGCACCAAAGGCCGAAGCGATGTAGCCGTAGGCGGAGTTGAAGGCATAATAATCCGCCACGCTCACCTGGCTTCGCACCGCGACGAAATACATCACCGCCGTACCGGTCATTGAAATGGCTGTGGAGATCACCCCGGACAGGCGGATGATGGCGGGGGGATTATAGGTCAGCTCGGCGCTTTTGGTGTACAGCGAGGTCCATTTGGAAAACGCGCGGTTCTCCGCGCCGCTCAGGCGGATCTTCTGGATACCGGTGATCAGGCTGAAGACCAGGCCCCGCTCCTTGGCGTAATGCACCATCTTTTCCTTATTGATACGCATCTGCGTCAGGGCGGACAGGAGGCTGACGATCAGCGTTATCACCGTCACCGTCAGGCTGGGCGCCACCAGGCTCGGCGCGAAGGCAAAGATCTGGGTGATGTACACCAGGGAGAAAACGCCGGTCACCGCCGTGGAAAACAGGCTGTCCACAATGGTGGAGCACAGGGAGGACATGTAGCCGATGTACTGGTTGAGTTCGCCGGCGGAATATTTCCTGAAAAAGGTAGCCGGCAGGGAAAGCATGCGCATCATCGTAGCCGCGCTTACGTTGACGTTCAGCTTGGAGCGGATGCGGTTGAGCAGCATTTCCCGGATGATGGTCAGCATGATGCTGCCTATGGAGGCGAACAGCATGAACGACATAACGGCGTAAAGCAGGCGGTAGCTGCCCGTATCGATAACTGTGCCCATCACGATGCGGTTCAGCCGGGGCGTCAGCATGCCCACCAGGGTAATGATCAGTGCCACGATACCGAAGCTGGTCAGGTCACGGATCGTCAGGCAGTTTTTCATGTACTGCAGAAGGTCCTTGATCTTCAGTTCCCGCATCGGCAGGGGCCGGTAGAAACACAGCGCCTCGGCAGCGATCTTTTTTTCCTCACTGCCGTTCACCTTTACCCGCGCACCGGTCCGGGGGTCCGTGTATTCATAGCCCCCCATGTCCGAAGGCAGCACGGCGATCACCGTACCCTCCTCCCGAAGGGACGTGATCATAGGACCCATGGCGTCGGTGTGCCAGCCGGAGGTCAGGATAACTTCGCGGTACAGGATGCCGGTGGAGGACAGGAGGTAGTCCAGGCGGTCCTGCAGCCCGCTGATCTTCGGAGGGACCTCCTTTTCCTTAACGCCCATGTATTTGAGCAGGGCCGACACAGCGTCGCTGACATCGGCTTCTTTTTTGATCTCGGCAAAGCCCATGCGCCGTCCGGTGACGGATTTGGCCAGATTTTCAAAGGAATCGCTGAGAAGCTCCCGCTCATGCTTTTTTCTGAATTCGATCTGCTCGTCAAACCAACCCAAGCTTCCCCGCCTCCTTTATTCGTTGCTGACCAGGCTGGCATACATACCGCCCAGGGCATACAGCTGGTCGTGGGTGCCGCGTTCCACGATCCTGCCCTTGTCCAGGACGATGATCTCGTCGCAGTCCCGGATCGTGGACAGGCGGTGGGCGATGATGATACAGGTGATACCGCGCTCGTTGATGGATTTGATGACCTCATGCTCTGTTCGTGCATCCAGGGCCGACGTTGCCTCGTCCATGATGCAGATGGTGGGATCCTGGGACAGGGCGCGGGCGATCTCCAGCCTCTGGCGCTGACCGCCGGACAGGTCCCGCCCGCCGTCAAGCAGTTTATGGGAAAAGCCCCCGTCGCGTGTAACGATGTCGTCATAGATCCCGGCGTCCCTGGCAGCCAGGGTCACCTCGAAATCCTCTATAGAGTCGTCCCACATCTTGATGTTCTCGGAAATGGTGTCCTCGAACAGGGTGATGTCCTGGTCGATAACGCTGACAGAGCCGGTGAACACGTTGCGGTCGATCTGGGAAATATCCACCCCATCGAAGGTCACCGTGCCGCTCCAGGGACGGTACAGCCCCGAGATCAGCTTGGCTAAAGTGGATTTGCCGCAGCCGGTCCTGCCGACGAAAGCGATCTTCTGCCCGGGCTTCACGGTCATCGAAAAATCGGTGATCTGGGGCTTGCCCAGCCGGGAATAGCCGAAGGTCACGTTTTTCAGCTCGATGGCGCCAGAAAGCTTCTGGTATTCCTCTTTCTTTTCCCTGGGCTCGAAGGAGGGATCCTCCTTATAGCTCATCACGTCGTCCACCCGCTCCATCTGGGTGATCATTTCCTGCAGGGACTGGCCGGCGTTGATCAGCGAGGTAGCCGGGGACATGAAGGACGAAAGGAAACTTTGGAAGGCCATGATCATACCGGCAGTCATTTCGCCCCGGATCACCAGCATGACGCTCAGGCCGAGCACCGCAAGGTTGGCGATGGACGTGATGGCCGTGGGCAGGGTGCCCAGCATCATGCTGACGCGGGCATACTTTACGCCCTGGGTGTTGACGCTGGCCTGGTAGCCGGACCAGCGGCTGAAAAAGCCGTTTTCAGCCCCGCTGGACTTAACGGTCTCGATCATGCTGATGCCTGACAGCGTGGCGGAGGACAGCTTGGCGGCGTCCCTCTGCTGCACGCGGGTGATATTGACCCGCTTGGCGGTGACCAAGGCCGAGACCCCCAGGTTTATCATGATGGCGCTGACGCCGATGAGCGCCAGCATGGGGCTGTAGCTGATCATGACCGCCAGGTAGAACACCATCATCAGCACCTGGAGCGCCAGGGGCGCAAAGGTCTTCACCAGGGCATCGGCGATCCCGGCGTTGGTGGCCTGACGGTCGGCGATGTCGGCAGTCATGCGCTGGCTGAAAAACTGCATCGGCAGCCGAAGCACCTTCCACAGGTACGAGGCGTTGCCGTAGGCGGCCATTTTGCCCTGGATGCGCAGGGAATAGATCGCCGACACCCAGGTGACCGTCACGCTCACCAGGATCATCACGGAAAAGAACGCCATGAACGCCGGCAGCCACTCCGGGTTTTTCCCCGTCAGCAGCCGGTCCAGGAAGGTTCGTGAAAAAACGGGATTGATCAGCCCCAGCAGCGACGAAATGGTGGTGGTCAGCACCACGAACACCGTCGCCGTGCCGCTCCCGCGCAGCCGGTCCTTGGCATAGGAAAACACGGTGCGTTTTTTGCCCGAAGGCACAAATTCCTCCCCGGGTTCAAAGGTAAGCACGATGCCGGTGAATTCCCTGTCGAATTCCTCCCATTCCACCGTCACGTTGCCCCGGGCGGGATCGTTCAGGACCGCCTTTTTCCCCTTGAAGCCGCACAGAACCACAAAGTGGTTGAAACCCCAGTGGATGATGCAGGGAAAGGGGCCTTCCGATTCCAGGTCCTCGGGCTCGGTACGCCACGCAGAGGCCTTCATGCCGTAGTTGCGGGCGGCCAGCAAGATATTCTTGGCGCTGGCGCCGTCCATCGACACGCCGCAGTCCACCCGGGCCTGCTCCAGGGGGATCCATTTGCGGTAATAATGCATGATCATCGTCAGGCTGGCTGCGCCGCATTCCAGCGCCTCCATCTGCATGACCACGGGGACCCTCGCCACGCCCTTTTTTATGGGCATTCTTTCTTTTTTTCCGAACATCGCCCTACCCCCTTACTTCAAAAGAAGGGCGATGGGCTTCAGGCTTTCGGTGACGGCGACGGCGGTATGCACGCCGTCCTCCGGCGCCTTTGCAAGGGGCACCGCCACTGTCATATCCCCCACCTTAAGGTCCCCCGCGATGCGCAGTAAAGGATCCATCTCCTCGGACACGGTGACGATATTGGGTTTTTCGGATCCGGAAAGTTCATAGGTCACCCCGTCCAGCGTCACTTTTCCGGCCGCGGCCACGCCCTTCAGAGCATTGTAGGGTACATAGCACACCGCGTTCCCGCCCTTGCTTTCGACCGCCAGTTTCACCGTGGTGTCGATGCGCCCGAAGACCCCCCAAAGGATCAGGCCCGTCAGCAGGGCGATGACCGCCCCCATGATCAGCCATACCCCGGGAGATGTGACCCGCAGGTAATCGTTGAGCGACTCCGGCGATTCGATGGCCTCCAGGCTTTTTTCCCGGAACAGCTTGGTCTTTTGTTCTCCCTGCACGTTGATTCCTCCCATAATCATAAGAGTCGATTTTTCCAGGAATGCTTTTTTCATGTCAAAGTATAATCGATATAAAAGCGGCCTGTCAACGGAACGCCCGGCAAAAAAGCGTCGGCCCGGTCCCATTCGGCCCCCTCATTGTTCCGATACGCTGTCCAGGCGGTAGGCCGTACCGTCGATGGACATCGCCGTCAGCCGCCCGCCCTTGCCGCAGCCGGTATCGATGCAGATGATCCCCTTTTCCGGCAGCTGCCTTTCCTCCCTGAAGGGCAGCTTTTCAACGGTCTTTCCGTCCCCGGCAAACCAGGAAGGCGCGGACAGGGCGATATGCCCGGTGACCGTCAGCCGGCCGGCATAGTGGTTGTCCGTCACCACGCCGTGGTCGTGGAACATGGTCTGTGCGTCGTTCACCTCGATGGGCTCCGTCTTCAGGCCTGCGTGGACGCACTGGATATCGTCGTCCCTGTAAAAATCCCTGCAGTTTTCCTTCAGCCAGGGAATGGTCTCCTCCATCTGCCGTCCGTGGGACTTGAAAGACCTGATCGTGGCCTGCCGGCCCACCCGGTCCCACATCCTTTTCTGGGAAAATGTCAGCTTTTCCGCCAGCAGGTAATCCTCGTGATTGCCCCGGAGCAGGGTAAATTTGTCCCCGAAGACATCTGCCAGGGACCTTACCTCCCGCCAGACCTCCCAGGACTCGCTTCCCCGGTCGAAAAGATCACCCAGGAGGATCAGCCTGTCCCGCCGGGAGTTTGGCCCCAGCTTTTCCAGCAGCCTTGAAAACGCGCGGGCGCAGCCATGGATATCGCCGATAATGATGGTGCTCATATTCCTGTTTCCTTCCGTATCCGCATTGTATTTCCGATGTTTTTAATACGTTCCAGAGGACCCGTTTGCGCAGCCTCAGTCCGGCGGGGACCGCCCCGCCGGGCGCACCGCCCCGGCGGTATGCCGGGTGGGACCGGCCGATCATGACCGAACCGATGATATCAAAGATGTTCATTTTCCGCGCCCCCCCGGATCCTGATGCCGGGTTTCCAGCCGCCGGAAGGCCGTTATCTTTTTTATTATAATGGATAATGCCGTTTTTTTCAATACGATATGAACACGGTCCGCCGGGGAAACATTGCGGCGGAAAGCGCTTTATGATAAAATCCATCCGGAGCGCTTCGGCGTGTTTTCTTTAATAAGCAACGTCTTTTACGGAGGTACGATATGCCCGCAAAAAAAGCGCAAAAAAAAGCGCAAAAAAAAGCTCCCGAAAAAAACCTGCCCATCGAGATCGGGGATATGGCGCTGTACCGCATCCCCTCCAACCTGCGTTACTGCCCGGACGGAAAGCGCCTCGCCTTTGAGGTGAAACGCATGGATACGGAAAAAAACGAATACCGTACGGACGTGTACATCGCTGAAAACGGCGCGGCCCGCAGGGTCACCTGGTCCAGCGACGCGGGCGTCGTCCTGTGGGATGAGGACGGCGCTCTCATCATTCGAAGGACTACGCCAAACGCCGCTCCGGGCGTCACAGAGCTGTACCGCCTGCCCATGGAGGGCGGCGAAGCGCAGCCCTTTATGACGCTGCCCTTTGCCATGGAAAGCATGGAAAAGCTTTCTGACGGCTATATCGCCACGGGGATCATCCGCACGGAGGACCCCGACGCCTACCTGGACACAGAGGAAAAGCGCAAAGAGAAGGCCGAAAAACAAAAGGAAGAGGCGGATTACCGCGTAGCGGACGAAGTTCCCTACTGGTTCAACGGCGCGGGCTATACAAACGGCCTGCGCACAGCCCTTTTCCACGTGCGGGAAAAGGACGGCAAAGCCGTATGCCGCCGCCTGACGGCACCAAACTTCAGCGTGGATTCCTTCCGCGCCGACGGGGACAGGGTATTTTATACCGGATGTACCAGGCAGAAAAAGCAGTCCCTGTACAACCGCCTTTACGTCTGGGACCTGTCCGACGGAAAAAGCGAAGCCCTGTATCGCAGGGACGGGTATTCCTTCGGCGCCCTGTTCGTCCTGGACGGCAGGCCTTACGTTTTTGCTTCCGATATGAAAGCTTTCGGCCTCAACCAGACCCCGGACATCTTCGCTGTGGAGAAGGACCGCCTGACAAAGGTCTTCACGCCCCCGGTGTCCCTGTATTCCAGCGTGCTGGGGGACACGGCGGAGGGCGGCGGCGGAGACTATGCCGGCGAGGGCGAATACCTGACCCTTGCCACCGTGGAAGCCCATAACGCCGTCCTTGCGCTCAGACCCGGCGATAACGGACAGCTTTCCTCGCGCACCCTGTGGGAAAAGGAAGGCATGGCGTGCACCATGACCGCCTGCCGGGATAAGATCGCCATGGTCTTTCAGGGATGGGATCACGTGGCCGAGGTTTTCGAGACGGCCCGGGACGGAAGCGGCATGACGCAGGTGACCCATCTGAACGGGGACGCTCTGAAGGGCCGGTATGTCGCCAGACCGCAGCCCCTGGATTACGCTTCCTGCGGCCTGGACCTCAGGGGCTGGGTACTGCCGCCCCGGGATTATTCCCCCGAAAAGAAATATCCCGCCGTCCTGGACGTGCACGGCGGGCCCCGGTGCGCCTACGGCGAGACCTTTTTCCATGAGATGCAGGTATGGGCGTCCCGGGGATATTTCGTGTTCTTTACCAACATCAAGGGCTCCGACGGCCGCGGGGACGCCTTCGCGGACATCCGCGGCGATTACGGCGGGACCGATTACCGCAACCTGATGGACTTCACCGACGCGGTGCTGAAAGCTTACCCCGCCATCGATCCCGCCCGCCTGTGTGAGACCGGCGGCAGCTACGGCGGATTCATGACCAACTGGATCATCGGCCATACCGACCGCTTCTGCTGCGCCGCCAGCCAGCGCTCCATCTCCAACTGGGTCTCCATGAGCTTCATTTCCGACATCGGCGGCTTCTTCGGCCCCGACCAGTGCCTGACGAAGGGACTGTTCGGGGATGGCGACGTGCAGAAGCTCTGGGAGCATTCCCCCCTCAAATACGCAAAATACGCAAAGACCCCCACGCTGTTCATTCACAGCGAGGAGGACTACCGCTGTCCCCTGCCCGAGGGGATGCAGATGATGCAGGCCCTTGTCCACAACGGCACGGAGGCCCGCATGGTGGTCTTCAAGGGCGAAAACCACGAACTGTCCCGCTCCGGCAAACCGAAGCACCGCCTGCGCCGCCTGGAAGAGATCACCGCCTGGTTCGACAAGCACACCGGGAACTGAACATTCCCGTTTACGTCAGTCTGCGGGCAGACGGCGGTCATTCCCTGCCGTCCGCCCATTTTTCAAGCACCGTATACAGTTCGCCGAAGTCAGAGGCGCACCAGTCGATATCGTATCGGGCATGGCTTCCTCCGCATTTCCCGACGGCATGAACCACACGGACTTCAGCGAAGCGTTTTTTGCCCCGAGCATGTCCGACGTAAGGGAATCGCCGATCATGACGCACGTTTCCCGGGGCTCTCTGATCTTTTCGAGGATCAGGTCGAAGAACGCGGCGTCGGGCTTCGCCGCCCCCATGTCTTCGCTGACAAACAGGCCGTCGATATACTGTCCGAGACCCGTGGAAGCGATCCTTCCCTTCGCGTTCACCGTGGCGCCGTTGGACGCGATATAGATCCTCGCATCCCTTATCCCTGTCCTTACCTTTTTTATGAACTCTCGAACAGGAAATTCCGATGGGTCCGGTCAGTTCAAAATAGGAAGAATCCGCCGGCAGCGCCAGCGTGGGCCTGGGCATGTTCACCCAGGGGGATCCTTCGGCAAAATATGAATAGAAAATATACTTCAGCCCGTCGTTTTCAAACAGCCTCGACCTTACGTGGGTGGCCGTTTCCACGATAGTGCCGCCGAGGATGATGGCGTTGTCCCTGACGTTCAGCGGCGGCGTCTGGTTCGACTCCCAGTAGGGCGTTACGATGCCGGAAAAGCCCCTGTTGTCCCCGACGATCACTTCTTTCAGCTTTGTGAACTCATCGAACGAATTGACCATGCTCTCATCATCCTTACGGAACGCATCATTTTCTCATATCTCACAGGCGTGCCTCACCGGCTGCCTGCCGCTTCCAGGTAAAGGGCGTCCAGAGCTTCGGCTGTCACGGAGCCGGTCTGGTTGTATACCACCTCGCCTTTCCGGTTCAGTACCACGGTCTGGGGCAGGGTGCCCGTGCTTCCTACGATGCGCGTCACCGCGTCGTCCGCATCCGTGGCAAAGGGAATGGTAAAGTCCCTTTCCGCAAGGTATTCTTCCGGATCGTCCAGCACAAGAGACGGGTGGACGGCGATCACGGCGACGTCGTCCGGGTGCGCCTCGTACAGTGCCTGGAAATACGGCAGCTCGTTTTTGCAGGGAGTGCAGTAGGTGGCCCACAGGTTGATGAAAACCACCCTTCCCCTCGCATCCCCCAGGCGGAATTCGGACCCGTCGTAGCAGGTCAGGCTGAAATCCTCCAGCATACAGCCCACATCCCTGCCGACGGGCGCGTCGCTTTCCCATCTCTCGGCAGCAGGCGCGGGAGCGTCCGTTCCCTGTGCCGCCGTATCGAGCACGTTGAACCACAAAAGGGCTAGGCACAGCGCCGCCAGGGCCGCCCCCCACAGGACGCGGCCTGTTTTTTTGCGCCGGAGACGGGCGTCGGGCCCGTCCCCGGCGCAGCCCATGTCCGGGGCCTTCAGGGTGATCCTTCCGGCCTTTACGGAGATCGCGCCCCGGGCGCAGTGATCCATGCATTTTGCGCAGTGGATGCATTCCCGGTCACCCACCCGCCTTACGTCCATCCCGCAGGACATGACGCAGGCGCCGCAGTGATTGCAGCGGTCTTCGTCCACCCGCACGCCGACCGCGCTGAAACGGTTGAACAGGCCCCATATTGCCCCCAGCGGGCACAGGAAACGGCAGAAGGAGCGCCAGCAGAAAACGCAGGCCAGCGCGATCACCGTCAGGATCACGAACTTGCGGGTGAACAGGATGCCCAGCATGCCGTACATGGAGGCGTTGACGGGATTGGCCAGGTGCCCCACGGCTCCCTCAAAGGTACCCGCCGGACAGATGTACTTGCAGAAAGCCGGCAGGGGCAGGTCGTACATCAGGCCGTACATCAGCGGCAGGGCGATCACGAACACCGCCAGCACCGCATATTTCAGCCACGACAGGGCCCGGGTGATCCTGCTTTTCCTGATCTTCGGGGTGGGGATCCTGTGGAGCAGTTCCTGCACAAGCCCCAGCGGGCACAGCCAGCCGCAGATGGTCCTCCCCAGCACAGCGCCGTACAATAGGATGATGCCCAGCATATACCACCCGGCCCGGTGCCCGGCGGAGGCCAGGGCGTTCTGGAGCGCCCCCAGGGGGCAGGACGCCGCCGCGCCGGGGCAGGAATAGCAGTTGAGGCCCGGCGCGCAGAGGAATTTCCCTTTCCCTTTATAGATCTCGCCGTCGATAAACCCCTTCACATAGGCGTTGTGGAGCAGCGCGGAATAAAGCTGTACCAGGCGCCGTGTGCCCGGCCGCAGACGACGGCGGGGAGAAACTTTCGCGTTATCCAAGGCCAACACACTCCGTACAGATCGTAATCGCTTTAACCAATACGTCTAGGGCGCTGCCGTTCAGTGCCCCCGCGATGATCATAAGAACAGCCGCGGCGATGACAGCCAGGCGCAGAATATCCGATCGGACCGGCGAACCCCGCCGTCCCTCCGGCCGGGGGCTCCCTTCGGTCCTTTCCGACTGCGCCTGTTCCCGGGCGGCCTTCGTTTCCCGCTCCATGCTTCTGTCCCGCAGTGCATACGCCGCGGCCAGGGCGCACAGCCCAAGTGCGGCAAAGGGCAGCAGCACGGACATCAGGCCGTAAAACATGCCCTCCAGGTCCCGTTCCGGAAAATGCCCGGGAGATGCGAGATACACCGCCGGCGGTACCATGCACAGGACAAAGGTCCCCCATCCGGCCCGCATCAGGCGCCTTTGCTTTCTCCTCTCCCCCGTCATTTCCTTTGTAGGCCGGGATACCCTTGCGCACGCCAGGTCCCGAACGATCTCCGGATCCCTGACCGGCTTTTCCGCTCCTTCGTCCCGGATCCCCAGAGCCAGGCAGACGGAGGCAAGTCCCAGGGAAACAACGAACAGCGGGCCGGCCCGGACCAGTTTTTCCGATACGATCTCCGGCGTATAGATGCTTTCCAGGGGATCCTTCTCCCTTCGGGCCATGCCGTCCCTGTACACGCCGACAGCCGACGCTGCAAGCAGCGCCGAAAGCAGCACGCACAAAAGGCCGTTCAAAAGCAGGCAGACCTTGCTTTTTGTCATTGTATCCTATCCACCTCGATCGGCATATCAGGGCAGTCATGTCCTGCCCCGGGTTTTTCCTGAAAACCCCCGCCGTTTTCTTTATCGTGCCGAAACATTACAAATAATAGGCCTGCCGTCCCCCGGCTGTCAAGCCGCGGAGCGGACAGGCGTTACGGCATTCATGCGGATTCCGGTCCGTTCTTCCCGGGGCAGGCGTACCGAAGGTACGTTGTGCTCAAGTTCCGGAAGCTATTATCCTTACGGCAGGAATTTCCCGGAAGCCAGATACAGTTCATACCATTCATGATGATTGAGGGATACATTGCTGACACCGAAAAAGCGAACTTTGCCCTGACAGTGCAGTGTATCGAACGCTTCGGCTACCTCCTCCGGTTCAAACAGCAGATCCGGACGGTGCAGAAGCAGCACGTCCAGGTGATCCGTCTTCAGCCGCTTCAGGCTTTCTTCGGCACTGGTCAGGATATCCTCCCTGCTCCAGTCAAATTCCTTCCGGTCGAAATGCAGGCCGCATTTGCTTTGAATGAAGATTTCTTCCCTGCGCAGCCCGGTCAGGGGAAACGCCTCGCCGAAGCGCGTTTCCGCTTCTCCGTCCCCATAGCAGGTGGCGTGATCGAAAAATTGATCCCCTCATCCGCCGCGGCGCGCACCATGCCGGCAGCGTCCCGGACGGAGAGTGCGGGCATCCGCATGCACCCGAGAATGACCGCTGAAGCATTTTGGGGACCCTGGGCAATGTTGATGGTTTTCATGAGCATAACCCCTTTCTGTCAGGCATCTTTAAAAAGCCGGCGACGCGGCTCTGGCAACGCAGATATTATATATATTGAAGTTCACTCCAAGTCAATTATTTTGGATTTCGATATTTTACGGACAGTCCGTAAATCTTTCCGTCCGGGCTCTATGGTTTTTGACCATCTCGTGATATAATCGTACTGAGCATCGCCGGAAAGAGCTTTTCCCCGCGCCGGTATCCCTTTCCCGCTCCGCCGATGCTTGCCTTTCAGCGGGGAAAGTTTTTTTATGCAAAACATCTGGAGGTCATGGTATGAAAAAAACGTTTTTCATTCGCGCCGTCTGTATCGCCGCCGTCCTGGTCCTGTGCTTCTCGACCGCTTTGGGCGCGAACGATTCCGACAACCTGGTCAGGCTCCTGAACGACACCACCGTCTGCCTGGATCCCGGCCTGAACGAACCGTACGGTGTCCTTTCCGCAGGCTCCGTCGTGTACACCGGGAAAAGCGTCTTTTCTTCGGAAGCCGCCGCCCTTGAGATCATCTTCAGTCACGACCGCATCATCCATACCGGCTATATTCCCCTGATGTCCGGGATCAACACCCTGACAGACGCCGAAGCGGAGGAATACGCGGCAAAAGCATCGGAGGGGATCTTATACCGGCCGGGGATCATCCTCCTTGACGTTTCCTTTGCAACCGGCGATCCTTTTGCCGTCGCCGAAACCCTCCCCTCCGGAGACGAGAGCGGCGACTTCTCCGTGGAGTCCGAAGCGGAGCCCGTTCTCGTCCAGGTGATCCCTGACGAAGCGGCCTATTCCGCCGACATCCTTCCCGACGACGCCTCCCGGGACTATGCAGTCGAGCCCGAAGGCCCCATCGCGGGCGGTGCGGAGATCCCCGGTCTGGTCAAGCTGCTGGACACCGCGGCCGTATGCATCGATCCCCTGCTGCAGCGCACCCTGGATGTGCTCCCCGCCGGCGCTGTCGTTTATGCCGACGCTGTGGATCCTGCCAGCGGCAGCGTTACGGTCATCTTCTGCGTCGACTATATCATCCGCACGGGGTACGTATCCGGCACCGCTGTCGGCCCGCTGACCGATCCCGAAGCCTCCGAGTATGCGGAAAAAGCCCGTGACGGCATCGTTTACAGGCCCGGTGTCATCCTGTTGAACACAGTTACCCAAAACAGCACGGCCCCTGAGCAGCCGGACCCCTCGGAGATCCCTCCCCTGCCCGTGGCCGAAGCTCCCGCCCGGGCTGACGCCAATCCCACGGCCGCTCCGAATCCTCCGGCCGCTAACGTCCCGGCCCGGGAATCGCTTTTCCCGGAAAACCCGGAAAACGGCAGCACTTATCCGCTCCCCCTCAGCAAGCGCTATCTGCTGAATCCCGACGAACCGATCCGCGGCAAGACCAAGGTCACCTCGGTCACCCTGCCGGTGTACAGCCCGGGACACGCGGAAGGCATCATCGATTTCGGGGTCACGAACAAGAACGGCATTCTCGTCGTCGTTGCGTCCTTCCCGTTCTCTGAGGATGTCGCCTCCGATCATCTGACCATTCCCGTCTCCTTTACGCACGACAGGAACTCCTTTGTGCTGGTCCGCTTTATTTCAACAAATACCTGCGAGTTCTCCATGACCGCGGACCGTAAATCACAGCTGGTATATTTCAACGGCAAATACGACGTCTTCCTCACCAACTCCCAGGTGGCGGAAGGATACACGATCCTGTACACGCTCAAGTGACCCCTAACGCCCCGGCCGGCCATGAGGCGATGCGCCGGTCCCGGGGCGTTGCCGGGCGTGCCCGCTTCATCAATACCCAGCCTGATGGGGTGCTTTGGGCGCTTCGCCCGCAACTGGACGGCCTGGTCATGATGCGTCCGCTTCCGGACCCCCTGTTCCACCTGCTGCATTCCCGCATTCCCCATATCGTCGGCATCGATACCGGCCATATGCCCATCGACAACGTGGAATACGATCACCTGCGGGTGAGCAAAATGGCGGTTGAATATCTGTATCAAAAAGGTCACCGGCAGATCGGTTTCATCGGCAGCGGCGTGGGAAACGTGCCCATGGCCCGGTCCCGCCGCTTCCGCAGCTATCGTCAAACGATGATGGATCTGGGGCTTGAAGTACATCCCGAATGGGAACTGGACTGCCGGTGGGATGACAAGCTCTGCATGAAGCTGGTGGAAAAAACCCATAAGACCTGCGGCCTGCCTACGGCTTTTTATGCCGCCAGCGATCTGATGGCGATGGCCGCTTTGCGCTCTCTGTACCAGATGGGCATTCCCGTACCCGGCAGGGTGGCCGTTATCGGCATGAGCAATATTGAAATGAGTCAATACGCCAATCCACCCCTGACCACGATCGACGTACCGACCGTCGAAATGGGCATTGCCGCCGCCCGGGTCCTCATCGAGCGCATCCACGGCGATACCACCCTTCCCAAGCGTATCATGCTTCCTTCCACGCTCATTGAGCGCGACTCGGTCTGACCAACCTTCAATCGCATCACAATCCCTGTCCGTTCCGTGGGCAGGCGTACATCAGTCGCGGCCGGGGCAAAAATGCCCCGGCCGCTTCATCTCCCTGGCCTGTTTCACTTTTTTACAAAAACCGGACGGATCATGATCCGGGAAAGGACGTCCCATGCACTCAACCGCCTCTCCGCCCGCTTCACGCTTTGGGCGCCGTTATTCCGTCCTCCGGTCCGGGTTGACGGATACGCAGCGAAGGCAGGACACCTTCATGGATATGGGAAAAAGAGATCCGCCCGTTTACGGGACGCCGGGGGCATCACACGGGACTGCAGGCTCCCCATCATAAAAACCGGTAGGTCCGTATATGATCCTTCTCCTGCGCGCCGGATTCGAAGTATTTCAACAGGATCTCGGCGCAAGCGTGGCTGTCGCTGTCCGCCTGATGGTGCCTGAGCCGGATGCCGTAGTGATCGCACATGACGTTCAGCCTGTGGGAAATACCGGGGACCAGGCGCCGGCCCATCTGCACCGTACAGCAGTATCTGACGGCGTTTTTCCAAAGGATGCCATAGTCCTTCAGGCAATGCTTCAGCACGCCCAGGTCAAAAACGGCGTTGTGGGCTGCCAGGATGCCGGAAGACATCTTCGGCTCGATGATCTCCCACAGTTCAGGGAACGTCGGGGCGCCGAATACGGTGTTTTCATCGATCCCCGTCAATTGCGTATTGAACCGGTCAAAGGGCGCCTCCGGGTCCACATAGGAAAAAAACTCCTCTGTGATGTCTCCGTCCTCGATGACGGAGATCCCGATGGCGCTCATCCTGTCGTTATACCGGTTGGGCGTTTCCACGTCAAATACGATGTAGCGGTACAAGGGCATCCCCCCTTTCCCACGTTGCAGATTCCTTTATTTAACAATATTCCGTGCCGCCTCCCGGCACGCTCCATTTCCAAGCGCTTCCCTTACGGCCTGAACATATTTGCCGGCGTGATTGACGGAAAGATCCCCGTACCGATACCCCGGCAGGACGGTCACCGGCCAGTCCGGCATATATTTCCGCACAAGCTCCGCCGAACGCCTGACGCCCCGGGGCTCCTTTTCACCGACGAACAGCCGCGTTTCGGCACGGCACTGCCGGATGGACTCTTTCAAAGAATAGCCCGTATTGGCCTTCATGAAGGCAATCATGTCACGCCTTGAAACGGCGCGGGAATCACGGTAGTAATCCTCGAACAGCTCCGGCTTTATATGCAGCGCCCTGAACTGCAGAGCGGCGAAGCGCCTGTTCCCGATCAGCCCCCAGCTCATGCCGAAGGCCGGCCCTACCAGCGCGTGGGTCATTTTCGACGGGATGACCATCGCGCTTTCAACAAACGCGTGCCGGCAGATGCCGCCCCGTTGGGACAGCATCTCCAGGAGGACCTGCCCGCCCAGCGACAGCCCTCCGATCAATGCGGCCGATCCCCCCAGGTGTTCGTCGATATACTTAATGATCTCCCCGGCGTTGCTTTCAATGGACGTAAAGGGCCGGTCGCTTCCGGCGTGGCCGTCCAGGACCGGCAGGACCACATGGTATTCGTCCCGCAGCAGCTCCGCCTCTTCCCGGTAATTCCACCAGGACAATCCGCCGCCGTGCAGGAGCATGACGGTCTCCTTGTGTTCCCTTCCGTATTCGACGCATTTCATCGCATGCCTTTACCCTTTCCGCGCATCTGATCACGGTCCGCGTTCATCCGCGGCTTTTATATCAGGATCCCGTCGCAGTGGTCGATCTCGTGCTGGATGATCTGGGCGGTAAAGCCTTCGAATGTTCCGGTCCTGGGCCGGAAAGCCCGGTCCTGATATTTCACGGTGATCTTCATGAACCTTGCAGCCTTTCGTGTACCGGCCAGGGAGAGGCAGCCCTCCTCCGCTTCATAAGGAGCGGATCTTGAGATGATCTGCGGGTTGACCATGACCAACTGCTCAGGCCCGCTGCAGAACACGATAATGCGCCTGCGCTCCCCGATCATGTTGGCCGCCATGCCCACGCAGCGGTCCAGATTGGCCCGCAGGGTATCCAGAAGATCCGTGATGACCCCAAGGTCCGCCTCCGTGGCGTTTTCGGACCTTTGGCCCAGGAAAAACGGGTCGCGCACAATGGGACGGATCATGTTTTTCCTCCCCGTTCAATGTCGCAGGTCTTGTACTCTGCCGCCGAAAGCGCTTATCTCCTTCGCGGTCAGCCAGTCCCGGATGACTTTTTCCATCCGTTCCGGAGAGCGGTCGAAATGGTGGGTCTCGCCGGGAATGATCTCCAGGCGGCAATTCCGGTAGCGTCCGGCGGCCTCCGCGGAATCCTCCGGCGGCACCACGTCGTCCGCGTCCCCGTGAAGGATCAGCACCGGCCCCGGGAAACGGTCCATGGCGTCCTCAACACGGACGGTCTGCGCCACCCTGATATAGTTCCCGTTAAGCGTCAGCCCTTTGATGACACGTATCTCGTCGGGGACACGCAGGGGATCGAACCCAAAGCCCAGCAGGCTGCCTTCCCGGGCGCAGCGGGGGATCATGAAGGCGGGTGAGCGCAGGATCAGCCCCCTGACCAGATCGGGAGCCATGCCCCCCGCCAGCGCCGCCGTCAAGCCGCCCTGGGAATGGCCGGACAGGTAAATGCCCGTCACGAAGTCCAGCCTCCGGGCATAGCCGATCACAGTCAGGGTGTTGGATATCCATTTATGCAGCGTATGGTCCCTGAATTCCCCGCCGCTTTCACCGTGCCCGTACAGGTCAAAGCGGAGCGTAGCGAAGCCCGCCTCCCGCATGGCTTTACACGCGGCGAGGGTATGGGTCTTGTCCTTCGTGCTGGTAAACCCGTGAAGGACGATCACCAGCGGGCAGCGCTCCGCCTCCGGGCGTTCCAGGACGGCGCTCAGACGAATGCCGTCATCCATAATGGTCAGGCTGTTCATTTTTCTCGTTTTCTCCCATGTTGCGGTCCCATCAAAACCGCCTGCTGTGTCCCGCGGCCGGAGGGGCGCTCCGTCCGCTTCACAAAAACTTTCCCGTCACGCTTTCATTCGAGCGGCGGATGTCCTCCGGCGTGCCGCAGGCAACGATCCGCCCGCCTTCCTCCCCTCCTCCGGGTCCCATGTCGATGATCCAGTCCGCGTCCCGGATCACATCCAGGTCATGCTCGATCACGATCACCGTCGCGCCGCTTTCGATCAGGGTACGGAAAACCTTTTTCAGGGTCTGTACGTCCAGGGGATGCAGTCCGATGGTGGGTTCGTCAAACACAAATACGGAATCCGCCTGCGGCCTGCCCATTTCGCTGGCCAGTTTCAGCCGCTGCGCCTCGCCGCCGGACAGGCCGGGGGTCTCCTCGCCCAATGTCAGATAGCCGAGTCCCAGGCTTTGCAGCACTTCCAGGCGGCTGCGCACCAGCTTCATGTCCCCCAGGAAATCCAGGGCCGCATCGATATCCATGGCCATGACCTCCGGCAGCGACCTGGAGCACCCCGCCCTGTTCACGTACCGGATCTGCCAGGCTTCCCGGGCATACCGGGCGCCCCTGCACTCCGGGCAGGGGATGTCCACGTCCGGTAGGAACTGCACATCCAGGCTGACCGATCCCGTGCCGTCGCACACAGGGCAGCGGAGCTCCCCGGTGTTGTAGGAGAAAGCCGGTGCTTTCCTGCCCCTTTCCTTCGCATCCCGGGTGCGGGCATAGACCTTGCGGAGCTCGTCGTGCACGTTGGCATAGGTCGCTACCGTGGACCGGACGTTGATGCCGATGGGCGTGGCGTCGATCAGCTTCACATGCCCGATGCCCTCCGCGGAGAGTTTTTTTACGTGCGGCGGCAGTTTTTCCTTTTTTGTCATGGCGTCCAGGGCCGGCACCAGGCTTTCCAGGACCAGCGTGGTCTTTCCGGAGCCGGATACGCCGGTGACCAACGTCAGCCTCCCCTTCGGGAACTCCGCCTCCAGCGGCCTGACGGTATGCAGCGCCCCGGTGGAAAGGCGGATCGCGCCCTGCGAGAACACCTCCGCCTTCGTCCTTCGGGGCCCGGCGGGGGCCGTCCGGTCCCTCAGGAACGGGCCGATCAGTGAGGCGGGATCTTTCCCGATCTGTTCTACGGTGCCCTCCGCGATGACCCGTCCCCCCGCGGCGCCGGCTCCCGGGCCCATCTCGACCAGCCAGTCCGCCGCCTTCAGGATCTCGGTGTCGTGATCCACCAGAACGACGGTATTGCCGTCCGCTGCAAGGTCACGCATCACATCCCGCAGTCCCGCGATATTGACCGGATGCAGGCCGATGGAAGGTTCGTCCAGCACATAGAGCACCCCTGTCGTCCGGTTGCGCACCGCCCGGGCCAGTTGCATCCGCTGCCGCTCCCCTGTGGACAGGGTGGACGCGGCCCTGTCCAGGGACAGGTAGGTCAGTCCCAGGTCCATCAGCCGTTTGGCGGCATGGCGGAAGGATGAGCAGATGCTCTGCGCCATGGGCCGCAATTCCTCCGGCAGGGAAAACGGCACCCCGCGCACCCATTCGTCCAGGTCGGAAAGCGGCATTTTGCACACCCTGTCCAGGCTCAGGCCGCAGATCCGCGGCGCCCTGGCCGCTTCCGACAGCCTGGTGCCGCCGCAGTCCGGACAGACATCCTCCCGGAGGAATTTTTCCACCCGCTTCATGCCCTTTTCGTCGGTCACCTTGTTCAGGGCGTTCAGAACGGTAGCCACGGCGCTGTAATAAGTGAAATCCATCTCGCCGGCGGTAGCCGTGTCCGCTTTTTTCGGCCGGTAAAAGATGTGCTTTTTTACCATGGGACCGTGCAGCACGATCTCCTTCTCCCCGTCGGTCAGATCCCGGTAGGGCACGTCGGTACGCACGCCCATCGCCCGGCACACGTCCGTCATCAGGGACCACATCAGGCTGTTCCAGGGCGCCACGGCGCCTTCGTCGATGGTCAGTGTTTCGTCCGGCACAAGGGTGCTTTCGTCCACCGTCCGGATGGTCCCGGTCCCGCCGCATTTTTTGCAGGCTCCCCGGCTGTTGAACGCCAGTTCCTCCGCCCCGGGACCGTAAAAGCGGGCCCCGCATACGGGACAGACGGTCTCCTGCCCGGCGGCCACGTCCATGGAGGGGGGACAGAAATGCCCGTTGGGGCAGCGGTGGCTGCCAAGGCGCGAGAACATCAGCCGCAGGCTGTTCAGAAGCTCCGTGCCGGTCCCGAAGGTGGATCGGATGCCCGGCACGCCCGGGCGCTGGTGCAGCGCAAGGGCCGCCGGCACATACTTCACCTCGTCAACATCCGCCCGGGCAGCCTGGGTCATCCTCCGGCGGGTATAGGTGGACAGCGACTCCAGGTACCGCCTGGAACCTTCCGCATACAATACCCCCAGCGCCAGGGAGGACTTGCCGGACCCGGATACTCCCGCGATGCCGACGATACGGCCCAGGGGGATATCCACATCGATGTTTTTCAGGTTGTGCACCCTTGCGCCGCGCACAAGGATATGATCCGGCAAATGTTCGGTCATCTTCTTCCGTTATCCTTTCCGTCCGGAGCGCGGTTCACGTTTTCCCGCGCTATCAGCGCCGGATATCGCAAAACGCGCTGCCAAGGGTCTTTTTGACCTCCGGATGATAATGCTTATCCTTCAGGTACACAAAATCCACGGAGGAGATCACCTTTCCCTCCCCCGGCCAGTCGACACTGCCGGTCCCGTCCGGCGCAAGGCCGTAATCGGCGATCGTTTTTCCCGGGGACGGGGTCAGCACCGTCAGCCGGTCCATCACCCGGTTCCCGAGGAAAAACTCGAATATGCCCTGAACGGGATCGACCGCGATATGGTTCCCGGTAAATCCGCTCAGGGAAATGGCATCCCCGCTCATATATTCCGGCACCTCGCTGTGCCGCTGCACCGGGTTGCGCACATAGCACAAAAGCCCCAGGTGCTGCGTCCATCCGCCGCCCGGCAGAGGGCGGCCCGTGCGGTTGCGGGCCATCTCCTTAAGGTCGGCGGCGGAAAGGACATCGCCCCGAAGAATGCCCATGCACAGCCGCGTCATATCCCCGGCGGTGGAAAAAAGGCCGGCGTGCCCGCAGAAGGCCTCCCCGTCCGGGGCCATGGCACGGGCTTTGGGATCGTGGGCGGAACCGGCGGAAACGCCCCGGCGTACCAGGTAGTCTTCACCCCGGATGCGGTGCTCCCGGTCATAGCACACACAGCGCCGGATCTCCTTTTCCGGCACCCGGCACCAGGTCTCCCCCATGCCCAGGGGGCGCAAAAGCTCCCGTTCCACGATCTCCGCCAGCGTTTCGTCCGCCGCGCCTTCCAGGATGTACCGCGCCGTCATGGCGTGGATATCGGAATAGGCGTTCGGCCCGTTGGGAAAGGGACGGCAGGCAAACAGCATAGCCTCGGCGGCCTTTTTATCCGGCTGCGCGTCGATCCTCTCCGGCGTACGCAGGGCGATCTCAAATCCGAGCACCTGGGCGACGGTGATGTCCCGAAGATAAGCAAACTGCGGGGCATAGCGGGTGACCTTTGCTCCAAAGTCTATTTTGCCGGCGGCCCTGAGCCGCATGGCGGCAAGGCCGGTGAACAGCTTGGACAGGGAAGCCAGGTCGAAAACGCTGTCCTCCGTGATCCTCTCTCCGTCGGGAGAAGCGATGCCTCCAAAGGCGGCATGCACGGCGTCCCGGGTGCCGCAGACGGCCGACATGCAGGCAAGGGAGCGGACGTCTTCGGTGAAATAACGGACGGCCTGTGCCAGCATACCCTTACACCCACTCCCTGTTGCGGCTGATGTAGAACGTTTTCAGGACCTGGGCCATCAGGCAGTACACGACCATCAGGATGACCAGCCACAGTCCGAAGCCGGGCACCATGACCGGAAGGTCGAACAACCCGGCAATGGCGGTAAAACCGATCAGAAGCGTCGCCGCCACCACCAGCAGGGAGGAAAGCGTCAGCTGCCTTGACGCCCGGTCCTGGATGAAGGGGATCTTCGGCGTGCGGATGGTGTGGATGACGACGGTCTGCGAGATCACGCCGAACATGAACCAGCCGCACTGGAAATATCCCGCCGTCTCATTGCTGTTGAATTTGAACACATGCCACAAAACCAGGAAGCACATGACATCCAATACCGTGCTGAGCAGGCCGAAATAAACCATGAATTTCTTGATGCCGGGAATATCCCATTTCTTGGGCAGCCGGATATATTCGTCCTCCACATGGTCAAACGGCATGCCCAATTGCGCAAAATCGTTCAGGATATTCTGCACCAGGATGTGCAGCGGCAAAAGCGGCAGGAAAGGCAGGAAGATGCTGGCGATCAGGACCGAGAACATATTGCCGAAATTTCCGCTGACGGACATCTTCAGGTATTTGGACATGTTCGCAAAGGTCCTGCGTCCCTCAATGACGCCCTCGTCCAGCACATTCAGGTCCTTTTCCAGCAGGATGATGTCCGCGACCTCCTTGGCGATGTCCACCGCCGTATCCACGGAGATGCCCACGTCCGCCTGCTTCAGGGGAAGGCTGTCGTTGATGCCGTCGCCCATGTAGCCCACGACGTGGCCGTTCGATTGAAGCGCCTTCACCACCCGCTGTTTCTGGTAGGGCGACAGTTTGGAAAAGATATGGCATTTTTCGGCGGCTTCCTTCAGCTCCGCGTCGCTCATCTCCTCCACCCGGGCGCCGGTGAGCGTATAGTCGGTGGGGATGCCCAGCCTCCCGCAGATGCTGACGGCCACGCCCTCCGAATCGCCCGTGAGCACCACCGTGCGCACGCCGTTGCGCTTCAGGGCGGCGATGGCGGGCCCCGCCGAGGGCTTGGGCGGGTCAAGGAAGCCCACAAAGCCGATCAGCACCATGTCACTCTCGTCCTGCACGCCGAAGGTCTCCACACCGTGCACGTCGTTCTTCTGGGCGACGGCGATCACGCGGATGCCCTCCAGGTTGTTTTCTTCGGCCAGCTTCCGGGCGTTTTGGATCAGCTCCGGCTCAATGGGCCGCACCTCGCCGTCGATCTCGATATAGCTGCAGATGGAAAGGATCTCCTCCACAGCCCCTTTGGTGATCAGCTGCCTCTTTCCCTCCTTGTCCCGCAGCACGACGCTCATGCGGCGGCGGCTGAAATCGAAGGGGATCTCGTCCTCCCGGACATACGCCTCCTTCAGGTAGGAAAGCTCCTCCTTCTCGGCGCGGTTGATGATGGCCACATCCATCAGGTTTTTGAGCCCCATCTGGAAAAAGCTGTTCAGAAAGGCGTGGCGAAGGATGCGCTTGTCCTCCCGCCCTTTTACGTCCATGTATTTTTCCAGCACGATCTCGTCCTGTGTCAGCGTGCCGGTCTTGTCCGTGCACAATACGTCCATTTCCCCGAAGGTCTGTATGGACCCCAGGCGCTTGACGATGGTCTGCTTCCTGGACATGTTCACGGCGCCTTTGGCCAGGGATGAGGTCATGATCACCGGCAGCATTTCGGGCATGATGCCCACGGCGATGGTGACGCCGAACATCAGCGATTCCAGCCAGTTCCCCTTGGTGATGAAGTTGGCGATGAAGATGATGGGCACCATGACCACCATGAACCGGATCAGGAGCCTGCTGATGGAGTTGACGTTCTGTTCATAGCTGCTCTTGTCCCGGAAGGTATTCAGGCTTTTTGCCATGCTGCCAAAGTAGGTCCGGTTGCCTGTGGCGAGGATCACGGCCATCGCGCTGCCGGAAACGACGTTGCTGCCCATGAAGCCGATGTTGTCCAGTTCCGCGATCGCCGTACCTTCGCTGTCGATCCCCGCGAATTTTTCCACCGGATTGCTTTCGCCCGTCAGCTGGGACTGGTCGATGAATAGGTCCTTGGTCCTGATAAAGCGCACGTCCCCGGGGATCATGTCGCCCGAAGCCAGCTTCACGATGTCGCCGGGCACGGCCTCCTCGATGTCGATCTCCACATCGATGCCGTTGCGTATCACGTCGATCCTGTTGCTGATCATCTTCTGCAGCTTTTTCGCCGCGCCGTTGGACTTCTCCGACTGGACGAAGGAGATCACGCCGGAAACGGCGATAACGAACACCAGCATCAGGAACGTGGCCCAATTGGGGGTGTCCGCGATGATGACATCCGTCACCAGCGTTACCCCTGCGACAGAGAGCAGAACGATGTTGAACGGGTTGATGATGGCTTCCCTCACCCGCTTGAAAAGACTGTTTTCATTGCCCGCATCGATGATGTTCCTGCCGTATTCCTCCAGGCGTTCGCTTGCCTCCACCGGATTCAGGCCGTCCTCGCAGGTCATGAACCGGCGGAATATTTCTTCCTCCGGCTGCCTTGCGTATCCGATCAGCGTCTTTTCCACATCATTTTGCTGCTGCGCGGTCTTTTTTGCCATCTTTTCCTTTCCCTCCCGGGATCTCTCCGCAAAGATCCTTTTTGAATTACGCACGCCAAAGAAATAATTCCCGCCCCCTCACCGATACGCGGCCCGTGCCTTCAGGGGGCCGGGGCAGGATAATCCTTCACTCGGTCAGGCGGAAGCGGTCGATGACGATCGCGCCAGTCATGCGCAGGGTGATCTCATGCTCACCGGGGTCGTTGACGAGGGCGATCTCTTTTTCGGTCATGCCGGGAAGGGTCTCGTCCAGGCACAGGAGCCCGGCCGCCTTCCCGTCCGAAAGGATTTCGACCCTGGCGCCCTTTTCTCCCCGCAGGCGCAGCGTCATGCGCATGTTTTTCTCCATGCCGTACACATGGGGATAACGCGCCGAGTGGGTGCCCTCGTCCTGGGCTATGGCGAAGCCCTCGTGCTTTCCGTCCCGCTTCAGTTCGATCTTGCGGATGTAAGGCGTGTCGATCTCCATGTACCACTCCGCCTGGATCTTCTCCCAGGCCGCGTTGTACTGGCCCACGCCGTACTGCCTGATCTCCTCGTCGAACATCAGCGTGCCGTCGTCGCACACATGCAGGTACATCAGCCAGCTCTGCCGGTAGGACCAGCTTTCCGTGCCGCAGCTCACGGCGTAGAACCACTGCCCCTTCCATTCAACAAAGGAGCCGTGGTCGATGAACGCCCGTCCGTCGGGATAATGGGGGATGTCCGCACCGATGTTCCCCCGGAAAATGTAGGGCCCCAGCCGGTTGTCGGAGGTGGCGTAGCGCCCCGCCCAGTACAGGTACCACCTGCCGCCGCAGCGGAACGCTTCGGCCTGGTCGGATCGAAGAACGCCCAGCAGCTCCTCTTTGGTGTTCTCATCCGGGTACACCGGCACCTTGCGGGCGCTTCCGGGCACCACCTCGGTCATGTTCTCCTTCAGCTGCATGGCCCAGTAGTGGTCCGTCCAGTCGCTCCCGAACACGATCCAGGCCCGGCTGTCCTGATCGTCCGGCAGGATCACGTCCGGGTCGTAGGAATTGGTAGGCGTGATGCCCTTGGGCAGGATGGGCGTTTTCCCCCGGGCGTCCCTAAACGGGCCCTCCGGCCGGTCGCTGACCGCGACGCCGGTGGATTCCCCGCCGTGGGAATAATAAAGGTAATACTTCCCGTCCCATGGGCTGCGCACCGCGTCGCAGGCCCAGCAGTCGGTGGAATCGGGAGGAAGATAGGTGTCCTTCCGGTCCAGGGATCTTCTGCATTCCCAGTGGACCAGGTCTTCACTGAACAGCACATACCAGTCCCGCATGATAAATTTGTCCCTGCCCTCGTCGTGGCCCACGTACACATACATGTTTTCCTTCCCCGTGTCCGGGTTCACGAAGATCTTGATGTGCGGGTCAGGAAACATATTGTCCTTAACGCCCGCGGGAGACAGCGGATTCCCGCGCCGGGATCCGTCTTCTTTTCTGTTCATGGGATTCCCTCCGTAAATTGATTCCTGCGGGAGAATAAAAAAGCGCCAGAAAACGCTTTTTCCCTGGCATGAGGGGCATTGCCGTGCCGCAGACGGGCGGGACCGCAAAGGCCCGCAGCCGTTCCTTTTCAGTTGTTGACAGGGAAAAAGCCAGCCTGTACAATCATAGCAAATAAGAAATCCGTTGTAAAGGCCTCCCGTCCGCAGCACCGCAGGACCGCCGTCCGCAGGATTGCGGCGCTTCCGCCGCAAAAACGGGAAGCGGCCTTGCGGAAAGGAGATCCCGATGGAAAAGGTCAAAACGGCCGTGGTGGGCTGCGGCATGATCAGCAATATCTACATCAAGAACCTGAAAAACCTGTTCTCGATCATCGATCTTGTCGCCGTGGCAGATATCGACCCCGCCGCGGCGAAAGAAAAGGCCGAATGCTACGGCGTCAGCCGGGTGATGACCGTCGACGAAGCCGCCGCGTCCCCCGACGTCGAGCTTGTGATCAACCTGACCCCCGCTTATGTCCATTACGGCGTCATTAAAAAAATGCTGGAAGCCGGCAAGCATGTCTGGACCGAAAAAGTAATGACGGTCACAGTGAATGAAGCAAGGGAACTGTGCGCCCTGGCGGAGAGGAAAGGGCTGTACCTGGGCGTCGCGCCGGATACCGTGCTGGGTGCCGGAATTCAGACCGCCCGCCGGGCGCTGGATACCGGTATGATCGGCGAAATCACCTCGGGCCTTGCGGTCATCAACCGCAACCAGTCCCTGAATGCCGAGGTGTTCACCTTTCTGCGGGGCAAAGGCGGCACACTGCCCTATGACGTAGGCATCTACTATATCGGCGCGCTTTTGTGCCTGCTTGGGCCGGTAAAGTCCGTCAAGGCTTTCGGGGCGCCGGCGCCGGCGCACGAACCCCAGTTTCTTTTTCGAAATGCCGGGGCAGAGCCCTGGCAGATCCCCGGCTGCGGCGTGCTGTCCGCGTCCCTGCGCTTTCGCTGCGGCGCGCTGGTAAGCGTGCTCTTTGACGGCAACACCGTCAACGCTTCCCAGCACACCCTGACGCTGTTCGGCACCCGCGGCATTTTGAAAGTGGGAGATCCCGATACCTTCGGAGGCCGGAACACACTGCTTTATGCCGATCAGCAGGAATGCGCCCTGCCCTTCACCCACGGTTACGACGGCAGTAACACTTTGTACCCCACCCCCTTTGACTTCTACGGCCATCGGGGCGTCGGCGCGGCGGAAATGGCCTATGCCATCCGCCAGGGACGCCCCAACCGCTGCGGCAGGGAATACGGCCTGCATTGCCTGGAGGTGCTGGAGGGCATGGAAAGATCCGCTTCCGCAGGTGAAACGGTGGAACTGGATACGCGGTTTGCCATGAAACCCCTGAAGCCCGGCTATTACAGCAGTTTTATGGGCGGTTTGTCCCGGGCGGACGCGGAATTATCCCTGAAAGACTGATGCCGAACACAGGGACCGGTACGTCCCGGGCATCCCGTTCGCATCATCGTCAAGCGCTTCCGGGAGCAAACCGATGAAGAACGGCCCTGCATACTGAAGCGTTCACATTCCGCACACACAAAAACATGGGCACATCAAATGCTCATGTTTTTTGTTTCAAGTTTTTCTTCGCCCCAATCCGGCCATGAACCAGGTGACAGCATATTGGAATACCATCAGCGCCCATGAAAAAATCGCAAACCTCCTGCGCTATATAAAAACGTGCGCCCCTCACCGAACAGGTAAAGGGCGTGGAAGGATCTCAGAAACACCGGCTCTTCAGTCGGGCAACCAGCTTTCCACCTCTTCAGTGGTGCAGCCGAGCAGGGCCTTAGCATAGTCGATGGCTACCTGACGCCCTAACATTTCGTAGATCATCAGTGTCATCTTTTTCACTTCCTCGACGTCGGGTTCCGGATAAATGGAATCCAGGCCCACGCCTCCGGTGACCTTCTCCAGCATTTCGTCGCCCAGCAGTTCGCGAATCTTGCTCATCGTTTCCTTGTTCATGGTGTTGCCTCCTCATTTGTTTTTTCACCTGTTGATACGCTTCTCCCCGGATGCCCGACAGCGGTTTTTTCTTTTTTCTTTTTTTCTCCCTGTTTTCCGTCTTTTTGCCGGCCGGGGATTTCCATGTGTCTATCATAGCCGAAGTCCCGTCCGCGGTCAACGTTCATTCTGCGTAGAGCTCCTGCGCTGCTCGCGGGGCCTTCCCGTCATGACGCAGCCACCTCTCTGGCGCAGCAGCTCTTTTTATGGTATACTTTCCCCGTGCCCCTGCGGTCCGCCGTCTCCGGGCGGTCCCCTTTCCGCCAAACGCGCTTCATGGGACCGCCTTATGTCCCGTACGCCTTACGCGTATTTCTTTTTATCAGGAGGGATCGATCCGATGAAATTCATTTCCTGGAACGTCAACGGCCTGCGCGCCTGCCTTCAGAAGGGCTTCATGGATTATTTCAGCGCCCAGTCGGCTGATTTTTTCTGCCTGCAGGAAACCAAGATGCAGCCGGACCAGGCCCGGGTGCCCGCCGAAGGCTACCATTCCTTTTTCAATTCAGCCGAAAAAAAGGGCTACAGCGGCACGGCGGTCTTCGCGAAGGACGCTCCCCTGTCGGCGAAAATGGGCATCGGTATCCCGGAACACGACCGGGAAGGCCGGGTCATCACCCTGGAATACCCGGACTTCTACCTTGTGACCGTGTACACCCCCAACGCCCAAAGGGGACTGACGCGGCTTGACTACCGCATGCAATGGGAAACGGATTTCCAGGGGTACCTCCATGCCCTGGACGAAAAAAAGCCCGTCATCGTCTGCGGGGACATGAACGTGGCCCATCAGGAGATCGATTTGAAAAACCCGAAGTCCAACGAAAACAACGCCGGCTTCACCAAAGAGGAAAGGGGCAGGATGACGGAACTGCTCTCAGGCGGCTTCACCGACACCTTCCGTTACCTGTATCCGGACAGGGCCAACGTCTATTCCTGGTGGAGCTATATGTTCCACGCCCGGGAGAACAACGCCGGATGGCGCATCGACTATTTCCTGGTGTCCGACCGCCTGCGCCCGAATATCAGGGATGCGCGCATAGATACGGACGTCATGGGCAGCGACCATTGCCCGGTGGTACTGGAAATGGACCTGTGACCGTGAAAAAATATACAGAAAAAGAACACCAGACCGCGCCCTCCCCCGCCGCCGTGATTGACTTTCCACGCGCCGCGTGCTAAAATCATCAAAGCCGAAGGGACAGGCGTTCGGCCCGCGCCGGCGATGTTCCGCCGTATCGCGATCAAAGTGCAGTCTGGCCCGACGGACTGCATTTTTTATATCCGACCCGGCTTTCATTTTTCGGCGTTCCCAATGATCAACGGAGGTTCTTTCCATGTTAATGACCGGCGCCAAAATACTCCTGGAGTGCCTGATGGAGCAGAAGGTGGACACCATCTTCGGCTATCCCGGCGGCACCATCCTGAACGTATACGACGAGCTTTCCTATTATGAAGCGGACGGCAGGCTGCGCCATATCCTGACCGCCCACGAGCAGGGCGCCTGCCATGCCGCCGACGGTTACGCCCGCGCCACCGGCAAGGTAGGCGTATGCTTCGCCACCTCGGGCCCCGGCGCTACCAACCTGGTCACCGGCATCGCCACGGCCTACCTGGATTCCTCGCCCATCGTGGCCATCACCTGCAACGTGTCCAGGGGCCTGATCGGCAAGGATTCCTTCCAGGAGGTGGACATCACCGGCGTCACGATGCCCATCACCAAATGCAATTTCCTGGTCCGCAGCGTGGACGAGCTTGCCGACGTAGTGCGCGAGGCCTTTGCCATCGCCCGCTCGGGCCGTCCCGGACCGGTATTGATCGATATCCCCAAGGACGTGACCGCCCAGAAGGCGGAATACGAAAAACTGCCCCGCAGGGAGCATTCCTCCCAGGGCAAGCTCGGCGACCTGATGCGCCGCGCCTCCCACGATTTTAAGGCGCCCGAACCGGACATGAAGGACGTCAGCCGCCTGGCGCAGATGATCCGCGAAAGCAAAAAGCCCATGATGATCTGCGGCGGCGGCGTGGTGCGTTCCCGCGCCCATGAGGAAATGGCAGCCCTGGCCAGCCGCATCGACGCACCTGTAGCCATCACCGTGATGGGCGCCGGCGGCTTTTCCGGCCGCAGCAAACTGACCACCGGCATGATCGGCATGCACGGCTCCCAGGCCAGCAACCGGGCCGTGGACGAATGCGACTTGCTGATCGCCGTGGGCTGCCGCTTTTCCGACCGGGTGGCCCTGAAGCCGGATTCCTTCGCCCGCAACGCCAGGATCGTCCAGATCGACATCGACCGCAGCGAGATCAACAAAAACGTGCGGACCGACCACCACATCATCGGGGACGCGAAGCACGTGCTCAGCATGCTGCTGGACCTGATCCCGGAACAGCTGGACCACAGCGAATTCAAAAAATACGTGTTCTCCTTCAAGACCGAGACCGAATACGACCACGTGGAAAACCGCCTGACCCCCAGCCAGGTGCTGGGAACGGTCGCCCGTCTCTGCCCGCAGGATTCCATCATCTCCACGGACGTGGGCCAGCACCAGATGTGGGCCATACAGCATTTCCACTTTGACTATCCCGGCCAGCTGCTCACCTCCGGCGGTTTCGGCACCATGGGCTTCGGCCTGGGCGCCGCCCTGGGGGCCAAGGCCGCGTTCCCCCAGAAGTGCGTCATCCACGTGACCGGCGACGGCGGCTTCCGCATGAACTGCAATGAGCTGGCCACCGAGCAGTACTACAACCTGAAGGTCATCCATATCCTGTTCAACAACGGCACCCTGGGCATGGTAAGGCAGTGGCAGAACCTGATCTACCAGAAGCGCTTCACCGAGACCACCCTTGACCGGGCCCCGGACTTTGTGAAGCTGGCGGACGCCTACGGCCTGCACGGCAGGAGGGTCACCACCCAGGAGGAACTGGAAACGGCCCTGAACGAAGCCCTCGCCTGCGATACCGGCTACATCGTCGACTGTGCCATCGACATCGACGAAATGGTGCGCCCCATGGTGGGCGGCGGCAGCCACATCACCGAGTTCATGCTTAATTAAAGGAGGGACAGGGAATATGAACGAAAACAAAAGATGGACCCTGGCCGTCCTGGTGGACAACGAGGCCGGCGTGCTTTCCCGGGTGGCACGGCTGTTTTCCGGCAAGGGCTACAACATCGAATCCCTGGCCGTGGGCGCCACCGACGACATCCAGGTGAGCCGCATCACCATCGAGGTCAACGCCTACGAGGACCAGGTGACGCTGCTCACCAACCAATTGCGCAAGCTGATCTGCGTCCATTCCGTCAAGATCCTGGACGATTCCCACGCCATCCGCAGGGAGCTGCTTTTGATGAAGGTCCTGTGCTCCACCGCCGAGACCCGCAACGAGATCATCCAGATCGGCAACATCTTCAGGGCGTCCATTATCGACGTTTCCAAGTCTTCCATCACCCTGGCCCTCATCGGCGACGAGAGGAAGACCGAAGCCATCCAAAACCTCCTCCGGGAGTTTGGTATCCTCGAACTGGTGCGCACCGGCATGGTGGCGCTGGAACGCGGACAATACACCATCGACGAGCAGACCAAAGAAAAAGGAGAATTTGATTATGGCAAAAATGTATTACGAGAAGGACTGTGACCTTTCCAGGCTCGACGGCAAAAAGATCGCCATTATCGGCTACGGCTCCCAGGGCCACGCCCACGCCCAGAACCTGCGCGACAGCGGCTGCGATGTCATCGTCGGCCTGCGTCCGGGTAAAAGCTGGAAGAAAGCCACCGACGACGGCTTCACCGTCATGACCGTGGCTGAGGCTGCCAAGGCCGCCGACATCATCATGATGCTGGTCAACGACGAGCGTGCCGCCGACATCTACCGCGAGAGCGTCGCCCCGAACCTCTCCGCCGGCAAGGCCATCGCCTTCGCCCACGGCTTCAATATCCGCTACCAGCAGATCGTTCCCCCCGCCGACGTGGACGTGTTCATGGCAGCCCCCAAGGGCCCCGGCCACACCGTGCGCGGCACCTATGTGGCCGGCAAGGGCGTACCCTGCCTGGTGGCCGTGGAGCAGGACGCTTCCGGCAAATGCCTTGATATCGCCCTGGCCTACATCGCCGGCATCGGCGGCGCCCGCGCCGGCATCATGGAGACCACCATGCACGACGAGACCGAGACCGACCTCTTCGGCGAGCAGACCGTATTGTGCGGCGGCGTCGTGGACCTGATGCAGTGCGGTTTCGAGGTGCTCTGCGAGGCCGGCTATGCTCCCGAGAACGCCTATTTCGAGTGCATCCACGAAATGAAGCTGATCGTCGACCTGATCAACAAGGGCGGCATCGCGGCCATGAACTATTCCATTTCCGACACCGCCGAATTCGGCGAATATGTTTCCGGCCCCCGTGTCCTGCCCCACGAGCAGGTGAAGGCCAACATGCGCGCCGTGCTCCAGGACATCCAGGACGGCACCTTCGCCGGCAAGTGGATCGCGGAAAACAAGAACGGCCGCACCTTCTTCAATTCCAAGCGCGCCCAGCTGGCGAAGCATCCGATGGAGATCATCGGCAAGGAGCTGCGTGACAACATGCTCTGGAAAGATTCCGGCGACGGCGACAAGGGCCTGGACAGCGCCAGCAACTGATCCTTATCTTTGGGGGAAGGGCCGAAAGCCTTTCCCCCTTTCCGTCTTTCCGGGGCATTCGCCCCGTCCCATTCACCGACAAGTAAGCCGAGTTTGAGAAAAGGCATACTCCCATGATGGCTGAGCGCCGGTGAAGGCAAGAAAAAACTTCAGGAGGGATAAGACACCATGCTTTCCGATCAGATCAAGCAGGGCGTGGAACGCGCCCCCAACCGCAGTCTGCTGTTTGCCCTGGGCATGACCGAGGAGGATATGAAGCGCCCGCTCATCGGCGTGGTATGCTCCTATAACGAGATCGTGCCCGGCCACATGAATCTGGACAAGATCGCCGAAGCGGTCAAGGCGGGCGTGTATGCCGCCGGCGGCACGCCGGTAATGTTCCCGGCCATCGCGGTCTGCGACGGCATCGCCATGGGGCATGTGGGGATGAAGTATTCCCTGGTCACCCGCGACCTGATCGCGGATTCCACCGAGGCCATGGCCATCGCCCACCAGCTGGACGGCCTGGTCATGATCCCCAACTGCGATAAAAACGTGCCCGGCCTTCTGATGGCCGCGGCCCGCATCAACGTGCCCGCCATCTTCGTATCCGGCGGTCCCATGCTGGCCGGACATTTGAAGGACGGCCGCCGCACCTGCCTCAGCCATATGTTCGAGGCGGTGGGCGCCTATCACGCCGGCACGCTGGACGAAAAGGGCGTCCTGGATTACGAGGAGAACGCCTGCCCCTCCTGCGGCTCCTGCTCCGGCATGTACACCGCCAATTCCATGAACTGCCTGACCGAGGCCATCGGCATGGGACTTTCGGGCAACGGCACCGTTCCCGCGCCCTATTCCGCCCGCCTGAGGCTGGCGAGGCGCGCCGGCATGCAGGTGATGGAATTGGTCCGCAAAAACATCCGTCCCAGGGATATCATGACGCCCGCCGCGTTCCACAACGCCGAGACCGTCGACATGGCCCTGGGCTGCTCCACCAACACCATGCTGCACCTCCCCGCCATCGCCCACGAGGCAGGCGTGGAAATCAGCCTGGACATGTCCAACGAGATCTCCGCCCGTACCCCCAACCTTTGCCACCTGGCTCCCGCCGGGGACACCTTCATGGAAGACCTGGACCGGGCCGGCGGCGTTTACGCGGTGATGAAGGAACTGGCTGACGCCGGGCTCCTGGACACCTCCGTCATGACCTGCACCGGGAAGACCATGGGCGAAAATATCGCGGACGCCCGCAACCTGGACGAAAGCATCATCCGTCCCATCTCAAACCCCTATTCCAAAACCGGCGGCATCGCCGTGCTCAAGGGCAACCTGGCCCCCGACGGGTGCGTGGTGAAGCAGAGCGCCGTCGCCCCCGAGATGATGGTCCACACCGGTCCCGCCCGGGTGTTCGACAGCGAGGAGGACGCCATCCGCGCCATTTACGGCAAAGAGATCAAAGCCGGCGATGTGGTAGTCATCCGTTATGAAGGCCCCAGGGGCGGCCCCGGCATGCGTGAAATGCTCAACCCCACCTCCGCCATCTGCGGCATGGGCCTTGGCGAAAGCGTGGCGCTGATCACCGACGGCCGTTTCTCCGGCGCTACCCGCGGCGCTTCCATCGGCCATGTCAGTCCCGAAGCGGCTGCCGGCGGCAACATTGCCCTGGTCCGTGAGGGCGACATCATCTCCATCGACATTCCCAAATGCTCGATCCGCCTGGAAGTCCCCGACGGGGAACTGGCCGAGCGCAGGAAAGCGTGGGTCTGCCCCGAACCTAAGATCAAAACAGGCTACCTTGCCCGCTACGCCAAGCTGGTGTCCTCCGCCGACCGCGGCGCCGTTCTGGAATAAACCGGGCCCCTGCCCGATGAATCCCGGAGGATCTTATGCACACACTGGTATCCCGGCTCCTGTTATATGCGTCCGGTGATCCGGACTCCGTACTGAACACCCTCGCCCGCCTGTCGGAGCGCGTGTCCCCTCCCCCGTCCGCCCTGCGGAACGCCGAGGAGGACATCGCCGTCCCGTACGATCCCCTGTCCCGCCCGGATTATGACTGGATCCTTGCTTACCGCCTGACGGCCAAACGGATCCTTTCCCTGGAAGAGACCTACCGCATCTCGGGCAACCTCTGGCAGGCGTACCTGGCCTTCCACCTGGCCACTGACGACAATCCGTTCACCCGTGCCTGCGCTTCGGGACTGGGGCCCAGCTCCCTCAGGGAAGTGGCGCGCCGGGAGGCGAAGGTATGGTTCGATCTCTTCCATTACGACTTCAGCGTTCTGGATAAAAAAGCCGGCGCGCCGTTCTTCACCTCCATGATGGACGAATGGGACAACGGCGGCCGCATGGGAGGCAATGACGCCGGCGACAGGCTTCTCATCCTCAGGGAGAGACTGGCTGCCGCCGGCGACCCGGACACCTTTCTGGAGCTTCTGGCGGACTTCATCCGCCAGAACGGGTGCGGCCTCAGCTGCCTGCACAAGGCCTTCCGCGTCGTCCCGGGACCCGTCTTCCGGCTGGAGCCGGTGGACCGCACCTCTTCCGTCACCCTGGACGATTTGATCGGCTACGAGCACCAGAAGAAGCAGATGACCGACAACATGGAGGCCTTCATGAACGGCCTGCCCTTCAACCATATGCTGCTCTACGGCGACGCCGGCACCGGTAAATCCACCAGCGTCAAGGCGCTGCTGAATATGTACGCTCCCCGGGGGCTGCGTTTGGTCGAGGTGCGCAAACAGCAATTGGAGCACCTGGAAGCGGCCATTGAGCACTGCCGCAAACGCGTAAACCGCTACATGATCTGCATCGACGATCTGTCCTTTGAGGAAAACGAGACCGGCTACAAGCACCTCAAGGCCGTCATCGAGGGCGGCGTCAGGGATGACCCGCCCAACGTGATGCTGGTAGCCACGTCCAACCGCCGCCACCTGGTCCGGGAGGATTGGAAGGACCGGTCGGATATGGAGCATTCCGGCGACGTCCACCGCAGCGATACCCTGGAGGAAAAGCTTTCCCTGGCGGCGCGCTTCGGCTGCGCGGTCAGCTTTTCCGTCCCCAACCCAAAGGGTTACCAGGAGATCGTCTCCGCCCTCTACCGGAGGGAAGGCGGACAGGGCATGGAAGAAGACGAGCTCCGCCGCCTCGCCAGCGCCTGGGAGATCCGCCACGGCGGTCCCAGCGGACGCACGGCCCGGCAGTTCATCAACGGCCTCTTGGCGCGGGAAAGGCAGAAAGAGAACGAATAAAAAAAGAACGCGGCTTTCACCTCAAAAAAAGGTAAAAGCCGCGTCCTTATTTCGATGAAAAGCGTGCTGCCCGTCACACCTCCGCGACGCACTCCACCTCCACCAGGACACCCTTGGGAAGGTCCTTCACGGCCACACAGCTGCGGGCCGGGAGCGAGGGGAAGTATTTGGCGTAGACGGCGTTGAATGCCGCAAAATCGCCCATGTCCGCAAGGAAGCACACGGTTTTGACCACCCGGTCCGGCCCGCTGCCGGCCGCCTCGAGCACCGCCTTCAGGTTAAGGCACACGCGTTCGGTCTGCTCCTGGATGGTGACCGCCTTTACGGTATTGTCCGCCGGGTCGATGGCGATCTGTCCGCTGGTGAAGACCAGCCCGCCGGTGACGACAGCCTGGGAATAGGGGCCCACCGCCGCGGGGGCCTTATCGGTGTGGATGATGCGCATGGTTTTATCCTCCTCTATCCTGTTTGTTATACGATCTTGAAGCCCTCCGCCTTCAGGGCCTCCCTGATGGCGGTGACCTGCTCATAATTGACGGTCTCCATCTTGATGCGCAGGTAGCAGCCGTTGACGGATTCGGTGGAGAAAGCGTGTTCGTGATGCACCTCGGTCACGTTGCCGCCGCAGTCGGCGATGATACGGCTGACGTCCTTCAATTGTCCGGGCTTGTCGATCAGTTCGAGTTTCAGCGTACAGCAGCGCCCTGTCTTCATCAGGCCGCGCTCGATCACCCGGTTCAATATGGTGACGTCGATATTCCCGCCCGAGATCAGCGAGACCACCTTTTTCCCCTCCAGGGGCAGCTTATCGAACATGGCCGCCGCCACGCTGACGGCACCGGCGCCTTCGGCGATCATCTTCTGCTTTTCGATCAGGCTCAGTATGGCGCCGCTGATCTCGTCCTCGTTGACCAGGACGATGTCGTCCACATACCGTGACACCGCGTCAAAGGTGTGGACCCCGGGCTGCTTTACCGCGATGCCGTCGGCAATGGTGGAGACGGCGTTCAGCATTTCGATCTTCCCGTCCCGGACGCTGTTGTACATGCTCGGCGCGCCGACGGCCTGCACGCCGTACACCTTCACCTGGGGCCGGATCTGCTTGACGGTAAAAGCTACGCCGCTGATCAGGCCGCCTCCGCCCACGGGCACCAGGATGGCGTCGATATCGTCCATCTCGTTCAGGATCTCAAGGCCGATGGTCCCCTGCCCGGCGATCACGCTTTCGTCGTCGAAGGGGTGGACGAATGTGAAACCCTCGCTGTCCTTCAATTCCAGTGCCTTATTGTAGGCGTCGTCGTACACCCCCGGCACCAGCACCACCTCGGCCCCGAAGCCGCGGGTGGCTTCCACCTTGCTGATGGGCGCGCTGTCCGGCAGGCATATGACGCTGCGGATGCCGGATTTGCTGGCCGCCAGCGCCACGCCCTGGGCATGGTTCCCGGCCGAGCACGCCACCACGCCGCGCTTTTTTTCTTCTTCGGTCAGCATCGCCATTTTATACCCCGCGCCGCGCACCTTGAAGGAACCGGTGATCTGCAGGTTTTCGGGCTTCAGGTACAATTCGCAGTGCGGCGCGATCCCGTAAGCGCGAACCACCGCCGTTTTTCGGATAATGGGCCTGAGCACCGTCTGGGCCCGGAACACTTCCTCAAGCCTGATCATATCGTATCCTTTCCCGTTCCGTGTCATCGCGGGCCGGACGGCCCAAAGCGGAACATCAACATGGTACGCTTCCGATCCCTTCTTTGTCAAGCCGTCCAAATCACACTTCCGTACCGGGATGTTCCCGTGATATACTGAAGCCAGCCGAAACAGAAAGGGAGGTTGGACCGAATGAAATACATGCATTCCGAATGGCGCGGCCGCCTGGACCACTGGCTCGAGACACTGAAAAAGGACCTTTACCGCCCCATCCTCACCCTGAAGGCCGAAGGCTTTGTAACAGGGGACGAACTGGACCTCCCCGACGCCGCGGCCGGGCCCTTCAGGCCCATGGCCGTCGGGGAAAAATGGGGCATGGAATACGAATACCTTTGGCTCCGTTCCTCCTTCGTCCTGCCGGAGGAAGCCCGGGGCCGCCGGATCGCGATGGACCTGTGCACCGGCGGCGAGACCACGGTATTTTTAAACGGCCGGGCCTTCGGTACATATCGGGCCGGCTGGGTGGATGTCAAACATCATTTTGTGTGCGACAATTTCCTGCCTTCTTCCGCCGCCCCCGGCGACCGGTTCGACCTGATGATGGAGGCCTATGCCGGCCATTTCTATCCCGAAAGCAGCACCATGGGCGGCTGCTGCACGGGACCGGTAATCCCCGGGGATTATGCCGACCCCCTGGCAGGCCGGCCCAGGGCGGTCCTGGGCAGTATGACGGTGGGGATCTGGAACGAGGACGCCTACCAGCTGTACCTTGACATGCGGACACTGACGCTCCTGATGGACCGGGCAGATTCCGAAAGCCTCAGGGCCGCACACCTTGCCGACGCCCTGGAAAAGGCCACCCTGGAAATGGATTTCGAGCAGCCCCCCGCCGGCCGGGAATTATCCTGCCGCAGGGCCCGTGCATGCCTTAAGGAAGCCCTCGCGGCGGTGAACGGCACCACCGCGCCCCGCTTTTACGCCGTCGGCAACGCTCACCTGGACCTGGCCTGGCTGTGGCCCATGGCCGAAACGCGCCGCAAGACCGCCCGCACCTTCGCCGCCCAGCTCCGCCTGATGGAGGAATATCCCTTTTACCGGTATCTGCAGAGCCAGCCCGCGGCCTATGAGATGTGCCGGGAAAAATACCCGGAGCTGTACGAGCGCATCCTCAGGGCTGCTAAAAGCGGGCAGTGGATCCCCGAAGGGGCGGCCTGGGTGGAGCCGGACACCAACATGCCCTCGGGCGAGGCGCTGGTCCGACAGCTCCTGTACGGCAGGCGCTTTTTCCGGGAAGAATTCGGCGTGGATTCGGTGATCCTCTGGCTGCCGGACAGCTTCGGCTATTCCGCCGCCCTTCCGCAGATACTCAAGGGCTTCGGGGTCAAATACCTGGTGACCCAGAAGATCTTCTGGTCCTACAACGAAGGAGAAAAGTTCCCATGGCATTACTTTAACTGGGAGGGAAACGACGGGTCCCGCGTCACCGCCTTCCTGCCCACCAGCTACACCTACCGGACCGACCCAAAGGAGATCATGGAGACCTGGACCGGCCGGACCCAGAAAAGGGACCTGGAAGCCTTCCTGCTGCCCTTCGGCTATGGGGACGGCGGCGGCGGACCCTCCAGGGACCACATCGAATACCTGAAGCGTGAAAAGGACCTGGAGGGGATGCCCCGGGTCGAGACGGCCTCCCCCGTCGCCTTTTTTGAGGACATGGACCGCCTGGGCGGGCCGAAGAACACCTGGGCGGGAGAGCTTTACTTCACCGCCCACCGGGGCACCTATACGTCGCAGGCGGAGATCAAGAAAGGCAACCGCCGGTGCGAGACAGGGCTGCGGGAAGCCGAAATGTGGTGCGCTCTCAGCGCCGCCCGCGGTGCGGCATATCCATACGCACGCCTGGAGGCGGCGTGGAAAAGGCTGCTTTTAAATCAGTTCCACGATATCCTGCCGGGGTCGTCCATAGGGAAAGTGTACGAGGAAGCCCGCAGCGACCACCGGCGCATCCTGGAGGAAGCGGGCGCCCTATGCGCCGAAGCCCTCGGCACCATGACGGGCGGGGACGGGGTCACCGTATTCAATTCCCTGTCCTTTGAACGCACCTGCCTCGTCCCGCTGGACGATCGCTTCGCGGACGGCGCCGCGGATACCCGGGGACAGCGTGTTCCGGTGGAGCGTTCCTGCGGCCGGGTCCATGCCCTTGTAAAACTGCCCCCCTGCGGCAGCGTATCCCTGGTCCCCTCTGTCGGGGATTGTTCCTTTGTACCCGCCCGCGCCGTACGGACGGAGGACGGCGTCCTGATGGAAAACGGCATCCTGCGGGCCCTGGTCTCGCCCCTGGGCGAGGTCGTATCCCTGGTGCTCGTCTCCTCCGGCCGGGAATTCGCCCGGGCTCCCATGAACCGCCTCAGGCTCTATAAGGACGTCCCCCGCAAATTCGACGCCTGGGACATCGATTCCAACTACGTTCTCCAGCCCGTCCCCCTGCCGGAAACGGCGGAATTCACCATCCTTTCCTCCGGCGGGCTCTGCGCGTCGGTGGAAGTCCTTCGCACCGTCGGCGCCTCGCGCATCAGGCAGACCCTGGTCCTCGCCGCCGGCAGCCGCCGCCTGGAATTCCGCACCCATGCGGACTGGCACGAGACCCACCGGCTCCTGAAAGCGGATTTCCCCGCCGCCGTCCACGCTCCGGAAGGGCTGAACGAGATCCAGTACGGCTATGTTTCCCGCCCGGCCCACGATTCCCGTCCCTGGGACAGCGACCGCTTCGAGGTATGCAACCATCGGTGGAGCGCCCTGTGTGACCAGGGCCACGGCGCAGCCGTACTGAACGACTGCAAATACGGCGTCAGCATGCGCGCGGACACCCTCAGCCTGACGCTTCTGCGCGCCTCCACCTGCCCGGACCCGGATGCGGACCGGGGAGAACACGACTTCACCTACGCCGTTACCTGCTGGGAGGGCAGCTTCCTTGACAGCCCCGTCGTCCGGGAAGCGGCGGACCTGAATACCCCGCCCATCCCGGTCAATGGCACCTGCGCGCCTTTCAGCGCCTTTATTGCGGACCGGGAAAACATCCTGGTGGACGCGGTCAAATGCGCCGAGGACGGCAGCGGGGACCTGGTCCTGAGACTGTACGAATGCAAAAAGGCCGACACTTTCTGCCGCCTTAAGGTAAATATCCCCCACGAGCGCGCCATGGCCTGCGACATGGAGGAACACAGTGAACAGGCCCTCGAGGAGGATGAAAACGGCATCCTCCTGCATTTCCGGGCTTTCGAGGTCAGGACTGTCCGCCTGAAAATGCCCGGCTGAAGAACTCCCCGCATCCCCTCCCCGGCCGTCCGTATCGTCCGCCCGGTTTTTCCGGCTCCGGAAAAATACGGCAGTTATCCCCCTCCGTGCCTTTTATGGGAAGCCGGTGCGCCCGGCTTCCTCATTCATTTGTCTGCTGTTTTTTTAGTGTACCGCCGCGCTTAATTCATTGATTCCCCTCTTCCTGCCCTGTATAATATCCGGGACGCGGTTTTCAGCCTGCAGCGGCAGCCGCTCCCCAGACCAAAGATGAAAGAGGCTCAGACCGAAATGGAAATGCAGATGGAATTCGTCCGCAAACTGCCCATCCCCCAGGAATTGAAGCGCCAGTTTCCCGTCAGCGAAACGATCCGCAGGATCAAGGAAAAACGCGACAGGGAGATCCAGGACATCCTTGAGGGCAGGGACGACCGCCTCCTTGTGATCATCGGCCCATGCAGCGCCGACAGGGAAGACGCGGTGCTTGAATACATGGAAAGGCTGGCCGGGGTCCGGGAAAAGGTCAGCGAGCGGCTGTTCATCATTCCCCGGGTCTACACCAACAAGCCCCGCACCCGCGGCGTGGGCTACAAGGGCATGCTGCACCAGCCGGACCCGGAGAAGGAAGAGGACATGCTGCAGGGTATCATCGCCATCCGGGAAATGCACACCCGCATCGTGGCGGAAACGGGCTTCACCTGCGCCGAGGAGATGCTGTACCCAAGCAACCACCGCTACCTCAGCGACCTGCTCAGTTACGTGGCCGTGGGCGCCCGAAGCGTGGAAAACCAGGAACACCGCATCGTCGCCAGCGGCATCGGGGTGCCTGCGGGAATGAAAAACCCCACAGGCGGCGATCTGAGCGTGATGATGAACGCCGTTTCCGCCTCCCAGAGCCCGCAGAAATTCATTTACCGCGGCTGGGAGGTCAAGACCCGCGGCAACCCCCTGACCCACTGCATCCTGAGGGGATATGTGGACCGTTTCGGCCGTAACCACCCCAATTACCATTACGAGGACCTGCGGGACGTGCTGGACCTGTACCGGGCCGACCCCACCCTCCGGAACCCTGCGGTGGTGGTGGACACCAACCACAGCAACAGCGGCAAAAGATATATGGAGCAGATCCGCATCTCCAGCGATGTGATGCATTCCCGCCGGGTGGACCGCGAGATCCGGCAACTGGTCAAGGGCCTGATGATCGAAAGCTATCTTGAGGACGGCTCCCAAAAGATCGGGGAAGGCGTTTACGGAAAGTCCATCACCGATCCCTGCCTGGGATGGGAAAAATCCGAAAAACTGATCCTGGACCTGGCGGAACAGGCCTGACCCATTCGCACAAGGCATATTACGCATCAGCGGAAGGGGCCCGGCGCACCTGAGAAGTGTGCGTCGGGCCCCTTCCGCTGTCAAATATGAAGATACCGCGAAGCGCTGTGAAGCATCGGAGAGGATCGGGCGGGGATCCCCTTCTTTCAATCCTTTCCTTTTCCCGCGCCGATAGACCGCATGACCTTCTTTTCGTCGTATGCCATCAGGATCAGGGCGCCCAGGACGCAGAAGCATACGGCCACGATGGCCACGATGCGCAGGCCCTGGGGGGAGGCGGTCAGGTCGTTGCTGGTCCTGTCCTGCGTGGTGCCCAGCACCGCCAGGGAGGTGAACACCAGCATGGCGATGGACTGGCCCAGCTTCATGGCAAAGGTCCGGGCGGCAAAGAACATACCCTCGCGCTTTTCGCCCGAGATGATGCCGTCTTCCTCCGCCACGTCAGCCACGATGGACTGGGGAATGATGCCCAGCAGCGCCATGGGGAAGGCGGAGATAATTACCACCAGGACACCGGGAAGCATGCCGTTCAGCGGGCCCACGCCGATCAGAGCGGTGATCACATAGGCCAGGGCCAGGCCCAGGAAGCCCGCGATCACCAGTTTCTTTTTGCCAAACTTCATCACCATTTTGGAAACGAAGGGATAGAAGCAGGCCGAAAGCACGGTCATGCCGCCCATGAAGACCATGGTCATGGACTCGTCCAGACCCATGGACACCTTCACAAAGAAGGGCAGGCCCGTCTGGAACAGGGTCAGGCCGATCCAGTAGGCGATATCGGAAACGGAGAAGATGCGGAAATCCCTGTTTTTAAAGGTCTTGATCAGGCTCCTGAAGGCGTTGCTCTCGCTGGGCACGGCAGCCACAAAGTCCGTTTCCTTCAGCCTGAACACCGGCACCAGCATGCAGAACAGGGCAAGGGCCGCCAGTGCGATAAAGCAGATCCTGTAGCTCCAGGCGTACCCCACCGCGCCCCGCAGCATGCCGGCCAGCACAAAGGGCAGGTAGGCGATCAGGGTGCCGAAGAAGAACGTCAGCGAGATGGCGGTGGAAATGTACATCCGGTCTTCCTGCGTTTTGCCGAACTCAGAGATCAGGGCGTTGTACGGCGTACAGTACATGGTCATGAAAAGATAGAACAGGACCAGGGTGACCAGCACCCAGGCGATGTTCAGCGGGCTTGTCTGCCCTTTGGCCACCTGTTGGGGCGCCATAAAGACCAGGACGGTGGCGATGGCGAAGGGAACGGCGGCACGCTTCATGAAGGGGAAGCGCCGGCCCTTCGGGTTCCGGCTGCGGTCCGACAGGGAAGCGATCCACGGATCGGTCACAGCATCGAAGATCCGGCAGATGAAGGTGATGAGACCCAGCACCGTCAGCACGCCGAAAATGACCAGGCCGGTGGGCAGGTAGAACGGCGCCGGATTGACCGCGGCGCTTGCATCGGCCTCCGTAGGCAGGTAAAAAGTCACAAGCCAGGCAGTGATAATGCCGCTGAGGATGGACCATCCCAGCTGTCCGACGGCAAATATCCGCATTTCCTTCCTGGTCAGTCGTCTGGTGTTCATATTGATCGCTCCTTTTTGAATGTTCCCCGATCAGGCGGGGATCCATATTGTGCTGGTGAAAACAGAATACCCGATGATCCCTCCCGGGTCATTTCCCGCCGGCAGTCCACCCGGGTCACCTGACGCTCCAGGACTTAAGGGCCGCGTCCCCGTCGAAGATCAGGTACAGGTCATGGATCCCCTCGGCGGAAAAGGGCGCGCTGAACACTGCGGTATCCTCCGCGGTATCCAGCCGCACCCTGCAGGCGATCTCTCCTTTGGGATCGTCCAGGACCGCGTACATCGTACAGGAGCAGCCCGGCATGGCCTTTACGGTCATTTCGGTCTTTCCTTCGCCGAAATCCGCTTTGGACACCATGATCCAGCTGCCCTCGCCTCCGCGGATCCACGTGCCGTCGCCGCTTCCCTCCACGGTGATCCCCGCCTGGCGGCACATGGTCGCGGCGGGCACCTCCCGGGCCGGGTCAAGGGGATGCAGCTGTTCCGGGCCCTTCATGGTGCCCCGCACCTTCTGCGGGAGGCCGTCCTTGTTCAGCGTGATCCTGTCCGCCTGGGGGCTGCGGTAATTGCCGCTGAGGCCCAGGGCCTTTTCCACCGGCCGGCTGTGATAGAACAGATACCATTCTCCGTTAAAGCAGACGATGGAATGATGGTTGTTGCCGTACAGCCCGAAAAAACGGCCCTGGTTGGGGAACAGTTCACCCGCGTAGGTATACGGACCCAGGGGATCGTCCGAAACCATGTACTGGATGGCGCCGTCCGTCATGTTCAGGGAATTTCCGCGGGTCTGCCAGTTGGAGCAGTAGGAATAGATATACCTGTCCCCGATGCGGTTGATGCCGGAATCCTCAAACAGCCATGGCGCCTTCAGCCTCACCGGGTCCCCGTCCAGGCTGATCATATCCGCTCCCAGGCGCACGATGCGCCCGGTGCCGGGGTCTTTCTCCTTCCCCGTGGGAATGCCTCCCCCGAAAGCCAGGTAGCCGGTCCCGTCTTCGTCCACCATCACGGCCGGATCAAAAAGCCAGGTCACATCGGAGCAGTTTTTGACGGCGCGGTGGACCAGGAGGCCGCCCCTTTCGTCCCTCCAGGGGCCGGTGGGGCTGTCCGCGCACAGGACGCCGATGCCGTTCCCGCCGTTGCAGAAATACAGGAAGAATTTTTCCTTCCCGTCCACGGTCTTATGGGCGGCGCAGGGCGCCCAGGAGTTCGAGGCCCATTTGGCGATGCCGCCGCGGCCCGCCACGGGGATCAGGCCGTGATCGGTCCAGTTGACCAGGTCGTCGGAAGAAATGCAGCTGATGGAGCGGATCTTCCCGTAGGAGTTTTCCTTTACCTTCCCGGCGGCGTCGTATTCCAGGATGTCGTCGGTCATGTATACATACAGCCTGCCGTCATATTCCATCACGCCGGGATCCGCGCCGAAGCGCTGGGTATAAAGGGGGTTGTTTTCCCCCTTTTTCTTAAGCGATGCCTGCAGGGCAAAGGAGATCCCCTTCATATCCGTTTCCTCTCCTCCTCCGGCGCACGGCAGCATCAGGAGCGCCGCCAGGAGCGCCGCAAAAATTTTCAAACGCATCCCTCATCACCTCTCGTAAGGCCGGATAGTGTCGATGGTCCCATCCTCATGGATCGTAAGTTCGGTATACTTGACCGTGCGGCGGTGATTGACGCCGCCGGAAAGCTCGCAGTCATGATAGAGCAGGTACCATTTGCCCCCGAACTCCACGATGGAATGGTGGGTGGTCCAGCCGATGACGGGTTCCATGATCCTCCCCCTGTAGGTGAAAGGACCGTCCGGACGGCTTCCCTCGGCGTACACCAGGTAATGGGTGGTGCCGGTGGAGTAGGACAGGTAATACTTGCCGTTGAATTTATGCATCCACGGGCCTTCAAAATAGCGGCGGTCCTCATCCCCCGCCCGCAGGGGAATGCCGTTTTCGTCCAGGATCACAAGGTGCTTCGGCGCGGTCCTGAAATGCTTCATATCGCTGTCCAGTTCCGCGAACATCGGCCCAATGGCCGGGTCGTTCCCTTCGGGACGGCGGGCGTCCGGGTCGAATGAGCCGGACTGCCACATTTCGAGCTGGCCGCCCCACAGTCCGCCGTAAACCATATACGCTCTTCCGTCGTCGTCGCAGAATACGGCGGGATCGATGCTCCAGCTTCCCGGGATCGGCTCCTTTTCGGGAACGAAGGGCCCGGCAGGATCGTCGGATACCGCAACGCCGATCCTGAAGATCCCTTCCCTGTCCCGGGCCGGGAAATACAGGTAATATTTTCCGTCCTTGCAGGCGGCGTCCGGCGCCCACATCTGTTTGAGCACCCAGGGCACGTCCTTCATATGCAGGGCGCAGCCGTGGTCCACGCACGGCGCGTCGGTCGCGTCCATGGACAGGACGTGGTAGTCCTCCATGCGGTATTCGTCGCCGTCGTCGTTGTCTTCGCCTTCATGGGGAATATCGTGGGAGGGATAGATATATATCTTCCCGTTGAACACGTGGGCCGAAGGATCAGCCGTAAAGATATGGGTCACCAGGGGCGTGCGCTGTTTGATCATATTGTCACTCCTTCAATCGTATTCCTTTGTATATTATACATAAAAAGCAAACGTTCCGAAAGGTATGGAAAGCCGATTTCGTCTTTTTTCTCACGTTTTTCTCACGTTTTTTATCCTGACGGAAGCCTTCCGCGGCGGAGCTTTCACATGCCTGGACCGGTCCTATGCCCGGCGCGCCGAAAAACCCGGGCGCCTCATGCGCCCGGGCCTTTGTCCGTACTTCCCGGTCCCGTACTTCATCCGCCTCCGGCAGGTGTGCCCGCAGGCTTCAGATTTTCGGGAATACCGTTTCCGTCATACGGGTACACCGTCCATCTTGCGGACAGCGATTTGTCCTCTTCGTTATATCGCAGCGTCACCCGCACCAGGAACTTTTCCCGGCTGTACAGGATACCTTCCTTGAAATGATCCGCCGCGTCAGGCGGGATAACTTCCCCGGCGATATAATAGAAGATCGCGTTCCCGTCCGCGTCGCGGTATTCGGCGCCGGCATAATCCGAATAGGTATAGGCGATCGGGCTGAAGGTGAAGGGAACGGACTCGTGTTCGGCTCCGGCGCCGACCGAAGCGGTCAGAACGATCCCCTCCGGCAGCGCTTTTCCTTCTGCGTCCGCCTGCGTCAGGATGAAGGTGAATTTATCCTCCGTCATATCCCTGCCCAGAAGGATCTTGTTTCCGCTTATCTCTACCTCGTCCCTTGACAGGATATTGGTGAATACCACCGTTTCGGCAAGGTCTGTCAGGTCAAAAGGACGGCTGCACACGCTTTCCTGTACCTCTTCACCGCCATCCAACTGATAACAGACACGGTAATCGCCGTACCCGGTCTCGGCCACCGTATACGTTTCCCGGATCCCGTAGAACTCGATGGATTCGCCGTGCTTCAGAGTAAAGGAAAACGTCCCGTTTTTCCCGACTTTCGCCGAGGAGCGTGGCTGCCTGCCGTTTTTAGTGTAATACAGCGTCTCCCCCGCCTTTTCCGGAACGGTCAGAGTATAGTTGAATTTCTGATTCCTGTCGCCCTGGCTGCCGACCACCTGTTTCGAGACGGTCAGGGTCGTCTCCAGCGACCGGTTTTCATAGTTGACGAACCCGATATCCAGGGGCACGGTGTACTCATCGTCCTTGTAAAAGTGCTTGACCCAGCCCTCCGGGGTGACTTTACCCTCAAAATAGTATTTCGTCAGGTCATAAGCGACCCCGTCGAAGGTGTAGCTTCCGTCCTCATTGGGGTAAACCGTTTTTCCTTTCCAGGTATAGCTTTTGCCGTCCGCATTCAGGTCTGCACCGTCCGGGGGCAGTTCCTCATAGATATACCGGAAAGTCCTGTCCATATACAGTTCCATCACCGTGTCGTGGCTGTCCTCGCCGCTGCGCAGTTCCAGGCTGCCGAAGTTGATATTGCCGTCGGCGGAGTTGCCGACCAGCAGGGTCTTCGGAGTGTTTCCCCTTTGCGCCTGTTTCTGGTTCTCCAGGGTCAGTGGATAAAGTCCGTAATCCGGCATCCAGGTCACGTTCATATCCGGCTGCGTGACAGGCATCACGGCCTCCAGCCACTTTAGGCCGTCCTGATCGATCTCGATGGGAAAGCCGGTCAGCCTGTATTTGAACTGATCCCGCTGCAGCACCGTGGTGACCGACGGGTCTGCGTTCCTTAGCGTCTTGTGCCCGGTAAAGTCGTAAGTACTGATCATGTTGTAATGGACTTCCATGTTGGAATTGCCGGCGCCGCGTTCCAGGTAGAAAAAGTCCATGGTGTGGTATGTGCCCCCCGCCAAAGTTTTATAGGTGCCGTCAGGCTCCTCCTTCCACTGGAAATCCCTCTGGGCCGCTTCCTCGCCCAGGGCTTCCCTGAACATTTCATAGATCGTGGTCTCGATATACGTAGATGCACGGTATCCCGGCTTCTTCGCGTTCCAGATGCATACCTTGCCGGTAGCGAAGTTGACTGTCAGGGCGTGGGCATTATGGATCCCGCCCACGTCGCCTACCAGCACCCCGTCGATAAACATCCATACGTCATCGTCACCGCGGAATTCATACACCATGTCCTGATACTCCCCCGCCGGGTTCAGCACCTTCCTGTCCGCGGGAATGGAAAACTCCGATTTTAGGTGCACTCCGAAAAAATACTTGTCATTCTCTGTTTGGGACAGGGGCCAGAACCCTCCTTCCGACTGTTCCGTTACGTCAAAATAATGGGTATTTTTATCCAGAATGGCTTTATGGACAGCGGAATCAAACGCATAATATCCGTTTTCGTCCACCGTAAGCAGGTAGTTGGCTCCCATATAGCTCCGTTTGGCCGGCTTGCCGTTGTCATCGAATTCACTTGCGTCAAAAAGGAAGGCCAGGCTTTCCGGGTCCTCCTGGTCCCCCACCGCCAGGATTGGATACCCGTCCTCGCCAAGCCGACGCTGTACGATGCCCTGGAAGCAGCCTTTTCCCTCACCGGTATATTTGTTCCAGAGTTCCGCAGTCCGGTTCGATGAAAAATAAAGCGTATGATCCAGGTTGATGCCGGTAGTGAAAAAAGTTTTTGCGCTTGTCCCCCTGTTGTCGTAGACCCAGAAGTCAAAAACATCAATGGTGGTATTTGCCGGGTTGGCAATGGTCTCCACCGGATCGCCGTCCGCGGCGAGGGCGCCGGAAATAAACAAAACCAGAAAAACGCATGCCAGGATAACCGCGGCCGTTTTCCCGGTCCTTTTCCTTAAGTGCGTTTCATTTTCTGTTATTTTTTCCCTTTTTGTATCCATTTTCACGCTCCTCTGCCCCATATTCCGGGAGATGGCTCATGCGAACGATCCATCCATGTATTATTATAATACAGATTTCATTGTTTATTGCTCAGTAACAGTTAATTTTCTTTAATTGACAGTTCCGGGCGCTCCGGCTGTAATTCGCGCCTTATTTCCGGACAGGATTGACCTTTTGCTCCGGTTGTTTTATAGTAGGACCATAAGCAAGGCCGTTTTTTGCATCGCCGGAAACACCATACCCCCGACAGAACACGTAAGGAGGCAATCGAATATGTTGAAAAGGATCCTGGCCCTTGCCGTCTGCCTGGCGCTGTGCCTGATGCCCGCCCTGGCGGAGGAAAGCACGCCCCAGCGGGACAACCGTCCCCTGTTCCTGTCCCGCCTGGCCGGCGCCCTGGAAAGCTGCGATCCCGCTTCCCAGGCGCTGTCCCTGGCCCTGACCGTTCCGCCCGACAGCGTTACGCTCCGGCTCCTGCCGACAGAAAACGGTTTACGCCTGGAAGCGGATGCCGGCGGAACAACTGCCGCCGCCCTGGAAGCGGGACAGGAAGCCCTGTGGATCCTGTACGGGGGGCAGGTCGTGGAGGTTCCCTTCAGCCTGTTCACCGCCCTGGCGCAGGGTTATGCCGCTCCCGCCGCCCGGGGGCTGGACGCGCTCATTGCCAAATACCGGGAGCCGATTTCATTATGGGCCATGAAAGCCTGGAGCCTGCTTTCCCCGATGGTTTCGATATCCGACCTCTCCCCTTCCGCCGTCCGGATCCATATCAGCGGCGACGCGCGGCAGGCAATGGATGCCCTGGTCGCCCTGGCCGACGGGATCCTTGCGGACACGCAGACGGTCTCGTCGCTTCTTGGGGACCTGAAGCCGTTCCTTAAAGCCGCCGGCATGCCGGAGATCCCGGACGCCGACGCGCTCCAAAGGGAATGGGACCGGGCGCGCCGGGGACTTCTCGCCGGCGCACCGGACGCCTTCCTGACCCTGGACATCACCCTTCAGCCCTCCGGCACCCTGTTCATCGCATCCGGGACCCTGAATGTAAAGGATGAGCAGCTTTTCTTCGATGCCCGTCTGCTGCCGGGCTCGGCCTACGGGGCTTACGGGTTTTCCGCCTCCGCCTATGGAAGCCTGATGGGGAACGTGAGCCGTATGGAAGCGTACCTGACCAAATCCCTTTCCTCCTATCTGGGCAGTGTCGCCATACGGGCCCAGACCTGGACGGTGGACGGCGCCCTGACCGTCACAGGTAACGGCGGCGAAGCGTCGAAGATCGTCCTTAACATGACCGAGACCGAAAACGTCGGCAGCCGGGAATACCTGAGGGCCTATGACGGCACCCTGAAGCTGAGCGACAGGGGACGTATCTTGGAAACGGTCGACTTCGGCCTGACCGCCGGCAGGCAAAGCGCTGCCCTCCGCTTTAGCCATCAGGACAGGCGGGGCGATATCACCGCCCTGCGCCTGTCCTTCAGCGAAGCCGGCATGGACCTGCGTGCGGACACGGCGGACAGCACGGCCACCCTGCGCCTGGACCTGGACGAAGGGAAGAAACTGTCCTACGGCCGTTTCTGCGCCGTGGAACACGGCCGGGGCAATTATACGGAGCTGGTCTGGGACGGTGAAAAACTGCTTTACCGTGACAGCACGCAGGAATTCCTCTGCCGTGCGGAATATCCGTCCCCGGATCACCTGGCCTTTTTGATCACCCGAACGGAATGGTCCTCCTCCAAAGAACCGGCGACCGCCCGTGCGGACGTGACGCTGCCCGGCGCAGATGATCCCTGCATCCTGCGCGGCGTGATCACCGATGTGTCCGGGAGGGAAGCCCTCCGGGCCGAACTGACCGCCGAACCTGCCGAGCCCGTTCCCTCCCTGGGGAAAAGGGAAGACCGGGTGGTCCTGGACATGGAAACCCTGACGCTCCTAATCAGCCGCGCCGCGTCCGGCGCCTCCGCGCAGGAAGTGCTGCCGAAAGAGGAATGAACCCTTATCCCGGGCAGTGGGAATAAGCAAATAAAAAACGGGGATGCGCAGGCACTCCTGAGTGCGCCGGCATCCCCGGCATACAAAGGCAGCGGCGCTCCTTTATGGGAACGCCGCTGTCCGTTTACCTTTGTGCGCTTATTCGCCGATCATTCCGCGGGATGAACGGAGATCTGCTTGCCGGTCTTGCCCACGCGCTCGAAGCGCATGATGCCGTCAGCCTTGGCAAACAGGGTATCGTCCTTGCCGATGCCCACGTTCAGGCCGGGGGTGAATTTGGTGCCGCGCTGGCGCATCAGGATATTGCCCGCCAGAACGAACTGTCCGTCGGCACGCTTGGGTCCGAGGCGTTTGGATTCGCTGTCCCGGCCGTTGCGGGTGGAGCCCATACCTTTTTTATGGGCGAAAAGCTGCAGATCAAGCTTCAACATGACTCATTCCTCCAGTTTTATTTCGTCGAATGCAATAAAGTCGGGATACTGTTCCTGAAGGTCACCGAGGCCCTGCCTCAGCACGCCCAGGACCACCTGGGCGTCATGGCCGGCCTCCCCCGGGATGCGCACATGCATGCTTCCCTTGCGCGCCCTGGTCTCAGGACGCAGGCCGCACACGCTTTCCAAAGCGTTGGCGCAGGCGCAGGTCAGTATGGATACCGCGGCGCATACGATGTCGCTGCCCTCATCGGCCCATCCGGCATGGCCTTCCACATTGAATCCCACATACCCGCCCCTGCCGTCTTTCAACAGCTCAGCGCGGATCATGTTACGCGTTCACTCCGGTGATCTCCACCTTGGTGAAGGGCTGACGATGTCCGGCCTTGCGGCGATAGTTCTTCTTGCTCTTGTACTTGAGGATGCGGATCTTTTCTCCGCGGCCGTGCTGAAGGATCTTGCCCGTGACGCAGGCGCCTTCGATGGTGGGATCGCCCACCGCGATGGTCTCTCCGGAGAGCATCAGGACGGGGAAGGTAACGACTTCTCCTACGGGCGCTTCGAGCTTCTCGACATAGATGGTATCGCCTTCGGATACCTTGTACTGTTTGCCGCCGGTCGCGATGATCGCATACATGGGCAGCACCTCCTGAAAATTTACTCGCCGGGACTTGCTTGGAGGCAAAGGATGGCAATCCTGCCATGAGGCCGCGCAAAGCGCGTTAAGGAGCCCCTCCCGAGCGGCTTACCGAAAGATATTACACGAAAACAACCGCCTTGTCAAGCATTTTGTATTTTCCGGACCATTCCAAAACTTCACTCTCCACTCTTCACTCTCCACTCTTCACTCTTCACTCTCCGCTCTTTTTCAAATGGTCCCGGCGTCGTCCCCGATGCTGCCAAGAAATCGGCTGCCGACGGGCCTGGGCAGGTGAAAGCCGCAGCCGCGCCGGTTCATCTGGCTGAGCTTGAGCAAAACCAGGTTGACGTTGGTGCCCATGCACCGGGCGATCTGCACCGCGTCCCTGCCTTCCCGGGCCAGGCTCCATATCTCGTCCCCGTCCAGCAGGAGCTCCGCGGCGAACACGTTGGCTTCGTATTCCCGCCGGTCGTTCATGTCAAAAAGTTCGAACTCCAGGAAGATGTCGCTGCCTTCCCGCCGGTGCAGAAGGGCATGCCCCAGCTCGTGGGCGCAGACGATGCGCTGCATCTCTTCGGACAATCCGCCGCTGATAAAGATGAACGGCTCCCCGGCGACCACCGCGAAGGCGCCTTTCTGACGCCTGAAGTCGTCCCGGAGGAGCACGGTGATCCCTTCTTCCGCACAGATGCGGAAGGGATCCCTGGTGCCGCATTTTAAAGCGACGTCCGCCGCCAGGGTGACAGAAGGCGGATAAGTCATCCGTTCTCCACGTCCTTCCGGGTCTCCGCCACGCGGCGCTGGAATTTGCGTCCCCGCTCTTTGGCGATCCAGTAGGCGTCCTGGATGGCCCGCATCATCGCATCCATGTCCTCCTCGCACAGATCGCCCCCGGCGTACAGCACCGACACCTCATCCACCAGTCGGCGGGCCTCCCCCGCCGCCCGGCTGACGTGCTCGTCCTGGGTCTCCAGGGTGAAGTCCGCGTTTTCATCCAGAAGCGTCTGGATGGGGACGTTCAGCGCCCGGCTCATCAGGGTGTAGCTTTCCCTCTGCTTGGGCAGCCTTTCCCCGCTTTCGTAATTCTGTATGGTGCGCAGGGACAGCCCCGTCATCTCCGACACGTCTCTCTGGCTGTACCCGGCCGCCAATCTGGCTGCGCGCACTTTTTCACCAAAGGTCATGTTCTCCCCTCCCGGCATTCGGCCTTCGGCCGCATGAATTGCGTATGTTGCGTTATTATTATAGAATATTGTGCGCAACCTGTCAACTGCAGTGCAGAAAAAACCTGTCCTGTTTTTGCGATGTTGTTACTGTTTTTGCTGTTTTCCTCCGCACCCTGTCATAAGGATCCCGGGGAAACGCCAAAAAAAGACGATCCTGTTTTGATATGCCGTTATCCGTGGGACACCATCAGCCCCAGCAGCACAAATTTCTTCCCGGCCTCCGTCGGCCGCACCGTTACATAGTGCTCCCCGTCCGCGGCCCCGGCGCAGACCTCGGCGGCAGTGATCGCGTTGCCCCAGCCGCCGGTAAAATCGGCATCCAGCGTGCATACGCGCCGTCCGTCCACCAGGACGTCGGCCTTGCCGCCGAGCCCGTCCACCGTTTTAAGGTACAGGACGCCGAGGTTTTTGAAGAAGGTCCGGAATACGATCCCCTCCCCACCGGCGAAGGAGGTCCAGCCGCGGCGGAAAAATTCGTTTTCGCTCCCCGGAACAAAGCTCCCCATTTCCTCCGGTACGGTCGAAGCGCCGGTAAGGATGGCTGCGCCATTGTATTTATCCTTCCCCGTCACATCGGGCCGCCCGGCTTCGCCGCCGGCGTTCCTGCGGGCGTACACGCCGTTCAGGAAACGCCACAGGATCTCTCCGGTCACCGCGTGGCCCAGGGCCGAGGGATGCACCACGTCCCCGCTCAGTTCCCCGGCGGAAAAAACACCGCCGTCCATCATGGCGTTGAACACATCAGTACAGGACACCATCGGCAAACGGTACGCCCTGCCGACGGCGGCGTGCACGTCCCTGGCGGTGGCGCGGCTGGTCTGCCCCATGAACAAAAGCATCACCGCCGGATGTGAAGGGGCGGACAGGAGATGCCTTACAAGGCAGTCGTAGGATTCCCTGTAAAAACCTTCAGGCTCGTCGTTCACCGAATACTCCACCAGCACCGCATCCGGGTTTTTATCCAGCACGTCCTTCCCCGCCCGGTGCACCCCCAGGTAGGAATCGGTGCCGCCGATGCCCGCGTTCACAAAAGTGATATGGGCGCGGGGAAAGCGCTTTTCCCACCACTCCCTGAATATCTGCGCGTAGGGCTTCCGTTCCGGAAAGCCTTCGTCCCGGCTGCCCTCAGAAACGGTGCCCATGGTGATGGACCCGCCGATCAGGGCCACCGTAATATCCTCCCCGTCTTCCGCCCGGCGCAAGACAGCGGCCAGGGCGCTTTCGTCCCGGTCCTTCCACGCGTCGGCTTTTTCCATCATATCTAAGGTCACATACCCCGTCGGGGGCTCAAGGACATCTCCCGCCCCAATAATCGCATTTCCCGCGGCTTCCATTTTCCCGACCTCCGATCCGTTCCAAAACTCCACTCTTCACTCTTCACTCTCTGTTTATCCCCTGTCCTCCGTGATAAGCCGTCCGCATTTCCTGTCCCATTCCTCCCGGGGGACGCGTGGAAGAACGAGCGCCTCGGGGCAGACCAGCACCGTATCCCCCGAAAAGCCTTCGAGGAACCGGTCGTAATATCCCCCGCCGCGGCCCAGCCGCCACGCGTCCTCATCCGCCGCAAGGCACGGCACCACCGCAAGGTCGATGACGCCCCGGTCCGCTGCCGGGAAGGCCGGGGGCGGCTCCGGTATCCCAAACATGCCGCAGGACAGGTCCCCTTCCCCCCGGATCAGGACCGCGTCCATTTCCCCCGCCGTACGGCAGCGGGGCACGTACACCCTTTTGCCATCCGCGGCGGCACGCCAAAGGAAGGGGCGGGTGTCGATCTCCGCCCCGAAACCCACAAAGCAGAAGATCCCCCCGGCCCGGAGGTATTCGGAGGATATGATCAGCCTTTCGCATATCCGGCGGCTGATCTCCCTCCAGGCGTCCGGGGAGATCTCCTGCAGCTTTTCTTTCAGTGCGCGCCTCAGGCGGCGTTTTTCCTCCCGGCAGTCCATTCAGACTGTTTTCCCGGCCAGGGCCGCGTTTTTGTATTCCTTTTCGTCAGTCACTTCCCGGATCACATGGATCGCGTCCGGGAAAATGATCCGGGTCTCCTTGTCGCTCATCTCGATCTCGGCGATGGCCCGGTCCTGCCAGAAGGGATAGATGTCGATCTCGAAATACTGGTTTTTCCACGTCAGGCAGTAGCGTGTCTTGCGGATCTGCCTCAGGGAGGTATCAGCCTCCATCAGGAGGGTCAGGTACTGGTTCTGCGTCAGGCGGCGCTCCACCTCGATAGCCTTGGGGCCGCCGCCCATCAGGATGGTCTCGTAATAAATATAATGCCCGTCCACGCCCCTCTGGCCCACCCGGCGCTCGCCGCTTTCCCCGGAGTGGAGGTAAGTCTGGATGATCTCCACCTTGCGGCAGCTTGGCAGTCCCTCAAGGTAGGCGATGTCGGGATATTCGATCAGGTATTTCCTCCGGGTATCCATGATCCCCGGCTGGCCTAAACAGGCGGAGATCTCGCCGATCAGGCGGCGCATCTTCACCTCGAAATCCGTGGCGTTGTCGATGACCCTCAGGTGGGGATGCCCGGTCCAGGAGGCCAGCAGCTTGTCGTCCAGCTCGCAGGCCTGCTGGACGGTCTCGATCCGGGCCTGGTTGTTGGCGGTGGTATAGAATTCCTCGGCGCCTTTGGCGGCGGTCACCAGGTGGAACACCGCATCGTAGCCGTCCCTGAGCTCCACCTCGTTCACCTTCAGTTCGCCCGTCACAAAGGCGAATTCCTCCGGCGTCATATAGGCCTTGTTGTCAAGCACGCCCCGGTCGCACACGATCAGGATCTTTTCCGCCGGCATGGTCCTGGCCGCCTGCTCGAACAGCTTTTCCTTGGTGATCTGCAGGCTGACCTGCACCAATTGATAATCCCGGTTGGAGCCGCAGGTCCAGGGGGCCACGCCGCCGCCGATGAACTCCGTGGCCGTCTCGGGGACAAACAGCACGGTGTAGCCCATGGATGTGAAGGCGTTCTGTATCCAGCTCATAGCGGTGGTCTTGCCGGCGCAGGGGCCGCCTGTTATGACGATTTTGGTGATCTCGGGCTTCAAAGGGATCGCTCCTTCCGCCTTTTTTATAACATATTTATATTGTTGCGCTTATTTTGCGTCCTGTCAATAAAAAAATAGCGCCTAAGGCGAAAATGCAGCGCCCCTTCCGTCCTCCGCCGCTTGCCAAACGCCCCCGCCGAGACTACAATAATGTACGCAGAACGAATTTGACTCGGAGGGACTCCATGGACATCAACGCCGCCATCGCTTCTGAATTCAGTTTGGACCGGGGCCGGGTGGACCGCGCCGTACAATTGCTGGACGAAGGCAACACCGTTCCCTTTATCGCCCGCTACCGCAAGGAAGCCACCGGATCCCTGGACGACCAGGTGCTGCGCGCCCTTTCCGAGCGCCTCCTTCAGCTCCGCAGCCTGGACAAACGCCGCGAGGAGATCCTGCACTCCCTGGAAACCCTGGGGATCACCGATGAAAAAGTGCTCTCCGGCATTCGGAGCGCCGCCACGGCCACCCAGCTGGAGGACCTGTACCGTCCCTACCGTCCCAAGCGGCGCACCCGCGCCTCCGTTGCCAGGGAAAAGGGCCTGGAAGGCCTGGCTGCCGCCCTGATCGCCTTTCCCCCCTCCTGTGCAAAGACCCCGGAGGAACTGGCCGAGGGCTATATCAGCCCGGAAAAGGACGTGCCCGACGCGGAAAGCGCCCTGCAGGGCGCCCGGGATATCATTGCCGAAATGATCAGCGACGATGCGGACCTGCGCGGCAGGGTGCGGGAGGAACTCAGGCGCCGCGGCACGGTGCACTGCAAGGCCGCCAAAGAGGAAGACAGCGTCTACGCCATGTACTACGACCGGAAGGAAGCGGTATCCTCCATGCCGGGCCATCGGGTGCTGGCCATGGACCGGGGCGAAAAGGAAGGCTTCCTGAAGGTCAGCCTCCTGTGCGACGACGAAAAGATCCTCTCTCTGATCTCCGCCCGCTATCCCGGCAGGGGAAACGCCCGGGAGCAGATGGAGGAGGCCGTGCGGGACGCCTGGAAGCGCCTGCTCTTCCCCTCCCTGGAAAGGGACATCCGCTCCGAAATGACCGAAAAAGCCGGGACCGCCGCTGTCAGGGTCTTCGCCGACAATCTCTATTCCCTCCTGATGCAGCCCCCCATCCGGGGCAAGGTGACCCTGGGCGTGGATCCCGGCTTCCGCACCGGCTGCAAACTGTGCGTCGTGGACGAAAACGGCAAGGTGCTTGCCACAGGCGTTGGACATTTCACCATTCCCGGCATGACCCGCGGGCGGGAGGAAGCCGCGAGGCTGATCAAGGGCTGGGTGGAAAAATACCATATCACCGCCATCGCCATCGGCAACGGCACCGCCTCCAGGGAAAGCGAACAGTTCATCGCGGAGCTTTTGAAGGAGCTTCCCGCGGGCGTCGCCTATACCATCGTCAGCGAGGCCGGGGCCAGCGTCTACAGCGCCTCCAAGCTGGGGGCCGAGGAATTTCCCGATTTCGACGTTTCCCTGCGCAGCGCGGTCTCCATCGCCCGCCGCATGCAGGATCCCCTGGCGGAACTGTGCAAGATCGATCCCCGGTCCATCGGCGTGGGCCAGTACCAGCACGACCTGGACCAGAAAGCCCTGTCCGCCGCCCTGGACGGCGTGGTGGAAAGGTGCGTGAACTCCGTGGGAGTGGAGGCCTCCACGGCGTCGGCCAGCCTTTTGAGCCACGTGGCCGGCATCGGCCCGGCCCTGGCCCAGGGCATCGTCCGCTACCGGGAGGAAAACGGGCTGTACAGCCGCGCCCAGCTCAAAAAAGTGCCAAAGCTTGGTCCCAAGGCTTTTGAGCAGTGCGCGGGCTTCCTGCGCTTCCTCGAAAGCCCGGAGCCCCTGGACGCCACGGCGGTGCATCCCGAAAGCTACGCCCCGGCCAAAGCCGTCCTGACTGCCCTGGGGGTCGAGGAAAGCGCCATCCGCGGCGGCGTCCCCGACATCCGCAAACGGGCCGCCGCCTACGGCACCCAGCGGCTTTCCCGTGAAACAGGCCTCGGGCTGATCACCCTGAACGATATCCTGAGCGAAATGGAAAAGCCCGGCCGGGATCCCCGGGACGACCTGCCCGCCCCCATTCTTCGGACCGACGTCATGAGCATCAGCGACCTGAAGCCCGGGATGGAGTTGACCGGCACCGTCCGCAACGTGGTGGATTTCGGCGCTTTCGTGGATATCGGCGTCCACCAGGACGGCCTGGTGCACATCAGCCGCATGTCCAAAGAATACATCCGCCATCCCAGCCAGGCGGTATCCACCGGCGATATCGTCAGGGTGTGGGTTTTGGGCGTGGACGAAAAAAAACAGCGGATCTCCCTGAGCATGATCGGCCCGGAAGGCGCCTGACAGTAAATTTTTCCCGCCGGAACAACATACGGACGCGCGCGGCGCGGAATTTTAAAAGGAGGCAGAAACATGATCCTTGACCACATCTCCCACGCGGATACCTATTCATGTCTCGGAAGCGGCTTTGCAAAAGCCCTGGAATTCCTGAAAAGGGACGACCTTAAAGACCTGCCCGTCGGCAATTACGTCGTCGACGGGGACAGGGTGTATGTGATGGTCCAGGAAGCGGACCTGAAGGACTGGGAAGAGGGCAAATGGGAAAGCCATTTCCGTTACGCCGACATCCAGATGCCCATCAGCGGCCGCGAGGTGATCGGGTTCGGCCCCACCGAGGAGGCCCGGGTGCTCGTCCCCTGCCCCGAGGGAAAGGACGTCCAGTTCCTCGACAGCCCTTCCGAAAGGCGCTGCACCCTGAATAAGGGCGAAATGATGATCCTCTTCCCCCAGGACGCCCACAAACCCGGCATCGCGCCCTCCGGAAGCGAACGGCATGTGAAAAAAGCCGTAGCCAAGGTACGGCTGGACTGACGGAAAAATGCAGGATCCCGGAAAAGCGAGCAGCTTTTCCGGGATCCTGTTTAAATGGGCATGTCATTTCTCCGTCTCTGTGTAGGACAGCACCTCGCCGGTCTTTCCGTCCAGCTTCACGTCGGCCTGCAGGAGGAACGTGAGGCATTCGTCGTTCCTGGCCTTGGTCTTTGAATACCCCCGCACGGTCTCCATGCCGGCCCCGCCCCCGGCGGCCCTTTCGGCGACGGCCTCCGTATCCGCCCGGTAGACCGCGCAGGAATAGGTGACCTCATTCGTCCCGAATCGCGGAAGGGCGCTTTCCACCACCGTTACCGTTTCCTCCGCGGACCAGTCGGGATGGCGGGCATAGACGACGCTGCCCAAGGCCGCGTTCCTCTCCGCGCGCTCGTCGGCGGTATAGGAGGCGCTGAGGGAGGTGCTGTTGTAATGATACACGTAATACCCGCCCACCGAGGCCGCACCGAGTAAAGTGAGCGCGGCGAGCAGGCAAACGCTCTTTTTCGTAAAGCGCAGGGCGCCGACGTCCGACGCCACATATCCCAGGCCCTTCAGCGGCGGCACCGTCACCCGCAGGAAGACCGCCAGCACCACCGATTCCAGCGGGAACAGTGCCAGGTTCTTTACGATGCGCAGAAGGTCCAGCGGCGCATAGTATTTCCCCAGCATCACGTCGTAATACAGCATCATGATCGGGGTCTGCAGGACAATGTTCACAAAAAAATCGATGCAGAAGCGGGACATGATCACTTTGGCCACGGTGATCTTCGTCCGGTACAGGAAGAGGGCGAAGATCACCGATCCGGCGATCTCCACAAAAATGAACGGGAAAAAATAGGGCCCCGTTGGGAACAGGATGCAGCCCAGGGTATCCGATACCGCCGCCGCCAGGGCCGCCACCACCGGCCCGAAGACCATGGCGCCGAAGGCGTTGATCAGAAAGGCGGTATTGATCCTCAGGTCCGCCGCGATATTGATGCCCACGGGCTTGAGCGCCACACGGAGGGCGATCATCAGGGCGGCGAACACCAGCACCTGCGGTTTTTTAAGTTCGCCCGCTGCCTTCAGCCAGTAAGCCTTTGAAAATATGGTCTGCTTCCCGTCTTTGCTTTTTCCGGACATAAAAAAACCTCCTTTCAGAGCATGCACAAGCCGCACAAGGAGGTTTTTTGACCCAAATGTGACCAGCGGGTGCGGGCGGCCTACCGCGGCTTCCGCCTTCGTCCCCCGAGCATCAACCCCGTCCGGGAGCACTTCACGCAGACTGCCCTACTCTGTACGCCGCTATTATAGCAGGGTTCGTTTTTTTTGCAACCCGCGGTACAAAAAATATACACAGTCCGCGTCAGACGTACCGGCCGACCTCCAGGATCATCCTCCCCTTTTTGCTCAGGCCCCTGTCGCCGTTATAGCGGAACTTGCCCTGCCCGCGGACGCTGAAAACGTCCCCTTCCTTCAGCTTCCTTGACGGATCTGTCTGGACGCAGCCGTTCAGGAACACCTTCTCCCCCCGGCACAGTTCCGAGGCGGCGGCGCGGCTCACCCCGCAAACTTCCGACACCACGGCGTCGATCCTTTCGCTGGCCGCGGTGAAGCGCTCCGTCCTGAGCTGCAGGGGCGGGATGCCGGCGATATCCTCTGTGATCCCGCATTTGACCGGAGTGCGGCGCACCTCCTCCAGAGACAGGATATGCCCGGCCATCTCCCTGCGGCAGAAGCACCAGCATTTTTTGTCCCGGATCCTCAAATCCCCCAGCACGTCCCTTTCCACGCCCAAAGCCATCAGGGCGCCCAGCAGGTCCCGGTGGGTCAGGTCCTCGGCGAATTTTTCGCTCCTGGGGCGGATGAGGACGCAGGCGATGGGCCAGTCCGCCTCCTCCTCCCCGCCGGAAAAGCGCGCCATCAGCCTTTCGGCGTCCTCATACCCGCCGAAGAACGAAGCGTTTTTGATTTCGCCCCGAACCGTCATTTCCCTTGCCAGGCCCGCCTCCGCCGGGGTCAAAAAACCCAGGTATCGGTCCCTCCCGGTGCGCTCCGCCAGCGCGGACATTTCCTTCAGCCGCTTTTTCAAAAGTTCCATGCCGCCGTCCATGCCTCAAGCTCCTTCCGACTGCTTTACGGACATGGTACCGCATCGGAAGAAGAATGTCAAAAGCGTTTAGCGCCCATCTGACCGGCCGGTCCCGGTTTCTCCCCGGGCGAAAAGGCATTGGCAAACGGCCTTCCCCAAGCTCTTCAAAACCGTCCTTGCATCGTCTCCCGTTTTCATGTATACTTTGGAATGATTTTCGAAAGGAGCTGATGCATTATGTCAAGGACCGCCGCAAGGGCGCGCGTCCAAAGGGGATACATGATCGGATGTGCCCTGATGATCGTCTTTATCCTGTTCACCGTTCTGGTCAAGGTGGCCGGCACAGGCAAGGCGCCGGTCAAGGTGGTGGCGGCCGACGGCACCGTCACGCCCGGGGAGGAGATCTCCGTCGGTTTCTCGTCTCTGAACATCGCCGCTTCCGACGCCCTGGGGTATTCCGGCACCTGGTACAAGCTGTCCAAATACCTGGGCTACGTCTGTATCCTCGCCGGAGGCGCTCTGTGCCTCTGGGCGGTGTGGCAGGCCGTCAGCCGCCGGGGCATCCGCAATATCGACCGGGACCTGAGCTGTTTCTGCCTTCTGATGATCGCCATGATGTTCTTCTACCTCCTGTTTGAGGTCCTGAAGCTCAACTGGCGCCCGGTCATCCTGAAGGAAGGGCTGGAGGCCAGCTATCCATCCACCCACACCCTCCTGGCCGTCTGCGCCGCCGGCGGCGCGGCTATTTTCCTCAGCCGGCTGAAGATCCGCCGCGAACTGCGCCTCATCGGCATCGCGGCGCTGTGCTTCGTCGGCTTCATGACGGTGCTCTGCCGCCTGATGTCCGGCGTCCACTGGGTCACCGACATCATGGGCGGCGTTATCCTGGGTGCGGCGCTGCTGCAATTGTACAGGACGCTGCTGAACGAAAAATGACCGTCTCCGAAGCCCTGCCGTCCTCCCCCGGGAGGGCGGTTTTTTTATGCGTCCCGGGCTTCACGGCATGGACTCAGCCGTTTTTTTACCGTCTCCCCCCGGTTTTCGCATCCCATGGCACCCTTCTCATTTTTAGCCATTTGGAATTGTTTGTAATGTGCTGTATTTGACCACATAGTGCAATATTCGACCATGTCAAAGCAATATATGATATAAAATGAATCAATATTCCGTTGCAAATGACCCGTCGCGCCGATATAATATGAGTATCAGATATCCCTGTACAGCACCAATCACATAAGGAGGAGAAAACGATGAAAAGGTTCCTGTCCATCCTGCTGACCCTGGCCCTTCTCACCTCCCTGGCAGCCGTGGCCCTGGCCGACGACGCCCCCGAACCCATCACACTGACCGTGTTCCGCGGCGATCCCGGCGACCAGCCCACGGAAGACAACAAGATCTACAAGCTGATCGAGGAGAAGTTCGGCATCAAGTTCAACTTCACCTACCTCACCGGCGATCTGGACCAGACCCTGAGCACCCGTCTTGCGAGCGGCTCCTATCCGGACCTGTTCGACGGCGGCAACAGCGCTGACCTGATCATCAGCGGCGGCGCCCTGATCAACCTGCTGGACTACATCAGCCCCGAAAAGACCCCCCGCCTGTGGGCCCACATCGAGCCCCAGAAGGCCCGCCTGATCGAAAAGAACGCCGAAGGCAAGGACGTGCTCTACATCGTTCCCAACTACGGCCTGCCGGATGGCCCCCAGATCGCCCTGTCCGTCGGCGGCCCCGCCTTCTTCATCCAGAAGCAGGTCCTGGCCTGGGATGACTATCCCGAGATCAAGACCATGGATCAGTACTTCGACCTGCTCGAGCGCTTCCTGGACGCCAACCCCACCGACGAAAACGGCACTCCCTACACCGGTTTCGCCATCCTGTGCGAAGACTGGCGCCACTTCTGCCTGATCAACCCCGTGCAGCACCTGATGGGCCGCCCGAACGACGGTGAAGTGTACATCTGCGTGACCGACCAGAACTACGAAGTGACCGGCAACGATCCCTCCGTGGAATTCAAGACCGAGACCTTCATCGACAAGCCCTACGCCAAGGCCTACTACAAGAAACTGAACGAAATGTACAATGCCGGCCTCATCGACCGCAGCACCTTCACCATGAGCTATGACCAGTATATCGCCGCCATTTCCAACGGCACCGTGCTGGGCATGTTCGACCAGGCCTGGGACTTCGGCACCGCCACCTCCGCGCTGACGGACGCCAAGATGTATGACCGCACCTACGTGGCTCTGGGCCTCGTGTACGATCCCGACTATGTGAACGGCGTCGAGATCGAAGACCACTACCTGAACGGCTCCCTGCCCAATGTCCGCCGCGGCTTCGGCATCTCCACCAGCTGCCAGTGCCCGGAACGCATTGTGGCGATGTGGGAAGAACTGCTGTCCGATGAATGGCAGCTGCTCCTCAACTGGGGCGTCGAGGGTGAAGACTATTACATCACCGACGACGGCCGCCTGAACATGACCGAAGAACAGTATGCCAACACCCAGAACTCCCAGTGGAAGCTGGCCAACAAGGCGGACGGCTTCTTCCAGAGCAGCCCCAAGAAGCAGGGCTGGATCATGAACGACATCCAGGTGGGCGACAAGGTCGTCAAGGCCGGCAACTGCTGGGAGCCCGCCAACCAGGACGAGATCGTGTTCGGTCTGATGAACGATTACGACAAGGAATTCCTGGCCGCCTACGGCTATGCCAAGTTCGCTGACTTCGTGAACGCGCCCATCGACCTGGCTCCCTACGGCGAAGCCTGGCAGATCGACTATACGCCCGTTACCACCGCGCACGACAACTTCCTGAAGGTCCAGGATGAGCAGCTGCCGAAGCTGATCATGTGCAGCCCCGATGAATTCGACGCCCTGTGGGATGCTTTCGTCGCCGAGATCACCCCCTATGCCGACGAATTCGCCGCCTTCATGCAGGATGCCGTTCTTGCTGAGGCTCACAAGGTCCTTGACAACAAGTAATCAGCCATGATCCATGACAGAGGGGAGAGGACTTCTCTCCCCTCTGGTTTTTCGGAAAGGAGTCCTGGGCATGACCGGCATAGCAAAAAATCCCGGAACCGATCGCACTCCCAAACAAGTCAGGGCCGGCTTTCTCCGTCGGCTCTGCGGGCAATGGCAGCTGGCGCTCATGTCCGTTCCGATGCTGCTGTATGTTCTCCTGTTCAACTATGTGCCGCTGTTCGGCTGGTCAAACGCGTTCAAGGATATCAGCAACGAACGGGGCACCCTGATCGCCTTCCTGCGCGGGGACAGCCCGGCAAATTACGGTTTCAACAACTTCATCAACCTTTTCAAGCCGGGCGCGATCCCCTTTACAGGCGCGATCCGGAACACCCTCGCCATGAGCCTCATCAACCTGGTGATGGGCACCGTATCGTCGGTCCTTCTGGCGGTGCTGCTGAACGAGGTGAGGCAGAAAGCCTACAAGCGGACCGTGCAGACGGTCACATACCTCCCCCACTTCCTTAGTATGGTGATCGTGGTCGGCATGGCCAAGATCATCTTTGACAGCAATGAAAGGACCCCGGGTCCCCTCAACAGCCTCCTGCTCTCTACCGGCATGCTTCAGGAAGGGCCGGACTGGCTGGGACAGGCCAAATATTTCTGGTGGATCGTCGGCGTGATCAACGTATGGAAGGAGGTCGGCTGGGGCACCATCATCTATATCTCCGCCATGACGGGGATCGATCCGTGCCTTTACGAGGCCGCTTCCATCGACGGCGCCGGCCGGCTCCAGCGTATACTTCATGTGACGCTGCCCGGAATCCGCTCCACCTTTATCATCCTGATGATCATGAATATAGGGCACTTGCTGGATACCGGTTTTGAGATACAGTACCTGCTCAAATCCAGCGGGACCCAGCAGGTCGCCTATACGATAGACTTGTATGTTCTGGAATACGGCACCGGCAAACAGATCGACTACGGTCTGGCCACGGCGGCGGGTATCTTCAAGAGCATCGTCGCCATCGTGCTGCTCACTGGCGCCAACTTCATCTCGAAACGCCTCAGCGACGATTCGCTGCTGTGACGGGAAACAGGGAAGGAGGAATTCATGTGAGCAAAAAAGCCGAAAAAACTCCTCAGGAACTGATGGGAGATACGCGGGGAATACGGGAGATCCCCGATACGCTGCGCCGCGGCGCAAGGATGAGCCCGACACAGCGGCGCTGGAGCCTGACTGCCGCCACGGTGCTGATCCTGGCGCTGATCATGCTGATCATCGCATCCCAGAGCCGCTCTGTTTCCATCCTGAAGGTGAATGAGAGCACCCGGGTGATGCAGGAGGCGATGGGCGCCGAGCGCATCGAACTGACCAATAAACTGCAAATGACCGACCGGTACGGCACGGCGACCGTCGACGGCAGGCACCTGTATGTGCTGCAGGAGGTGGGCCAGCAGACCGGCAAGGAATCCGATAAGCTCTACTGGCTGGTTTACTGCCCGGAGGACGAGGCCGATGAATACGCGGCGGCCATGAAGAGCTATAAGCAGCTGATCCCCCTGGACGTGAAGGAGGGCAAGGGCCTCTACGTCGCCGTTTCCCAGAGAAACGCGCTGGATGACACCATTGGAAAGCTTAAGAAAAAGGGGATCGAGGCGCATTTCATCTCCCTGGACGAGCTCAGCGGCACGCCGGAGCTGAGCGGGCTTACACAGGCGGACCGCGAGACACTGACGGAAATGCTGAACGGGCTGGAGATCTACAATTTCGGTTACGACTCCGACCAGGCGATCCGTCTGTCCCGCGGCAGCAAGGGCCAGATCGCGGCGATGGAAAACCATAAAACCTTCCTGCGTATGATCCGCCTGGCAATGATCGCCGTACTGATCGCCGCGGCCGTGGTGCTGACGGTCCAGCTCAAGCGCGCCAACTGGGATTCCGGCGCGACCACCCCGCTCCGCCGCCGTCAGATCAGGATCGCTTCGCTTTTCGTCGCCGGACTGATGCTGGCGGGGATCATGACAATGTCCGTCCTGATCAACAAAAAGAACGACGAGATCGTGGTCGTCAGCGACCTGACCGTCGCCACAGATCTCGCGACCGGCGCAATGTCAGATGACGAGGCACAGGATGCCGGCGCCGCGCCGACGGACAAATTCTCCTACGTCATCGGCAAGGGCAACAGCGCAAAGACCGTGACCGTCTCCTTCCCGGAAAAGCAGGGCGGCTTTGCGGTATGGCGGGCCGTGTTCTACGTGTCGCTGGCACTGCTCATCATCCTTCTGTTCGTGCTGCTGTACTACTTCCGTTATGAAAGGGACCTGGGCTTCCCGATCTTCAACGTTCTCTTCCTGCTTTTCATGATGTTCATTACCCTGTATCCGGTATTGAATACCGTGGCCTACTCCTTCAACGACGGCACGGACGCCGCCCGCGGAGGGATCGGCATCTGGCCCAGGCAGTTCAGCATGGACAGCTATAAGCAGATCCTGTCGAACACGCTCTTCCGGGCTGCCGGTGTTTCCGCCGCCAAGACCATCATCACCACCGTATTGAACCTCTTCTGGACCGGCATGCTGGCTTTCGCGCTGTCCCGCAAGGAATATGTGCTGCGCAAGTTCATCACCCTGATCATGGTTTTCACCATGTATGTCAATGCGGGCCTGATCCCGAACTTCCTGCTGATCAGCAAAACGCTGGGCCTGTCGGACACGTTCTGGGTCTACATCATCCCGACGATGTTCTCCTGCTTCAACATGATCATCATCCGCACATACATCATAGGCCTGCCGGACGCGCTGGTGGAATCCGCCCGGATCGACGGCGCGGGGGACATCAGGATCTACTGGCAGATCATCTTCCCGCTGTGCATGCCGGTCATGGCGACGGTGGCGCTGTTCGTGGCCGTGGGCGCCTGGAACTCCTGGTTTGACACCATGCTCTACATCCCGAACAACCGCAAGCTGGACACGCTCCAGTATTACCTGATGGGCAAGATCAATACCGCGGGCCAGCAGTCCAACCTGGCCAACGGCAGCCTGGACGCCGCCAACGAACTGGCAAGGCAGAGCGTATCCCCCAGGACCGTGCAGTGCGCCACGACGGTCGTGACCGCCCTGCCCATCCTGATCATTTACCCCTTCCTGCAGCGGTACTTTGTTACCGGCATGGCCCTGGGCAGCGTCAAGGGCTGATCCCGCTTTAACAGGAGTGAGGAAGCCGAAATGGAAGAGAACATCCGGGAGGAGATCAATCCGCAAAGCCGTTTCCCCGACGGGTTCCGCATCCTGAAGGGCCGGCAGGAATACATCACTTATGTGGGGCATTCGTCCATCAGGATCTGGGCATCGGACGTGGAAGCGCATTTCGACAGCCACATGCATTCCGCCGTCGAGATCATCATGCCCGACTCCGGCGTATCCGCCTACCAGCTGCCGGAAAGGACCTATCACGTCAAGGCGGGAGAGATCCTGATCATCCCGTCGGGCTATCCCCACGCGCTGACCGAGACCGGCGAGATCTCAAGGCACCTGTTCCTGTTTGAGCCTACCCCGCTCCTGTGCCTGAGAGATATGCCCAGCATCGAACCGTTCCTGCGCTCGCCGATCTACCTGAAGGAGGACACCGAGACCCGCAGGAAGGTGTCCGTCCTTCTGCGCAGCGTGATCGACTGCTATTACCGGCAGGAGCCGATGTGGAACCTGCAGTGTTATTCCTGGCTGATGCAGGTCTATGCCCTGCTGGGCCGGGAATACCTGCAGCGCATGGCGCCCGGCGGTGAAAACAGCCGCTTCAACATCGAATCGCCCATCATGAACAGCGCAATCACCTACATCAACGAACACTACATGGAGGAGATCTCCCTGGAGCAGGTCGCGGATTTCGCCGGGTTCTCCAAATACTATTTTTCCCGGGTGTTCAAAAGCTTCGCCGGCATGTCTTTCTCCGATTACCTGACCATCCGGAGGCTGAACGCGGCGACGGACCTGCTGATCCGCACCAACCGTTCGGTGCGGAAGGTAGCCCTCGCCTCCGGCTTTGCCAGCATGGCGACCTTCAACCGGGTCTTCCGGCAGCATAAGAACTGCACCCCCACCCAATTCCGGGTGATCTATACCACCTCCGCCACGGCGGGGCCGGATATCGACTCCCTGTGGGACACCCACCAGAAGGGTTCGCCTTAAGTAAAACGGAGGAAAGCTTATGACTCGGACTCAAAACTTCCTTGCCCGGGCCGGCCTTTCGGACGCGGAAACAGACCGCCGGGTCCGGGCCGCCTTCGACACCGTCTTTTTTGACCCGTCGGAACGCTTCTGGCACGAAAAAGACCCGGACGCAGGTTTCCTTGAGGACACCGGCAACCTCGACGCCCGCACCGAGGGCATGAGCTACGGCATGATGATGTGCGTCCAGATGGACCGGCAGGACCTGTTCGACAAGCTCTGGCGTTTTTCCTTAAGGTATATGCTGCAGCGCTCGGGGATCTATGAAGGCTATTTCGCCTGGTCCGTATCCCCGGAGGGCAGGCATAACGCGGAAGGACCCGCCCCGGACGGCGAAGAGTATTTCGCCATGGCCCTGATCCTGGCGCACCGCCGGTGGGGAAGCGGCGGACAGTTCGATTACCTGGGGGACGCACGCACCATCCTCAGGCACTGCCTGCACCAGGATGAGATCAGCGGCGGCCGGCCCATGTGGGACCCCGAGACCCGCCTGATCCGTTTTGTACCGGAGGCGGATTTCACCGACCCCAGCTACCACCTGCCCCATTTTTACCGCGTTTTTGCCGAGGAGGCCGACGAAGGGGACCGTGCTTTCTGGCTGGAAGCCTCCGAGGCCAGCCGGCGCTACATCGTCCAAAGCGCTCACCCCTCCACCGGTCTCAGTCCGGAATACGCAAAGTACGACGGAACGCCGGTGCTCCTGTTCGGGAAAAAGGCCCCCTGGTATTCCGACGCCTACCGCGTGATGCTCAATATCGCCCTGGATACCCTGTGGTTCGGTCCCCGTCCCGGGTATGAGGCCCTGGCCAAACGGATCCAGGTCACCCTGGCCGGGGAACTGCCGGAGGAAAACTACCGCGCCATGCTGCTGGACGGGACGCGCACCGAAACTCCCGCCATGCACCCCACCGCCATCACCGCCTGCTGCGCCGCTTCGGTGATCGCCGGGGAAAGCGGCACGGCGGACATGTGGCTGAGGCGCTTCGCCTCCCTGCCCATGCGGAAGGGAGAAAGGCGCTATTACGACAACTGCCTGTATTTCTTCGCACTCCTGATGCTTTGCGGGAAATACCGCCTCTATTGATCTGACCCCCCGTGTCCCGGGACGCCGGCGTCCCGTGGCGCGGGGGCTTTTTTTCAGGGCATATGACGCTCCGGTTTTTATCGGATAATCCACGGATTTATCAAATCTGTCATAACAAAAAAAGTGTTGCTTTCCGAAGAAAGTTATGATATATTAAGCCCAAGGTTTCACTAAAGCGCTTTAGGAGAGAATATATGGCACGGCAGCCGGTCACAATGCAGATGCTGGCCAGGGAGTTGGGGCTCTCACTCTCGGCAGTATCAAAAGCCCTGAACGATTATCCGGACATCGGGACGGAAACCAAGAAGCTTGTGCTTGGCAAAGCCGCAGAACTCGGGTACACGCCGAATATCCTCGCCCGCAGCCTTGCCCGCAAAACCTCCAGTTCCGTAGGCGTCGTCCTGCGGGATGTCTCATCGATCTACGGTGAAATGTACAAATCACTGAATGAAGTCGCGCGTCGGTATGCCCTTCACCTGATCCTGTATGACACCGACAACGACCCAGCCGTGGAAAAGTGGTGTATCCAGAATCTGATCGATTCCATGGCCATGGGGATCGTCATTTCGCCGGTTTCCGAAGATATATCCGGGATCCGGGAGATAACGCGCGGCCGTGTCCCCGTCGTTTTTCTCGGAGGAAAAGTGACGGATGATTCCGTCAATTATGTCTGTTCGGACAGCGCCGCCGGCACTCAGGCGGCTGTCGGATCCCTGATCGAAAGCGGGCACCGGCGCATCGCCATGGTCTGCGACAGCAAAAAATCAAGCTCCCGCTCAAGCAAACTGACCGTTTACCGCCGTATGATGTCGGAGATCGGACAGCCGGCGCGGGTATTTTTCAGCGGCGAGGCGGACACGGACGCCATACGGGCCGGTTACCTCCAGGGCCGGCGCCTGCTCGGATCCGGGGATGAGTTCACGGCAGCCTTTGTCGTGAAAGACGTGATGGCGCTGGGCGTGATCCAGGCCCTGACCGAAGCGGGGATACAGGTGCCCGAAGAGTTCTCCGTTATCGGATACGACGGGATCGACGCCGCCGGCCTGCCCATGGTGAGTCTGACTACGGTTGCCCAGCCGCGGATGGAGATGGCAGAGAAGGTGATCGATATCCTGCGCCGCCACGCCGAGGACGCGGACGCGCCGCCGGAGCATTACCTGGCCCTGCCGGAACTGGTGAAGCGCAAAAGCACCGCTGCCGCCGGGTATGCAGCACGGCGAATTTAAACAGGATCTCCTGTTTAAACATAATAACCAACTTCATTGGAGGAGGAAAAAACATGAAAAAGACAGCATTACTTGCCGCGATGATCCTCTGCCTGTCCTTCCTGATCCCCACGTTCGCTTCCGCCGAAACAGACGTGCAGAAAGCGATCGCGCAAGCCGCTTCCATGAGCTGGGATGAGCTGCTCGCCAAAGCGCAGTCCGAGATCGGCGACAACGAACTGCACATCTACAGCAACACATCCCGTGTCAAGGAAGACACCTTCACCGCAAAGACCGGCATCAAAATCGCTACCCAGAACCCGAACGACAGCCAGATCTATGAAATGCTGGAACAGGAAGTCGGAAACAATGTATACGGCGCCGATGTGGTCCTGCTGCAGGACTGCTTCATGCTCACGAATTTCGCCATCGCTTCCGGCTGGCTCGAGAACTATGTTCCCGAAGAATACAAATCCTGCATCCTCGAATCGGACCGGGACCCGCTGGTCGCCGTCTACCTGAACCGCCTGTTCTTCTATAACGACGGCGGCAACAAGGAAGCCAGGCTTTTCAAGAACGTATGGCAGTTCACGGATCCCGAGTTCAAAGGCACCGAGTTCAAGAATCCGATGGATGAAAAGTCCAGCATGAACTTCCTGATCAGCCTCACCAGCGAAAAGTGGCAGACCCGGATGGCGGAAGCGTACAGGAACTACTACGGCAAGGACTGGGAGAATACGGGCGAATTTGCGAACATCTCCTATGAATGGATCTACAAATTCCTGATGAACTGCACGTTCGTGTCCAAGGACAGCACCATCGCCTCGGATATCGCCAGCGGCGCCGCAGGTTCCTCCGGCCTGTTTGTCTTTTCCAAGCTGCGCTCCGTGGATGCCAGCAACATCACCGTCTGCGCGAACGACGGCATCGAAGGTTTTGCCGGCCTGATGTACCCGATCTACAGCATGATCGCATCCAATGCCAGGTATCCCTACGCCGCCTGCCTGTACATCAACTACCTGCTCTCCGAAGAAGGCTACAACAACATTTTCGGCAGCCAGATGGGGACCTATTCCGTCAACAACACGATCGGGATCAGCGAAAACGCCGTATCCTACGGCGACCAGCCCCTGAGCTTCTGGCAGGATTGCCTGGTCTTTGAAGACGCGGAGCATGTGCAGAACGTGTACTTCGAGGTATTCGACCAGATCCAGCAGTGGTGCGCGAGCAAGTAATTATTCTAAGCGTACGCGGAGGAGGGGCTTTTTTCCGGGCTCCTTCCTCCGCGTTTCTTTGGAACTGACGAAAGACGATGGTGCAAGCTATGAATAAGAGCGACAAAAAAGGGCAAAATCGCATCAGCAGCCTGCTCTATGCCGTCAAAAGCTATTTCTCGGTACAGGCCAATGTGCTGATCGTGCTTTTTGCCGTCCTCCTTCTTGTGCTGACGGTGTACCCGATCTACTCGGTCATCCGTTCCGCGGTAACGGTCGGCAGGATGGAAGCCATGCGGTACAATACGCTCATGCATACGAAACTGAGCGAAGGGGACCTGACGATCCTCAACTTCCGGGCGCTGCTCACCAACGAATCCACCTTCTGGAAGCCGCTGTGGAACAGCCTGAGGATGTCGGCATACGCATCGTTGATTGCCATTCTGGTAGGCGGAACGTTCGCTTTCCTGATCACACGCACGGACATCCACTGCAAGAAATTCTTTTCTTCCGTGTTTATCTTTCCCTATATCATGCCTTCCTGGACGCTGGCGCTCGTGTGGAAGAACGTATTTGCCAATTCCGGGGTCGGCACCGGCGTCGTCGGCATGCTCGAGAGCCTGACGGGGATATGCGTGCCCTCCTGGGTGGTGTACGGCATTTTCCCCTGTGCTTTGGTCATGGGCATCCACTACGCGCCTTTCGCCTACATCCTGATCGGCGGAACGCTGAGAAACATGGACGCAAACCTTGAGGAAGCGGCCACGATCCTGCAGGCAAGCCGCGGTCGCATCCTGCGCAAGATCACCATCCCGATCGTCATGCCGGCGCTGTTTTCCACGGTCCTGCTGGTGTTCTCCAGCACGATGGCATCCTACGCGGTCCCGGTGTTCGTCGGCTCGCCCGGCAACTTCTTCGTCCTGTCCACGCAGCTTTCCTCCCTGTATAATACGATGGCGACCAAAGGCCAGGCCTTCGTCATGACCATCGTGCTGATCCTGTTCGGCGTCATGCTGCTTGGCATCAACCTGTGGTTCACGGGCAAACGGAAATCCTTCACCACCGTTACGGGCAAGTCCGGCCAGGTTTCTTACATCAGGCTGGGCAAAGCAAACAATATCATCGCGGCGTTCCTTGTGATCATGCTCTTCCTTATCGCCATTTTCCCGATCATCTCCTTCGCGCTTGAATCCATGTGCGAAGTGCAGGGGGATTATTCCACCCTGACGCTGAAATACTGGCTGAGCAGGGAAGATATCGGCGGCTTCGCGGTGAACGCAGGCCACGGCATCCTGTTCAATGGCATGATCTGGCAAGCCCTGTGGGGCAGCATCAAGCTGTCTTTGATCGTTTCCCTGATCGTGGGCACCTGCGGCATCCTGATCGGCTATGCGGTCGCAAGGAAGCGCGGCACCAAGCTCGCGGGCCTGGTTTCCGGCCTCGCCTTCTTCCCCTACCTGGTGCCTTCCATGGCCTTCGGCGCGATCTTCCTTGCCGTATCCACGCGGCTTACCTTCCTGCGGGGCACACTAATGCTGCTCGTCATCGTCGGCGCGGTCAAATACCTGCCCTTCGCATCCCGCAGCGGGACCAACTCCATGATGCAATTGTCCGGCGAGATAGAGGAAGCAGCCGTCATCGTCGGAGCGTCTTGGCCGAAACGCATGCTCAGGGTCCTCTTCCCGATCCAGAAATCATCATTCATCAGCGGTTATCTGCTGCCGTTCATTTCCTGTATGCGGGAATTGTCCCTGTTCGTGCTTCTGACCACCAGCGGCACGCTGATCACCACGCTTCTTTCGTACTTCGACGAAAAAGCGGTCACACAGATGTCCAACGGCATCAACCTGCTCATCGTCATCATCGTTCTCCTTGTCAATTTTACGATCAACAGGCTTACAGGCGCTTCCATTGACAAGGGCGTAGGAGGAAACTGACCATGCCGAAAATCACATTGACCAATGTCACCAAACAGTGGGGTAAATTCATCGCCGTCAACGATCTGAACCTGGAGATCGAGGACGGGTCCTTCGTCACGCTCCTCGGTTCATCCGGCTGCGGAAAAACCACGACCCTGCGCATGATCGCGGGCCTGGAAACGCCCACAAAGGGTGAGATCCGTTTTGACGACAGGATCGTCTTCAGCAGCGAAAAAAACATCAATATCCCGCCCGCCAAGCGTGAGGTCGGCTTCCTGTTCCAGAACTATGCACTCTGGCCGCACATGACGGTCACCCAGAACATCGCCTTTGGCCTGGAAACGCTGAAATGGAAAAAAAGCGATATCAGCGCGCGCGTGGCGGAAATGCTCAGGATCATGCGCATAGAGCAGTTTGCGCAGCGGTATCCGGCGGAGCTCTCCGGAGGACAGCAGCAGCGGGTCGCCATTGCGAGGACGCTGGCGCCAAAGCCCCGCGTACTGTTTATGGATGAGCCGCTCTCCAATCTGGACGCCAAACTGCGCGGCGAAATGCGTACCGAGCTCAAGCGTCTGCATAAAGATACGGCTTCCACCTTCGTCTACGTGACCCACGACCAGCTTGAAGCCATGACGCTTTCTTCCAAGATATGCATGATGAACGAAGGTGTGCTTCAGCAGTATGCGCCGCCGCTGGAAGTATACAACCACCCGGCCAACCTGTTCGTGGCTGATTTCGTGGGCAATCCCTCCATGAATATCATCCAGGCCAGGGCGAAAAAAACCGCCCCCGCCGCCGCGGAGATCGATTTTCTCGGACAGAAAGCACTGTTCCGGGCCGGCGAGGATTTCGATCTGAATTCCGAAAACGTATCCGTGGGCATCCGGCCCGAATTCCTGCCGATCTCACCCTCCGGAGATATCGAGGGACTCGCGTATTCTACCCTGCCCGCGGGCATGGAAACGACCGTAAAGATCAAGGTGGATGACACCATCCTGTCCTCCGTGGTGTTCGGAGCGATCGATTATGAGACGGACGCTCCTGTCCGTTTCTCTGTCAGCGGATCAGGCATCCTTCTGTTTGACCGGAGCAGCGGGCGGAATATCGCCGTTGGAAGTCTCACGGTCCGGAAGTAAACATGCGGGAGAGGAAAACGGTTATGATTGTTGGGATCCCTACCCTGATGGAATATCCCGATGCCGAGGTCCTGACCCGTTTCTGCGCGGAACAGGGTTTCGGCTTTGTGGAAATGAACATGACCTTCCCCTGGTTCCAGCCGGACCGCATCACACCGGACACGGTCCGCCTGCTGAAGCAAAGGTACGGCGTTGATTTCACCGTTCATCTGCATGACCAGGTCAATCCTTTTGAATTTTCACCGGATATGCGTAAGGGCTGCCTTGAGAATGCCGTCTGGGCCATGAGGCTTGCCCGTGAACTGGATCTTCCGCGGCTCAACATGCACCTGATGCCCGGCACATATTCCACGATCAACGGAGTCAAGACCTATCTGTATGCTTTCTGTGAAGACACCTATCTGGGGCATGTGCGCGTCTTCAGGGACCTGGCCGAAAAGGAGCTCGAGGGCAGCAGAACCGTGTTCTGCATCGAAAACACCTCCGGCTTCCATCCCTTCCAAAAAAAGGCGATCGAGCAGCTGCTGGAATCGGAACGGTTCGGCCTGACATTTGATATCGGGCACAGTTTCCGGACCGGGGGAAAGGATGAAAGCTTCATCCTTGAACACAGGGACAGGCTTTGCCACTTCCATATCCACGACTGCACCGTAAATGCGAATCATCTGGGCTTCAGCGAAGGTCAATTGGATCTGGTGAGATACCTGAACATGGCAAAAGACCTCGGTTCCACTGTGGTCGCGGAGGTCAAGGAATCCCGCGCGCTGCTCAGGTCCGGGGAGTACATGGTCCGAAGCGGCCTGTGGCTCGGTCCGCAAACGTTTACCCCGGCACACGATCGTTCAGGCAAAGAGGCGACGAAATGAAATATCTGATTGTTACCGGCCAGAGCGGCGCGGGAAAAACCGCGTGCGTCCGCTACCTGGAGGATAAAGGGAATTTCTGCATCGACAATATCCCTCCCATCATGATCCCGAGGCTGATAGAGGCGTTTGATTCGGCGACGGGGCGGTATTCCGCCGTGGCCATCGGCGTCGACGTGCGCAGCGGCGAATTTTTTGACGCGCAGGCCGTTTCCGGCCTGCTCCGGGAACTAAACCGGCTCGGCCATTCCATACAGGTCATCTTTATGGAAGCCAGTGATGATACCCTTTTGAACCGGTACAAGGAAACCCGGCGGGATCATCCGCTGTGTCAGGAAGGAATGAATCTGACCCAGGCGATCGCGGAAGAGAAGAACCGGCTGCAGCCCTTGCGGGAAGTCGCCAACTATATCATCGATACCACGGGCATGAATTCCCAGGCGCTCAAAAAGGCGCTGAACGACACGCTGGGAGAAGGCCAGAAGGAAGTGCCGATCCGGGTGGACGTGATGAGCTTCGGGTTCAAACGCGGTCTTCCGCGCCAGGCGGACCTGGTGGCGGACGTGCGTTTCCTGCCGAATCCCTTCTATATTGAAAAACTCCGGCCGCATACCGGTCGGGACGCGGATGTGCGGGACTTTGTGATGGATCATCCGGTCACCGCAGAGTTCATGCAGAAATGGAAAGACCTGCTCAGCTTCCTGATCCCGCATTACAAGGAGGAAGGAAAGCACCGGCTGGTCATTGCGATCGGCTGTTCCGGAGGCGTCCATCGCAGTGTCGCGATCGCGGAAGCCATCGGCAGTTTCCTGCAGGCACAGGGCTATCCCACAGAGGTCAGCCACCGGGATATGCTGCTGGAACAATCCAACTGGATCACCCCCAGGGACGGGGGAGAATCCTGACGGCATCCCGATAAAAAAAGGCTGTGCGCAAGCATCAGCCTTTTTTATATGCGGCAGAGGGTCCGTATCGGCAAAAAAGCATTACCGTATCCTGAAGCAGTACATGGCGGCGTTTTTATCCGACGTGCCGATCAGAAGGTGATCCCTGTACACCACGGGCGAGGCTTCGATGGTCCCGTTCACCGATGTCTGGCCCAGCGCCTCCCCGGTCAGGCCGTCCAGAAGCCAGATGTTCCCTTTGGAATCGCACTGGATGATCTTCCCGTCCCCAAACTCGCTGTAGACCGCCACCGGGCTGGATACGGATTCCGCCAGTTCCTTCCGCCACACTTCGCTGCCGTCGTCCTTCCGGAGGCAGACGAGAACGGCGCCGCCTTTTCGCACCTGGTTGACGGTGAAATATACATAATCGGAAAGTCCCTTTTCCCCGACGACCGGGCTGGCCTTGCAGCCCGCCACGTCCAGGGAGGTATTTTTGACGCAGTCGATCTCATACGTCCAGACCTCCTCGCCCGTCAGCGCGTTCAGGCGGTGGATGCTCACCTTCCTGGTCTTGCTCAGTCGGGCGTAGGAGGTGTTGCCGGTGTACAGGTCCACTCCCCTGTCCGTCGGGTCCAGCGCCATGGCGGCGTCGGTGTTGTCCCCGTTGTCGTAGGTCCACACCGTCCGCATGGTGTCGGTATCGACGCACCTGAGTATCCCCCACGCGTCCCCCACATAGACGTATTTGCCCCACATGGATACGGCGCCTTCGACGGCGGTGCGGTTTTCCCTTTCGTCGGCGGCCAGGCCGGTCATGTACACGGTACGAGGAGAGATCGAGACCGCGGCCTCCTCCCCCTCCAAACGCGCCTCGGCGTTCAGTTCCACCGTGTACAAAAGGCCGTTCTCGCCGGCGACGACAAGGGCGTCCGGTTCCCTTGTGAACAGCGCGGAGGAATCAAAGGCGCCGTTGGCGGAATACTGCACCTGGTCCGCGCTCCTGCGCCCGTTGATAAAAAGCAGGGGCCGCATGGCGATCAGGTCATAGAGGAAAAAGCCGATCTCCCCGGTCCCCGCGGGCATCTTGGACACGGCCTGCCCGAAAGAAATGATCGGCGGCACGGAGGGAAAAACGCTGACAGAGCCCCGCAGGGGAAAACCGATCTCGATGGGATCCCGGGTGGCGTTCCCGCTGTCCAGGTCCAGGAAATAGACCTTCCCGTCGTGTGCGCCGAAGATCACTTCCCGCAGCGCGGGGGTGTTCCTGTATTCGTCGTATATGGGCATCGCCTGCCGGACTTCCTTGGCCCATTTCACCACCGCGGGCTGGCTGTTCCAGCCCACGCCCCACAGGGTGCCGCTTTCCTCGGTCCTCAGGCCGCCGAGTTCAACCCTCCATACCTGCTCAAAGCTGCCCTCCACCGCCTCGCAGGTGCCGAAGGCCGCGTTCCTGCGCAGATTGTCCCCCCGGAAGGCATACACGCCGGTATCCTCCAGCAGGGCATAGCCGCCCTCGTCCGGCGCGGAGAGTGAAACTTCCCTCGCGTATCCCTCCAGCTCCTCTCCACCGGAATACACCTTTTCCTTCAAACCCAGGGACGCGGGACCGTGCCCATCGGCAGCCTCAACCGTCATGATCCCGGCATCCTCCGCCGGCGCGGAAAAGGGCGCGGCCGCCAGGAGGCAGACCGCCAGGGCCAGGGCCAAAGCTTTCATTCCGTTCGTCTTCCGGCCCCGCCTTCCGGGGCGGCGCCGTACTTCCTTTCGATTTCGCGGGCCTCGTTTTTTTCGGCCTCAGCGCCTATTATACCCGCGGAGACACGGAAAAGCAATGAAGAAACAATCCCGGCACAATTTGCGTATTGAAGAAATCACCGGAAATCGTTATAATAATCCTTGCGCAGACCCCGGCCCACACGGGGTCCCGTTACCATAGAAAAAGGAGATCTTTCCATGAAATATCCGATCAGCATGTTTCCGACCACATCTCCCAAGGCAAAGCCCCAGGACGAAAGCAAATTGGGCTTCGGCCGTATTTTTACCGACCATATGTTCCTGATGGACTGGACAAAGGCGGAGGGCTGGAAAAACGCCCGCATCGTGCCCTTCGGTCCCCTGCCCATCCATCCCGCTTCCACCGTGTTCCATTACGGCGCCGAGATCTTCGAAGGCATGAAGGCCTATCGCCTCGCCGACGGCAGCGTGCAGCTGTTCCGCCCGATGGAGAATATCCGCCGGATGAATAATTCCGCCCGCAGGATGTGCCTGCCGGTGCTGGATGAGGAAGGCGCCCTGGAGATCCTGAAGACCATCGTCAAGGTGGACGCGGACTGGGTCCCCCACCAGATGGGCACCAGCTTGTACATCCGCCCCTTCATGTTCGGCAACGACCCGCACCTGGGCGTCCATTCGGTATCCAACGCCACCTATGCCGTCATCATGAGCCCGGTGGGCGCCTACTACGCCGAGGGCATCAATCCCGTGCGCATCGCCATCGAGACGGAAGACGTCCGTGCGGTCCGCGGCGGCACAGGCGAAGCCAAGTGCGGCGGCAACTACGGCGCTTCCCTGCGCGCCGGCGAAAAGGCTGAGGAAAAAGGCTTCACTCAGGTCCTGTGGCTGGACGGCGTGGAGCGCAAATACATCGAAGAAGTGGGCAGCATGAACGTGATGTTCAAGATCTCCGGCAAGATCGTCACCCCGAAGCTCACCGGCTCCGTGCTGCCCGGCATCACCCGCAAAAGCTGCTGCCAGCTGCTTCGCGACTGGGGCTATGAAGTCGAGGAACGCCTGATCAGCGCCGAGGAACTTTTCAAGGCCGCCGAAAGCGGCGCCCTGGAGGAAGCCTGGGGCACCGGCACCGCCGCCGTTGTCAGCCCCATCGGCGAATTGAACATGGACGGCCGCGACTTTATCGTCTGCGGCAACAGGATCGGCCCTGTCACCCAGAAGCTGTACGACACGCTGACCGGCATCCAGTGGGGCACGGTGGAGGACACCTACGGCTGGACCGTGAAGCTGTGATTTTGCCCATAAGCCGGGGGTGCCGCTGCGATGGAAACGCAGCGGCACCCCCGGTTTTATTCTATTCTTTTTTTGTATTTTCTTTTTCTCGCCGTTCATTCCGCGGCCGTCCCGTCAGGCGGCGCTGTTCTCCCTGGGCGCTTCCTCGGGGTTCCCTTCCCCTGCGGGCACTTCCTCAGGGGCTCCGTCCTCCGCGGGGGCCTCTTCAGGCGCGGCATCCTCAAGGGGCGGCTCTTCATCCGGCGCAGCGTCCGGGGCAAATTCCTCCTCGCCGAACAGTCCCTTCACGATCTCCATCACGCCGCCCAGCTGGGTGCGTACCTCAGCCAGTTTGTCCATGGTCGCCGCCTGTTCCTCCCTGGCAAGGTTCAAAGCGCTTTCGGATTCGGCAAGCCTGGCCTCGGTCTCCGCTGCCGCGGCTTTCAGGCCGTCCATCTCCTGCAGTGCGGCGGCAAGCTCCGCTTCCTTGTCCGTCAGCGCTTCATTGGCGGCGGTCAGGTCCTTTGCGGCCGCATCCACGGAAGCCTGGAGCCCGGAAATGATCATGTCGTCCTCTGCTTTCAGGCTCGCCGCGGCGGCTTTCTGGCTTTCCAGCTCCTTTGTGACTGCGTCGAGGTCCGCCTTAAGCCGGTCGGCCTCCTCCTGCAGGGCTTGGATGGAAGCGTTGGCGGCAGTCAGGGCTTCGCTCTCCAGTTCCGCAGCCGCAGCCTTCTGGTTTTCCAATTCCTGCTGAAGGGCGGCCAGGGCCTGTTCCTTTTCGGCCACCGTTTTTTCAAGCCCGCCGACCTTCGCGGCCGCCTCTTCCGCGGCTTTCCGCGCCCCGGCCGCGGCTTCTTCCTTTTCCCTGACCTGCCCCTCCAGGCCCGCGGCGGAGGCCTGGGCGGCCGCCAGGGCTTCTTCCTTTTCAGCCAGGCTCTTTTCAAGATCGGCCACCTTGTCGTTCAGGGCGGTAACGGCTGCCGCCGCCGCGCCGGCTTCGGCCTCGACCTGTTCGTATTTCTCGGTCCTGGCCATCGCCTCGCTCAGGCTTGCTTTGGTATCGGCCAGTTCCTTCCGGGCTTTCCCAAGATTCGTGAAAGCGACGATGCACAATATCACGGCAACGACCAGGAGCGCCGCCAGGATCAGGCATACCTTGCCTGTCGTCAGTTTTTTGCCTTCGTTTTTCTCTGCCATGGAAACCCGTCTCCTTTTCATATATTTTTTTCCGAAGGACTGCTTCTTACCGATATTGTATCATGAACGCCCGGAAATGGAAACACTTTTCAAAGGAAAAAAGCGTTCCTTCGCCATTGTTTCCTTCGGTTTTTTTTAACACGGACGTTATGTAAAAGGCCGCCTCCCCCGTGCGTATGCCGCCGCGTCGAAATCCTCCAGCGGCAGGCTGCTTTTCAGGTACAGCGGATGATGCGGATGCCCCTTGACGGAGACCGCGCCGCATTTCACCCATCTCGCCCCCCTCTTTTCCCCAATGGCGATCATGTCCCTGAGGCAGTCCCACAGGTACGGGCGCTTTTCGATGATCCCGCCCCAGGCCGCCCACACCGTCGGGGCGGAAGAAAGGGACAATACGAAATCAAAGGCCTTCATATTTTCCAGATGCATTTCCCTGTTCAATTCCCGGGCCATGTCGTTTGGGTCCGTGGCCCGCTGGGCACAGACGTTGAACATCACAAAAGAATCAAAGCCGTTGTTCAGGGCGATCCTCTGTACGCTTTCCAGGGTCCTGTCCAGGGCGTCCGGCCGTGCCGTGGAGGGATTGATCCCGATGGCGATCAGGGGTCTTTCCCCCCGGGTGCCCAGGATATACCGGTATTCCGTATACCTGGGGGGTACAAACAGCCACCTGGAGGAATCGTAATCCTCCCTGGGCAAAAGCGCTTCCTTCAGGGCATTTTCAAAGGACAGGTCCCCCAGGGCCGCGTCCGCGTCCGGTACATGGCGCATCCGTTTTTTCCTCCGTTCTTTTTTCACCCATTATGGCACAGTCCGCGCCGGAAATCAAACTTCGGGGGCTTTACATCGGTAATTGTCATTTTTTTATTGCGTTTTTTCAGGTTTTGTTATAGAATATACGTGCCGCGGTGCGGCGGATGGGCCCCGTGCGATGTGCCGGTGTGAACCCTGTCAGGTCCGAGAGGAAGCAGCAGTAAGCATTTTGGCGTGTGTGCTGCGGTACAGTCTGTCCGTCATATCGCGGTATTTTTATACCCAATTTTCCAAGGAGGCTCCGATCCCTTATGGCCATGGACGGCATCATGCTTTCCGCCGTTGTCGCTGAACTGCAGGCGGTCCTTCCGCAGGGACGCGTGGACAAGGTGACCCAGCCCGAAAAGGACATGGTCATCCTGCAGGTCCGCACCCTGAAGGGCACAGTCCGCCTGCTTATGAGCGCTTCGCCCGATACCGCGCGCATCCACCTGACCGGGGAAAGCTTTGTCAACCCGCCGGACGCGCCCATGTTCTGCATGCTGATGCGCAAACATATCGGCGGCGCACGTATCCTTTCCGTCCGGCAGCCCGGCTGCGACCGCGTGTGCGTCATCACCCTGGAGGGCAGGGATGAACTGGGAGATGTAAAGCAAAAGGAGCTTTACCTTGAGATCATGGGCCGCCATTCCAACCTTACGCTGGTGTCCGACGGCCGCATCGTCGACGCCGCCCGCCACGTATCCTTCGACATGAGCCGGGTCCGCCAGGCCCTGCCGGGGCTGCCCTTCGTGCCGCCGCCGACGCAGGACAAACTGGATCCCCTCACCTCGACCGCGGAAGAGATCTCCGCCCGGCTCGCCGGTGAAAAGGGCAGCCTGGACAAGGTCCTTTCCCGCATCCTCCGCGGCCTTGGCACGTCCACGGCGCGGGAGGTCGCCCTGCGGGTCACCGGAAGGGCAGGCGCGGCGGCGGAGGACGAGGATCCCGCAGCCCTGGGACTCCGGCTCCGCTCCTTCCTGGACCGGCTGTCAAGCCTTGGTCCGCCCTGCGTCCTGAAGGATGAGGACGGCCTGGGCAGGGAAGTGCTTCCTTTCCCGTTCCTGTCCCTGCCCGACGAACTTGAACAGCGGTATCCCGACACGGGGAAGGCCATGGACGCCTATTACACCGGAAGGGATCTGCGCCTGAGGATGGAGCAGAAAAACGCCTCCCTCCGGCACACGGTCCGCTCTGCCCTGGAGCGCAGCGAAAAAAAGCTGGCCCTCCAGGAGGAAGAGGTCAGCCAGAGCGCCCGCATGGACGAATGGCGGGTCTGGGGCGAGCTTCTCACCGCCCAGGCCTACCTGATCCCCAAAGGCGCCGATCAGGTCACGGTGCGGAACTATTACGATGAGGACAACGCCTTTGTCACCATCCCCCTGGACGTGACCCTCAGTCCCGCCCAGAACGCCCAGAAATATTTCCGCCGCTACCGCAAGGCCCGCAGCGCCATGAGCCTGGCGAAGGAGCAGCGGGAAAAGACCCTGCGGGAGATCGCCGTCCTGGAGGAAGCCCTGGAAGACCTGGGAAAGAGCGAAACCGAAGACGAGATCCGCGAGGTGCGGACATACCTGACCGACAACGGCATCCTGAAACCCCAGCCGGTCCGCAAGGGAAGCCGCCGGCCAGCCGTATCCCGCCCCCATCGCTACCTTTCCCCTGACGGCCTTTTGATCCTGGTGGGCAAAAACAGCATGCAGAACGAGCGGCTGACCCACGACGCCCGGGGCGACGATTTGTGGCTGCACGCCAAGGATATGCCCGGCAGCCACGTGATCCTGGTGAAGGGACCCGGCGAAGCCCCGAAAGCGTCCCTGGAAGCGGCGCTGAAGCTGGCGGCCTTTTACTCCAAAGGGCATGGACAACGCGTCAGCGTGGACATGACGGAACGCCGGTACGTAAAAAAGCCCGGCGGCACCCCGGCCGGTTTTGTGACCTACACCCACCAGAGCACGGTGGTCGTCTCCTGCACGGAGGGCGAGATCCGCTCCATGAAGGAAGCGCCGTAAACAAAAAGCAGCCCCGGGAACAGCCCGGGGAAACGCAAAAACAAAGTCAGCGGGTGCGTGCAGCCGAAATAACGCAAAAAAGCGGCGGGTGCCGCAGGAAAAACGCAAAAAAAAGCCGGCAGTTGTGCGCAGCCGGAATAACGCAAAAAAACAAAGCGGCGGGTGCGGCCGGGAAAACGCAAAAAAAAACGGATGCCCCAGGATGCCGCTGCTGCCGGTTTTTTCACCCGCTATGTTAAGCAGGCTGGTCCCCTGCGTGATCCATCTGCCGTCCCCTGGCAAGCCGTTAGGCGAGGGGGCATGACATAAAACCAACTAACCCGGGGTCCATTTGTTGAAATGTGGGTAAAAACAAGCAGCTGGCGAACATCCCAGAAACATCCTACGTGAAGATTATATGCGCATCCCTTTAGGTTGTCAAGACAATTCTGCCCAATTTAAACATTCCCGGAGGTACTTATGGAGATCAACTGGTATCCCGGACACATGGCGAAGGCCAAGCGCGAGCTTCAGGAACAATTGAAAAAAGTCGACGTGGTGGTGGAGGTATTGGACGCGCGCATCCCCCACTCCAGCCGCAACCCCGACCTTGCCAGGATGTGCGCCCACAAAAAGCGTCTGATGGTCCTTGGCAAAAGCGACCTGGCGGACCCGGAAATGACGAAGGCCTGGGTGGAGTATTACCGCGGCACGGGCGTCTCCTGCATCCATGCCGAAATGAACCGCGACGCCAAAAGGATCCTGTCGGCCATCGAGCGGGAAGCCCGGGAAAGCGTGGACCGCGCCATGGAGCGCGGCATACGCAAAACGGTGCGGGTCATGGTGGCCGGGGTGCCCAACGCCGGCAAATCCACCCTGATCAACCGCCTCAACGGGCAGAGCGTGGCCAAGGTGGGCGACCGCCCGGGAGTCACCCGGAGCACCCGGTGGGTAAAGGTCGGCCCCTACCTTGAAATGATGGACACGCCCGGCCTCCTTTGGCCGCGTCTGGACGATCCCGACGCGGCAAGGCGCCTGTGCTACACCTCGGCCATCAAGGACGACGTGGTGGACACCTACGCCCTGGCCACGCACCTGATGGAAGACCTGCTCACCGCCGTGCCGAAAGCGGCGTCGGAACGCTTCCACCTGAAGGATCCTGCCCTGCGGGGCCAGGAGATGATGGACGCCGTCTGCGTGGGGCGGGGCTTCCTGATGAAGGGCGGCGTACCGGACCTGGAAAGGTGCTGCCGCGTGATCCTGGACGAATACCGCGGCGGCAAGCTGGGACGCATCACCCTGGAGGCGCCGCCCTGCGCCGATACCGGAAAGGCGGATGAAAACAATGAAGAAGGATCCCCGGCTCCGTCTGAGGGAACTGACGGAAACGTATGACCTGCCCCTGTGGCAGGCGGGAACGGTATTTGCCGGCGTTGACGAGGCCGGCAGGGGCCCTTTGTGCGGCAACGTCACCGTCGGGTGTGTCGTGATGCCGCCGGAGCCCCTGATCCTGTATGTGGACGACAGCAAAAAACTGACCGAAAAGCGTCGGGAGGAACTGTACGACAGGATCACCCAAACCGCGCTTTACTGGGGTGTGGGCGAAGCCTCGCCGGAGGAGATCGACCGACTGAATATCCTTGAGGCCACCAGGCTCGCCATGCGCCGCGCGGCCCGCGGGATCCCCGCGGAGGTTTTCCTGGTGGACGCGGTCAAAAACGTGGGCCTCCCCGGACGCGAGCTTCCCATCATCCATGGCGACGCCCTGAGCTATTCCATCGCGGCCGCCTCCATCCTGGCCAAGGTCACCCGCGACCGGGAAATGGCGGAGCTTGACGTGGAATATCCGGGGTACGGCTTTGCGGACCACAAGGGGTATGGCACCGCGAAGCATATCGCCGCGCTGAAAGCCCTGGGTCCCTGCCCCGCCCACCGGCGAAGCTTTATCACCCATTTTACGCCTCCGGGGGATGGGAGGGGCCCATGATCCCGTTTATTAAACGTAAAGCGCACCGGCAGGAGGACAGCGTCTACAGGAAAGGCCTGCGGGGCGAAAAAATGGCCGAGCGATTCCTGAAAAGGCAGGGCCTGCGCCTTATGGAGCGCCGCTGGCGCGGCGCCGGAGGCGAGGCTGACCTTATCATGCGTGACGGGGATACCGTGGTGTTCGTAGAGGTCAAGTACCGTCCGGAGGGCAGGGAAGGCGACGGTGTCAGCGCCGTCACCGACGACAAAATGAAGCGCCTTGCGCGGTGCGCCGACATTTATATGGCCCGCTTCCCGGATCTTTTTGCCCGTATCGATATCCTGGAGATCACCTCCGACGGCCCAAGGCACCTGAAGGACGTCCGCTGACGTTCCTTTACCCGTCCCCGGCAGCAAAACAACGCTTTGGAGAAAAGTACCATGACAAGAACCGGAAAAATCATCGTGGCCGCCGTGGCCCTGATCGTCGCCGCAGCGGCGGTCATCTGGGCTGTAACGCCCAAAGGAAGCGGCAGCGGGACCTATGATGAACTGATCGAAAACGGGAGCGCCGAAAACGGCAAGGCCGGCTGGTCCACCTCCGCCTACCTGGACGGCAGCGCATATACCGAGTTTTCCATCCGTGAGGGCGAGGGAATGGACGGCGGCGCTGCCTTCCATATCCGGAACATCGTGCCCAACGACGCCCGGTTTGAACAAACCGTGAGCGTATCCCCGAATACCCTCTACTGCCTGTCCGCCTTTATCCGCGCCGACAGCAGCGATACCGCTTCCTCCGACGGCAAAACCCCCCGGGGCGCCAATATCTCGGTGGAAGGCATCTATGTGTTTTCGGAAAGCGTGTTCCGCTCGGACGAATGGCGCGAAGTGCGGCTCTACGGGCGCACCGGGCCGGACCAGACCAGTTTGAAGGTGTATGTCCGCCTGGGCGGGTACAGCGGCGAAAGCATCGGCGAGGCCTGGTTCGACAACGTGTCGGTCCGTCGGGTGGACGCGGCCGAAAACGGATACAGCGTATGGAACCTGTTCAGCGAGTCCGCTCCCGATAACGGTGAAACGGAAAACGCCCGCACCGGCACCGCCCAGGCCATCCTGATCCTTGCCGCCGCCGCGTTCATCGCCGCGGTATGTTTCTCCTGCCGCTGTATCCGCAGGGACAAGGGCTCCCGAAAGCCGTATGCGCCCTTCATCCTGGCCGGGATCATCCTGCTGGGGCTCGCCCTGCGCCTGGTCATCGCCCTTACCGTCACCGGCTATGACGTGGACGTAAACGATTTCCGCCTCTGGGCCGACCGGGTCTATTCCGTCGGCCCCGCCGAATTCTATGGCAGCACCTGGTGCGATTATCCGCCCGGCTATGTGCTGATCCTGTGGGTGCTGGGGTGGCTCGGCCATTTCTTCGGCGGCACAAGCGTTCTGATGGTGAAACTGCCCTCCATCGTATGCGACCTTTCCGCCGCGCTGCTTATATACCATACCGCCAGGCGCAAGGGCGTGGGCCAGACCGGTTCGCTGGTGCTGTGCGCGCTGTATACCTTCAACCCGGTAACGCTGCTTTGCGGCGCCGCATGGGGCCAGGGCGACAGCGTGATGACGTTCCTGCTGATGATCGTTGTGCTTCTCGGCGTCAACGGCAATTGGCTCATCGCCCTGCCGGTGTACGGCCTGGCGGTGCTGGTCAAGCCCCAGAGCCTGATGTTCGGGCCCCTCGGCCTGGCCGCCCTGGCACTGGAAATCGTCCGCACGCGCAGGCAGGCGGAGCCCCGGGAGGCCCGGTCCCGGCTTATCAGGGCCGCGGGCGGCCTTGGGATCATGGCCGCCGCGATGCTGCTGGTCGTTCTGCCTTTCAGCCTCCGCCAGGGCGGCATCTCCTGGCTGTTCGGACGCTATGCCGACACCATGACCAGCTACGGCCAGGCAACGGTCAACGGCTGCAACTGGTATTTCCTTTTCGGCTTCAACTGGTCGGGAGTCGACGATCCCGTTTCCCTTCCGACTGCCGCCGCCTGCCTGATAACGGTGCTCCTCCCGCCGGCCGCCGCGTGTCTTTCCATGAAAAGGCCCAAAAAAGAGCGGCTGATCACATGCCTCGGCTGCGGCGCCCTATTCATGGCGCTGCTTATGGAAGCGCTTTTCCTCGGCCTCACCTGGCGCGCCTTCGGCACCCGCGTCATCGTCCTGTGCGTGCTTCTTTCGGCGGTCATGTTCCTCAAGGGCGGGCGCTCTTCCCACCTGCCGCTGTGCGGCGCCGCTTTCCTGTGCCTGATGTTCTCCTCGGCCACCATGATGCACGAAAGGTACCTTTTCCCCGCCGCCATGCTGACGCTGCTGGCGTACCTGGAGGAAAGGGACAAACGCGTGCTGTGGGCCTTTGCCCTGGTCTCGGCGGCATGCTTTCTGAACGCCGGATGCGTATTGGACCGCAACATCCGCATCGGCGGCGCGGCGGGCCACCTGAACGCCCCTGCCTTCGGCATCAAAAGCGACATGGCCTTTACCGAGACGCTTTCCGCGCTGTCCACGGTCCTTGCCGCCCTGGGAACCAGCCTGCTGATGTGCTTCAAATGCGTCCCGGAAAAGGAACCCCTGCCCTGGCCCGACTCCGCGGCCCAAAGGGCAGCCCTGCCGGCACGCTTCAGCTTTAAGGAGGCCGCCGCGGCGCGCCTCGGCCGGGACGAGTCCGCCCGGCGGCCGGACAGGAAGGACGCCGCCGTCATCGCCGTATGCACGGCGCTGTACTGCGTGCTGGCCTTCTTCAACCTGGGAAGCACCGCGGCCCCGCAAAACGCATGCGTACTCAAGCCCGGGGAGCAGGCGGTCCTGGACCTGGGAAGTGAAAAAAGCTTCCGCCCCCTGATCTATCAGGGTATCCATTACAACAGCATCCCCTATACCCTGGAGATCTCCTCCGACGGCGAAAACTATACCTCCCTCTCCGAGACCTCAGCCACGGAAGGCGACTGCTTCAAATGGCGGTACGTCTTCCCCCCGATGACCGAATATTTCACCGGGCGCTGGCTGCGCATCACCTCCGGGGCCGAACCCGGCGAGTATGCCCTTGAGGCGGATTATCTGCTGACGCTGTATGAGGTCGTGCTGCGGGACGAAAACGGCAATGTGCTCCCGGTCACCGCGTCCGCGGGAGCGGAAAACCTGATCGACGAGCAGGATACCCTCACGGGCGAACCGGACTGGTTCAATTCCGCCTATTTCGACGAGATCTACCACGCCAGGACGGGATATGAACTGGCGCACCGTCTGCGCGTCTACGAATGGACCCATCCGCCCCTGGGCAAATTCCTCATGAGCCTTTGCATCTCCGTTTTCGGCATGACGCCCTTCGCCTGGCGCTTCGCAGGCGCCTCCATGGGCGTCCTGATGCTCCCCGCCATGTACCTGATGGGCAAGCTCCTGTTCAAAAACCGGCTCGGCGGCATCGGCGCCATGGGGCTCATGCTGCTGGATTTCATGCACTTCACCCAGACTCGCATCGCCACCATCGATTCCTTCGTTGTCTGCTTCATCATGTGGAGCTATTATTTCATGCTGCGTTGGTTCCTGATGGAATACTGGAACAGGCCTTTCTGGAAGACCCTCACGGACCTGGCACTTTCGGGCCTGTTCATCGCCCTGGCCATCGCCTCCAAATGGACCGGCTGCTATGCCGCCGTGGGCCTGGCGGTGATCTTCTTCTGGGGCCTGGGCCGGCGCATCCTGGAAATAAAGGCGGCCAAAGCCCTGCAGGCGGCAGGAAAAAGCTCCGGTCTCCCCGAAGCCCCGGTCCGAACCGGCTTCCATCGCCTGGCGGTCACCGTGGGGTCCTGCTTCATCTTTTTCGTCTTCGTCCCCCTTGTGACCTATTACCTCTCCTACATCCCCTTCCTGCGCGCCAACGGCAGCCTGACCGGGAGCCTTGGGGAAAATATCCACCTGATCATCGTCCAGTGCCAGGGCATGCTGTCCTACCATTCCACCCCCGGCCTGGGCATGGATCACTACTTCTATTCCCCCTGGTATGAATGGCCCATCATCAAAACGCCCATGTGGTATTTTTCCACCACCTATGCGCCTGAGGGCTATGCGAGGACCATCGTCGCCTTCGGCAACCCCGCCGTGTGGTGGACCAGCGGCGCGGCAATGCTCGCGCTGATGGGTCTCCTTGTGTACCGGCTGCTTTACAGGTCCGGCGCGGTCCCGCTGCCGTCGGAAGACCCGGCCCCGGAAACCGGCCCCGAAGCCGGGTCCGAAGCAGCGCCGGAAACCTCCGGCGAACCGATTCCCGATCCGGCGGAAGAAAAGCCCGCGGGCATAACCGACTTCCTCCGAAAGTTCCGGCCCCGCCTGTCCGCGCCGCTTCGGGACGATCCCGTACCGCTTTTGCTCCTCATCTCCTTCCTGGCCCAGTACCTCCCCTGGGTGCTGGTCAGCCGCGGCACCTATATCTATCATTACTTCCCCTCGGTGCCTTTTATCATCCTGGCGGCGGTCTTCTTCATCTGCCGCATCGCCGAAAAACGGAAAAAGGCCGCCGTGATCATCCTGTGCGCGCTCTTTACCCTGGCGCTGGTGCTCTTTGCCGCCTTCTTCCCCTACATCAGCGGCGTCACCGCGTCCCGCTCATGGCTGCAGACCATGAAGTGGTTCCCCAACTGGCTGTTCTTCTGACGACCGCATATCTCAGGGCGGCTGCCGCGCGCGCGGCGGCCGCCCTGACCTTATCCCGTCCTGCCGCGCCTTCCCCCCTCAGGCCCGCGCCGGCGTATTTTCATTCCCGGGTTGACAGCCGGGCGGGATATGGTATCATCATATTACACAAAAAAACTGTCTTCGCACAGGATCAAAGGAGCGCATCGCCATGCTGGCACGCACATTATGCTATGCCCTGGTGGGGGTGGACGGCATCCCCGTCACCGTGGAATCGGACGTGACCGGCGGCCGTGCCGTCATGACCATCGTGGGCCTGCCGGACGCGGCCGTCAAGGAAAGCAGCGAAAGGGTCTGCGGCGCCCTGAGGAACAGCGGGCTGTGGAACCACCAGGGCAGGGTGACGGTGAACCTGAGCCCCGCCGACGTGCGCAAGGAAGGAGCCGCCTTTGATCTGTCCATCGCCGTCAGCATCCTGGGAGCCTGCCGGCATATGCGCATGCCGGACCTGGAAAATACGCTGCTCATCGGCGAGCTCAGCCTGGACGGAAGGCTTGTGGCTGTCCGCGGTGTGCTCAGCATGGTGATCGCCGCCCGGGAACAGGGCATAAAACAGGTGGTCCTGCCCCGGGACAACGCGGCGGAGGTGGCGTCCATCGGTGGCATCGCGGTATACCCCGCCGATAACATCAACCAGGTGGCCGCCCACCTGACGGGGAAAAACCCGCTCCCCGCCCAGCCCCAGGTGGATTACCGCGCTCTGATGGAGGACCGCCATCCCCTTTACGACCTGAAAGACGTCAAGGGCCAGCGCGGTGCGCGGCGCGCCCTGGAGATCGCCGCGGCAGGCGGGCACAACCTTTTGCTGGTCGGCGTACCCGGCTCCGGCAAGACCATGATGGCCCGATGCCTGCCGGGCATCCTGCCGCTGATGACCATGGAGGAATCCCTGGAGACCACCCGCATCCATTCGGTGGCCGGGCTCATCCGTCCCGGCCAGGGCCTGATGACCGAGCGTCCCTTCCGCACGCCCCACCACAGCGCTTCACTGCCGGCCCTCATCGGCGGAGGCAGCGACGCGCGGCCCGGGGAGATCTCCCTGGCCCACAACGGCGTCCTTTTCCTGGATGAGCTTCCGGAATACCCCCGGGCCGTCCTGGAAGGCCTCAGGCAGCCCCTGGAGGACGGCGAGGTGTCCGTCAGCCGGGTCCGGGCAAGGAGCAGGTACTTATCCAGGACCATGCTGGTGGCCGGCATGAACCCCTGCCCCTGCGGCTACTTTGGCAGCCGCACCCATCCCTGCCGCTGCACGGCCCATGAGATCCGCAAATACCTGGACCGCATTTCCGGGCCGCTGCTGGACCGCATCGACCTGCAGATCGAGGTGGACGCGGTCCCGGTCAGCGAGATCACCGATTCCGCCGTCGCCGAGGACAGCGCCGCCGTCCGCGCCCGGGTGGAAAAGGCCCGCCTCGTCCAGCAGGAGCGCATGAAGGAAACCGGCGAAAGCTGCAACGCCCACCTGCAGGGCGAAAACATCCGCAGGTACTGCACCCTGGAGGGGGACGCCAAACGGCTCCTTGAGCTGGCCGTCGAAAAACAGGGCATCTCCATGCGCGGCTACAACCGCATCACCAAGGTGGCCCGCACCATCGCGGACCTGGCCGGGGAGGATAAGATCCTGCCCGCCCACGTGGCCGAGGCCATCCAGTACCGCAGCCTGGACAGCAAGTACTGGGGCGAATGAACCAGGAGCGCCGCTTCCCTGCCTTCTTTAACGGCAGCGCGGCGGGTCCCGCGGCAAAGGCCGGCCGGGATCGTCGATTTCCGGCCGGCCTTTGCCGCGGGGCCCGCTTTTTTCATACTTTGGCAACTATTCGGTCGAGCCACGGCAATGTACGAATTTGCACCAAATTATACCACTTTCACCATCCGTACCGAATATGAACGACCGCATATCGCCGCATCAGTATCATCATCCGACCATCATCAGGAGGGTACAGCCATGGATAGCAAACCCAGCCAAACAGCGGACACAGCCGGCAGAGGGGCAATGAAGGGAATGACCCGCAGGTCCTTCCTGAAGACCTTCGCAATGGGAGGTGCCGCAGCGGCATCCGCGATGACGCTTCCCCATATCAGCCGCGGGGAATCGCTTGACGCCGTTTCCTCCGCGACGCGTTCTCCCGTCGCGTTCGCCACTGACCGGAATATCGACATCCGGCCGCCGGAGGAAACCGTCCGCTACGACATCATCGACAGCCATCTGCATTTCACGGATTTCCTGGAGGATACCGACGGCTTTCCCGCCCTGTGCCGGGCCATGGACATGGCCGGGGTGTCCCGGGCGGTCATCTTCGGGATGCCCATCGCCAAGCAGTGGGACGCGACCATGGAAACGGCGCCGACCTATTACCTGTCGAACGACAGCCGCTGTTATTATTATTCCGGCACCGATTTCATCCTTGCCGAGGAACTGCTGGTCCAGCCGACGGAGATCAAAAAACGCTTTTTCCCCTTCCTGTGCGGCATCAACGGCAACGACCGCTTTGCCGCGGACCATATCCGCCAACTGCTCCGGCTCTACCCGGATTTCTGGTGCGGGATCGGCGAGATCATGAGCCGGCACGACGACCTGACCGCCCTGACCTACGGCGAAGCACCCCACGTGAACAGCCCCGCCTTCAAGGACGTTTTCGACCTGGCCGCCGAGGAAAAGCTGCCGGTGCTGGTCCACCACAACATCACGGCGCAAAGCGAGGAACGCATCCTTTACAGGAACGAACTGGAGGAAGCCCTTGCCCACAACCGCAATTGCAATATCATCTGGGCGCACATCGGCATTTCACGGCGCGTGGAAGTCCAGGGGCTCATCCGAGTCGCGTCGGAATTGTTCGACGCGCACCCGAACATGTATGTGGATATCTCCTGGCTGGTCTACGATTACTATTTCCTGGACCGCTTCCCCAACAACTACATCGACGGGGACTCCCTGGACGACTGGGTCGCCTTTATCGAAAAATACCGGGACCGGGTGCTTCTCGGAACGGACAAGGTGGGCCACTGGGCGACCTATCCGGCGGAGGTGGTCAAATATTACGCCCTCCTGGACCGCCTGACCCCGGAGACCGTGCGGAAAGTCTGCAGGGACAACGCGCTGAAGCTCATCCGGCACCGGCACTGATCACGGCGGGCGCCATCAAACAGGGCAAAAAAGCGGGAGGGCTGCCGCAGCGCGCGCTGCGGCAGCCCTCGTACATTTTCCCGAAATTTACGCGGCAGGGACCTCCGCCGCTTCCTTAAACCAGTCGCGGAGCATCTCGTCCAGCATTGTGTCGTCAAAATAAGCCGAATAATCGCCCATGGACAGCCTGGGATTCTCGTTGGTCGGCCTCACGGGCTCGATCCTTTCGATCGGCAGGTCCGTCCTGCAGCCGTCCTCCAGGGATTCGCCGTCAGCCGTCTCCAGCCTCCACATATAGCTGGACATCATGAACACCGCGCCGCCGGACAGCATGGCCGTCTGTACGCAGCAGGAGCCGCCGCCCGTGGGTTCGCCGATCAGCACCGCTCCGTGGTCCTGCATCAGGAAGGGGAACAGGTTGCCGCAGGAGAAGCTCAGTCGGGTGGTCAGGACGCCGTAATTGAAATCGTATTTCACCTCGTCGTCCTTTTCGTCGATCACGCCGTCCAGGTTCTTGTCGGTATGGACCACCGCGTGTACATGCTGGCCGGTCAGCACATTATAGCCGCGGAAAAGATTGTCACCGGTCACAAGGTCGATGATGGACATCAGCAGGTCGCCGCTTCCGCCCCCGTTGGCGGACAGGTCGAACAGGATGTTTTTAATGGCGGGATTCTCCGACGCCCTCTTAAGGCCGGTCCAGGTGATCCCGAGCGCGTCCATGGGGATGCCGCCCCTGCCCGCGTAATACGCTTCCCAGCCCGCGATATCCGGCGCGAAGGCGTCGATCCTCAGGATCGCGGTGCTCCCGCATTCGCGGTAAAGTTCATTTCCCCATCTGGCGGCGCGCTGGGCCGGGATCGCCTGCATCATCTGCTGCTTGGGAGCGCTGGAATTTCCCACAAAGGAATTGCCGGCCAGCAGCAGGAGCTTCAGGTACAGGCCCGGATACGCCAAGGGATTGTTCATGATGCCCGAAATGCCCGTAAATGCCGTGTGCCCGTCGTCCAGCAACTCAAAGAACAGCTGCGACATGGCGACCAGGTAGTCGCCCATATCCGGGGAACGGAGACCGGTGATCAACTCCTCCCCCCTGCCGGGCAGGTCTTCCCTCAGCGCCGCGTCAAGGCCCTTTTCGGCGATGCTCTTATCCAGCCGGGAAGTGCCGGGATGGCCGAAAAAATAATCCAGGATGAAGCAGAGCTCGCCGTAGTTCTCGTTGATCTCGTCCTCCGCCCGCTGCTCTTTGCCCCTCAGGAGGGCCTGCATCCTTTTCCCTTCATAGAATCCCTCGGGAAGGCCGGTCAGGTTGGACATGTCCAGCACCGGGACGAAGACCGTCTCACCGTTGTAGACCGTGTAATTGACCGCGAGATCCGTAAACATCGTGGAAAGCAGGGAAAGGGGCAGGTATACGTCGTTTTCGTCGGCGTAGAGCGGGATGCCGTACTTCGCAAAGTCAAAAATGACGGTTTTCGGCGCGTCTTCAAAAACCAGATCCGAATAATAGGTCCAGGCGCAGGGGGAATCCTTCACGCCCATCTGTCCGGTATACGGGACGGGCGGGCTCTGGAACAGGGCCCAGTCCGGAGCGATGATCGTCCCGGCGGCAGGGTCCGCCATAATGAAGGAACCGTTGGGATTCGTCACCGTAAAGACGCCCCCGTCCCCCGCGGAGACGGTCACGTCCACCCGGTACATGAAAGCCAGATAATCCCTGATGCCGTAGTAGGCCACATGCGGGGCCGCGGGATAAAACCGCAGGTCCAGATCGCCGATCCGCTCCCCGTTCCGCATCACGGGCGTGGGAAAGCGCGTATACTCCTCCTCCGCAAGGGAAAAGGACGCCGCGGACACGGTCATGAAGACCGCCAGTAGGACCGCCAGTATTTTTTTCATTTTCCTGCCTCCTGCCTTTCAAACGATCCGCTCATCGATCTGTTGGGCTCCGGTTCCGGTAAATCGCCGATCATTCCGTTTCATTATAGTCTTGCACGCTGTATTTGTCAAAACCTGCCGGGGAAATATGCAAAACGCACTGTTGCAACAATCCCGCGTCAACTGCTATAATGGGTAACTGACAGATAACTTTTTTCTTTGTTTTCCGCGTCCCCGGATCACAGCGGGCCGCCTTCACAAATCCGTTTTTTCGGAAGATCGGAAATAAAAAAATGGATGCTGACATCGTACGCATTTTTTCCCTGTTTTCGGATGCCGCGCCTTCTGACGCCCAGGTGATCGAAACGAGCCGCGGCGACCGTGATTTCCGGGCGGCCGTTATTGTCAAAACCGGTCCGGGTCCCGGATACGTGCTGAAACTGGCCGACAACGATTTCACTTTTCCGGATAAGATCGCCGTATGGCAGCGGACCGCCGAGGAGTACCGGAAGCTGGGCGTCTGGTGTCCCCGGATCTTCCGGGACAGGACAGGTGTTTTTCCTACCGTTGAATTCCGGGGACGCAGATGCGCGGCATACATGGAAGAATGCTCGCCCTTCCGTCCCGCTTCGGGCGATCTGGACGATGAAAAGCAGACCGCCGCGGTCTACGGCAGGCTCAAGCGGGACATCTGGCACATGACTGGTCGCGTCGCGGCGCAGCATTTCGATTATTCGCCCTATCCGTCGGGTTACTGCCTGTTTGAGACCTTCTGCCCCAGCGACCGGACGGACGAAGTGCTTGAAAACGCCCTGGCCTGGAGGGAATACGCCGCGACCCTCCCCGAAGAATTCAGGGAGCGGACGGACAGGATCTGGCGGCTGTGGACGGACAACAGGGCGGCCCTTGAGAAGATCTACCAAAGCCTCCCCTCCTCCGTATTCCAGGCCGACCTCAACCTGACGAACATCCTTGTGGATGACGAGGGCGCCTTCGCGGGGGTGTACGACTTCAACCTTTGCGGCAGGGACGTCTTCCTCAATTACCTGATGCGGGAAAACAGCGCTTCCGGGATCCGCGAAGCCCTGAGAACGGCGTCGGAAGTCTACCGCTTTTCCGAGGCGGAGATCCGGGCGGCCCCGATGATGTACCGCTGCCTGAAACCGCTTTGGTACACCCGGCTGAAAGCCCTGAAGAAGCTCGGAGACGACCGGAGGGCGATCGCGGCATTCCTTGAGGAGACCGAGCGCTCCCTGACAGGCCCCCTCGATTTCAGGGCTGACATGACCGCTGAGGCGCAGGGAGGTGATCAAGATGCCGGATGAAAAGGAAAAGCGGATGCACCGATGCTTTTTTATGGGGCACCGTCCGGAAAAACTGGACGCCGGAGCGGAAGAGGTGCGCGCCTGGCTGGAAAAGGAGATCGACAGGGCGATCGCCGACGGGTATACTACCTTCATTTCCGGCTGCGCCATGGGCGTGGACATCTGGGCGGGCCAGATCGTTCTGGGCAAAAAGGCGGACCATCCGTCCCTCCGCCTGATCGCGGCGACGCCCTGGCCGGGCTTCGCCGCCCGCTGGACGGAGGAATGGAAGCGGCAGTACGACAGCCTCCTGAAAGGCGCCGACCTTGTTTATACCGTCAGCGACCATTACCATGAAGGCGTGTTCCTGCAGCGGAACCGCTGGATGGCGGACCACAGCCGCCGGCTGATTGCATATTTCAGCGGCGCTCCCGGCGGGACAAAGGACACCGTGGACTATGCCAGGGCCCAGGGGCTCGAAGTGGTCGTCAGCACGACCGGCCCAAAGCCAAAGAAGAAGCACAGGTCAAAGGCCGACGAACCGGCCAGGCCCGCCTACCCCGAAAACCTGCTTGCGGACATCGGGTTTGAGGCAGTCTTCGGACAAAATAGTTTTGTGCCCCTGTCCCCGGACCGGCTTGCGGGGCTTGACCACGTCATCTCCCTGCTGCCCGGAAGGGAACAGGAGCTTCTGCGCCTGCGCTACCGGGAAATGCGGACCCTGCAGGAATGCGGGGATCGCTTCGGTTTCTCAAGGGAGCGGGCCCGGCAGGTCCTTGTCAAATCCGTCAGGAAGCTGCGCCATCCGTCCCGCGCCGCCTTCATCCGGGACGGGTACCGGAAGGCCGAACTGGCGCTGATGATCAAATGCGCCGAAAGCATCAAAAAAAACCTCCTGGCCGAACGCAGGTGCCGCCCGATGATGACGGAGGAGGACGCGGTCAAGTTCGCGTTCCAGGGGATGCTGGGCGTCGGGCACCTGGTGCCGTCGGAATCAACCGCCCTGGAGACGCTCCGGGCCGAAATGAGCGGCCTGGAAGCGGACCCCGGCGAAAAGCTGACCGAACGCATCAGCCCCCAGTGGTTCCGGCTGAACCTCCGGGCCGCGAAGGCCAGGGGCCTGAAGGAGGAAGACATCGCGTACATGCTGTGCCGGTCCGCCGCAATAAAACCCCTGGATTTCACGCGCCGGAACGTCTACAACTTCTGCGTAAAGCTGGACGGCTCCGAGAGGATGAAGTCCGCCGCGCGATGTATCCTGGACGAAAGCCGGCTCCCTTCCCATTCGGATATCTACCGGGAAGCTTACCGCCCGGCTTACCGGGTGCTGCACACGGATTTCATCAAGCTTCGCCCGGGGCGTCACGAAGACCCGGAGGAAGAGGACGGGACGGATCCCGAATCAAGCCAAAGGGAGAATCCTGACGAATGAACTTAAGATACATGCGGATCCAGGGCCGGGAGGAATCCCGGATTACAAAATATCCCAAGGGCATATTCAGCCTCTGCTGGAACCTGATCCGTGACGGCGTCATGACCCCGGAGGAGGAAAAGACATTTCGTGACATCGACGCCTGGTTCAAGGAGCACCTCCCGGAACCGGAGCCCTGCAAAAAACATGAAAAAGTGATCACCTTCTTCAAGACCGACACGGCGCGGGAAATGCTGGAAATGATCGCTCCCGCGGTCCGGATCCTGGACGCCCACTCCAGGCCCTACGATATCGTCTTTACAAACGCGGTCGGGACCGTCGTATACGAGGACGAATGGCAGGTAGCCGTGAAGACGGAAAACGGGAAAATGGTCTGACATCCCCGGCAGGATCCATCGCCCGGGAAACAGATCTCATATATCAATCATCATATCAAATCGGGAGGGATGATCATGAAAAAATACTGTCTTCGGTCCTGTGCGTGATCCTGTGCACCTGCGTTCTGGCCGTCCTGGCCGCCCCGGCGGCCCATGCCGACCCGGAAGCAGAAGCGCGATCCTTAAGAAGGGGATCGGCGCCCGGTTTGACGCCGCGATGGACCCGGAAGATCCCACGGACGCGTTCCTGATCGCGGCTGTGGATTACTGCACCGGCACCCTCGGGCTGGACAGGGACAGCCTGATCAAGGAACTGGCCGACGCGGTGATCGGCGGGTATTATCCCACCCCCAGCCGCTGCCTGACGAACACGGAAGCCATCCTGAACGCCTTTCTCCAACAAACGCTGTTCGGCGGAGCGAAGGTTCCCGGCGGCACCTGCGTTTTTCCCACCGAAGGGGGCAGCGGCGCCATGGTGTACATCTTCGAATCCCTGAGCCACAACCGCCTGCTGAAGCCGGGCGACCGGATCGCCATCGCCACCCCGATCTTTACGCCGTATATGCAGATCCCCTCCGTAAAGGATTACGGCCTGGTGGCAGTCGACGTATCCAGCACGGCGGAAAACGGCTGGGACATCCCGGAGGAGGAGATCGGTAAGCTCGAGGACCCGTCGGTGAAGGCGTTCTTCCTGGTAAACCCCTCCAACCCCGGAGCCCATGCCCTGTCAAAAAACACGCTGGCGCGCCTTGCGCAGGCAGTCGAAAAGAACCCGGACCTGATCATCCTGACCGACGACGTGTACGGGACCTTCGCCGAGGATTTCCAGACGGTCTACGCCGTGCTTCCGTACAATACCATCCTGGTCTATTCCTTCTCCAAGCTTTACGGCGTCACGGGCTGGCGGATCGGCCTGATCGCCATGAACGGAAACAACGTCTGCGACCGGCTCCTCTCTGAGCTTCCGGAAGAGGACAAGGCCCATCTCCGGGATGAATATTCCATCGTCACCGCAGATCCCGACGGCATGCCCTTCATCGACCGGGTGGTCGCCGACAGCCGTTCCATCGGGCTATACCATACCAGCGGCCTGTCCACCCCCAGCCAGGTGTTCATGGACCTGCTGGCCCTGAGCCACCTGGTATACGCCGGCGCGGGGCAGGAGGATCCCTACATCCGCCTGGCCAACGATACGGTACGGGAACGTTACCTTGCGCTGATGGACGCCCTGGGCCTTGAGACGGACGACGGCGCGGCCAATACCCGGTAGGTATTACACCCTTGTGGACGTGTACGCCCTGGCGGAAAACAGGTACGGCGCCGATTTCCTCGCCTGGCTCAGGGAAGAAAAGACCCAGATCGATTTTTTGAACGACCTGGCCCTGCGCAAGGGCGTGGTGCTTATGTACGGCCCCGGCTTCAACGCCCCGGAGGGCACCGTCCGCATCTCACTGGCGAACCTGAATACCGGGGATTATGCGGAGATCGTAAGGCGCCTGTTTGAACTGATGGACGAATACCTGGAAGAATCCGGGCTCAGCCTTGCCGACGCCGCATAACGCCCGCAAACGGAGCATGCGGAACATCGCAAAAAAAGAAGGCCGTGAAGCCACACACGCGTCGCTTCACGGCCTCTTTAAATGCTTTTTACCTGGTGTAGTTCAGGGTGCCGCCGGAGGACAGGGTGACGCTGTAGCGCAGCCAGCTGCCTGCCATGGTGTCGTTGTAATCAACGGAGACCTTGGCGACCGGATCGTCGGCGTAGGAAACTTCCACGTTGGAAACATACCAGTGGCCGGAGTACTTGCCGTCCCTCATGTAGGTAACGGAAGCGCTGGAAAGCTTCTTGCCGGTCTGGAAGGGATCTTCGTTCATGTTAACGGTGACCCTGGTGGGGATGCCGCCGCGGGTGTACCACACGTTCATGTTCTGATAGCCGATCAAAAGGGCATCGTCGCCGGCATAGGCCATCCAGGTCCTGTTGCTGATGCCCAGCAGCTTCCATGCACGCAGGACGCTCGCGAAGTCGTTGCACCTGAGGATCTTATCGGGATACATGGCTTGGTATTCCGCCAGCGCGGCCGCTTCGAAAGCGGCCTGGTCATATCCGTAATCCGCCGGATCAGCCCAGTAATATCCGCCGATGTATCCGACCCAGTTGCCGTCCGCGTCATATTCGTTGACGTTCACGTCCCAGCGGTAGATCTCCTCCAGCTTGTAGCTGTCATAGCCCGGATATTCTTCTGCGCCAAAGGCCAGGGCAGCCTCTTCGTCGGCAAACTGGCCTTCCTCTTCACCCTTCTGCATCCACCAGTTCAGGTATTCACCGTCGGAGGAACTGTAGGGACCGCCGATCCACCACAGGCCGATCTGGGCCTTGGTGCCCTTGAAGGAAGCGGTGTTGCCGTTGAAGGTGATGCCATCCACATTGCCCTTGCCGTTGTACCACAGGTTGGCGCAGGCCCATACGGGGTTTTCACTGACGGTCACGGTGTAGGTGTTGGTCTTTTCGTCGTGTTTGACCTTGCACTCCGGGATACCGGAAGGCAGCGCAGGCAGCCCGGCAAGGTCACTGCGGTTCTTGGGGGCGAACAGGGCGTCGGCGGAGGCCGCGGCGGCGCAGAGCAGCATCATGGCCGCCAGGATCAGGGCAACTGTTTTTTTCATGTTTTTCACCTCAATTTTTTATTATGAAACCTGATATATTCTAATTCATATCATATGGCTTGTCAATCTCGCCTCCCCCCTCCTATTTGTTACGTTTTCTTTACATTTTTTCATATTTTCTTTTCACGCACCCAACCGCCCCCTCATTCCGCATTCGCCGCGAAAGGGGCGCAGGCCGTTTGTATTCCCGTTTTTTTACACACTTTCATTCCCGTTTCCGTCGTTTGTATTCTGCATCTTATATTACATTTTATTGACTTTTTCGCTGACAAGGGATAAAATAAGCAGGAGAGTCAGGATCGGAGGAGTGTTCCCTGATGAAGAAAGCCACTGCCGCTTTACTGGCTATCCTGCTGGCGGCCCTTTTAGTGTCCGCCTCGGCCGAGAGGGCTGTCATTCCCGATACGATGGCCGGCTTTGAATTCGACCGCATCCGGCAGGTACCCGTATTGTATACAAAACACAGTGAAAGCACCATGTCCACCTTTGTTTCGTCGGATATGACATTGGACCGGGTCAGCGTGAACATGGACAGGGTCTATGTTCCCGTGCCCCTGGATGAGGGGGGGCATACCTTCACCTATTCCACCGCCGGCCTCAAACGGCAGGTGGGCGTATGGTGGTCCGGCATGCGCCCCGCAGACGCCCATCTCAACTGGCTGGACGCCGATGAATGGCCCGAGGAGCGGGACGCGCTGACCTATGCCAGACGGAATTATCCCCAGTTCGCCAAATACGGCTACCGCGCCGATGCGGGGAATGGCTGGAGCGTGGAGATACGCGGCATCGCGGACGACGGCAAAGAGACGGTGATCGAACCCGAATACCATGTGAGCCAGGCCGAATATGACGGACAGGAGGAAATGCTCGTTTCGCTGATGGAACTCTTCTCCGAAGAATATCCTGCCTATGCGGCCCTTGCCTTCACCGTCACCGGGGATTCCCTTCAGGGATGGGACCTGTATGCCGTCGGGGCCGACAGCGTATATTCCTTCTCGGGTGACGACGCCTATATGGCGGCCGTCGGCAACCAGACCTCCATCCACGGCAGGGACGGCACGGCCCATACGGTCTATGCCAGGACGGACCGGGACCTTTTCGAAACCGACATGGAGTGCGGCGGCACCACCCTCACCTGGAAAAAGAACGGCAACACCGGGGTATGGTATGTGGACACGGTGGAAGCCACCTACGAAAATAGCTTCACCGCCAAGATCTCGGCCCATTACCTCCACGACCTGGGGACGAGCCTTGTCAGCTATGACATCACGTTCATCAACGAAGGCATCACCTATACCGTCCATTACGCGCCCAGCGGCAAACAGCTGCGCGCCTCGGCGGACGCTCCCTTCGGCTTTTTCGTCACCGCCGGCTCTTCAAGCGAATGGGAGTGGGTCAACACCGCCGACTGTACCTTTGAGACCAAGGGGCGGCTTCTTCCCCTGAGGGAGCTGTTCCTTATCAGATACCATCAATAATCATCCGCGCCGCACGGAGCAACACCCGGACGGCTTCCCCGGCATTCGCGATCCATTCCATCACAAAGGAGAAAGAACCATGCTTAAGAAAATGCTTTCCCTGCTGCTCGCCGCACTGTTCATCATCCCGCCCCTGAGCGCCATGGCTTTGACCGAAAGCGATTGGAACAAGGGATGCCGGTTCAAGACCAATACGGAGGTCACCCTCTATACCCGTTCCACCGACGGCACGGTGAACACCTTCGATCCCTTCGGGACCCTTCCCGCCGGCAGCTATATCAGCGTGGTATCCACCGAGATCGACGGCAAGCGCCAGATCAGCTACTTCTCTGACGGCACCACCGCTTACGCGTGGATCGACGTGGACACCTGGGAATGGGCCGTGTACCACCTGGAACTGGACGGCACCCATTATTACCTGCCCGAACTGGCCTGGGCCGAGCGTGACGAGAATGCCATCCGCGAGTACATGCGCTATTACTTCTCCAACGCCCAGATCAATGCCGTCCTGGAAGCCATGGCGAATGCCGGTCCTGCGGAACCCATCGCTCCCTCGGCGACCCTGATCCCCACCCCCATCGCACAGCCCACCGCCGAACCCGTCGCTGTGGCCGTGGATAACGAACCGACGCCCGAGGTCACTCCCCTGCCCGCCGAAGAGCCCACCGCCGAACCTACGGCTGAGCCCACTGCCGAACCCATCGCCATTCCCACCGCGATCCCTTCCCTCACCGTCGTGGGCACCGCTCCCGCCGCCAGGGACAACATCTCCTATCTGGACGTCACCTATAACGTGGACGGCGCCGTCGGCACCGCCAAGTTGATCCGCCTGGGCACCGCCTATTCCGAGATCGCCATCGGCAGCACCACCTATTCCATCGAGACCTCCGCCATCACCTGGGATACCGAAGCCTCCGAAGGCAACAGGATCGCCGTGGTCAACAATGTCGTGCTGTCCTCCTACTACCTGCGCAAGCGCGGCAATTCCGATTCCCCCCGCCTGGCCAACGTGCCCGCAGGCGCGGTCCTGGCGGTGCTGGAAGACAGCAACGGCAACAATTACACCCATGTCTGCTTCAACGGCATGACGGGCTATATCGCCACCAGCCTGCTCTCCTTCACCGACGGTGAAGATCCCATGGCCCTCGGCGTGCTGTGCTACGAAGGTTCCACTGTCGGCAACCGCAGCATCGTCCTGTGGTCCAGCCCCTCCCTGATGAGCCGTGACGTCGGCAAGTGGCCCATCGGCACCGTTGTCACTGTGCTGGAGTACACCGACAACTGGGTCCGTGTGGAGATCGACGGATTCCAGGGATGGGTCCGCAGAGAGTCTGTGACCTTCTGATCCTTCAAACGCATTTTCAGCGCTGCCGCAGAAAAACTGCGGCAGCGTTTTTCTGCGGCGGCCGTTCCGCCGCACGCCCAAACGGAAATGGGAAACGGAAACGGGAAACGGAAACGGGAAACAGGGGAGCCCGAACAGCCTGTTTCGGCAGGGCTTACGCACGAAGCAAAAGAACACGAATCAAACACGACACAGGGGGGTTATCAGGGGGAACACCCCCTGATTGAAATCCGAGGGAGCGGCGTGTACGTGACCGAGGTTAAATTGCGGAGCAATTTTTCCTTACGG
>JAFXUZ010000074.1 GCA_017524725.1 Clostridia bacterium | reverse complement strand
TCATACCCCGTTCTTCAACGGCTATCGTCCTCAGTTCTACTTCCGGACCACCGACGTGACCGGCAGCATCAAACTGCCCGACGGCGTTGAAATGGTCATGCCCGGCGACAACGTCGAGATGGAAGTCCAGCTGATCACCCCTATCGCCATCGAAGCCGGCCTGCGTTTCGCTATCCGTGAAGGCGGCCACACCGTTGGCGCCGGCGCCGTTACCCGCATGGTCGAGTCCTGATCGGCTTATTGCGTATAATCAGATTTCTCAGGGGGACCGCTTCGGCGGTCCCTTTTCTGTATATTGATTCGGGGCGGATCGTATCTGATCCGCCCCGAACTGTTTCTATTCATTTTCAGCTTCGTCCAGGTGCTTTTCAATGTCCTTCAGCCGGTGGTACAATCCGCTTTTGGAAATACCGCCTTCATGCGCTTTTGCAAGCTCCTCCAGGGACGCCTCCGGATAGGATGCCCTGAGGCGTGCTGTTTCAAGGAGTCTTCCCGTGAGGCTTCCCCCGTCTGGATGCGCATTAAGATATTCTTCGATCCTTTCCGCCAGAGCGCCCGCAAAGGCCAGCTGTTTTTTAAGGTTGCCTTCGTCACAGTTGCTTGCCCGGTTGGCCTTCCCCCGGGATTCCCGGGTGATCCGTATGTTTTCCAGGTCCATCATGGCGCTGTGCGCTCCCATCAGGGCCAGCAGCGCCGCCTCGTCGTCCCCCCGGGTGACCGATATGGTATACCCATTGCCCTTTTCATGCGTATGGAAAGCGATGTCCGCTTTCCCAAGCAAAGACGAAATGATTCGCGCCTTATCGCTTCCCGACGCAAAAAAACTGACCAGATAACCTTTTTCCGGCGAGAGCATGCTTCCCGCACTGAGGAACGCGCCTCTCAGGTAGGCACTCCGACAGCATTTTTTTGAAAATATGCTCCTGGGAACGCCATGAAAATCTTCTGTTTCACCGTTCTGCCTCAGCATCCTCAGCGCTGTCAGCAGGCGTCGTGAATCCGCCTCGCCGAGGCGCAGTGTGCATATCCTCCTTCCCCCGAACCGGCCGACAAAAGCGTATTCGGGGGTCGATATGATGTTGAAGCGCAGTTTGAGCAGCAGAAAGATCCTTTTGGCAAGGGACGTGTTTTCGGTACGAAACGCCACCGAAAACCTGCCCCGTCCCCGGAAGGATAAAGTGCCGCATCCCTGTACGAGGGCGCTCATTTCACTGAGCATGCAGCAGCTTTTTTCCGGCTTCAGTCGGATCAGCTCCCGCTTTGCTTCCGTTGAAAAACTCATTTACAGGTCCCCCGCCAGGCGGACTTCCATTTCCAGGTCCACGCCGCTTTTTTCCCGCACAGTTCGCACCACCAGGTCCCTCAGCCGCAGTACGTCCTCGCAGGTCGCATTCCCGTTGTTGACGATAAAGCCGGCGTGTTTGGGGCTGACCTGGGCGCCGCCGACACAGGCGCCTTTCAAGCCGGCCTCCTCGATCAGAGCCCCCGCATATCCCGCCTTGGGACGCTTGAAAAAAGACCCGGCGCTTCCGCGGTCCAGGGGCTGTTTTTCCCTCCGCCGGGCGTCCAGGTCGCGGATCAAAGCAAGGCTTTCCTCTCTGTTTCCGTTTTTCAGGCGGAGATCGGCGGAAAGGACGATCCCCCCGTTATCCTGGAGCGCCGAATACCTGTACGCAAAACGCAGCTTTTCCGCGGAGACCTCTTCGATGCGGCCGCCGAGAAGGATGCGGGCGCTTTCCACCACGCCTGACATTTCGCCTCCGTAGGCTCCTGCGTTCATATATACCGCACCGCCAACGCTTCCAGGGATACCATGAGCAAATTCCAGCCCGGCAAGGCCCGCCTCCGCCGTCACCGCGGACAGTCGGGAGAGCGCCGCGCCGCACTGGGCGCGCACATTCGTCCCGTCCAGGGTGATGCGGTCCATGGCGGCGGTGGATATGACCGCTCCGTCAAAACCCCTGTCCGAAAACAGCAGATTGCTTCCCCGTCCGATGATCATATGCCTGACGCCTTCCTGACGGCAAGCATCCAAAAGAGCGATAAACGCTTCCGGAGTCTCCGGCAGGCAGAACAGGGCAGCGCAGCCGCCGATGCGGAAGGTGGTGCGGGCAGCCATGGGCTCATCGGCGCGGAAAGTGCAGCTGCCGGTCGACCCCGTCAAATGTTCCAATACGCTTTTTTCCATTATCAGTCCCCATTTTGAACCGTCGGGTAAGAAAGGAGCATTTTCCCGGTCGTGATCTCAAGATCATATCCATCGGCGGGCAGCAGGGCCGTCATGCCGCCTTTCAGGCGAAGTTCACCCCCGTCCCAACGGATCGAGGTATCCTCCAGCGCCGTCAGGATACGGAATATACGGCGATCCGGGGCCAGGCGGAAAGTGGTGTCCGTCCATCTTTCCAGGGAAAAATACTTTTCCTTCAGGAGCATTTCACGTCCGTTTCCCAGACTCTTCGGGGCCGTGCTTTCCTGCCGGGTCTCAAGATCCGTCACGTCGATGGCCTTTTCGATGTGAAGTTCGCGTTTGTTTCCCCGTTCATCCGTCCTGTCCCAGTCATAAAAGCGGTAGGTCACGTCGCTGGACTGCTGGATCTCATAGATCAGGATACCGGCCCCGATGGCGTGAACCGTACCCGAAGGGATATAATAGACTTCCCCGGGATGCACACGGACCCTGCCAAGCAGTTTCTCCACTGCCTTGCCCTGGAGGGAAGCGGTTTTCAGCTGCTCCCTGGTGGTCCCGGGCAAAACGCCGTAGACCAGTTCCGCCCCGTCGTCACAGTCCAGGATGACCCAGGCCTCGGTCTTGCCCAGCTTGTTTTCGACCCGTTTCGCATATTCATCGTCAGGATGGACCTGTACGGACAGCCTGTCACGGGCATCCAGCAGTTTAAGGAGCAGGGGAAAATCACCCCTGACTTCAGTCCCTGTCACCCGGTCTCCGTATTCGGCGATAATGTCGCCAAGGGGCCTGCCCCCATCGTCCCGGGAATTCAAGCCCGGGATCATGCTGACCTCAAGGCTTTCCCCCGTCCTGTCGTCGGGGATCGCTTTCCCGAAAACTTTTTTCAGCCGGTCTCCTCCCCAGGGAGTATCTTTCCCGTGTCTGTAGGCAGGATTCATTCTGATCGGTCCAAGTTTCATCTGTGTTTCCTCCCGTCTTAAAAACTGCGCCGGAAAAGGGTAATTCGCCCCTTCTCCCGGTACGCCGCTGTCCGCCTCTTTCCGTGTCAGGCACCGGCAAGCCGGACGATGGCGCATGCAAAGATCCTCAGGTTCTGGTAAAAACGCTCCAGGTCCATGTATTCATCGGGCTGGTGGGCCATTTCAGTGTCCCCCGGGAAGAGCGCGCCGAAGGCCACGCCTTCGTCCATCTCACGGGCATAGGTGCCGCCCCCGATAGCCATGGCCTCGCCCTTTTCGCCGGTGATCTCCTCATACGCCGCCAGCAATTCCCTGACCAGGGTGGATTCCGCGCTGACAAAATGCGGCGTACGGGAGGAAAGAAGTGTCGCTTCAAGCCGCCCGTTCAGGGTCATGGTCAGGGCCTTCATCATGCTATCCACGTTCATCAGCAGGGGGTAGCGGATATCCAGGATCACCCGGGCGGTGCCGGTCTCCTCTCCCGCTTTGATTATATCCATGGCGCAGGTCAGCTTCCCGCTGAGCTTATCCTCCACGGCAATGCCCAGTTTTTCGCCATGATAGTCCATGCCGACCAGGTCCGCCAGCTTTTCCACCGCGCCGCCCACGCCGATCCCCTTCAGGATCAGGAGCATCTGGCCAATGGCGTTTTTACAGTTTTCGCCCATGGCTGCATGGCCCTGCACGCCGACGGTCCGGATCGTGACCTCGCCTCCGGAAGTGACAGCACTGGTCTCAAAGCCCAGTTCACGGCCGCATTCCATCGCACGGGCTGCCAGGGATTCGTCCCCCAGGACCACCGCTTCGGCTTCTCCCGGGATCACGTTCACCGCGTGGCCCACATTAAATCGCTTCAGCTGTACCCCGTCCTTTGACAGCGCGCCTTCCAGCGACACATGGCAGCCGCCCTTTTCCAGGTTGATCACGGGATAGTCAGCGTCGGGACTGAAGCCGGAGCGGGGCATCACCGCGTTCTTTTTATAGTGGGTCAGGCTGACGGTACCGGTTTCCTCGTCGCATCCGAAGACCAGGCGCACCTTCCTCTTCAGCGGGATACCGGCGCGTTTCACCGCTGCCAGTGCATACGCCGCCGCGACCATCGGTCCCTTGTCGTCACTGGAACCCCGGCCCCAGATCTTTCCGTCGTGAATGTCCCCGCAGAACGGCTCCATGGTCCAGCCTTCACCTACCGGCACCACGTCCAGGTGACCCAGGATGCCCAGGGCATCCTCGGCTTTTCCCCCGCCGAAGTCCGCATGCATGGCATACCCATCATCCACGAAGGTTTCAAAACCCAAAGCCTTCATATCCGCTTCCGCCAGGTCCAGCATGGCGCGGATATCCTTCCCGAAGGGAGCGCCGGCGGCCGGCGCCATGGGAACACTGGGCTGGCGGATCCATTTCTGAAGCGTCTTCACTGCTTCCTCGCGGATCAGTGATATCTGTTTTTCAAGTTCGCTGTTCATTTTCCACCTGTCCTTTCGTTTCGTCCCCGCCGCGTTTCCCGCCGCAGGAGATCACCCAGAAGCCGCCGCTTTTGTCCACGGCCGCCGCTTCCAAAAAAACCGTATTCAGGTATTTCAGGGCCGACTCGGCGCCCTGCTGTTTCCGGATCACCAGATACAGCCGGCCTTCGGGCGTGAGCCGGTCCGCGGCTTCCTTAAACAGCCGGTAGATCACCTTTTTCCCGGCGCGTATCGGAGGATTGGTCACCACCGCGTCAAATGTCCCTTCCAGGGAGTCGAAACCGTCGGACAGGAACACCTCCCCGTCAACGCCGTTCTCCTTAAGGTTGCGCCGGCTCAGCTCCACCGCACGCTCATTGACATCGCACAGGACCACCCTGACGTCCCTGCGGGTCTTTCCGATCACCGTGCCTATCAGTCCCCAGCCGCAGCCCAGATCCAGGATACGGCCGTGCAGGTCCTTCGGAAGCGCCTTCAGGAGCGTCTGACTGCCCCTGTCGGTCTCTCCTTTGGAAAAAACCCCTGCATCGGTCCAGAACGTCATCGGCACACCTTCAAACACCGTTTCAAACCTTTCCGGACGGCTCGCGCTCCCGGGAAACGAGGCAAAATACATATCGTTCACTGTTTTTCCTCCATACCCGCCGCCCGGTAAACAAGACGGATTTCGTCTTCTGTCAGGGGCCTGTATTCTCCCTCCCCGAGACGCGGGTCAAGGCGCAGGGGGCCGAAGCTTTCCCTGTGCAGGCGCACCACCGGACATCCGACGGCGGCAAACATCCTCTTGACCTGGTGGTATTTCCCTTCGTACACGGTCACCCGCGCTTCCAGAAGGGAAAGGACCTCCAATTCAGCAGGGAGAGCCGTAAAATCCTGAAGCGCGATGCCGTTTCTGAATCGTTCGGCCGCGTCGGGCGGAAGGGGCACTTCCAGTTCCGCCCGGTAGACCTTGTCCACATGCCGCTTCGGGGAGATCAGCCTGTGCGCCAAAGTCCCGTCGTCGGTCAGGAACAGGATCCCGGTGGTGTCCTTGTCCAGCCGCCCGACCGGCATGCATCCGTTCTTCACGCAAAGCGGCGGAAGCAGGTCCATCACCGTGGGCGCCTCCCGGTCCCGGGCGGCAGTCAGGAGCCCCGCGGGTTTATAAAGCATGATATGGGTATGTCCGGGAAGGGGGACGGCTTTGCCGTCCACGGCGACCTGTCGGCCGTCCGTTTCGGCTCCGCTGTCCCGGACAGGCCTTCCGTCCAATGTCACCCTGCCCGAGCGGATAAGCGCCTGCACATCCCGCCGGCTGCCATACCCCATATGTGAAAGGAGCCTGTCAAGCCTCAGTGCGATCCTCTCCTTCCAGAATCCCGGTGATAAGTTCCGCGTTCCTTGTCTTCCTCAGGGCTGCCAGGGGCACATGGACCACAAACAGGACCAGTCCCATCCTTAAAAGCACGGTCCCCGGGGTCCCTTTATTGCGTAAGACCCGCGCCAGCTCCGTGGCGGCGTTCATCATGCCGAATTGAAAGTGGATATCCTTCAGGTAAGCCTGCCAGAGGATGAGCGCCCACAGAACAAGGGACGGAAGGGTCAGAAGGATATTGATCCCCGCGCTTTTAAGCCGCCGGCTGAAAAAACGGTTCCTGGCAACCCTGCGGCTTTCCCTTTCCTTGCGGGTATCCGTCAGGCTCATGTCCCTGAAGTCCGATTCCATGTCCAGCCACCAGGCGGCGGCCGCAGCGGCCGCCGAGAGGAGGATCAAAAGGAGCAGCACGGCGGTCCCTTCCACACCCGATCCGCCGAATATCGCTCCCAGCGGTTTGAGTACCCCATCGTACCAGTTTTTGAAGTCCATGACATAGAAGCCGTAATACCACAGCCCCATCAGGAAGATCACCGGGACGCACCACGGGAGCCCGCGCCCAAGCCGGGCGGCACCGGAAGCCAGCAGCCTCCCGTATCCGGCCTTTCCCGCCGAAGGGGATGCGAGCGAAAACGCACGCAGGCGCATATACCCGAAATTCCTCGCCGGGATCACCGCAAAAAGATAGAATAAACATCCCGCGATAGCCCAGACCGTGCCGGTAAGGCCGGCCCGGCCGCTGAGCATGGCCGCCAGTGCCGGATAAAGCGCCGCGACCCTCAGCACGGTCACCGCCAGCGCCGTCAGGAGGATCTCACCCAGGTTGTCTAAAAAGGTCTTCATTGCTTCCAGCACCCTTTTTGATCAGTCAGTACCCGTACATTATATATGAGCAGCCATAAAAAAGCAACCGCGCCCGGTCGCGGCGCATCCGAAAGAGTCCAAAGCGCATGTTGTTTTTGTGCGAGAAACATGATAGAATAAGTGTGGACATTTGTCCCAATCCGCTTGTCCGGGAGAACGCCCCATGAAGATCCTCTCCAACTGTCATACGCACACCACCTATTGCGACGGCAGATCGCCTGCCGAAGAAACCGTGCTCGCTGCCCTTGGAAAGGGTTTTCGCTCCCTGGGCTTTACCTCCCACGCACCTCAGCATTTCGACCTGCCCTACGCCGTATCGCCGGACAGGGAGCGGGACTACATCCGGGAGATACGGGCCCTCGGCGATAAATACCGCAGCCGGATCACGATCCGGTGCGGCATCGAGCGGGATCTGTTCTCCTGCGCGGATGTTTACCCCTATGATTACTTTATCGCCTCGGTGCACTACCTTCCCTGCGGAACGGACATGCCGGCGGTGGACGGATCCCCGGATCACCTGAAAGACGCGGTGCGCGGATTTTACTCGGGCAGCGGCATGCGGGCTGTCCGGGCCTATTACAGCCTGCTGGCTGCCTATGCCAGGGCCTGGCGTCCCCCGGTCATCGGGCATTTCGACCTGATCAAAAAAAACAACGCAGTCCTCGGCCTGTTTGACGAGAACGACCCCGCTTACATGGAAACGGTCCATGACGCGCTGAAGGCGATACGCGACGCCGGCTCCCTCCTGGAGGTCAACACCGGGGGGATGGCCCGGAACGTCGTCCGGGAGCCCTACCCTTCCGCCGCGATACTTAAAATGTGGCATAGCATGGGCGGCGGCGTTACCGTGTCCTCGGACTGCCACGACGCCCGCTTTCTCGATTACGCCTTTGATACGGTGCCGGACTTTCTTGCCGAAGCCGGCTTTGACCGGGTCTTTGTCCTGGGCACAGGGCAGGCCCTTTGGGAGGAAGTCCCTTTGGACGCTCCCGCCGCCCCGGCCTTCGGAGCGGATAAGTCTTGCTGAACGGAGATGGAATATTGCTTCTGAAACAGGAAAACACCCGCGACCTTACCGGGCTGATCGGGATCAACGACCGGAACCTGGCCGTCATCGAACAGGAATTGAATGTATCCGTCATCATCCTCGGGGACGAGATCCGGATCCAGGGGAACGACGAAGACCGTGAGCTTGCCGAAAAAAGCATCCGCTGCATGATGGACCTCCAACGCCGCGGAGAATCGCTGGACCCGCCCCGGGTGCGCTACATCATCAGCCTGGTCCGGGAGGGCAGCGAGGACAAAGCTCTGGAGCTTTTTGAGGACGTTATCGTTCTGAACTACCGGGGCCGCCCGGTAAAATGCCGCACGCTGGGCCAGATGGAATATATCCGCTCGATCCGTAAGAACCAGTTGACTCTCTCCGTCGGCCCCGCCGGAACGGGCAAGACCTACCTGGCGGTCGCCATGGCTGCAGGCGCACTTAAAAACCGGGAAGTGGAAAGGATCATCCTTACCCGTCCCGCCGTGGAAGCCGGTGAAAAACTCGGTTACCTTCCCGGCGACATGGTGCAGAAGGTGGATCCCTACCTGAGGCCCCTGTACGACGCTCTTTTTGACATGATGGGCCCCGACGCCTCCCAGCGTCTTACCGAGCGCGGCGTCCTCGAGGTCGCCCCCCTTGCCTTTATGCGCGGCCGGACCCTGGCAAACGCCTTCATCATCCTGGACGAGGCCCAGAACACCACCCCCGAACAGATGAAGATGTTCCTCACCCGCCTGGGCGAGGGCTCCCGCTGCATCGTCACCGGAGACCCGACACAGATCGATCTTCCCCGGGGCCGTTCCTCGGGCCTGACCGAAGCCGTGCAGATCCTTGAAGGCATCCCCGGCATCGGCATCTGCCGCCTGACCGGCCGGGACGTGGTCCGTCATGAACTGGTTCAGCGCATCGTTGAAGCTTACGCCGAACGGGAAAAAAGAGAGACCGACACAAAGCAGGTGTAATCATGAAGAAAGACGCCTCCACCTCAAAGAAAAGGGAAAAAACAAAAGCGGAACGGCATGACCTGCACCTCAGGTGCCTGATCTGCGCGGCGACCTGCGCGGTGGTCACGGTGCTGTTCCTTGTGGCGATCATCCCGGCCAGGTACAGCCTGAGCGTCGGCATGGTCCCCCCCGTCACCATCCAGGCTACCAAGGACGTGGTGGATGTGGTGACCACCGAAAAACGCCGGGCAGAAGCGGCGGACGCAGTGTCTCCCCCCTATATCAGTCAGCTCGGGGTGGCTGAAACGGTCATGGCCGAATACGACCTGGTATTTGAACAGCTGATCTCCGTAAGCCAGTACAGCACCACCCTTGAAAACGTGACCCTCACCCGCGTCTTTACCAAGGACGAGCTCGCCTGGGCCCGGAGCATCCTGACACGGCTCAGCCTGGCTGATTATCAGCTGACGACATTGCTTCGGATCACCCCGGAGGATATGTTTTCCCTTTACAACATCATCTACCAGGCCCTTGAAAACGCCATGAGATCCGCTGTCTACCCCGGGAGCGAGGATAAAACGGTGGATTCCATCGTCAACATCATCGGCTTCCTCGTCACCCAGATGCCCGGCGGGCAGAACCTCCTGCAGAATGTGGTCAAACCGATCCTGCGCCACTGCGTGAAGGCCAACCAGGTGGTGGATGAGGAAAGATACGCCCAGATGAGGGAAGAAGCCAGCTCGTCCATCGAGAACATCGTTTACAACCAGGGCCAGAACATCGTGGTCAAGGGTGAAGGCCGAGTCACCGAAAACCAGATCCGGATGCTGGAAGAACTGGGGCTTTTGACCAACAAGAACGCGGATATCAACCCCTACCTGGGCGGCACGGTGCTGTCCGTCATGGTGGTCACCCTGATGTACTGCCTCCTGGCCCGCCTGGACAAGAATTCCTTCCGCAGCCCCCTCAAGCTTCTTCTGATCTCCATCATCTTCTGTCTTACCTTTGCGCTGGCCATCCTGATCAGGATGGTCTCGATCTACCTGATGCCGATCCTGCTTTGCGGAATGCTGGCGGCGATCCTGGTCACCGCCCGGGCGGGGCTTGTGTGCAACGCGGCCATCGCCATCCTGGTAGCAGGCCTGTCCGCCGGAAGCAGCCAGGCATACACCGAACAGTCGGTCCTGATCATCGTGACCACCCTGGTGTCGGGTTCGCTGGTGGTCCTCCTTCTGGCCAGCAACAAGTCCTCCCGACTGATCGCCATCCTCGCAGGCATCAGCGCGGCGGCGTCGGACTTTGCGATTTTTATCTCCCTCAGCCTGATGACCCGGGCGGACCTGACCAATACCCTGACCGAAGCGCTTCTGCACTCGGTGGGGACCCTGATGGCCACCTTCCTGTTCCTGGGCTTCCAGCCCCTGCTGGAATTGATCTTCAACCTGCCCACCAGCTATAAGCTGATGGAACTCAGCAACCCCAACCGCCCCCTGCTCAAGCGCCTGCTGATGGAAGCGCCGGGCACCTACCACCATTCCATCATTGTCGCCAACCTTGCCGAGGCGTCGGCGGAGGCCATCGGCGCCAATCCGCTCCTGGCCCGGGTGGGCGGCTATTACCATGACATCGGCAAACTGAAACGCCCCCTCTTTTTCAAGGAGAACCAGTCCAACGGCATCAACCCCCACGACCAGGCCGATCCCGGCACCTCCGCAGCCATCGTCACAGCCCACGTACGGGACGGCGTGGCCATGGCCCGGGAAGCCAGGCTGCCGGAGGACATCGTCAGGATCATCTCCGAGCATCACGGCGATACGCCGGTCATGTATTTCTATCACAAAGCCCTGCAGCAGGCCAACGGAAATCCCGTGGATATCAACGCTTTCCGTTACGAGGGCCATCCCCCGACCACCCGTGAAAGCGCGATCATCATGCTGTGCGATACCATTGAGGCCGCTGTCCGCACCATGAAGGCGCCCTCCGCCTCAGCCATCGAATCCTTCATCGTAAAACTGGTCCGGGGCAAGCTTGAGGACGGCCAGCTTTCAGACAGCGACCTGACCCTGAAGGACATCGACAAGATCTGCGCCGCGTGTACCAACGTCCTGGTAGGCGTCTTCCATGAAAGGATCGAATATCCCCACATGGAAAGCCATGACATACGCATTCTTTCCAGCGTTGCGGGGGATCCGGCTTCGCCGTCGCCTGCGCCAAAGGCCCCCGACGCGCCAGCGCCGAAGGCTCCCGCGCCTCAGTCGCAGAAGGCCCCTGCCCCAAAGGCTCCCGAAAAAGAAAAGGAGACCGCGCCTTCAATGATCGTCACCCCGCCCTCGGTAAAGCCGGTGCCGGTGGTCAAGCTGGAATCCACCCAGCCCCTGCCGGTGATCGATCCTGAGGAAATGGCCCCTGCCTCTCCTTATATCATTTCTTCGGCCGACAACCCGTTACCCGAGGATTCCGTTCCAACTCGTAAGCCTGACGAGGGCAGCGAAGGGGGAATGAACTGATGGGCGCGCAGGTAGAGATCGAATCCGCCTTTCCGGCTCCCGCTGAAGCCCTGGCGCTGATCCGCGCAGCAGCCGACGCAGCCCTGGCTGCGGAAGGGATCAAAAACGCTGTGTCCTGCCACGTCCTTGTCACAGACGACGAAGGCATCCGTGGGTTCAATCTTTCCTACAGAGGGCTGGATAAGGCAACGGACGTTCTGTCATTCCCATCCCTTCCCTTCACGCCGGAGAATACCGCCGCTTCCCATCCGGAATGGCTCGATATGGAATATGACGTTGATACCGGGACCGTTTTCCTGGGCGACATCATCATTTCATGGCCCCGCGTCCTTGCCCAGGCAGAAGAATACGGACACTCCACCGCCCGCGAAACCGCCTACCTGATGACCCACGCCATGTTTCACCTGATGGGTTACGACCATATGGAAAAGGAGGACCAGCGCCGTATGCGTCAAATGGAGGAATCATCCATTGCCCGCTTCCTTCCCTCTCAGGAAGAAGAAAAAATGCTCTCCATGGCCCGGGAAGCCATGAAAATGGCCTATGTGCCTTATTCCCACTATCCGGTGGGAGCCTGTCTCAAATGCACCGACGGCACCCTCTATACGGGCTGCAACGTCGAAAACGCCTCTTTCGGCGCCACCAACTGCGCCGAAAGGACGGCGATATTCAAAGCGGTCAGTGAAGGCCGCCGCAGTTTTGAATCCATTGCGATCGCCGCCGGCCCTTCCGCACCATGGCCCTGCGGGATCTGCCGCCAGGTCATGAACGAGTTCAGCCCCGGGATGCGGGTAATGGTCACCTGGGACGGCGGATACGACGCGATGCCGCTTTCAGATCTGCTCCCCCACGGCTTCGGGCCCGAATCCCTCGACAAATAATCACAGTAAAGGAAATCACCATGGATAACGAACGTCCCTTCCGCTCCGGCTTCGCCGTGATCGCCGGACGCCCCAACGTGGGCAAATCCACCCTCCTCAACGCCCTGATCGGTGAAAAGATCGCCATCGTATCGGACCGGCCCCAGACCACCAGGAATTCCATCGTCGGCATCCTGAACGGAGAGGACAGCCAGTTGGTATTCGTCGATACCCCCGGATACCACACTCCCCGGACAAAGCTGGGGAATTACATGATGCAGGCATGGCAGGACGCGATGCAGGGCATCGACGTGCTCCTGGCGCTGGCGGACGTGACTGCCATCGGCCCGAAGGACCGGCAGCTGATCCATGAGCTGGGGCAGAAAAAGTGCCGCAAGCTCCTCCTGCTCAACAAGATCGACCTGGTGGAAAAGCAGGCGCTCCTTTCCATCATCGAAAGCTTCAAAAACGAAGGTTACGACGAGATCTATCCCATCTCCGCCAAAGACGGCGAAGGCCTGGACCTGCTCCGGGAGGATCTCCTCGCCCATCTTCCCGAGGGTCCCCGATATTACCCTGACGACAGCATCACCAGCCAGACCGAGCGCCAGATCGCATCCGAGATCATCCGCGAAAAAGCCCTGCGGAACCTGAGGGATGAGGTGCCCCACGGCATCGGCGTCGAGATCGTCCGTTTCCAGGAGAGCGACCGCCTGGTCACGATCTACGCCAATATCTTCTGCGAAAAGGATTCCCACAAATGGATCATCATCGGCAAGGGAGGCAGCATGATCCGGCTGATCGGAACCCAGGCAAGGCAGGACATCGAAAGCCTCCTGGGCACGCAGGTCAACCTCCAGCTGTGGGTCAAGGTCCGGCCCGACTGGCGAAATAACCTTGCCGATCTAAAAGACCTGGGATACAATCCTGAAAAATAGCCCCTGAAAAACGCCCCGACGGCTGTCGGGGCGTCCGGTTTGTATTGCGTTCATTTGATCATATTGATGCCCGGCAGGCAGTTGACTGTGCGTATGAACTGGCCCTTTAGGTGCTGCATCAACGCCATTTGAGGGGTGTTGCGCTTGAAGATGTGCGTGTACATGATCGCTACCCCCTGATCCCGCAGATGGACGCAGGCTGCCTCGATCAATTGGGATGCGAGGCGCTGCCTGCGGAACTCGGGGACTGTGTAGATATTAAGCAGCGTCGCCGTCTGACCGGCGCCTGTGAAGACCGCTTCGCAGGCCGGCTCCACGGGATTGCCCTGCCGGTAAAAGGCCAGGGCCAGGAAGTGCTCCTGCTGCCGCCACAGTGTCAGGTGGTCATGGGTCACCGCCTGGATGCGGTACCTGTTCAGCCTTTCCAGGAACTTCATCTCATCCTGGGGCGTGACCAGCGGTACCTGGTAATAATCATACCCCATTGGCGCCTGGGCCTGTCCGTAAGGCAGGTAAAAACTGTACAGATCTTCACTGTCGTCCTGCTTCATTCCCATCTGGGTGCAGAATTTTAAGTATTCGGTATCCTTTGGGTCCACCTGGGTGTAAAAGCGTGCCGGCACCCCTTTTTCATTGCGGATCTGCCCAGCCCGGGCCAGAAGTGCTCCAAAGAGCATCGCCCGGGCAGACAGCTGGGTCTCCATCTGCATATAGATGTGCAGCGGTTCCGATGGGTAAAGCTCATACTGAAAAAAGGGGATCACGCAGCCGTATCCCAGCTGGATCCGGCTGTCGCTGGAGACAAAAAACACGTTTTCCGGAGGAATGCCCTGATATTCCGAGGGCGGATTGTTGATCACCATACAAAAAGGACCTTTCTTTGATACAGGCGCCGCATTGGATATGCCGCCTGTTTTTACCTCAATGCCGTCCTGGGAATAAAGCCCCTCACCGCGGTCCCGTTGGCATATACCTCTGCGTAGGCCCATTCGCTGTTCATGTCCAGGTCGGCAAGCCAGGTCACGCTGCTGCCGGGATCAAGCATCATCAGGGCGTCCGTTCCCTCCATCGGGTCGGACGTCAGGGCTGACCGGGACGTCACCACAGCGGGAGTCCCTGTCAGGGACAGGGAAGGAATATCCGGCAGGGTGCCCTGCAGCTGGAAGGCGTTCACATAGCCCACGCGCGTCATCCGGCTGTCGTTCTGGTACATTACCAGGAGCCACTGCCCGTCATAGCCCGCGACCCACACCTGGCCGCCGACCGTCATCAGGGCCGTACCGCCGTCTGCCCGGGGCGAGGAAGCGCTGGGCGCGGTATAGACCGGGAGCGTCTGTCCGGGAGTAAAGGAAAACGTGGAGAATGAAAGCCTGGCGTGCCCTGTTTCTGCCGCTGCCGCAGGTGCTTCATAAGTTTCATGCACAGCCTCGGCAGCAGGGACACCGGGTACGGCACCCGCGCCATAGCTTCCGGTATCCGGCGCCGTGTATGTGCCGGCCGTATCAGGCACAACAGCCGCGCCGCCCATACCCCAGACGCCGGATGTATCAGGTGCCGCGGCTCCAACGCCGCCCACGATTACCCCCATGGGAGGATAAGTGCATGTCCCCACCCCTGGATAGGAGGTGTTGACCAGGTCCGCACGGATATATGCGGTGGTCCCGTAATGGCAGACCCTGTACCAATAAACGCCGTACACGCACACGACGCCGGTCACCATGACCGGAGTGCCGCGGCTCAGCTGGGCGATCTTCGTGCCGTTGGGTGCCAGACGCACGTTGACCGCGCAGGTATTGGTCCAGCCGTTGTATCCGGAGGCGGGAAGACTTCCCCAGGCTGAAGCACACGTTCCGGGAACGACGCCGACACCGCCCATATACCCCACCGCGGAGGTCGTCACCAGATCGCTGCGGACCCAGCCGGTCAGGCCGGAGACCTGTGCCTGGTACCATACCGAGCCGTACACATCCCGCACCGCCCCGGATATCTGCAGCGCGGTGCCGCGGTTCAATTGCATGATGGAGGTATAGGAAATGCCGGGGCCGGAACGGAAATTCGTCGCGTCATAAAGGATATACGCCGCATTGCAGGTCACCGGACAGGTCGTTACGGCAGCCATCACGGGCACCGGCGCGCCGCAGACATACCCGCTGTAGATCCATCCGCACAGGGTCCCGATCGTTCCGTAATACCACAGCCTGCCGCCGGTGCAGTAGGCCTGACTGGTCACGTAGATCGGTTCACCGCACATGGCAATGCCGCACACGGCATTGGAAGTGCCCGGGCCTGTGCGCACATTGATCCTGTAGCCGTTGATATAGCCCGTGAACGCAGTGCACGGAGCGTATCCCGCCGCGGCGGCCGGCACAGCGGCCGACACGAGCAGGAGACATACAAGCAGGAAAGCAAAACGTCTTTTCATGCCAAAAGCCCCCTCCCGGAGTCAACATTCTTACATACAGTCATTATACCCTCGCCTCGAGGCTCTTGACATAGATGTTTTCTTAATCTTTTCTTACAATTTTTTAATAACCCCTCCCGGACTTGCCGCCGTTGTCGATGGGCTGCGCGCCATGGTTCCGGCCCAGGATCCGCCGCAAATCAAAGATCACTTTTTGGCTTTACGCCGGCGTACAAGAAGCGCTTCCTCGTTTTTCCCGTGCCGCAGATATAGTCCTTCCTTCGCCATGCGCTCATCCAGGTCCCTGTCCAGCTTTTCGCGCAGGCCGTTTTTCACAAGCATGCGGCGAAAACGGTAAAGCGTGGTGGCGTCAGGCACACTGCCGGAAAAAAAGTCCACGCCGGCGAAGGTACGCATGGCGTAGCTGTCCATCACCGCTTCCTCACAGCCCACCCCGGACAGGCCGTACCAGTCCTGCAGAAGGATGAGGCGGAGCATCAGTTCCGGTTCCGTGGCCGGTCTGCCGTGGTTTTTTCGCGTGTACAGGGGGCGGATCTGCGCCATCCACTCTTCCCAGGGGATCACCTCGTCCATTTTTTTCAGGAACAGGTCCCTCCGGGTGGGATATTTTCGTTTCCCGTATTCGATATCACTGAATGTCATCTGCGCCAAAGCTTTTCACCTCTCAGGCTTTTCTGTTCAGAAGGGCGTACATTTCATCCTGTGTATAATTATACCACAGGTTCCCTGTTTTGCCCATCTTTTTTACAGCACCTCCATATCACAGGGGGCACGATCCCGCCCGGAAGAATCCGTAATATCCGGAAAAGGCGGAAAAGGGGGGATAATAAGGCAAAAAATATATGATTGTCAACCGGCGGTATTTCCTGTATATTGATATCAACTGCCCCGTGCTTTTTATGGTGCGGCAGACACCCACAAATACGGCGGGAGGGACCCATGGAGATACGCAACATCGGCATCTTTGCGGATGTGGACGCCGGCAAGACCACCCTGACGGAACAGATGCTCTCCCTTACCGGCGCCATCCGTGAAACCGGAAGCGTGGACAGCGGCACCGCCCACACCGATACCCTGCCCGTGGAAAAACGGCGGGGGATATCCGTCCGCGCGGCCGCGGTAAGGATGTGCTGGAAGGGATGCCGGATCAATCTGGTGGATACCCCCGGCCACGCCGATTTCGCCGCCGAGGTGGAGCACAGCCTGTGGGCCATGGACGGGGCGGTGCTCCTGGTATGCGCCTGTGAAGGCGTCCGTCCTCAGACAGTGACGCTGTGGCGCGCCCTCAGGCAGCAGGGGATCCCTGTGGTCTTTTTTATAAGCAAAACGGACCGGGAGGCCGCCGACGTGCCCCGGGTCCTTGACGAGATCAGGCGCCTTTGCCCTGATACGGTCCATGTCGGGGACCGGGACGCAATCATCGACCGGATCTGCGCCGTAGACGACTTCCTGACAGAAAAATACCTGGATACCGGCGATCTGGACGACAGCGAAGTCTTTCCCCGGTTTTATTCTCTTTGCCGCGGGGGCAAGGCATTCCCTGTGACGGAAGGATCCGCACTGAGGAATACCGGTGTGGACCGCCTGCTGGACCTGATGGTCTCCTGTCTCCCCGCCCCCGGAAACACCGGTCGGCTCTGCGGCGTCGTATTCTCCGTCCGCCAGGACAGGCTTCTCGGGCGCGGTGTCTGGGTCCGCCTCTACGGCGGCAGCCTCGAAAACCGCCAGGGTGTGGACCTTCCCGGCAGGTTGGACCCACTGACCGGAAAGGTTTCGGTGACCCAGCAGAAGATCACCCAGATCCGGTCCGCGGAAAACGACGACCTGGGCGCCCTTTCCGCCGGGGATATCGGTGTTGTATACGGGCTGGGAAACGTGGATGTGGGCACGGTGCTTGGAGACCGTACCCTCCTTCCGCGGCATGTTGATCCCGGCCGTTTCCGTTCACCCCTGATCTCTGTAAAGGCGATCCCCGGCGATCCCGGTAAAACCGAGGAACTCCGCACCGCCTGCGCGATCCTGTCTTCCGAGGATCCGCTGCTCCACGCGGAATATCACCGCGCGCTCCGGGAACAGCGCCTGAACATCATGGGCACTGTCCAATTGGAGATCCTCCGGGAAATATTCCGGGAACGTTTTTCCCTGGACGTTTCCTTCGACCGGCCCCGGATCAATTACATGGAGACCCTGCTCCATCCCGCCGAAGGCTTCGCCGCCTATACCATGCCAAAGCCCTGCTGGGCCATCCTCCGCTTTGAAATGAAGCCGGGAAAACGTTCCGGCGGCGTCACCTTCGCCTCCACGGTAGATCACCGGCTGATCGCGGAGCCTTATCAGAACCAGGTGCGCCAGGCGCTTCCCATTGCCCTCAGCCAGGGACGCAGGGGCTGGCCCGTGACCGATATCGACATCCGCCTGGTGGATGGCAGCCACCACCTGATCCACACCCATCCTTTGGATTTCATCGTAGCAACTCCCTGGGCCATCCAGGACGGTCTCCAAAGGGGTGGAAGCCTTCTGCTGGAGCCGGTGATGGACTACACTTTTTCCCTGCCTCCCAACATTCTGGGTCGTGTCATCAGCGATACCGCGGCCATGCGGGGGGAGGTCCTTTCCACCGAAAACGAAAGCGGCGGCGTGCTGCTGAGGTGCCGCGTCCCGCTGTTTGACAGCGTGGATTACCCCAGGACCCTTGCTTCCCTCTCCTCCGGCCGGGCGTCGATGTCCGCAAGCCTGCATGGATACCGTGAATGCGACAGGGACGAGACCCTCCCCCGCCGCGGTGTGGACCCGCTGGATACAGCCAAATATATCCTGGCTGCCCGCAGCGCCCTGGAAGGGGGCATCTATGACGGATGAAATTCCGGACAGGGGAAGCAGACCGCCGCCCGGAGATTGTCCGGGCGGCAAACCGACGATCATATTAAATTGTTATCTTATTAATAAATACCGGCCGGTTCCAGCCATATATCGCAATATCCGCCGTTTTTCATCAGTCTTGCCGCCGCAGCGGGATCAGTCAGCATATATTCGAAGGTAAAGCCGCTGTAATCTGTGATCATAGCCCTGGACAGGTCCCCCGGTGACACCGGGAAAAAGCTTTCATGCCAGTCCTTACTGTAGCGGATATCCGCACCGAAAGCCATATCACCGATAAATGTCCCGACAAGGGCGACGGTATCATTGGTCTTGAATTGCCGGACCGTCATCGTATCCATATCAAACACATAATATATGGCATAATCCGGCAGCATCCGCACATAGGCGTATTCATATACCGTTTCTTCCGCCCCCGCGGGAAATGCCGCAGGCAGCACCAGGACCAGCGCTGTCAGGAAAGCGATCAGGCGATACCGGTTCCTTTCGCCGCCCGGATACAAACACGACATGATCTCATCCACTCCCCGCCACCAATTCTTCTTTAACCGTTCCAGGCCAAGTATACCACGGCGTACAGGGGGTCAGATTTAACAAATTAAAAAAAATTTTACCGTTTTATTTCCGTTTGGTTCCATTTTTATGAAACCGCGTCCCGTCGCGGTCAGAGGGGGTCAGATCATGAACCGTACCGTAGAAGTGCTCCGTATCATCCTGCCCGTCATTGTGATGCTTTTGATCGGGATGTTCTGCCGAAAGAAAAACCTGATCAGCCGCGCCGGAGTGGATACCCTGAAAAAGGTCGCGGTGGATATCGGGCTCCCTGCGGTGCTGCTCCATACCTTCGCCTCGTCGGAATACACCCCCGCGACCCTGGCTGTGCCCATGATCATGTTCATGATCTGCGTCCTTGCGTGGGCCCTGGGCAGGCTGCTGGGACCAAGGCTCGGGTTGAACAGCCGGTTCATCCCTTTCCTGACCACAGGTTTCGAGGCGGGCATGCTGGGTTATTCCCTTTTCACGCTCCTGTACGGCGCCGGTCGACTGGCGGATTTTGCCCGCATCGACCTGGGACAGGTACTTTTCGTTTTCACCCTGTATAAAATTCTCATCGGTATGGGCGGAAGGGACCGCCCGTCTGCCGGCCGGCTGCTGAAGGAGATGATCCTGTCCCCCATCATCCCGGCCATCATCCTGGGGGTGCTGCTTGGCGCCACAGGACTGTACCGGGCCATGGAGCCCTCCGGCGCCGCCAAGGTACTGGACGCCTGCACTGATTTTGTCTCCGCTCCGGTCGGCGCGCTGATCCTTCTGTCCATCGGCTACGACCTGGTGCTCAGGGACATCCCCTGGCGTGAGACCCTCAAAGCCTCGGGCCTTCGGCTTGCGGTCATGGCCGTCCTGGGCCTTGGGGCGGCTGTCCTCTTCCGTCTTCTCTGGCCGGAACAGGACTGGTCCCGGGCCGTCATATTGATGTTCCTCCTCCCTCCTCCCTATGTGCTCCCCGTGTTCTCCACTGACGAAGACCAGCGGGTATATCTTTCCTCCGTCCTTTCGGTCTCCACCCTGATCACCCTGGCGGGCTTCATCCTGCTGGCCGTTATCGGGTGAATCCGGGGATCCACCCTGCATCCGACAGGAAATCCGTTAACACAGTGCGAAGTGCGCGGTATTTATATCACCCGGTAAATACAATATGACCGCGGCGCTTTTTTCCGGAAAGTCCCGGAACATGCGGCAAAAAACCGGGTCAGAAGTTTTTCATCTATATTGACGGCATGCCGTACCCCGGATCGAAACGGAGGAACCGCTAAAGGGAAACCGAACATTACGGGACGGCGCTGCGTTTTCTGCTCGATCCTGAGAGCACCTTAGAAGACATATTCGGAAAACCGGACGATCAGATAGGAAACCTCCGGATCACGTCGAATATTTAAAATATCACTGTGTTGGATTAGGAGGATCCCCTGATGAAATTAGCGGAAGCATTGCAGGAACGCGCGGACCTGAATAAAAAAATAAGCGAACTGAAGAGCCGGCTGAACAACTGCATCCTGGTCCAGGAGGGAGAGGAACCGGCGGAAGAGCCCGCTGAACTTTTGAATGAACTGGACGAGGCGGCGGCCCGTCTTGAAGCGCTGATGGCGGCGATCAATCTGACCAACAGCCGTACGAAAGTGGAGGGCAAAACCCTGACCCAGCTGATCGCTCGCAAGGATGCGCTTTCAGTACAGCTGGCCGCCTACAGGGAACTGGTCTATACCGCAGGTCAGAATACCAGCCGTGCCCGGGGGACGGAAATCCGTGTAAAAGCCCTTCTGAAGGCCGCCGATCTGCAAAAGAAAGCGGACCAGCTGGCGAAGGAGATCCGCCAGCTGGACAATCTGCTGCAGGAGAACAACTGGAAAACGAAACTGATCGGGATCTGATGACAGCGGTAGTTCTGCGAGGCGCATATCAGGCGGCAGCTGCCTCAAGCTGCATATATGGCATGGTGCCCGGACAGCACCGGGGTTCGAATCCCCAAGGATCGTTATGTCCCGATCGTGCACACAAGCACGGATACGGCGCATCGTTAATACCGGATATGGATCGCAGAACGAGGGCGGGTACGGGGAAAATGCTGATCACAGAAAACGCCTTGGATATGCCGGGCGGGCTTTCAGACAGAATGGAGATCGGCGGCCTTTGCAGGGCCGTGGGATTTTCGTTCGATCAAAGCAGCGGGAAGATAAATGCGGCGATTCCCATCGCAAAGCTCCGGATGATTGAGCAATTCCAGGGCTTTTCGGGCGAAGGCCTTCGTATCGATGTCCACGCTGGTCAGGGGCGGGCAGCAGGTTTCCGCCAGGCGGGTGTTGTCAAAGCTGATGACGGACACATCCCCGGGACATTGCAGCCCGTGTTGATTCAGCGTACAGAGCAGATAATACGCGGCCATATCGCAATGGCATACAAAAGCGGTGGGCAGCTCCCCGGGCAAATCGATGTTGGAGGTATACAGGCCGGTGAGCGTATCGTTATTCACCAGTACCCAATCCTCCTGAAACGGAAGCCCGTTCAGCAGCAAGGTTCGACGATAGCCGAAATAACGGTCGGTGATGGACTTGGTCGCCCCGGGCCGGCCGACGAAGCCGATCTTTTTATGCCCCTGGTCTACCAGCAGCTGAGTGATCACGCCTGCCCAATGGTAGTTGCCCGTCAGCAGGGAACAGGCGGAAACGGCGGTGCTTTCAAAATCCATGAGCACCAGCGGCCTGCCCGGTTTTTCAAGCATGCGCAAAAAGCTGTCCGGCATTTCACCCGCTACGGCCACGCCGTCAAACTCCTCTATCTGCATTTGAGGCGGCAGGATGTTTTGCGCCAGGTCACCGTTTCCCACGATGATCAAAGCCGTACTGATGCCGGTTTCCAGGCATTGTTTATTGAATTGATAGTACATTTCGCTGTAAAAAGCGTCCGTTTCCAGAAAAAAATGTTTGGAAACTATAAAAGCGAAGCGTCTGGCTTCTTCTGCCGGAATCAATTCATAGCCCATTTCCCGGGCGGTGGAAAAAATGGTTTGGCGCAGTCCGTCGCTGATCCCCGCTTTCCTGTTCAGCGCCTTGGATACGGACACCTTGGATATCCCCAGCCTGTCCGCAATGTCCTGCATGGTCGTTTTGCTTGATTTGTGTCGTCCCGGAGGCACAAAACCAACTCCTGTCAGTTATCGAAATACCCCATAAAGCGCAGTAAGATGTTGCCAGAACATTATAAATAGGCAATTATGGTTTTGTCAAGAAAAGCGCGTCAAAAACCGCCGGAGCATATTGTCCGGCGGTTGTGCTTTAGCTGGATTTTTATTCTTCGTATACGTCAAACGGATCGGGGATATCGGCACGCCAGCTTTCGCAGTCCGAAACGCCGGTGTACAGAGTGGCCTGTCCGTTTCCACGGCGCACGATGCCGCCGGTAAACAACACGTCTTTCAGGTCCGGACGCTTGGAAGCGGGGGAAGAAGAAATATCGCTTCGGCAGGCGATGATACGAAGCGGGCTGTGAGCGCCTGTACAGGGGTCCAGAGCAAAAGCCATGGAGCGATAATGCAGCCCCTCCGCCGTGCGACAGGCGATATGACCTGCCACGCCCAGCATTCCGTTCTTCAGCAAATGAATATCGTTGGCGCCGCCCCATTCTTCCGGAAGGAAGAAGCTGGGATCAATAGAGGCATCCAGTATAGTATCGGCGCACAGATCCTTGAGTTGATCCAGCACGGTGAAGCCGATTTTACCTTTCCCGCCTTTTTTCCCCTGGGGTCGGGTAAGCACCGCGATGCGGCCGTCCGCCATTTCACATAGGCGGATGTCCTTCATGCAGGAGGGGCCGACCGCAAAGAGCCTGAATTCCTCCGGCGTTTTCCCTTTGAAAAAGAGGGTCTGCCAGGAAATGATGCGCTTTTCATCCAGCGGATGGGTAATTATCTGCACTCCGCCCAGGACAGTTTCGCCCTGTACGACTGTCACGAAGGGATCCTGCAGACGTTGAAAGGACAGCTTCGGGTAAACGGCGGTATATTCATCCCCGCCGCTTTGCTCAAACAAGCGCACGAAGGACATTTCGTTTTCCCGTTTTTCCACCCGGCCCGCGATATACATGCGGCCGCCGCAGGAAAAAGGGGTGGTAATGTTGTATACGTCGAAGCCCTCCACACCCAGAAACCGAAGCCGACGGGGAAAAGAAACCTTTCGGGGCGCTTCCATCAGCGCGGCGCTGGATTGAGGAGCATGAACGGCAGCAAACGGCATTATTTAAAGCCTCCTTTTGATCATAGCGCCCTGAAATAAAAAGGCCGCGACTTTCCGTTGGATGATGTTTCATGCCATGGGAATCCCGTCATTTAAGTAACAAAATTATTATATACGGAAGGATCAGAAGCTGTCAATAGTGCTTTTTCGCCCCATGCGCAAAGCTGTATCCTGGGTAAAAAAATCGATGCAGACCGCATTATTTCTGAATTCTAATTGTTACTCTTTATAAGGTAACAAAATCAAATCAATGGAAAATAAAATGACTTTGCACCGGATTGCCTTATTGACACCCAATGTAATCAATGGTAAAATAATTGCAATTAACGACACGATTTGAAGGATTGTCTTTGATTTATGTTAATTTAAATTAAAGTAACTTAATTCAATCGGTCGTATGAAAAAGGAGGAACAGAACATGTTCAAGCGTTTACTGGCTGTACTGCTGATCGCCGCATTAGCGCTGACCGCCATTCCAGCGTTTGCCGCGGACAACGTGGAAGGCGAGCTGACCATTTGGGTGCGCACCAACGAGACGGGCCGTGAATCTCTGTACGGCATCTGGGGCAACCAGCCCGGCGATCCTTACTATGACTACCTGAAGGAGCAGTTCCCCAACCTGAAGCTGAACTTCGTTATCAATAAGGGCTGGGGCGATATTGCCGGAGCCGCCGCCGCGGGCGACGCTCCCGACATTTTCTTCATCGACGGCAATCCCGATCTGCTGCTGCCCCAGCTGCTGAATCAGGGCCTGATGGAGCCCCTGAACGAATACATGGAAAAGGACGAAAGCTTTGTAAACAACTTCGTTCCCGGCGTGCTGGACGCCCTGAGCGTGGATGGCCGGCTGTATGCCCTGCCCTTTGACGTAATGCCCTACGGCATTTTCGTCAACTACGACGTGCTGGACAACGCCAACGTGGACTATCCCGATCTGGACTGGACTCTGGATCAGTTCGTGGATATGTGCAAGGCCGTCACCAATAAATCCGACCCTGCCAACCCCCGTATCGCCATCGCCCGCAACGTGATCGAAAACGACTACATCCGTTTCCTGACCATGTTCTGCGCAGTGTACGGCGTAAAGGGATACGGCATCAACGCCGAGGGCAAAGCCGTTTCCAACCTGGCCGAGGATCCCAACGCCATCGCCGCCATTGAAAAGTACCTGGAGATCCAGGCCAATGACTACGCCTTCACCCTGAGCCAGGATGAACGCAACGTAGCCGGTTTGGACAACAGCGTGTGGAACATCGACTGGAAGGCCGGTATTTCCGCCACCTTCCCCGGCGTGTCTTCCTGGGCCCTGATCAAGGATGAAAACGGCGAACCCGCCTTCAACCAGGTGTTCTATCCCGCCTTCAGCGGCAACAACGGCGAGCCGGGCGGCGCGCCCATGGAAACCATTTCCTACGCCATCTATGCCGGCTCCAAGAACAAGGACCTGGCCTGGAAGTACCTGGCCGCTATGACCAGCGAAGAATTCCGCAACAACGCATACGCCGATTTTGACGGAGAAACCCAGCACATCTTCAAGTATGACGAGGACACCGTGGGCTTCACCTTTGGCCTACCCCCCTTCACCACCGAATATGAGCTGAACGATGATTTCGCCAAGCTGTATAACGGCCTGTACGCCTCCATGCAGACCCCCTACACCCTGTACGCCGATCAGTTCAACCTGCTGGAAGCCACCCGCAAAGTTGCCCGGGGCGAAGCCAGCCTGGTAGACGCGCTGAAGGAATACGATAACTTCGTCAATGCCAACAACACCGTGGTGTTTCCCGAATAATCCGTGACCCATTTTGGTGGGAAGGCGCAAACCGCCTTCCTGCCTTTTTTCTATCAGCCCCGCCGGGGGACGCGCTCCCGGCGGGCTGTCCGATCAGCCGCGGTAATAACATAGAAGAATGGTGAGGATCTGTATGGACAAAGTATCGCTTCGCAACGTTTGGAAAATTTATCCCGGTGCGAAAACCACTGCACCTGCCGTGCGGGATTTCAACCTGGATATCGGCGACGGGGAATTCATGGTTTTCGTCGGTGCGTCGGGCTGCGGGAAAACCACCACGCTTCGCATGATTGCCGGACTGGAAAGTATCTCCAGGGGCGAAATACTCATTGACGGCAAGGTGGTCAACAATCTGTCGCCCCGCCAGCGCAACATTGCCATGGTATTCCAGAACTACGCGCTGTATCCCAACCTTTCGCTGTTTGAAAACATGGCGTTCGGACTCAGGCTGCGTAAAATGGAAAAATACAAAATCAATGAGCTGGTGAACCAGAAAGCCAAAAAGCTGGAGATCGACCATCTGCTGGACAGGCTTCCCAAGGACGTGTCCGGCGGACAGCGCCAGCGCGTGGCCCTGGGCCGCGCCATTGTGCGTGATCCTTCCGTGTTCCTGATGGACGAGCCGCTGTCCAACCTGGACGCCAAGATGCGCGTGCAGATGCGATCCGAAATTATCCGGCTCCACCAGGAGCTGGGCACTACCACCGTTTATGTGACCCACGACCAGACCGAAGCCATGACCATGGGCGACCGCATCGTGGTCATGAACGGCGGCATCATGCAGCAGGTGGGCACGCCGGAGGAAATCTACAACGAACCCGCCAACCGATATGTAGCCGGCTTTATCGGCACTCCGCCCATGAATTTTATCCCCGGCCGCCTGGAAAAAACGGACACAGGTTACGCCTTCAGCAACAAAATGTTTTATCTGGATGTGCCCAGGGAGCATATCACGCCCGACCTGGAACGCTATGAAGGACATGACCTGGTGGGCGGCATCCGGCCGGAATACATGTCCGTGCTGCCCGTGACCGACGCTCCAAAGCCCAGGAATTATTTTGTCGGCACGCTTGAATTGTCCGAGCTGGTCGGCGCGGATCGGTTTTTGCATCTCAGGTATGACACGGCGGACACCTTGGTTCCCCCGGTGATCGTCCGCGGTTCCGTGCGGGACCGGTATCCCGCGGGTACCAGGCTGTGGATCACGGCGGACATGAGCATGTTCCTGTTCTTTGACAATAACACCGCCATGCGGATCAAATGAGGAAAGGAGCCGCTATGCGCAGATTATTACGATGGATCGTGCCGCTGCTCCTGATCCTGCTGTGTTCCGCAGCTCTGGGAGAAGACAGAAACTATGCGGACGCTCTGGCCGCCTGGCACGATGCGGTCAAGGCTTCCCGGGACGTGGCCGTGCCTCTGGAAGACTTTGATGCGCAGGATGTGGGCCTGACAGAAGAAACGATCGACGGAGAAAAGGCCCTGTGCTGGCGGACGGGTATAGGCAGCGTATCTTTCCGCGTGCATGTGCCGGAAAAAGCGCTGTATCAGCTGTCGGTGCGCTATGCCCAATTGGACGGCAACAGCAGCCTGATCGAACGGGGCGTGATGATCAACGGCCGGACGCCTTACGCGGAATGCGCTGCCTTCCTGTTCCCCAAGCAGTTTGAGGACGCCCAATATCCTTTCGCCCGGAACGAATACGGGAATGAAATCCGTCCCCGGCAAAACGGTGTGATGATCCCCCGGGAAATCCTGCTCTCGGAGCGCAGCGGCCTGCAAACGGAACCCATGCTGTTTTTGCTGGAGCAGGGCGAAAACACCCTGACCTTGACCGGGATCAAGGGCAGCCTGGCCATTCTGGGGATCACCCTGAAAGCGCCCGCTTCTTTGCCTTCCTATGCCGAATACAGGGATCAATACAAAAATGAACCTTTGGCAGAGGAGGTTATTACAGTGGAGGCGGAGCATATTTTTCACCGTTCCTCCAAAAGTATCCAGAACCTGACGTTTTCCAATCCCAGCGTCACCCCTTCCGAGGCGGGCCGCAAGCTGCTCAACGCCATCGGCGGCTCCAGCTGGAACAGTGCTCTGGATTATATCGAATGGCAGATCGAAGCGCCCCGGAACGGGCTGTACTGCCTGGGCTTCCATTATGTGCAGAATTTCAATATAGCCCTGACCTCGTTCCGCTCCATCATGATCGATGGGCAAATTCCTTTTGCGGAGCTGGAGGCCGTAGGCTTTCATTTCGGTTCCTCCTGGGAAACCCTCATTCCGGGCGGAGACGAACCTTACCGGGTGTATCTGACAAAGGGCGTTCACATTTTACGTCTCACTGTCACCAACGCGCCGTACGCCCAAACCTGGCGGAAGCTGGGCGCGGTGGTGGATGATATGAAAAAGCTGGACCTGTACGTGACGGAAATCATCGGCTCGGACAGCGACGTGTACCGCATCTGGAAGCTGGAACGCTATATTCCCACCATTAAGGAGGATCTGGACCGCATGGTGACGGAGCTGGAAGGCGTTCGCGATCAGCTGAAGGATATCACTGGCGCAGGCGGCAGCCTGGGTACCCTGGATGCCGCCATCCAGGACCTGAAAAAGCTTGCGGCGGATCATAACCTCATCGCCAAGCGCAGCGACGCCCTGTCCAGCATCTACACCACATTGTCCAACTGGGAAGACAACATGATGTCCCAGCCCCTGGCGCTGAACCGTATTTCTCTGGCGGGCAGCGGAAAGGATCTTCCTTCCGGCCGTACGGGTTTCTGGGAAGGGCTGTCCTACGAATTCCGAAACTTTACCAGTTCCTTCTTCTCCAAGGATGACGCCGCTGTGCGCGATGACGGGGAAACGGTGAATGTTTGGGTGCAGCGGAACCGGGACTATGTTGACATGATGCAATTGCTGGCAGACGAATATTTCACCCCGGAAAGCGGCATCAAAGTAAAAGTGAGTTATTGCCCGCCCGGCACCCAACTGCTGGTGCTGGCAAACGCTGCGGGCGAGCAGCCCGACGTGGTGACCGGTGTGGATATCGTCCTGCCCTTTGAATTCGGCATTCGCGGCTCCCTGGTGGATCTGAGCCGTCTGGACGGCTTTGATGAAATCGTGGCCCCGCTGCCAATGGGCTCCCTTATCCCCCATTATTTCAGCGGCGCGGAATACGGCATTCCGGAGGAGATCCGGGTGAAAGTGCTGTTTTACCGAACCGATGTGATCGAAAGTCTGGGCTTGCAGGTGCCCGTCACCTGGAAGGATGCCACTCATGTGCTGTCCACCCTGCTCCAGCAAAACTACGCCTTCTTCTATCCCTACGGCGATTACCTGACCTTCTTTTTCCAAAACGATGTGGATGTGTACACCCCGGACGGCCTGGGCCTGGCTTTTACCAACGAAAAGGGCTATGCCGCTTTTCGCCAGTGGACGGAGCTGTATGTAAAATACGGCCTGCAGCCCCAGATGAGCAGCTTCTACCAGCATTTCCGCATCGGCGACGTGCCCATGGGCATTGCGGATATCGATCAGTACATTCAGTTTGACATGGCCGCCCCCGATATTTCCGGCGATTGGGCCATCGCTCCGGTTCCCGGTACCTGGGATGAGGAAGGGACTCTGAACCGCTGGCAGGCGGGCAGCCAAACCTCCGCCGTCATGTTCAAAACCACCGAAAAACGGCAGGCAAAAGCATGGGAATACATGAAGTGGTGGCTGAGCACCGACACCCAGTACCTGTTTGCCGAAAGCATGGAAAACAATTACGGCGAAGCCTTCCGCTGGTTCTCAGCCAATCTGGACGTGGTAAACATGCAGAACTGGCCGGAGGATACCAAGCAGGTCCTTTTGGAGCAGATGCGCTGGTACAAACAATTGCCCATGGTGCCCGGCGGATCCTATATGACCAGCCGCGAATTGTGGAACGCCTGGACCCGTATCGTCATCGATAAAGGAAATTACCGGGAAGAAATTGAAACGGCGGTGGAAGACATTACCCTGGAAATGGGCATCAAGCAGCAGGAAATGGGTTATATCGACGAAGACGGAAAGCCGCTGATTCCCATGTCGCTGATGACGGTGGACAAACCGGGAGAGGAGGAATGAGCGTGCAGAAAACACAGCAATTGCCGCTGGGGGGCCGGGTGAAGGATACCTGGCGGCAAATGAAGGAAAGCTGGATCGCCTATGTGCTGATCGCGCCATTCATGATCTGCTTTTGCATTTTCATCGTTGGGCCGGTGCTTTCAGCCACAGTGCTGTCCTTCACCTCCTATGATTCCATTCAGCCCCCGGTGTTTACGGGACTGAACAATTTCATCAAGATGTTCACCAAAGACGTGGTCCTGATGAAATTCGTGATCCCCAACACACTTTTGTTCGCCGTGGTTGTCGGCCCCATCGGATATGCCCTGCAATTCGGCCTGGCCTGGATGATCAACAAAGCTCCCAGAAAAATGAAAAAGCCCTACATCATGGCCATCTACGCACCCTCCATCGCGGGCGGCGTGCTGATCAGCGTGGTGTGGCAGGTGTTCTTTTCCTCGGACCGGCTGGGCTATTTGAACGATATCCTGCTGAATCTGGGCGTCATCAATACGCCCGTGGCATGGACGCAGGACAAAAACTGGCTGCTGCCCATTATGATGCTGGTGACGCTGTGGTCCAGCATGGGCGTGGGCTTCCTGTCCCTGTTTGCGGGCATGCAGAACGTGGATGAGCAGCTGTATGAAGCGGGGAAAATCGACGGTATCCAAAGCCCGCTGCTGGAGCTGTTCTATATTACCATTCCCTCGATGAAGCCCCAGATGTTGTTTTCCGCGGTGATGGCCATTGTGAACGCGCTCAAGTCCGGTTCCATCGGTGTGCAATTGTCGGGCCAGAACCCCACCCCCAATTACGCGGGCCAATTGATCCAGAGCCATATTGAGGATTACGGCTTCGCCCGGTTTGAGCTGGGCTACGCCACGGCCCTGTCCTTTATGCTGCTGGTGGTCACCTACATTCTGTCCCGGGTATGCTTCCGGTTCCTGGGTACAAAGGAGGGTGAATGATATGCAGACCATGCAGACAAGAAAGATCCCCTTCCGGCGAAAGCTCCGCCTGGGGCTGAACCATTTTGTGTACAGCCTGCGCCACGCAAGGCTGAGCACCGTCATTATCCTTATTTTTCTCACCGTGATAGCGCTTATCTCTCTTCTGCCCATCGTATATGTGATCTGCAACGCCTTTAAGCCCCTGGAAGAATTGTTCGTTTATCCGCCTCAGTTCTTCGTGCGCAATCCCACCATGCAGAACTTCACGGATTTCATGTACGCTGCCGACGTATCTACGGTACCCTTCTCCCGGTATCTTTTCAACAGCGTCACCGTCACCCTGGTCACCACGGCGCTGGCCATCGTGTTTTCCCTGTGCTGCGCCTACGCCTTTTCCAAGCTGAAATTCCCCGGTCAGAAGGGCCTGTTCCAAATGATCACCGTTGCCCTGATGTTTTCCCCGGAAGCGGTGGTGATCACCCGGTATCTGATCGTAAACAGCCTGAACATCATCGATACCTTCTGGGCCCATATCCTGCCCCATCTGGCACTGCCCATGGGCGTGTTCCTGATCAAGCAGTTCATGGATCAGGTACCTGGTTCCCTGTGTGAAGCCGCGAAGATCGACGGAGCCAACGAGATCCGCATACTCTGGAGCATCATTACCCCCGCCGTACTGCCCGCCGTAGGCGCGGTGCTCATCATCGCTTTCCAGAATGTGTGGGGAGATATGACCACCTCCACCCTGTACACCGTATCGGAATCCATGAAAACACTGCCCTACTTTGTCAGCTCCCTGACTTCCGGCCTGACCGCCTCCTCCGTCGCCCGGAAAGGTGCCACGGCCGCCGCCGGCCTGCTGATGCTGCTGCCGAACTTCATCATCTTCGCTGTGCTGCAAAAGTCCATGATTGAAACCATGGTCACTTCCGGTATCAAATAACGCAGAAAGGATCGTGATCGTGTGAAAAGAAAAATTGCCTTGCTGTTCACGCTCGCCCTCCTCTGCGGGATGAGCGCGGCAAACACCCGGGCGGATGAACCGCTGTACCGTTCCTATGCCTACACGCCGGACGGACGGCCCTTCTTTATGCAAACGCCCTACGTGCCCGCCTCCATCGTGGGCCAGTACCTTTACACACAGGACGGGGAGCAGATCGACGGGCTGAACGCTCCTTCTGACCTGTGCCTCAAGGACGACGGCACCCTGTTCATTGCCGACCGCGGCAACAACCGCATCGTTCAGATCACCATGGACGGCGTGCTGCTGAAGGTATACGGGGCGGACGTGCTTAAAGGACCTGAAGGCGTGTTTGTGGACGGGGACGGCACGGTGTACGCCGCCGATACGGGCCACGCGGCCATCGTGATTTTCAATGCCGACGGTTCGGTTCGGGACACGCTGACCGCACCCAGCGACGTGCGCCTGACGGACATCATGTTCACCCCCATGAAGGTGATGGTGGACGACCGCGGGTATATTTTTGCGCTGCTCAAGGGCAGCAACGAGGGCCTGATGGTCATGAACCCTCAGGGCCGTTTCCAGGGGTATTTTGGCCGGAACGCCACCCAGCTGACCTTCGGGGAACGGCTCAAGCGCCTCTTTTATACCGACGAACAGATCGAAACCAATTCCAACGCCGTTGCGCCTTCCATCACCGGTATGTGCGTGAGCAAAAACGGATTCATCTATACCACCACCAGCAATCTGGCAAATTTGCAAATCAAAAAATTCAACGCCAACGGCGACAACCTGTTTGCCAACGTGGAAACCCGGGTGACGGTGGATCGTCGGGCGGAGAGCATGAGCGCGGTGTCCTCCCTCTATGTGGATGAAAACGGGCTGATCTTCGCGGTGGATGCCTCCAACGGTGCGGTAATTTTGTACGACGCCAACGGAAAGCCTTTGATGATGTTCGGGGAAAAGCTGGTGGGCAACGACCGCCGGGTAGGTTTTTTTACCGATCCCGCTGCCATCGCCGCAGCGCCTGACGGACGGCTGCTGGTGCTGGACCGGGCTTACAACGGTATCCACGTCATGCTGCCCACCACGCTGACGGCGAAAATCCTGAGTGCCGTCTCCATGTACAACGACGGGCGGTATTATGAACAGGAGGACAGCTGGCGCTCCATCCTGAAAGCCAACAGCAGTTATTACTGGGCCAATCTTGGCCTGGGCCGCATCGCCTACATGAACGGGGACTGGCAGGAATCCATGCGCCGTATGGCGCTGGCGGAAAACCAGGAATACTACTCTGACGCCCTGTGGAAGATCCGGGCGGAAACGGTGCAGAAAAACGCGGCCACGGTGATCCTGGTGCTTTTCGGGCTGTGGCTTGTGCATACGCTGCTGAAAAAAATCCTGAAATTCAATGTATTCTCCTTCCTGAAGCAAGGGGTGAGCACGGTGTTCCGCGCTGTATTCACGCCGCTTACCCGCCGCTTCCCTGCGCTTTCGCGCCTGATGATGCAGCTGAAATTTGCGCCTCAGGTATTGCGGCATCCGGTGGATACCTATTACGACGCGACGCGGCGCAACCAGGGCAGCCTGGTTTCCGCGGCCATCGTATATCTTGCCTTTCTGGTGCTTATGGTGGCTTCCCGGGCCTGCACCAGCTTTGTGTTCGATATGGAAGGCATCCGTGGCGTGACGCTGGTTTCCTTCCTGCTGCTGTACGTAGCTCCGGTGATCCTGTGGGTACTGGGCAATTATCTGGTTGGCGCCATCACCAAGGGCCAGGGCACGCTGAAAGGCATCATTATCGGCAGCGTGTACGCTCTGATGCCCCTTACCGTGCTCAGCCTCCCCCTGGCGCTCCTGAGCAATGTGCTGACCCTCGCGGAGGGCAGCATCTATCATCTGTTCCAAACGGTCATCCTGTTGTGGACGGGCATGCTGCTGTTTGTGCAGGTCAAAGAGATTCACGGCTACGGTTTCGGCGAAACGGTGAAAAACATCCTGTGGATCCTCTTTGTGGCAGCCATGGCGGTGGTCGCCGTGCTGGCCGTTTCCGGCATCCTGATTCAGGGATGGAACTTCCTGAATGAATTCTTTAGGGAGCTGCTTGGCTATGTTTAAGAAAAAACTTTTGAAAATCCTGATCACAGCCGTATGCCTGGCGGCTGTGGCCGGCGCGGTGGTCGGCATCCGTCTTCTGAATGCGTCCAAGACCGGAGAGATATCTCTGTACTCGGCGGAAGAAGCCTTTGTTCCAAATGAAGCGCTGACTGCCCTGGATGGCCGGGGCCTGCAATTGGCGGATGAAAACGATCAGCTGCAGCTGTGGGTCAATCTGGACGACGGCAACATTCAGGTGGTCAATAAGGAAAACGGGTATGTATGGCGTTCCGCCCCAACGGATGAGGAAATGGCGCTTGAAAAGAGTAACAAGCTGTGGACCAACAACCTGCGCGCGCCCATCCTGTTCACCTACGTACAGGAAGTGTCCGCCGCCAATACCAAGTATTCCAACACGCTGACGGAAGAAGCCAGGGTGACGGTGTACCGCATGGACAAGGGCGTGCGTGTATACTTTGAATTACAGGTTCACAAAGTCACCTTTGCATATGAAGCCTGCCTGGAAGACGGCGGCCTGTCGGTCTCCATTCCCTCTGCGCTGGTCAGCGACCCGGGTGAGGTGTATAAAACCTCCTCTTCCGGCAGGGTTTCGCTGGACAAAGACGCTTCCTGCGTGATGGCGGAATTCTATCTGTTTCCCAATCTGGGGGCCACCAGAAGCGACATGGGCATCGAAGGCGCACTGTTCGTGCCGGATGGCACCGGCGCGCTGATCGATTTTCAGTCCCGCAAATTTGTCAACAGCCAATATGTAGCTTCTGTTTACGGCGCGGATATGGCGCTGGCCAACGGCTTCGACAGCACGCTGCGGTCAGAATTGGAAAAATCCCAGGTGGCCTTTCCCGTTTACGGCGTGATCCGGGAAGGCAATACCCTGATGGCCGTGGTGGACGCGGGTGAAACCCAGGCCAGCGTGGTGGCCTCCCGGGCCGGAGTGCAGACCGGCTTCAACACGGTATCCGCCCGCTTCAATTACCGCATGAAGTATAAGGTGATCACCAATTCCTCCACAGGAGACGGATATCTGAATTATACCTCCTTTGCTGTCAAGGAACCGCGGCGGGTGAAATACCTGTTCGGCACAGGCGATTGGGTAGGTATGGCGGGTCAATATCGGGATTACCTCCGGGAAAAATACGCCCTGACCCCGCTTTCCGCCGACGCGGAACCTGCGCTGCAATTGAACCTGGTGGGCGGGGATATTGAAAGCGGGATGCTGGGCGATACCTTCATTCCCATGACCACCTTCGACCAGGCCGGAAAAATCCTGACCTGGCTGCGGGAAAACGGGGTCGGTCCCATGGATGTCACCTATTCCGGCTGGGCCAAACGGGGTGAATCCGTGGAATATCCCGACCGATTTCCGGTGGCCGGTCCCCTGGGCGGCAACGCCGGGCTGAAAGCTTTTTCAGAAAAAGCCAAGGAATTGGACGCGAAAGTGTATCTGAGGGATAATCATCTCCGCCTCCAGCGTTCTCAGGGCTTATCCGTGGGGCGGGATACTGTGCACAACATTCAGGGGTATCCCCTGTTTGGCGGCGCGTTCGCCAACAGCGCTTTCATGGCATCCAGCTATGAAAAGAGTAAAAAGCAATATCAGGATTACGGTATTACAGGCATACAGGAGGAAGGTGCAGGCGCGCTGCTGATGACGGACTATGCCCTCGACGCCGCCCTGTCCCGCCAGGGTGCGATGAGCGCCCAGCGGGATATGCTCCGGGAAATGGTACAGGACTTCGGCACCGTCCGGCTTTCCTCCGGCAACGCTTACACCCTGATGAACGGTGTTACGCTCACCCGGCTTCCTTCCTCCAGCTACCTGACCATGCTGGATGAGCAGATTCCTTTTTATCCGCTGGTGCTCCACGGAATGGTGGAATACCTGGCCGGGGATTACATGGATTTTTATGAGCAGCGCAGCCAGCTGCTCCATGCCATCTCCCTGGGCGGCAGCGTATCCTTTACTTTCAGCTGGGAGAATACGGAAAAGCTGGCTTATTCCGACACGGCGGCCTACTATTCCACTGCCTTTGAATTGTGGCGGAAGGACGTGCTGGCCATCTGGCAGGAAATACTGCCCTATCTGCGGGCCACAAAAGGGCAAAAAATCGTTGGCTTTGTAACACTGAAATCAGGCGTTACGGAAACGGTTTATGAGAACGGCTTCCGTGTACTGGTCAACAATACGGACGAGGTTTATTCCAACGCTTCCATATCTTTGGCAGCCCGAAGCTTTCGCCTGCTGGAAAGGAGATGAAGCAGATGCTGAAAAACTGGAATTATGAACGGAAGCAGAAGATGGTGGGCTTTTCCTTCATCGTGCCCTGGCTGATCGGATTTGGGGTTTTCACGGCGTTTCCACTTTTGTATTGCCTGTATATGGCGCTGAATAAAGTGAATTTCGTCACCGACCACCTGGAAATGACCTGGCTGGGCCTGGACAATTTCAATAAAGCCCTGTATGAGGATGCGGAAATTCCCAATAAGCTCCTGCAGACCTTCCAGCAATCCCTGCTGATCGTGCCGCTGATCGTGGTGTTCGCGCTGATCATGGCTTTGATGCTGAACAGCAAATTTCCCGGCCGCGCTTTCTACCGGGCGGTGTTCTTTCTGCCGGTGATGCTCACCTGCGGCAACCTGATCTCCACCCTCACCAGTCAGGGGCAGGGCTCCATCAGTGTGCTTCAGTCCGGCACGGCAGCCGCGCTGGTGGCGGGCATTGGCGGTTCGCTGGGCGAAACGCTGAAGGTGGTGCTGGATAATTTCCTGGTGATCCTATGGTATTCCGGGGTGCAGATGCTTTTGCTGATCGCCGGCATGCAGTCCATCAACCCAAGCACCTATGAGGCTGCCCGCATTGACGGCGCCGGCCAGTGGGAAATACTGTGGACCATTACCCTGCCGGGGCTCATGCCATTTATATTCATCTGTGTGATCTACACCATCGTGGACCAGTTCACAGCCTCCTTTAACCCCATTCTGGAGGTGATTACCCACCACTCCATCAACATTTCCACCGGTTACGGCTATGCCAGCGCCATCGCCTGGCTGTACTTCCTGGTGATCCTGCTGGTGCTCCTGGTCGTGATCCTGATCTTCCGGAAATCTCTTGGCCTGACCGTGCAAAGAAAGGAGAAGCGCGCATGAAAAAGCTGCCTTTTCCCCGTCTGTCTATCCTTGGCAAAGCCCGCGGCTCGCAAACGCCCGCCATGGCTTTCCTTCGCAGGCTGCCCCTGTACCTGATCCTGACGGCCTTTGCCTTGCTGTATCTGGAACCGGTTCTATACATGGTCTCCATGTCCTTCAAAAGCGCCACGGATATCACAGACGCTACAGCAAAATGGATTCCCCATCAGCCTACTTTGACCAGCGTTCATTTTGCTTTTGACGCCATGAACGTGTGGCCCACTTTCCTTGCCGACCGGAGCCTTGGCGAAAATTTGATGCGGTCCAATCTGTTCGTTTCCCTCTTAACCACGTTTTTGCCCGCACTGATCCAAGTCTACACCTGCGCCATCGCCGGCTATGCTTTCGCCCGGTTGAATTTCCCCTGCAAGCGGCTGCTGTTTGTGCTGCTGCTGCTTTCCTATATCATTCCGCCGCAAACCGTGTTCATGCCGCTGACCTGGGTATTCCGGGCATTGGGAGTCATCAACAGCCCCATGTCCTTTATCCTGCCGGCGCTGTTCGGCGCAGGGCTCAAGGGCAGCCTGTTCATTATCATTTACATGCAGTTTTTCAAAAAGCTGCCCAACCAATTGGAAGAAGCGGCGTATATCGACGGCGCATCCACCTACAAGGTGTTCTTCACCGTCATGCTGCCGCTGGCCAAGCCTGCCAAGATCACGGTGTTCCTGTTCTCCATGGTGTGGCACTGGAACGAAACCTATTTGACCGGCCTGTTCTATACCCGCATCGGAACCCTGTCTACGGCACTCAACGCCATCAAACTGCCGGAGAACGATTATTCCATGACCATCATGGCAGTCAAAATGGCCGCGGCGCTGATCTTTGTTTTGCCTATGCTGGTCATCTACCTGTTCACCCAGAAAAACTTCACCGAAAGCATCGAACGCACCGGAATCGTGGAATGATCGGAACAATAAGAACGAGAATAGTGAAAGGTCGTTTTTACATCAGTTGAAAGCGTCCTGTATGAACAAATAACTCAATTGAGAGGAGCGAGTGAACGAATGACCGCACGGGAACTGCGTGAAGAATTTCACCGGCGTAAATGTGTCTACGAGGGGGCCTTGCTGACCTTTTCCGGTATGAACGGCTATGACGTCTATAATTGCTCCATTCCCTTTGAGTGGCAGGGAAAGCGCTATCTTTTCGGCCGGGTGGAGCGACGGGAGGATTTTGCCAATTCCGTTACCTTTTTATTTATGGAAACAGGAAGGGATCATTATGTTCCGGTAGAAGGGGCCGTGGTATATCCCATCGAGGATCCCCACGTAGCCATGATCGGGGATGAAATCATCCTGGGCGGCACCCATGTGCGCAAGCGGCGCAATCAGATCGACACCTTGTACGGGTATTACTACCGGGGACGGGATCTGCGGTTTTTGAGCCATTTCACCTGCGGCCCCGCCAACATGAAGGATATCCGGCTGGTGGAAATGAGGGATGGACGGGTGGGCGTCTTTACCCGCCCCAGGAGCAAACGCATCGCCGAATTATACGGCAGCGAAGCTGTGGTTGGATTTGCGATTTTGAACAGCATTGACGAATTGGATGATACCATTGTGGACAAAGCCCGGGTGATAGACGGGCTGTTTTCCGAAGGAGAATGGGGTGGGTGCAATCAGTGCTATTTGCTCAAGGACGGACGCATCGGCGTTATCGGCCATCGATGCTATAAACAGCCTACGCCCCAAGTGGTACTTCAAGCCTATGTGAATATCGCTTTCATCTTTGATCCCGTTACCTTTTCGGTCAGCGATATGCAGGTGATCGGGGAGAAGGACAGTTACCCCCCCACCCCTTATATGCTGCCCTACCTTGCTGACTGTGCCTTTACCTCCGGCATAGAAATGCGGCCGGACGGCAAGGCTGATTTGTACAGCGGACTCGGCGACGTGGCCCAGGGCCGTATCGTCATTGACTCCCCCTTTGGAGATTTGCTGAAATGAAAAGAATAACAGCGCCTTTTATCCGGGCAAAAGAAAATCCCCTTGTGACCCCGGACATGATGACGCCCTGGCAGAAGGGGTTTAAGGTTGTTTGTACATTTAACGCGGGGGTAGCCCAATATGGCGGCGAGGTGCTGCTGCTTTTGCGGGTAGCGGAAAAGCCGCCCCAAGCCCCTGCGGGTTTTGTCAATGTGCCGGAGATTACAGAGGAAAACGGACACTGGCACGTAACCGTGCGGACGCTTTCTTTGAATGATCCCCGGTATGACTTTTCCGATCCCCGGAAAATACTGGACCGTGAAAGGGGAAACTATGTATTCTTAACCAGCATCTCCCATTTACGGCTGGCCAGGAGCAGGGACGGAGTTCACTTTTCCGTGGAGGATCAACCCTTTATCATACCGGACTGCGCCATGGAAGCCTTTGGCACAGAAGACGCGCGGATCACGCAAATCGATGATACGTATTACATTAACTACACGGCGGTTTCCCATCACGGTATCACCACAGCCCTTGCGGAAACGAAGGATTTTGTCAGCGTACGAAAGCATGGCATCATCTTCCAGACAGAAGCCCGGGACGTTTGTATTTTTCCGCAGAAAATACAAGGTAAGTATTGGGCCTTGACCCGCCCTGTGCCCAGGCAGATCGGGGAGGCAAAAATCTGGGTTTGCGCCTCGCCGGATATGCTTCATTGGGGTGAATTTCAACCTTTGAACCTGCCGCGGTTTTCCTGGGATGGTGCCCGGAACGGCGGCGGAGCCGTACCGATCCTGACGGAAAAAGGATGGCTGGTTTTGTATCATGGGGCAGACCGGGCGTCCAACCGTTACAGCATGGGCGCCGCTTTGCTGGCAAAGGATGATCCTGCCCGTGTGCTGGCAGTCAGCCCGGAGCCGGTGCTGTACGCAGAGACGGATTACGAGATCCGCGGGTTCTACCCGAATGTGGTATTCAGCTGCGGCGCGCTGGTGAAAAACGATGAAGTGCATATGTATTACGGTGCCGCGGATCGTGTCATCGGATTGGCGCGGGCAAAGGAAACGGATATTATGTCCGCACTGCGGTACCTGTCAATTCCTGAAAGCATCACGGAAGGCATATTCGTAAGTCAGGAAGACTGATCCCGGGATCAAGCCGATTATCGGGTGCTTTCAGCAATTCCATCTTACACGGTATAAACGAAAAAAGCGGCGCACCGGCATATAAACTGCTTCGGTGCGCCGCTGCCGTTCATCCTCCGCCGCCCGGCGGACCATGGGATCATTGCCTGCTTTCCTGCCCTAAAGTAAACCTGCAGCTGGCCTTCCTGCCGGAGGCGGTCCGCACGTGGAGTTCGGCCCCGCCCTTCTCCTCCCCTGCCCGCAGATACACCGCGGCGCGCCCCTGAAGGGTCCGGCGGAAGTGCTCGGAATAGGGCGTCAGGTCGTCCGGGATGCCGTTTTCGATGCCCAGGATCTTCAGGTCGCCAAGCGTCTGGCACACGATCCTTTCGTCCGCGGCGGGGCGGCCCTCCGCGTCCCGCAGGAATACCTCCGCCCGGACCGCCTCCAGCGGGCCGGGGCACTGCGTATCAGGCCTGATCTCGATCGCCGCCGCCTCTCCAGGGGTGGACAGGGAATCCTCCAGGTCCTCCGCCCGGACGGTCAGCGTTCCGGGTACGTAGGGGACCTCCCATGTCAGACGGCAGCCATCCTCCCGTTTCAGTTCGCGAACGCCGAGGGATTCGCCGTTCAGGAACAGCTCCGCTGCGGGCAGGCCGGTATATACGCTCACGGTCTTTGTTTCCCCGCTTTCCCCCTGCCACAGGAAGCGCTCCTCCCATCCGTTCCCGGTGCCGACGGCAAGCTTTACAAAACGTTCCTTTGTCCACAGGGCCTTCCGGCGGTAGAACAGCGGCTTTTCAAACCCGGCAAGATCGATCATGCCGGCCTGGCTGATCCTGACGGGCCAGCCCCGGCATTCGCCAAGGAAATCTGCTCCCGTCCACAGGAACTGGCCTGCGATGAACTCCCTGTCCTCCACCGCCCGCCAGGCCGCAGGATCGTGGCTGTTTTCGCTCCCGAGGATCACCCTGCCGGGATACTTCCTGTGGTCCTCGTCATAAAATTTCTCCCGGTAATTATATCCGCTCAGGTCCAGCTGGTCCGCAAAGCCGGTCCGGTTGCTGAGTTCCGGGAAGGAAAGGGCGCTGGTGACCGGCCTTGTATCGTCCAGGGAATGAACGATGTCACACAGTTCCCTGGCAACGGCGGAAAGCCTCCCCGCGTCCGGCTTGCGGGGATCGTACAGCCGCTCCGCCAGGGGCTTGTTGGCGTCGTTGTTCCCCATGGCTTCCCTGAACAGCGGCGTCACATAGGGATCGTTGGGATAGTCGATCTCGTTTCCGATGGACCACAGCACGACCGACGGATGGCACCTGTCCCTGAGCACCATGCTCCTTATGTCCTTCTCATGCCATTCGGGGAAATCCTCCCCATACCCGTAATGCTTCGGCGGATAGACGTTATGGCCCTGCCACCATTTGTTCTTTATGCCTTCCCATTCGTCAAAAGCCTCGTCCATCACCATTAGGCCCAGTTCGTCGCAGGCGTCCAGCAGGTCCGGATCCGGCGGATTGTGGGCCGTCCGCAGGGCGTTGCACCCGGCTTCGCGGAATTTGTTCAGCCTCCCGGTCCACACCTTTTTGGGGACCGCCGCACCGAGGCATCCCGCGTCGTGGTGGACGCAGACGCCTTTGATCTTCATATTCCTGCCGTTCAGGAAGAACCCCCTGTCCGGATCGAACAGGAAGGTGCGGATGCCGAAGGGCACGCAGACCGTGTCCCTGACAGTCCCGCCCGAAAGCGCTTCCGCTATAAGCGTCAGCATCTTCGGGGATCCAGGCGACCAGAGCGGCGGATGAGATACTTCCATCAGCGCTTCGCCGCTTTCTTCCTCCCCGGCTGCCGTTCCGAGGACCTTGTTCCCGTCCATCAGGGTGAACCGCGCCCCTTCGCCGCCGAAGGTCTCCCATTTGACGCGGATCCGGGCGCTGTTTTCATCGCAGCTGACCGTCGACGGGAAAATGCCCCAAGGGCGGAAACAGACCCTTTCCGATATCTCAAGGACCACGTCCCTGTCGATGCCGCTGCCCGTGTACCACCGGGAATCCGCCACATCCTTATGCTCGACCCGGACTGCGACGACGTTCTCCCCGGAACGCACAAACGGAGTGATATCCCAGCCAAAGGAGGTATAGCCATAGGCGTGGTTCCCGAGAAAATTGGAATTGATCCAAACCTTCGCGTGCTTGTATACCCCGAAAAAAGTAATTCCGACCCTCCCGCTTACATCCGCCTCAGAGAGGGTAAACGCCTTCCGGTACCAGCCCACACCCCCGGGAAGATAGCCGGTACCGCTGGCCCATTTCGTGTCGAAGGGAAATTCGACTGCCCAGTCATGGGGCACCGTGACCCTTCTCCAGGACCTGTCGTCGAAGCCCATAAATTCGGCGCCCTCGCATTCCCCCATATGGAATGCCCAGTTTGAAATCAGCTTGCGTTTTTCTGCCATATGTCTCTCCCCTTTGGCGTCCTTTTGCCGGATCTGTTTTAAAAAGGGGGGATACCCCATTTGGGCATCCCCCCGGTATCACGGAAATATTACTTGCGGTACACGGCATCCAGCTGGCCCTGGACTTCTTCCATCACCATTTCGATGCCCGCGTCCTGCAGCGCCTGGCGGAATTCCGCGACCAGGGCGTCGGGATCGTCATTCATGCCGAAGACGATGCGGGGCATATAGGTGTTGTACACGTTGGACAGGTTGTCCATCAGCGGGCCGACCATGGAGTTGTCATAGATGTACTGGCCGTAGGGATAGTCGATCTTGACCTCGTCGTACCGGGCATACAGGGCCAGGATGGCATCCCAGTCGAGCTGGGCGTTCCTGTACTCCAGGCCGTCGTTGCGGCCCCACCAGAAGTTGAAGCTGACACCGTCGGTGGAATCGTTGAAGCCTTCGGGACGGGAGAACAGGCCGTTCTCGTCCACGGTGTACATATCGCCCTCGAAGCCGTACTGCATCAGGCGGTAGATCTCGGGATCGTTGCGCATCAGGTCATAGACCATCAGGGCGCGCTCCGGATTCTTGCTCTGGGCGGCAACAGCCATGGCGCCGTGGGTGATGTTCAGGGAGATCAGGTTTTTCTGCTCTTCACCGAAGTAGAAGAAGCCGAGGTCGGAGCCGGGCTGCTTCCTTTCCATGGTGGTACGCTCGCCGGTCCAGGTCTGGGTGTGATGCTGATGGGCGGCGGTGGCGCCTTCTTCCATTTCGGCGACCACGTCACCGGTGTAGTTCAGCACGTCGGCACGCCAGTAGCCCGCGTCGGCCCAGGCTTTCATGGTCCTGGCGAATTCAACCAGCTCGTCGCCTTCCAGGTAGTAGCGGCTCAGCGTGTAGGGATCATCCTTGCTGACGCCGTAGAAGATGGCGACCGGGAAGCCTTCAATGGCGATGTTGCCGGTGTGGGAGGTCTGCCAGCCACCGGCCATCTGGGGGCTGTAGGAAGAGCCGTTGCCGTTGGCGTCCCACGGGATCACGCCTTCCTTGTTGTCCTTCACATACTGGAAGTACACACCCAGGTCCGCCCAGGAATGCACGCCGTTTTCCAGGCCGGCTTCCTTCGCCCAGTCGCCGCGGTACATGAAGCCGTGGTTGGTCCACTGCGCATAGTTGTCTTCGGGGATCAGGTAGATCTGCCCGTCATACTTGCACAGGTCCCAATGGGCCTGGGAAACGCTCTCCCACGTCTTGGGGGCGTAGGTCTTAAGCATTTCCTCGCTCAGGGGCAGGAACGCGCCCTTCTGGGTGTTGGGCCACGCGTCCAGCCAGTCGGTGGCGGTGCCGATCAGGTCGATGTCGCCGCTCTGGGTGGCCAGCGCCAGGTTGTACTGGGTCTGCCAGTCGGTCCACTCGATCCAGCGGAACTCCAGTTCGGCGTTGATCTTTTCGGTCAGGAGAGCGTTGATCTTGTCCAGGACTTCGTAGGTCCTGTTGGTGGGCTTATCGCCTGTGACCAGGTAGACGATCTTGACGTGTTCGGAGGTGTCGGGTTCGGCCAGGACCACGGGCATCAGGCCCATGACCATGACCATCGCGCACAGGACTGCAAGCAGTTTCTTCATGAGATGGGGTCCTCCTTTATTGTCTTATTTTCAGCGGCTTTCAGCCGCTTTGGACCGGGATCGACTGCATCATATTGCGCCGGAGATCATCCCTTGACCGCGCCTACCGTCAGGCCGGCCACAAAGTACTTCTGCACAAAGGGATACAGAAGGATGATGGGGCCGGTGGCCACCACGGCGGTCGCCATCTTGAGGGTCTCGCCGGGGAGGTCCGTGATGACCACGTTGGAGCCGGCCACCGAATTCTTGAGGCTCGCCACTTTATTGATGACGTTGTACAGGTGGTACTGCAGCGGACGGTATTCCACTTTGGTGGTCAGGAACAGGGACGAATAGTACCACTCGTTCCAGTAGCTCAGCGCCAGGAAAAGGCCGATGGTCGCCAGGGCGGGCTTCAGGTTGGGCAGGATCAGGGCATAGAAGATCCTGAAATCGCCCGCGCCGTCGATCTTGCCCGATTCGGTGATCTCGTGGGGAATGGCCTTGACGAAATTCTTCATCAAAACGATCAGCCACGGGCTCATCAGAAGGGGCAGGAGAATGGCAAAATAGCTGTCACGCAGGTTCAGCGTCTGCACCATCAGCAGGTAAAAAGGCACCAGGCCGGCGGAAAACAGGGATGTAAAGTAGATATAGAACATGATGCCGTTTCGCAGGGGGAAATCCCTGCGCTGAAGGGCATACCCCGTCATCGAGATCAGGAACAGGCCCACCATGGTCCCGATGCCCGCCAAAGCGATGGTCACGATATACGCGCCGATCATCTGGTCCGGCGAACGGAAGAGGAGCTCATAGGAATAGGTGGAAACGACCGACGGCCACAGGGTAAATCCCGAACGGCGGATGGCTTCCTCAGAGGAGAACGAGGACGCGATGATCATCCAGAAGGGAAGGATGCATACGATGCAGAACGCCGTCACCAGGACATATGTGATCACGTTGATGACCACCGCACTGGGGTCCTTTTTGATATGGGTTGCATGCATCTGGATCTTCGGAGACAGATCGGACATGGTTCACACTCCCTTTCCCGCCATCAAAACAGCGCGTAATCCGGGTCCAGATGCTTGACAAAAGCATTGGCGCCCAGGACGATGAAGAAACCGACCACGCTCTGGAAGAGGCCAACCGCGCTGGACTGGGAGAAATTGAAGCTGTTCATCATGGAACGGTATACATAGGTCTCAATGATGTCTGTGGTCTTGAACAGCATGGAGTTGTTTCCGACCAGGTTGTAGAACAGGCCGAAGTTGCCCTTCAGGATGCCGCCGATGGCAAAAAGGAACAGGATGATGACCGTGGGCTTCAGGGTGGGCAGGGTGATGTAGCGGATCCGCTGCCAGGCGCTGGCGCCGTCGATCTGGGCTGCCTCCATCATGGAGGAATCCATGCCGGTGATGGCCGCAAAGTAGACCACCGTGCCGTATCCGGTGGATTTCCACAGGTTCACCAGCACGATAATGAAGGGCCATGCCGAAGCGTTCTGGTATACCTTGGGCATCTCCCCGCCCATGGACCTTACCAGGTGGGAGATGAAGCCGTAATCGTAGTTGAGCAGGTTGTAGACCAGCAGCGATACCAGCACGTCCGAAATGAAATAAGGCAGGAACATGATGCTCTGGGCGATCTTCTTGTATCCCTTGTTGGATACCTCGTTGAGCGTGATGGCGAAGAACAGCTGCACCACGTTGCCCAGGATGATGAAAGCCAGGTTGTATAGGACCGTATTGCGCAACAGGAGCGTCAGCTGGCCGGAGCGAAAAAGGAATTCAAAGTTCTTCAGGCCCACAAAGGGGCTGGCGTAAATACCGAGGTTGTACTTGAAGTTGGTAAAGGCGATGTACGCGCCCGGCATCGGGAGATACGAAAACACAAAGAAGAATACAATGGCCGGGAGGCACATCAGGATCAGCGTTTTGTTCTGCCACAGCATCCTGCCGATGTTGCTGCCTCCTCTTTTCTGCTGCTGCGCAGAGTATGTCTTTTGCACAGTCAACACATCCTTTCCGACCGAAAATATTATCCGTACCTGACGGATACAGAGCCAAATCAGTATGTTCCGGGGATGTAACCAATTTTGTATAGATACTATAACATATAACCGGCATTTTGTCAATAACCCCATAATAATGCCGGTCGAATTTTGTCAATTTTAACGTTTTATGGTTATCTATCGCATCAATTGACCACATATGGGGCAGTCTTGGCCATCCGTCCCATGCCTCCCGGCCGGTTTTTTTGATCCTTGGGCCGCAAATATGCTTCATACCCTTCTGCGCGGGCATAAAAAAGCCGGCCTTCGCCGGCAGTACGGGAAAGGGAGCAGCCCTACTTCCCGCCGTGTCCGTTATTCAAATCCCCGGGCTTTAAGGTAACGGAAGCTCCTTGTCAGGCATTCGATGGGGTCCTCCCCGCCGCAGTCGTCCTGCTCCACAAGCATATATTCGGTACCGGCTTCCTCCGCCTTTTCAAACACCCTGTCAAAGTTGATATTGCCTTCGCCCAGCACCGCCATCCGGCGGCCGTAGGCAAAGTCCTTCAGGTGGATGCACGGCACCCTTCCCCGCAGCTTTTCCAGCCACTGGGCGCTGTCCCCGCCCCCTGCCTGGATCCAGTAGGTATCCAGCGTAAAGCCCATTTCATCCGCCGGAAAGGCTTCCGCCAGCCTTTGGAGCACCGTCTGTCCGCCATAGCGGCGGAGCTCGCCGTCGTGATTGTGGTGCATCATGTATTTCCCGCCCGCCTTCAGGGCTTTGGCCACCGCGGGGAATGTTTCCATATAGCTTTCAAAGGTCATCTTGCTTTCCGGGTCGAAGGACCAGAAGCCCAGGCCCACATATTTAGTGCCGAACACGTCGTGCTCCCGGATCACGTTTTCGATATCGCCGGTAAGCCTGTCCTTTGCGGTATGGGTCAGGACGCACCTAAGGCCGTTCTCCTTCAGGCGGTCCCGCAGCCAGGCAGCCTCAAAAGGGCAGGTCCCGCTCACCTGAACGTAACGGTATCCGATGTCGGCAATGCGCCGCAGGGTAAGGGCAAAGCCCTCCAGCGTCCGGCAGGCCTCCCGGGTGGTATACATCTGCGCTCCGATCCTCATGCTCATTCCCTTTCCTCCTTTGGGCAGCCTTCCGGGCCAAAGACCTCCAGGATCTCAAGATCCCGGTTCTCCATGGAAAGCCGGTACATCATTTTTCTGATCTCCGGCTTGTTGATATCGCACACTAACGTCATTTCAAATCCGGCGTATCCCACGCTGCCGTCACTGCCGAGCGGGACGATCCCCGTAAGATCGCATCCGGCGTCCGCCATCACGTTAAGGACAGCGGCCAGAGCTCCGGGACGGTCCGGGCATTTCAGCCTCAGGCGGATCCCGCAGCATATTTCAGGGATCCTGAGCCCCCGGATGAGTTCCTCCGCCGCACCGGGATCCCGGTCGTAAAAAAAGCTGTACTGGTATCCGCGGCTTTCCTGAAGGATCTTCCGGACCACTGCCAGATAGGCGTCCCGCCTATCCTCCGGAACACCCTGCCCGAGGGTCGACAGGATCTCCCTTTCCCTTTCCGGCCGGTAAACGGCGGTATCCCCGGTGCGCTTTTTGTATTCGGCCACGGCGCGGCTCATATCCATCCTGCGCATCAAAAGGTCCCGGATCCGAAGGTCCAGGGCATCGATCTGCCTGCGGGCTTCTTCAAGGGTCATACGCGGCCTCCTTTATTCCGATCCGCCGTCATTTACGCCTGACCTTCCGGAAATTGCCCACGGTCTCCGATACCACGGATACGCAGGCAAAGGTATCGGGAAACCGGCTGAGGATCTGCTGCATCTGTACGATCTGGTGCTTGTTGATGACGCATACCAGCATGGTCTTGCCCTGGTGGGTATATCCGCCCTCCACCTTCATAAGGGTGGTGGAATGTTTCAGTTCGGCGATGACCGCATGGGTGATCTCATCGGGGTGGGAGGTGATCATCTCCACCCGCCAGGCCTGCTTGCCGGAATGCAGGCACCGGTCAGAAACCACGGTCGTCAGAAGGGAATAGATGATGCAAAGCGCCACCGGCTCGATGTTGTATCCATACACAAAATAGGAAAGCGACGCGATGATCACGTTGGCCGCGAAAACCACATGGGTCAGGCTGTAGCTTGGGCTCCTTTTATGGACGAACTCGCCGATGAAATCGGTACCGCCGGTGGATGCCCCATGGCGGATGCACATGCCGTAGATGAAGCCGTTGATGGCGCCTGAGACCACCGGTGCCAGCAGGGTGGAGCGCCCGTCGTCGGTATGATAGATGAAGCGCGACATATCCGCATAGTTCTGCAGCACAAGGAGAACTCCGGAGAAAGCCAGCACAAACACCATTGTCCGGATGGCGAATTTCCTGTCCACAAACAGCGCGCAGATGATGGCCAGCGGTACGTTGATGATCAGGGAAAAATAACCCACACTGAAATCAAACAGGTACTGGATCATCGTCGCCAGGCCGTTGATGCCTGAGGGAGCAAAGGAATTCTGCAGGATGAAGATCTGGTAGTTGAGCGCCATCAGCACAGCCATTGCCAGCAGCACCCCGTAATCCAGGATAACGCGCAGGGTGGGGCTCATCTTTTTTTCCGTCATGGCTTACTCCCGTAACAGAACCTCCCCGCCGCAGGCAGACCGGCACACGGAAAGGTTTTTTATGATTATAGCATTGTTGCATCGCCATGGCAATCCGGACCTTTGATCATCATGGCCTTAAGCCGCGTCCCGGCTCATCCGGCGGGTCCATGGAACCCAGAAAAAACCATACATCAAACACCCGGGCTTTTTGACGGCTGCGCCGGCCGGGGATCGTTCACAGCACCGTGACCCAGTCACCGGCTTTTGCCTCGCCGTCCTCCAGGACGCGGGCAAAAATGCCCTCCCGGGGCATCACGCAGTCACCGGCCTTTTCACGGATGGCGCAGTTCAGGTGGCATTCCTTGCCGATCTGGGTCACCTCGCACAGGGCAGTGCCCACGCGGATGCGTGTGCCTACGGGCAGCTCGTACAGCACGAGGCCCTCGGTAAGCACGTTTTCGGCGAAATCCCCGGGTTTCAGATCAAAATCGATGCGCTCCTGCACCTTCATGACGCTTTCCCTGCCCAGCAGGCTCACCTGGCGGTGCCAGTCGCCTGCGTGGGCATCCCCTAAGATGCCGTGACCGGCCTTCATTTCCACCCGGTCCACAGGATGCTTCTGTATGCCCCGCACCTCGCTGATGCACACGGCCAGGATGCGGGCCGCCTTCGGCGCGCAGTCAGCGGAGCCTGATGAGCGCAGCATTTCCACACCGTGGCGCACCGGCTCCACCACTGCCGAGAAATTTTCGGTAGATGCCTTTTTGCTTCCGGGCAGGTTGATGATCAGAGTTCCGCCGCGGATCCCCGCCGTTTCCCTGGACAGGCAGGCATGGGAAGTGATCCGCATGCTCTTTGAGCGCATCGCCTCGGGAATGCCCGGAACCTGCCTTTCAATGACGGAAGCCGTAGCCTCGGGAGTCACGTCACGGGGAGAAAAACCGGTGCCGCCGGTGGTCAGCACCAGGGCGACGGCTTTTTCGTCGGCGCAGGAGATCAGCTCCCGCTCGATCTGCGCCCTGTCATCGGGCACCATGGCGGTGTATACCACCTCCCAGCCGTTTTCTAAAAGCATTTTGCACAGGGCGGGGCCGCTGGTATCCTCCCGCTCCCCCCGGGATCCCTTGTCGCTCACCGTGATCACGGCGGCGGTAAATTTTTTTTCACTCATCTTTCTCTTCCTCCCTGCGGTAATCTCCGTGGATCCCGCCGGTCTTTTCGATCAGGCGGACGTCCGTGATCTGCATATCCCTCTGCACAGCCTTGCACATGTCATATACCGTCAGCGCTGCCGCCGTGACCGCCGTCAGCGCTTCCATTTCCACACCCGTGCGCCCATCGCACTTCACCAGGGCCTCGATCTCCACCGAGCACCGTTGCTCGTTCAGGCCGAGCTTCAATTCGATGCCTCCGATGGGGATGGGATGGCACATCGGGATCAGATCCGGGGTGCGCTTGGCTGCCATGATGCCGGCGACCTGCGCCACGGTGAGCACATCGCCTTTTTTGACGCCGCCGGTACGGATCAGGTCGAATGTGCTGTGGTTGACCAGTACCCTTCCTTCCGCCCGGGCGGTCCGCCTGGTGATCCCCTTTTCCCCCACATCCACCATACGGGCGCGGCCACAATCGTCAAAATGCGTAAATTCTTCGGTCATCTTATCCTCCAATGCGGTTCATCGCCCGGGCGGAGAGACTCTTTTCCTTTGCGGACAGGGCTCCGTGCTGCCTGGGCTTTAACGCGATCGCTTTTTTCATTGCCTCGAGTACGCCCGCCTCGTCCATGCCCTTTATGCAGATCTCCTCGGCAGAGTGCAGGCAGGGCTTCAGGTGCCCGTCCGCTGTCAGCCGGATACGGTTGCATTCAGCGCAGAAATGGCTGGAAAGGGGACTGATGAGCCCTATGCTTCCCAGGGCGCCGGGCAGGCGGTACAGCCGGGCTACCCCGTCGTGCCCTTTTTCCGGCACGGCGTCCGGAAGCATCTCCGGCACCCCGGAGCAGGGCATAAAGGCCTCTTCGCCAAAGTCCTCGTTCCCCGGCATCGGCATCAGCTCGATAAAGCGCACGTCCACCGGCCATACCCTGGTCAGTTCCGCCAGGGCAGGCACCTCGCCGTCGTTGAAACCGCCTATCAGGACAGTGTTGATCTTCACCTTGTCAAAGCCCGCCGAAAGCGCCGCCCGGATCCCCGCAAGGGCGTCCTCCAGGCGGCCTCTGCGGGTAATGTAAGCGTATTTGTCCTTATCCAGCGTATCCAGGCTGATATTGACCCGCTTTACGCCCGCTTCCCTCAGGGGCAGGGCCAGGTCTTTCAGCCGGAGGGCATTGGTGGTCAGCACCGTCTCCCGGATACCCGGCACCTGGGACACACGGCGGCAAATGGAAAGGATATTGGGCTTTACCAGCGGTTCGCCTCCGGTGATGCGCACCTTCGTAATGCCGAGCCTCGCCGCCGCCCTCACAGCGCCGACCGTTTCGTCCTCGGTCAGCATATCCTCGTGACGTTTTTTGCACACGCCCTCTTCCGGCATGCAGTAGCGGCACCTCAGGTCACAGAGTTCCGTTACCGACAGTCGGAGATATGTGATGTTTCTGCCGTAGGGATCGATCATGTCAGTACCTTCCGAAGGTGCAGTTGGGGAAATGGCATGCGGCGCACATCTGGCACAGCCCGCCGTTGCCGAGGTTCACAAGTTCATCCCTGGTAAACGGGACGCCGGCATAGATCTGCGGGAGCATCGCGTCGAATATGGTGGTAGGCAGGGATATGGCGGCTCCGGGCACACCGATCACGGGGATCTCCCCCAGGTATGCCATCAGCGTCATGTTCCCGGGCTGACTGGGCACCCCATGGGTCACGACACGGCAGCCCAGAGCCCTGACGGCCGCAGGCGTCACGTCGTCGGGATCCACGGACATGCCTCCTGAAAAAATCAGGAAGTCCGCTCCCTTTTTAAGGAGCTCCCGCGCCGAATCGACCAGCATGCCGGTATCGTCGTCACATACACGGACGCCGACGATCTCCCCGGGGTATTTCTTCAGCTTCTCCCTCGCCACCGGTTCAAACCGGTCCCGGATGCGGCCGTGGTATATCTCGCTGCCGGCGATAATGATCCCTGCTTTTAATGAACGGTACGGCAGGAGGTCCAACAGCTTCCTGCCTTCACACATTTTTTCCGCCCGGAGCACCTGTTCTTCCTTCGTCACCAGGGGCACGATGCGCATGGAAGCCAGGCGCATGCCTTTTTTGACCGGGTAATGATCCGGCAGGGCGGAGACGGTCAGGTCGCCGATCAGGTTGATCTCCCGGAGCAGGGCGGTATCCACCCGAAACATCCCCTCGGCATCGGCGATCAAAAGCACCTTGCCCTCCGAAGGCGCGGTATAATGGGCCAGCGTTACCTGTGCCATGGCCGCCATGCGCATCGCGGCGTCCTCCTCGTGGATCTCCCCGGCGTTTTCCTCCCAGACAAACACGTTCCGTTTGCCCATATCAAGCATATGCGGGATATCCTCCGCGGTGATCACATGCCCCCGCCGGAAGGCCGGTCCCTTGAAACCGTCCTTCATTTCCGTCAGGTCGTGGCAGAGCGTCATGCCGACGGCGTCTTCAACACGTATCTTTTTCATCCGTTTATTCTCCCTGTCATGAGCGGCAAATCGGGAAAAGGTTTTTGGGTCCGACAGAGGCAGCTGTGCGAAAGACGGTTTCCCGCGGCGGTCGCCGATGAGGCCGGCCGAACCCTTCATAAAGTCCGCACAGCGGCGTGGGCAGGAAACCGCTACAGCATAAAGCCGCTGACTATCCGCCCCTGTTCCACCGGACCTGAGCCCGCGGGAATACGGGCGTACGCATCGCATCCGATGGCGGAAGAAAGCACGGCGTTTCCCTGCCTGGCAGAGGGGACAAACAGCGTTCTGCCGTCCGCGAACCGGAGCCGCCCCCTCAGGAACCTCTCCGACGGACTCTTTTTGCCGAACCCTTCTGCCATTTCCGCCGTGAAACCGACAGGCAGCGCTTCCGCCCGCCCGCACATCCTGCGCACGGCGGGCAGGACGCAGGCGCAGTAATTGGTCAGGGCTGACGCGGGATTGCCGGACAGTCCAAGGACCGGCTTTCCCCTGCAGGCAGCATAAGCGCAGGCCATGCCCGGTTTCATCGAAACGCCCCGGACCAGTACCTCGGCCCCGGACAGCGCCATGGCGTCCGGCGTCACGTCCCAGTCGCCCACCGAGACTCCGCCGGTGATAATAACGGCGTCGCATTCTTCAAGGCCCCGGGAAATAAGGGAAGCGATCTCAGCCGCGTCGTCCCCGGCCAGGCCCATATAACGGACACGGCAGCCCTCCATCTTAAGGAGCGCCGTGAAAGCCGCCCGGTTGGCGTTGCGGATCTTCCCCGGGCCCTCCTCCGAGTCCGCCTCCACCACCTCGCTTCCGGTGGAGACCAGCGCGACCACGGGTTTCCTGTACACCCTGACCCGGGCGATCCCCTGGGCTGCAAGGGTGCCGGCCAGTCCGGGATCGATCACCGTACCCCGTGGGGCCAGCAGCGTTCCGGCTGCCACGTCCTCGCCCCGCCGGACGATGTTGTCCCCTTTTTTGAGGGTCTGGAAAACCGTCACCGTCTCAAACGTAAATTCGGTGCGCTCAAAATTGATCACACAGTCAGCCCCCTCGGGGATCTTCGCCCCGGTCATCAGCCGGGCGGCAGTCCCGGGAACCACGGGCCGGGACGGTACGCTTCCCGCGGGAATGGTCTCGGTGATCCTGAGGGTGACAGGTCGATCCTTCCCGGCCCCTTCCAGGTCTTTTGAGCGCATGGCATAGCCGTCGTAGGCAGAGCGGTCAAAGGGCGGCACGTCGCCCGAAGCGGTCAGGTCAAAGGCCAGCACCCGCCCCATGCATTCCTCCAGCGGCGTATCTTCGGTATCTGTTTCCTTCGCCAGGGACAAAAGAAGGTCCCTCGCCTCCTCCCAGGAGGGGTTCTCAAGCATTTTGATCATCCTTTCAGCCGCAAAAGGGCGCTGTCCGGGAAATGCACGGTCACTTCCTCCGCCATCATCCCGCGCCACAGGTCTTTTTCCGTTTCCCAGCCAATGGGCACCGAATCATCCGGAGCCTCCAGGGGACGGAGCATCACGGTAAACGAAAAGGGATTCTCGATCACGTCGCATACGCGGCACCGGAAGGTGTTTTCCCCTTCCCCGGGACAGATGGCGTGCATCCTCAGGCCCAGGGCGTCGACACCCGGCCCCGGGGAAAGCTTCAGCGGGACGCCCCAGTCGACCGCAAACACCCTTTCCCCATCCAGCGGGCGGATGGAGGATATGTTTTTGCACCCTGTCAGCGCACAGGCCGTCCGGCTGCCCGGATCGGCAAAGACCGCGGCACGGGTATCCAGCCGGTCCACCCGTCCGTCCTTCACGATGGCGACCCTGTCCGCCAGGCGGTAGACCTCGTCCCGGTCGTGGGATACCAGAAGCACCGTTTTGCCGAATTGACGGATCACCTTTCGCATCTCTTCCTCCATGCGGAACCTGAGATGGCTGTCCAGCGCGGAAAACGGCTCGTCCAGCAGAAGGACAGCGGGATCCGATACCAGCATCCTGGCCAGAGCCGTCCTTTGCTGCTGTCCTCCCGACAGCTGGCGCGGGAGCCTTGCCGCCAGGTCCGCGATCCCCATGGAGTCAAGAGCCCGCATGGCCTTGTCCTTCTGTACGCGTCCCCGTCCCCCGCGGCGCGTGCCGCACATCACGTTCTGCAATACCGTCATATTGGGGAACAGCGCGTAATGCTGGAACATCAGCCCCACCCGCCTTTGCTGAGGCTTCAGGTCGATGCCGCGGGCGGAATCATAAAGCACGGCCCCATCCAGCACGATGCGCCCCGAATCGGGTTTTTCCACCCCGGCGATGCAGCGGAGCGTCATGCTTTTGCCGCACCCCGACGCGCCCAGCAGCGCCAGGGTCTCATCCTCCGCTTCAAAAGCCATGTCCAGGCTGAACCGGCCCAGTTTTTTATGGATCTCTGCCTGCAGGGCCATGGGTTCACCTTCTTTTTTCCCGTTTTTCCATCAGGTTCACGACCAGCAGGACCGCGAAAGAGATGGCGATGTTCACCATCACCCAGCGGAAGGCCAGGGCGTCGTCGTTGGTACGCCACAATTGGTACACGGTGGTGGATATCGTGGCCGTACGACCGGGTGTATAGCCCGCGATCATACTGGTGGCCCCGTATTCCCCCAGGGCCCGGGCAAAGGCAAGCACAGTGCCCGCCAGGATCCCCGGCCGGCAGCAGGGCATGCGGATGCGCCAGAAGATATAGGCGCCGGATAATCCCAGGGTCTTCCCGCAGGCAGCCAGGGATTCGTCAAAGCTTTCGAAAGCTCCCCGGCAGGTACGGTACATCAGGGGAAAGATCACCACGGCGGTGGCGAACACCGCCGACCACCAGGTCATGGTCAGCCGCAGACCGAAATGCTCCAGGAAAAAAGCGCCTACCGGACGCCTGGGACCAAGCGCCCTCAGCAGCAGGTAACCGACCACCGTGGGAGGCAGTACCAGCGGCAGAGTGAGGATCACGTCCAGGATCCCCTTGACGGCACGGGGCGCTTTGGCGATATAGTACGCTGCCGGAACGCCTGCAAAAAAGATGATCACGGTGCTGATGCCGGCAATGCGCAGCGAATTCCAGAGGGGATACAGATCCATGCTATGCCCTCTTTCCTCATGTTATTACCGGCGGGAAGGATGGCTTTCCCGCCGGAGTGGCATGATTATTCGTGCATCGGGGAGAAGCCCACCGACTCAAATACGGCGTCGGCTTCCGGAGATGTCAGGAAGGAGAGGTAATCCCGGGCCAGTTCCTCATTCTTTGTGATGTTCAGTACAGCCGCGGGATAGATCACCTGCCCGCACATCTCGGGCGTGGCTGTATCCGCCACCGTAAGCTTGGCCGAGAAGGCGTCCGTGGCGTAGATGATACCGCAGTCCACCACGGCCTCCGAGACCTGGGTGGTCACTTCCTTGACATTGCTGCCGTAGGTCAGTACGCCGCTTTCCGCAAGCTCCCCTTCATCCAGGCCGTAAAAGGCAAAAATCTTCCGGGTATACTGTCCCACAGGCACGTCGCTGTTGCCCATAGCCAGCAGGATACTGCTGTTTTTGAGCATTTCCGCCAGGGCGTCGAAGCTTGCCACGCCCTTCGGGTTTCCTTCGGGCACAGCCAGGGCCACCTTGTTTTCCAACAGGTCGATCCGGGTGCCCTGCAGGACAAAGTCCAGGCCGGCGGAGTTCACGGACGGATCCGCCGCGATATCCAGCTGGTTCATCTGTTTAGGGGAAGCGGAGATGAACACATCGCATTCCGCACCGCTCTCGATCTGGGTCTTCAGGGTGCCGGAGGAATCGAAATTATAGACGATGGTCACATTGGGATGCTGTTCCTCGTAGACCGCCTTCAAAGCAGTCAGGGTCTCCGTCATCGACGCGGCGGCGAAGACGATCAGCTCCGTCTTTTCCTCCCCCGCTTCGGCCAGGGCTCCGCCCAGGCACAGCATCAGGGCCAGCAGCACCGCCAGGATACGTTTCACGACTCTGTTCATGTTCTTTCTCCTTTCGTCTTTTTGTCTTCTTTAAGAACGGAGGGAACACAAACAAGCCGCCATCCCAGGCCGCATGCTCCGCCGTCTCCTTTCCAAAAGGGAGGCCGGGCTGTTTCCGGCGCCGACCCTATGCGGAGCAGAACGGTATTATAAACAAAAATGTCCGCGCATCCCGAAAAGGATACACGGACAAAAGAGGGCGTACGCAAACACAGGCCCTCAAGGTCGTCTGTCTCCTTTTCGAATGCGGAAGGTGCAGCCGTTTCCCGCTGCGCCCTGATACCGAATGCTCCGGCGCGGCCCGGGTCCCATAGCGGACGCCTTAGGGACAGGGGCTCGAAGACAGTACTATTATCCACCATTGATCAAAGGGCTGTCAAGGTTTTTATGTCCCGGACTTTTCGGCTTTCGGGAAAAAAAAGCGCTCTGTCCGCGCTTATTCCTTTCCCGCCCAGAGCCGCAGAGTTTTTTCCTGCTCCGGGGAGAGGGAAAGCGGAACGCCGTCCACCGTGACCCTGACGCCTTCCTTTTTTTCCCGGTGCCCCCGGCAGCCCACGGCGCAGTAAGCACGGCTCAGCGCCAGGTCCTCCCCGTTCAGGCTTTCGTCCAGCTTTTCCGGGTCCTCCGTATCCTCCACCTTTTCCTCCATCAGGTCGCAAAGGGCGCTGATATCCCTTTCGTAATGATAAACCTTCAGGCCGTACAGTTCCTGCCGGGAATCGGCAAGCTTCCCGGAAAAAGCCAGCGTCATTGGGTTCACACGTTCCCGGGCGTCCTCCTCCCGGTGGGCGGTGACGATGCGGGCCGCGGGAAGCTGGTAATCACCCTCCGCCAGCACCCAGTCGAAACCGCAATAGTTTTCATATACCTCCGACGGGCTCATTTTGCGGGGAAAGAGAAGCGACGTTTCCCCCTCCGCCCGGACCGTTACAAGGCCTGCCCCTGCCCGGGTGTGCCGATAAGTGTTGCTGCCGGGCTTGTCCATATGAAAGGTGGGACAGAAAACCGTCTTCACAGTCCCCACTTTTTTTCCGCGGGCCGTCAGTTCCCTGACCAGGACTTCGATCAGCGATGTTTTGCCCGAAGCACGGATGCCCACGACAGTAACGATCTTCATCTTCTGTCACTCCTTTATCCAGGTACACGGGTCTGCCAGCAAAACGCCCCATTTATCTGCGTATTCCATGGCCATCCTGCCCGCCTGTTTCCCGGTCAACACGGTACCGACTCCCACCGCCGCCGCTTTTGCGAGCATCTCCAGGCTCAGCCTGCCCGAGATGGCCAGGACGGCCCCTTCCGGCCGCGCCCCCGCCCGGGCGGCTTTCCCGACCGCCCGGTCCAGGGCGCTGTGCCTTGCGATATCCCTGCCACGGAACACCGTCCCGCCGCACAGCAGAAGGGCGGTATGCAGTCCGTCACCTTTCCCGCACTCCCTGATCAGCCCGGCCAGATACGCGGCCTCCTCCGTGGCGGGGGAACAGACGGCCCGGGATGGGATCATCCCGAGCCGCCGCGCAAGGTCCGGTAATTCATCCCTTCCGTCCGTCCTGACTTCCCAGGTGTCCCCGTTCCGGACGATACTTCTGATCTTTCCGGGGTCGGGCACCGCCATCCCGGTCAGAAGAAGGCCAGTCAGCAGGTTTTCATCCTCACCGGGTGAACAGTCCAGGGGGGCCTGCCGCCTGCCGTTCAGCTGCCAGAAGAGCAGTTGTTCGTCCATGATGCCTTTCATCGCTTCACGGCCTTTCAATGAGGGCGGCGATGTTTTCCGCCAGGTCCGCGCGGTTGTCCTCGGTCACCGTGATCACCGTGACCCGGGGATGGTTTTTGATAAAGTCATGCCATGGCTGGCCCCACCTCAGGACCCCCAGAACAGGATCCGGCCCGTCGAGGCACTTTAAAATTTCCCTTTGGAAAACAAAAGCGTTTTTTTCAAGGTGTCCGCATTCGTCCATCAGGATCAGGGCGCCTCTCTCCTTTTGGGCCTCCCGGAGCAATCCCGCTCCCAGGGTATCAAAGCGTTCCGTCAGGGGCCGCATTTTCCCGTTTTCCAGGACAGCCACCGTGTGCTTATCGTCCAGGATCTCTTCTCCCGCCGCCGGGACCATATACAGGGAGGAGGAACCCCTCTCCCGTGTCAGGAAGCGAGTACGGAACCCGGCGCATGGCCTCCCCAGGATTTCAGCCGCGGCCCGCACGGCCCTGCTTTTGCCGATCTGCCTTTCCCCGGTCAAAAAAACATGCATTATATGCCCTCCGCCTTGCGGTCATCCGCAGGTGACCCACAAAAAACAATGCGCTCCGACGGCTTCATTATACAGAATGGTCCGAAGATTGTAAAGTTCGGCCGGTCTTGTCCGAACTTTGTTTTTCAGCACATCTGCACCCGCCGGGGGTGATCTGCAGCCTTTCGGCGGCGTCGGCTGCCGCCTCACCATGGAGATCGGCGCTTACGCCGCGCTCTCATCGGATACCGTGCGGGACCATCCGGGCAGCTTCAAAAGGCCGCGTGCAAATCGGCCGGATAGGACATGCGGGCATGCATACATATCCCCCGCCGGGGTAGGCCGGCGGGGGATGAAATACAGGCCTGAGCGTATTATGTTCTCGGGTCTGTATCCCGGGCATATGCACGGTCGCCCGCGTCCCGGGATCGGGCTATTCGTCCGCCTCCCGGGATTCAGCGCCGTTGGCAAGGGCCCGTGCGTATTTTTCGCTCATATGGGTCTGGGAATACAGGTATTTTTCACCGTTGCAGTCCGCGATGCATTCACGTATGTCGGCGTAATCCGGGTCATCCTTCATCTGGGCGATCACCAGTTCCATCCGGTCCTTTGACAGGAAGAAGGGCTGCCTGGCGAAATAATATACCGGCGTCGGTGTGGGGAAAGCCTTGCAGTTGAAGCGCACCATCTCCGCCACCGTGCGGGCGTCGTCCTTCTCCAGGGTCAGCATGGCGATCTTCGCGTAATTATGGGCCATATTTTCCTCGGAATAATAATACACGTCCTTTTGTCCCTTGACCTCCAGGATATCCCGGCAGGTCTCATCCGCGGCCATTTCGGCGATCAGGGTGTCCGCGTCCTCCTCGTCCTTTTCGATCAGCGCCTTGGGGGTGATCAGAGCGGAGCGCGAGCGTTCGCGGATAAAATCCGCCAGCAGCTGTGCCTTTGTCTTCACAGGCTCGGGAGGCGCTTCTTCTTCGGGCGGGAAAGGCGGGAACGGATCCTCCACCTCGGGCAGGGATTCCATGTATTCGAACAGGTCCCTCTTTTCAGCCGCCGCTTCACTTCCGGCCCCTTCCGGCGCCTCCTGGACCTTGGGCTTCACCTCGCCCCCGTTGACGGCGGGATCCAGCGCGTCGCTGAATTCGCCCGGGATCTCGCTGGGCTTCAGTTCCACCTCTTTGGAAAAGCCGGGTTTCCGGCGTCCGAACAGTGCCATTAACAGTTTCCTCCTCTATACTGAAACAATTCGGGTGAAATAAGCGGGCCCGCGCCGGGATCGCCCCGGGCGGGCCCGCGTACAGATCGGATCAGATGAGTCCCAGTTCTTCCAGTTTGTCGGCGCAGTCCTTAAGATCGAACTTTTCGAGGGTCGCGCGGGTGGGGATACCGGTCTCCTTGTTCCAGCCCATGGCCTCATACCACATATCCAGGCTCTTTTCCCAGTCCTCGCGGTCCAGCTTTACGGTGCCTTCCTCAAAGGGTTTGAAGTCGGGCTCCTTGTCGAAGACCCAGTCGCTGACCCTGTCATGGTCCTTTCTCAGGTTGGTGCTGTCCAGGTTCAGCTTGAAGCTGACGGCGGTCATCACGCGCAGCAGCTGGCTGATGCGTTCGGAATCCCTCTCCTGGTCTTCGCGGGTGTACTCCTCGCCGGTGACGGCGGTCATGTACTTGGCGTCCAGATCCAGGTCGCCCACGTAATTGCGCTTCTTGCTGGTGGCGATGGTCATCGGGTACATCCAGTTGCACAGCGTGGCACTGTCGTGCCACTGCTTGCCGATGAAGGCCCACTTGGCCAGCTTGATCTTGTTTTCGTTGATGGGGGTGTACTTCTTCTGGGCGTCGGTGCAGCCCTCGCCGAAGAAATGCTCCAGCACCGGCTTGGTGATCTCGTTGTAAGGTGCGCCGGAAGAACAGAAGTTGATCAGGTGGTGGATCATGCAGTCACGGTTGTACATCATGGAATACAGCGTGCCCGCCTGCCAGCAGTTCTCCGGGCCGTGATGGCGGGGATAACCGTTGTGGCCGATGTTGAAGTTCTTGGCGTTGACAAAATCGTAGAAGCTGACACCGGCCACGTTCTTTTCGGGATCGTCCATGCCCCACTTTTCATACAGCCTGAAAGTGCCGAGGCCCAGGTCGCTGAAGAGCCCCTTGCCCAGGGAAATGCGGCGGTAGCACTCCACCACCCAGCGGGGATCGCCGGATTCCATCAGGTCCCACGGGATCTCGTCCCATTCGCCGGGATACAGCCTGTCGGCCACGTCCTTCATGACGCCGGTGGAATAGGCCATGTTGAAGTCTTCGTAGAGGTTTCCGTAGTTGCACCATACGCCGTAATCGTCGGCTGCGCGGGAACCGGCGCCGCCCAGGATCATTTTGGCGTCCTTGGGATCCACGAAATCGTGGGTGGAGGGCACGCTGTTGCCTTCGGCATCCTTATGGTTCGGATACCATTCCAGCATCTTGATGATGGGCATGCAGGTGTTGGAAACGTGGGTGGGCAGGTCGTATTCCGCCAGGGGATCCATGTCGTACTGGGTATAGCAGCGCACAGGGCAGGAGGCGCAGCCGCCCTGCTTGACGGTGTATTTCTCGGCGATCTCGCCAAAATCGAAAACACCCTTGTTGCAGCGCAGGGCCGCTACGTTGATCACGCCGCTTGGCTGTTCGCCCATGTCGATGGGGCCTCTGGATGCCTTGTCCCAGGTGATGCCCGGGGCGCCCTGCCAGCGGTTGTTGGTAGCCACGTATTCGCTCCAGGACTGGGCATGGCAGGGAACGGTGTGATTGTTGTTGCCGCCCACCAGGTCCTTGATCATGTAATTGGAAAGGAGGCGCACCTTCATGGGCTGGGCGATCTTGACGGCGCCGGTACCCCGGACCGCCAGGCCCTTTACCTTCTTGCTGCCAAGCAGAGCGCCGATGCCGGCACCGGCGCTGTTGCCGAAGGAAGTGATGATGTTGCTCATCGGCACCAGGTTCTCGCCCGCGGGGCCGATGGAGGCCACGTCGAATTCGGGACCGTTCTCCTTGGCCAGGATGGCGTTGGCTTCATAGGTGCCCTTGCCCCACAGATGGGAGGCGTCCTCGATGGTCACTTTCTCGTCTTCGATGCGGATGTATACGGGCTTGTCGCTCTGGCCTTCGATGATCAGGGCATCATAACCTGCATACTTGAAGGCGTGGGCGATGTGGCCGCCCATGTGGCCGTCCACGATGGAATAGCCCTTGCTCCAGCAGGAGAGCAGGGTGACGTTCATGCGGCCGGAGCAGGGAACGCCGGACGCAGTCAGGGGCCCCACGCCGAATACGCACTTGGCGTCCGGCCCGAGGGGATCGCTGTTCAGCGGGACTTCGTCCCAGATGATTTTATAGCCGATGCCCATGCCGCCGATATAGGGCTTGTACTTGGGCAGGGTATCTTCCTTGGTAATGGCGCCGGTGGTCAGGTTAACGCGAACGATCGTACCCGCCCAGCCGTTGATCCCGTTTTTAACAGACATTGTTTTTTCCTCCTGTTTTTATCGGTTGATGGTCGGACGCGGTCAGACCTTCTGGGCAGCGGAAACGATGCGGTCCCAGGGCACGATGCTCAGCGCGCCGGAGGGGCAGCCCTCGGCGCAGGCGCCGCACATGATGCACTTGGAGGATTTATGGGTCACGGGGTTCACCGTGGGCATATGCCACGGGCAGGCGTTGGTGCAGGCGCCGCAGCCGATGCACTTATCGGTATCCACCCGGCGGATGCCCATATCGTCCGCGTAAATGGCCTGCATGGGGCAGGCGTTGCCGCAGGCGGGATCCTCGCACTGGCGGCAGGTATCCGGGAAGTAGTTCCAGTTGTCCTCGGTATACAGGCCGGAACCGTTGCGGCTGGAAAACAGGTTCCTTGTCACCTTCACGCGGGAAATATAGCTGGAGCAGCAGCCGTCGTTGGTCAGGGTGCAGTTGATCTCGCACCTCTGGCAGCCCACGCAGCGGTCCGCGTTCACCACCAGCAGGCCCTGGGGAAACGCCCACACGCGGACTTTGTCCTCCGCGACGGCCTGGGCCGTCACGCCCATGGTATCCAGCAGGGCGGCCGAGATCGCCAGGCCTGCCAGGCTTTTGCCGCTCAATTTCAGGAATTGACGGCGGGTGTATTCCCTGTCAAGAAACTTGCCTTTTTCACCCATCAGTAAACGCCTCCTTGGTTTGTTATGTGACGGAATGAGCGTACAGAAAATGCGGCGCTGCGCGGCGCCTCCCTGGGCGCCTGCGGGCCGGGCTCCTTCGCAAAAGGCAAGCACACCCGTTGCCGGATATACTCATTGGTCCAGCCGACCCGGAGGGACGGGAAGGACTCGGAGCATTTTTCTATACTTATATTATACAGATATGAAAATTGATTGTAAAATTCCATTGGCTGTGTTAACATATAAATATAGGTTATATGTTAGCCTCCGGAGGTATGCTTCATGGACCTCGACGATATGAAAATGATCCTTGCGATCGCAAGATCCGGCAGCATGACAGCAGCGGCCCGGGCGCTGTACGTTTCCCAGCCGGCGCTAAGCAAGCGTCTGGACCGCTTTGAGCAGGAAGTGGGCACCCGGCTTTTTGAACGGATCCAGGGCTCCCGGCGGATGACGCTGACCCCGGCCGGAAAAATGCTGATCCCCTTTGCGGAAAAGTGGGACGCCCTCAGGCATGACATCAGCATGCTGCATGACCTGAGCAGCCGGACGCATTTTTTTGTGGACGCCGTGGACACCTTCGCCGAAACCGTTCTGCCAGAGGCCATCCGCCGCTTCTTAAGGAACAGCCCGGACACCGAAACGGTGGTCCGCTGCCATTCAAGCCGGGACTGTTATGGCAGCATTCACGACAGGACATGCGACATCGCCTTTGTAACGCAGGAGCACTATTACCAGGACCTGGCCACGAACCCCCTGTTCCGTGAGGATATGCTCCTGATCGCCCCCGCTTCTTCCCCCCTTGACGGGGTCGCCGACACCGGAAAGCTGGAATGGGAAAAAGAGATCGTGATCCCATGGAATTCCGAATTCATGCGCTGGCGTCAGGACTGCCTGCGTTTCACCCGGCATCCCAACGTGTCCCTCTGTTCCATGGCCATGGCCCTCCCCTTCCTTAAAAGCGGAGAATACTGGACGATCGCGCCCCGCACTGAGGCGGACCGGGCCGTCAGCGTCTGTCCTTCCCTCAAATGCCTCCCCCTGAGCGCGCCGCCCCCGGAAAGGACGGTATGGTGGGTGGAGGAATTCTCAAGGCGCCACCCGGCCTCGGATGAACTGCTTGATATCCTGCGCAGACAGCTGAAGGACAGGGAAGGCATTTATCTCCTTTAGGTATATGCAGCAGGCGGAAAACAGTCCGCAGATATTTTCCCATCCCGCCGGGCAAACAGCGCCGGGCCAAAAAGTCATTCTTGAAAAAAAGACCGTCTTTGGTTATAATGGCTCTGTTAAGGAGGCGAAGGCATGTTCAATATCGGGTTCGCGGAGCTGATTCTTGTGCTGCTGGTCGCCTTTCTTGTGGTAGGTCCAAGGGATCTGCCCAAGGTCGCCCGCTGGCTGGGACGGACAGTAAAAAAAGCCCGGCAGCTGATCAAGGAGCTCCGCAGGGAGAGCGGCTGGGACGATATGATGTCGGAGACCGAGGATGTCCGAAGGGATATCGAACAGACCGTAAAGGAAGGCGACATCACCGCCGACCTCAGATCAGCTTCAAAGGAACTGAACAAGAACATCTCCGATGCCAGGAAACAGACCGGCATCAAAAAGCCCTGATCAACTAAGGAGGATATGATTATGCATCTCGGGACCATGGAAATCATTCTGATCGTCATCCTGGCACTGGTGCTCTTTGGCGCAGGCAAACTTTCCGGCGTCGGCAAAGCCCTGGGCAAGAGCATCAAGGACTTCAAGAACGAAGTCCGGGAAGACAAGGAAGACGACGCGGACGGAGCGGCAAAGAAATCCCAGGAAGAGAATAAGGCCTGACCATGAAACGGGATGAAATAAAGCCCGGGGAAGGCATCCCCGACACCCCGGAGGAAAACCCGGTCGGCGAGGAAGCGCCTTACGCGGAAACCGTCCCGGACGCCGGGGAACAGAACCCCGCCGAAGGGAAAAGCCCTGATCCCGGGGAAACCGAGCCGGAGGGCGGCGGGGACAGCCCCGAAGATCACCGGGCGACGCTCCTGTCCCATCTGCTGGCGCTCAGGAACGTGCTCCTGATCTCCGTCGCTTCGGTAGGCGCGGCTTTCTTTCTGGTGTACACCCTGGCGATCGATCCCCTGATGTCCTGGATCATCGATCCTATTCGGGCCCGCGGGATCGAGATCATTTATACCGCCATGTCCGAGGCCCTGGTGACCAAGTTCAAGGTGGCCCTGATTGCCGGCTTCATCGTCGCGTTCCCGGTCATCATCTGGCAGGTATGGGGCTTTATCAAACCGGCCCTGTACCCAAAGGAGAAAAAGGCCTTCCGGGTCCTCTTTTTCCTTGCCCTCCTCCTGTTTCTGACCGGCGTCCTGTTCTGCTATTTTGCGGTGTATACCCTGGCTGTGGATTTCTTCCTGGTGGCCGGCGACGACCTGGCCACGCCCCTTTTGTCCATCGACAAGTACGTTGGCTTCCTCTTCGGGTTCATCGTTCCCTTCGGAATCGCGTTCCTTCTGCCCATCGCGCTGTACCTGACCACCCGAATGGGCTGGACAGACTACAAAATGCTCTCTTCAAAGCGTAAATACATCATCCTGGCCATCTTTGTCATGGCTGCTATCCTGACGCCGCCGGACGTGGTCTCCCAGGTCGCCCTGGGAGTGCCGCTGTGCGTGTTATATGAGATCAGCGTCCAGGTGGCCCGGCTGACCAAACCAAGGGAAAGGGAATGACCCAGGCCGCGAGCGGCCGATCAAAAACCGGGGCATAAGCAGTGAAGGATCACTGCTTATGCCCCGCTTTCATTTTAGGTTTTTATGTTTGGGAGATCAGTTGTACACGTTCAGGGTGCGCTGCCACTGGATCTCAACCATTTCATTGGAATTGCCGTCCTTCACAAGGTCAAAATTGGTTTTGTAGTCGGGGATCTCATCATAGTACGTTACGACCTCGTCAAAGAAGGCCACGGCCCAGGACCCGGGGCTTTCCTCGTCCCACAGTTCCAGGTACAGTTCTTCGCCGATGTATTCATGCAGGTCGATGATGAAGGTAGCCATATCCGCCCAGGAACCGCCGATGCCCTTCTTTACGCTGGGGAAGCCGGAATCCTTGAAATGACGGTTGCGGAAAAGTCCGATCTGGGTGCCGTCCGCTTTGAATACCTTGACAGCGGCGGTGCGTCCGCCCATGCGCACGGTGATATAGCCCACGCCGCCCAGGACAAAGTGGGAAGAAGTGATATGCCAGGATTCGGGTTCCGGAATGGTGGTGGCCCAGCCGTCCAGGTGGTATTCGCCGGCCTGGTTGAAGGGCATTTCTTCCGCCCAGTAGGTCTTGTCCGAGCTGAGGCCCAGGGGATTGCCGCTGTCATCCACGGGCCAGCCTTCCGGCAGGGTCCAGCCGGTGAAATCGCCGGTCTCAAAACCGCCGTTTTCTACCTGATAAGGGACCTCCGATTCGGCAAACACAGATGTGATACTGAAAAGCATTCCGACAGAGAGCAGGATGGAAACCAGTTTTTTCATGATGCGTACTCCTTTCATCTGAAACACGTTTTCCCATGGGATCAGGGATCGGTAGGTCAACAAATGGTATATCGTTTTTCCCGGCGGTCACTCCCTTCCCACCCATACGGCAGGCTTACTGATAGATCGACGACACCTCACAGACCTGAAGAGAGATCACCTGCGTGTCCCCTTCGGAGAACAGCGTGATCTGCCGGGCTTCCGGCGGGGCATAGGAACGGACGCTGATGGATTTATCCCCGTTGAAAAAGCCCTCCACCAGGGATCTGTCGATGAAGATCTCCATGGTAAGCTTTCCGTCCCTGAGGGGCACGGGCCCTTCCACGACGTTTACCGCCGCTCCTTTCCCGCGATTTGCGGTATAGCCGTCCATTGTGCCTTTGGCTGTGTAATAGGTAAATGTGGTCTGGTTCCGCCTGCCGCCCGCCTTGCAGACCAGCCCGAAGGTCTTTTCATCCTGCGGGGCAAGCACAGCCCTGATATAAAGCATATCCCCGCTGATACCTTCGAGGGCCGCGTTGGCGTCCTCGATTCCGCAATTTTCCATGGAAAGCAGCTCCTCGCCCAGAAGACCATACACCCGCTGGTCCGGGGCCACGCACACGTCGGTGCCGTCGTCATTCAGGCAGATGTTCCGGGTCAGCCCGACGCAGTGCGCCCATCCGGCAGCGGCTTCCTCGGGGCCGGTGCGCTGGTCCTGCATGATGCTGAAAACGCACACCTGCCCGGTGACGGGATCCTTAAGGATGCTCGGACCGGTGAACACGTTGCAGCCCAGATCCAGGATGCGCGGCAGGCTGCCCATGCTTTCATCCGGCGTGAATTTCCCCGTTTCCCTGTCAAAATCCCCGATAAAGTAATACACCTTGTTGTCCGCGATGCTTGCGGGAGCCGGAGAGAAGAAGAACGCCCAGCGGGCAGCGGTACCGGCCCGGTTCGAAAGCTCTACAAGGATGGGCAGCTCCCAGCTGGTGCCATAGGTCACGGACTGGTTTTCCATTTCGTAAACGGGGCCCCTGTACTGCCAGTCCATATCGATGGTGCCGTCCGCTTTCACTTCCAGGGTATCCGACACATATAAAAGGGCGGTGCCTCCGGTGGAGGTTTCACTTCCGGAGCAGACCAGCATGTACCAGCGTCCGTCCTCCTCCCAGATGTGCGGATCCCGGAATTCACCCGGCCTTCCCTGGCCCGGCTGCTGCGCTATGGCCAGTTCCGGGTATATGACCCATTCCGTCAGATCCCTGTCGCTCAGGTCCGCGGGATAAGCTGCGCCGATGTTCTGGTTGGATATCAGGCCGAAATTGCGAAAGCTGTCGTTTCCCGCCGTGAAGAACAGGACCGGCACGCCGTTCTTGTCCAGCGCTGCGCCGCCGGACCAAACGCCGTCCGGCACCACGGTGTTCTCCGTGGGCACGATGGCGTCCTTCACCGGCCGCCAATGGACGGTATCGTCGCTCACAAGGTGGCCCCAGCAGATATTCCGCCAGTAGGTGCCGATGCTGTTGCTCTGGAAAAACAGGTGATACACGCCGTTAAAATACAACGGGGCGTGCGGTTCGTTCATCCAATGCTGGTATGGGCCTCCGTGATACTGGGTCTTGTATACGTCGCCCGTCAGGATGTTTTCCAGGGCGATCTCGTCATACGGGATCGGGGTGGTCTCCCTGTTTGCCAATGCGCGGATGTCGTCAGGGGAAAGCGCCGTATCGAACAGCATCAGTTCGTCCATGAGTCCGGCAAACATCTGATAATTGCCCGCCGGGATCTGCTCGCCGTAGGCGTTTTTTCCGATCAGCAGTTTTTCATTGACAGCGGGAAGGATCTCGGAATCCGGGAACACAGGAGTGGAGGCAGCCGGTTCGCCGTTCAGGTACAGGGACATGCGGCCCTCAGCGCCGTCAAACACCGCGGCCACATGGTTCCATTCATTGCGGGCAAGCCGTTCATCATCCGCCCACAGCGTGAACCAGTCTTCACCGGTACCCACTTCAAAACACAGCTTTCCAAAGCGCTGGTAACCCAAAAGGAATCCCTGGTTCTCTCCCTTGTAATACTGTCCGGCGATTGCGGTCAGGTGGGCGTTGCCGGAGTATTCCCCGTTGGGGTCATCCCATTCAAAGGCCCTGGGAGCCACCCACACGCTCACTGTCATGGCGCTTCCCGAAACGCAGATCTCCTCCTGTGGGTAAGAGATGTATGTGGAACAGCCGTCAAACAGCAGCGATCCGCCCTCCACGCCGACCCGGCGCCATTGGGGATCCATCGGATCGGTATAGGCCGGGGTCAGGTATTGGTACTGCACGTCCGCCGCCTTCAAATGACCGCTTTCGTCTTTGACCACGGAGCCCTGCCCTTCATTAAATGTCAGATGCAGTATGGCGGCATCTTCGCGTGCATTTTCCGCGTATGCAAAGGATGCCAGCAGCATGCAGGCAAGCACAATGAGAAAAAGCTTCCTTGTCATGATCGATCCTCCCTTAAGAAAGCCCGCACAAACGGGTCATCTCAGGTGATGCGCTTCCACGGACATGGCGACAGGCGCATCGGCGGCAAAGGTGATCCCTTCCGCGTCCAGGGGCGTCGGGATCAGGGACGTTACCACCCTTTCCCCCCCATTGATAAACAGTTCAATGCTCTCCTTGTCCATCAGGAGACGCAGCGACAGTTTTCCGTCCTTCGGCTCCGCGATCACATGCCGCGTGTGGGCGATATCCCGGTGGGAACCGCCGTGACTGCGGTCGAACACCAGTTCGCCCCGGGCCAGATCGCAGCGGATCTCCACATAGTGCGAACTGTCCCTGGCTGCCTTCAGGGTAAAACGTCGGCATGAGGAATCCTTCATGTTCAGGCTCACCGTCATGTCCATCAGCCGCCCCTGAACGCCTGGCAGCGGCATTTCATTGCAGACGGGGATGTCGTCGTACCTAAGCGTGTCCTGCCACAACCCCTCGATCTCCCTGACAGGACGCTGGCACAGGCGGCCGTTTTCGATGAATACCTCCCTAGGCGCGCTCATCTGGGCGTACCAGGGATGCCGGCGGGGAGCTTCCTTGCAGGTTTCCCAGTTGTCCATCCAGCCGATCATGATCCGCCGCCCGTCCGGGGCAAGGGTGGTCTGGGGCGCATAAAAGGTGAGTCCGTGATCGACCGGCTGCACGCTCTCGCGCCTGAACGCACGCTCTTTCCCGTCATACTGTCCCAGGACGGCCACGGTACCGTAACCGGCGTGAAATTCTTCCCTGGCATGCATTTCCTGGGGGCTTACGATGAGCACGTCCTTTCCGTCCAGCCGGAAGAAATCCGGGCATTCCCACATCTGTCCGTATTCCCTGCAGCTGGCGTCAATTTCGGTCACAAAGCTCCAGTCCAGTCCGTCCCTGCTTTCCATCAGCAGAACGGTCCCGGCTTTTTCTTCGTGACGGTTGCTTACGACCAGGCGGTACATTCCGTCATCGTCCCGCCAGACCTTTGGATCGCGGAAGTCGAATTCACTGTACCCTTCCGGAAGGTGCGCGTGCCGGATCACGGGGTTCAAAAGCGATTTTTCAAAATCCGTGCCATCCCCGACGGCAAGGCACTGGGCCTGTGTCTCCCGCCGGAACGTTCCTGCGGGCTGTACGCCGGTATAGACCAGCATCAGCCTGCCGTCGGGCATGGGGACGGCACTGCCGGAAAAGCAGCCTCCGGCGTCGGCAGCCGTATCAGGCGCCAGGGCGCAGGGCATGTACGTCCAATGAAGAAGATCATCGCTCACGGCATGACCCCAATGCATTGGCCCCCATTGTCTGGAAAAAGGATGATACTGGTAGAAAAGATGGTACTGGCCTTTATACCAGCAAAACCCGTTCGGATCGTTCATCCAGCCAACCAGGGGGGTCAGATGAAAAAGGGGGCGTTCTTCGGCGGACAGCTTCATCGCCTGCTCCCGTTCAAATTCCCGCACTCTGTCCAGGGGCGTAGGATTTTTGCTCATGACAACCTCCCGGTCTTCAGATATTCTTAAAACCGGGGGCCGGTGACCCGGCCCCCGGCAAAAAGTACAGATATTACTTGGCAGCGACGTAACGGTCGTACACGGTCTGATAGATATCAAGCAGGGTGCTCATGCCGCAGCGCTCCAGGAAACCCTTGTAAGCTTCCCATTCGGCGTCGGTGGGGCCGCCTTCCTTGATCCACTTGGCCTCATATTCGGCCACGGCGCGTTCGAAGTCCGCACGGTAGAAGTCGATGTCGTCCAGTTCATCCTCGGTAAACACGCAGTCCTGGGGATAGAAGGAGAAGTCCTTCACAAACTGGAAGAAGTAATCATAGGTATCGGCCAGGCGTTCCATGGCGCGGTCTTCCATGTAGAAGTAGTCGTGATAATAGCTGGACAGGATCAGCTTGGGACCGGCAACTTCGCTCTGGGCCTTGAGTTCGCCCGAGGACTTGTTGAACTTGGCGCGGGATTCTTCATCGGTGATGGAAAGCCAGATGCCTTTATCGTCCTGGCCGGTGAAGTACACGCCGATGGGGCCGTACTGCAGCTGCATCACGACGTCGCCCTGATACCACAGATCATAGAAGGCAAGCAGCTTGGCGGGATCCTTGCATTCGCGGGTGATGGAGAGCTGGCCGGCGTTGATCGCGCCGCCGGTGCGCAGCGTCACGTTGCTGGTGCCGTCGGGACCGGTCAGGATGGGCAGGTACACATAATCATCTTTATGCGGGCCGGTGATCTCGGGGATCTCCCACCAGGTGGTCACACCCACGCGTCCGCCGGTCACCTTGGCGATCAGCTGGTTGGTATCCTGGGAGAACATTTCCAGGTCCATCAGACCGTCGGCATACCAGTCATGGAAATAGGTGACCGCTGCGCGGTAGTTGTCGTCATCGCAGACGAAGTTCACAACGCCGTCCGCGTTGACGTTCAGGTCCATGCACACGTCGTTGGGCCAGTTGGTGAAGCCGAAGCCGGCATAGAACACGTTCTGTCCCCAGCACCACTGGTCGAAGCCGGTGCTCATGGGAATGGTGCTGCCGGGAGCGTTGCCGTAGATCTTGGCAGCCATGTCGTTTTCCTTGAACGCGACAAGGGCGGTATGCAGCTCTTCCAGGGTGGTGGGAACAGCCAGGCCCAGGTCATCCAGCCACGCTTTGTTGATCATGCCGAACTGGGGCACGGAGAAGATGGAATAATCCTTTTCCCGGCCGATACCGGCGGTGCCCATCTGCTCGCCGGCGGGCAGGCCGTAGATCTTTCCGTCGCTCATGGTGATGGCGGCCTTGATCTCGGGATGCGCTTCCAGGACGGCGCTCAGGTGCGGCATCACTTCGGGGGTGATGTAGGGAGTCAGGTCGATGAAGGTGCCCGCGGCGCCATACTGCATCAGCTGGAAGTTGGAGAAGCCCACAGCCTGGAAAGCGTCGATGGGGTTCTTGCTGGCGCTGTTGCCGCTGATGCGGGTGCCGACCACTTCGCCGAGGGAGTCAGACCAGGTATCCCAGTTGATCTTGATACCGGCCTGCGCCTGCAGATCGTTAAGGACCGTGTTGTTCTCGTAGCCGCCGGAAAGGGCGGAGATGCCGCTGAGAACGTTGAATTCCGTCTGCTCTGCGGAAGCGAACGGAGCCACGCTCAGGACCATCATGAGGGCCAGAAGCAGGGTCACGAGTTTCTTCATGGGGTCGTCCTCCTTTGATTTGGGTCGTTGTAATCTAAGCACCTGCCGGGTGCATGGGAAACAATGGAATGGGATCAGCCTTTGACAGCGCCGGCCATCAGGCCCTTTTCGAAGTATTTCTGCACAAAGGGATAGGCGATGAGCATGGGGGCAGCGGCCACGATGATGGAGGCGAATTTGATCATTTCGGTCATCTTGTTCAGTTCGGCATAGCCGCCGGAGATCATGCTGGCCTGGTTGGCGGAGGCGGAAGACTTGATCAGGATATTGCGCAGCACCAGGGGCAGCGGCGCCTGTTCGTTGGTCATGTAGATGAGGGCGGTGAACCAGTCGTTCCAGTAAGCTACCATGGAGAAGATGACCATGACCGACAGGATCGGGGTGGACAGCGGGATGATCATCGAAAAGAAGATGCGGAAGTGGCTTGCGCCGTCGATACTCGCGGCTTCCTTCAAGGCGCCGGGGATGCTGTTCTCAAAGTAGTTGCGGGCAATGATCGCATTGCTCACCGCGACGCCGCCGGGCAGGAACATGGCCCAGATGGTCTGCATGATCCCGGTCTTCTGCACGATCAGGTAGGTGGGGATCAGGCCGCCGCCGAAGTACATGGTGATGATGAAGAAGATGCTGACCAGCTTCCTGCCCGGCATTTCCTTCACCGAAAGCGGGTACGCTACCAGGTAGATCAGCGCCACCGAATAAATGGTGCCGACCACGGTATACAGGATGCTGTTGCCGTAGCCGCGCATGATGTTCGGCTCGGCGAACACCGCCTTGTACCCGTTAAAAGTAAACTGGCTGGGCATAAGGAAAGTCTTTCCGGCGTACACGTCGTACGGATCCGAAAGGGACGCCACAAGCACGTAATACAGCGGATAAGCCACGATGAGGAGGACGATCACCGAAATGACGATCAGGATGATATCGCTGGTGCGGTCGCTGAAGCCGCCCAGTTCGCCCTGCTTTCTTCTGGAAATAACGGACACTGTACTCTCCTCCCCTCTCTCAGACGAAGCTGACATCGCCGAATTTTTTCGCGATCCGGTTGACGATCACAAGCAGCACGATGTTGATGGCGGTGTTGAACAGGCCGACCGCGGTGCCCAGTTCGTACTTGGCATTGACGATGCCCTGCTCGTACACATAGATGGCGATGATGTCGCTGGTGGCCCGGTTCAGGTCGGTCTGCAGGAGATAGGCTTTTTCGAAGCCGACGCTCATCAGGCCCGAAGCGCTCATGATCAGCTGCAGGATGATCATCGGGAGCAGGCAGGGGATGTCGATGTGGAGGATGCGCTGGAACACGCTGGCGCCGTCCACTTTGGCCGCCTCATACAGGGAGGCGTCGATGCTGGAGAGCGTCGCCAGGTAGATGATGGTGCCCCATCCGGCTTCCTGCCAGATACCGCTGGCCACGTAGATGGTGCGGAAGGCGCCGGCCTCGGTCAGGAAGTCGACCTTGGTGCCGGCGATCAGGTTGATGAGGCCGCCGGAGGGAGACAGGAAGATGCGCAGCATACCGCAGATGACCATGGTGGAAATGAAGTGCGGCGCGTAGATGACCGTCTGCACGGTGCGCTTGAGACGCTTGAAGCGAAGCTGGTTGAGCGCAAGGCTCAAAAGGATCGGCACCGGGAATCCCCAGAGCAGGCTGTAAAGGCTCAGCTTGACGGTGTTCCACAGCATGCGGTCGAAGGTGGGGGCCCGGAAGAACCTTTCGAACCATTTCCAGCCCACCCATGGACTGCCGGTGATGCCCAGGCCCGGGTTGTAGTTCCGGAAGGCGATCTGGATGCCGTACATGGGCCCGTACTTGTACACGATGGTGATGACCACCGGGATCAAAAGCAGGACGTACAGCTGCCAGCTGTCCGCCATGCGCCGGCCCAGGCTTTTGCGGTGTACCTTCGGGGAGGCGACGGCTTTTGCGGTCATAAGCATTCCTCCTTCATGGAATATTGCTTGTTAATTCATGATACGTTTCATGAACTTTTCTAAAGGATAACACACATCACTACTCATGTCAATATTGATTTTGATGATTTGTGCCATTTTTTTGCCAAAAATACCGTCATTTCTGTAATTCATGACATATTGACCTTATATCATGAAAATGATATATTATTTCATGAAATTATTTTGAAGGGAGGCGTACCCTTGCCGAAGGACAGCAAAGCGCCCACGATGGCCGACGTAGCCAGGGAAGCAGGCGTTGCCCTGGGCACCGTCTCCCGGGTCGTCAACGGCCAGGCCGTTGGCGAAGAATACAGGTCAAAAGTGGAGGACGCCATCCGGCGCCTCGGTTATGAATACAATTCCAGCGGGCGGACGCTCCGCACCGGCAGCACCAACATCATCGCCCTGATCATCCCCAACACCGTGAACCCGTATTTCGCCCTGCTGGTGCACCATATCAACATCGCCCTTGAAAAGCGGGACTGCCGGATGATGCTCTGCTTTACCGAATATGACACCGACCGGGAGACCGAATACATCCAGCTGGCGCGGCAGAACCAGGTGGACGGCATCATCGCCCTCACTTATAATCCCAACCTGATCATTCCCGCCGACATCCCCTTCGTGACCATCGACCGCTTCTTTTCCGCATCCGTCCCCTGCATCGCCTCGGACAATTTCGGCGGCGGATGGCTGGCGGCCCACAAACTGAAGGAAATGGGATGCACACACCTGGCCTTTATGCGATTCTCCTCCACCCTTACCAACGAACCCAGCAAGCGCAGGGACGGCTTTGTCAGCGCCTGTGTGGAGATGAATATCCCCTTCGAGATCATGGCCCTGGATGATGGCCAGCCCTTCTCCAGGTTTGAGGATTTCCTTCGTTCCCATTATAAAAAGGGGTCTCTGGCCTTCGACGGGCTTTTCATCGGCACAGATTACCTGGCCTGGCAGATCATCCATGTGCTGCGGGGCATGGGCCTTCGCGTGCCCGAAGACGTGCAGGTGATCGGCTTTGACGGCATCCGCATATTCGGCGACCAGGAGTACGCCGTTTCCACCATCGTGCAGCCGGTGCCGGAGATCGCCGAGGCCTGCGTCAGCACGGTCCTTTCACGCCATATGTCCAACGTTCCTTCCCTCATCTGCCTGCCGGTGAAATACGCCTGCGGCGGAACGACCATAGAGAAAAAGGAGTGATCACCATGATCGATGTCGTGGCCCTGGGCGAACTGCTGATCGACTTCGCCCCGAAGAGCGTCAATGAAAACGGATACCCTGTACTGTCCGCCAATCCCGGCGGAGCCCCCGGCAATTTCCTGGCGGCCCTCAACAAATACGGCTGCACCACCGCCATGATCGGCAAGGTCGGGGACGATATGTTCGGCAGGCTCCTGATCAGGACCCTGCAAGGCGCCGGCATCGGGACGGGGGGCATCATCGTCGATCCCGGCCAGTTTACCACCCTCGCCTTCGTATCCCTGGACGAAAGCGGCAACAGGGACTTTTCCTTTGCCCGCAAGCCCGGCGCGGACACCTGCCTCACCCCTGACGAGGTGGACGGCGGCCTGATCGCCGGCGCCAGGGTGTTCCATTTCGGCACCCTCTCCCTGACGGACGAGCCCGCCGCCTCCGCCACCAAAAAGGCCGTGAAACTTGCAAAGGAGAACGGACTCCTGGTCAGCCTGGACCCCAACCTGAGGAAGCCCCTGTGGAAGACCGAGGACGCGGCCAAAGCCGCCATCGAATGGAGCCTCCGCCAGGCGGACATCGTCAAGATCAGCGACGAGGAGATCGCCTTCCTGTGGGGCCTTTCCCCCGAGGAAGGCGCCGAAAAGCTGCTTTCGGAATACGGCGTTTCCCTGGCGTATGTCACCCTCGGGCCCAAGGGCTGCTACGCGGTGAACCGTTCCCACAGGATCACGGTAAACAGTCCCTCCGGCATCAAGGTTGTGGACACCACCGGCGCGGGGGACATTTTCGGCGGAAGCGCCATGAGCCGCTTCCTTAAAACAAATAAATCCCCCGCCGATCTTACGGCGGAGGATATCACATCCATCGTCCGCTTTGCATGCACCGCCGCCAGCCTTTCCACCCAGAAACACGGCGGCATCACCAGCGTGCCTGAAATGGACGAGGTGCTTTCCCGCATGGACTGACGGAAGCTGCCCTTTGCTTGTCCCCTCAGTGCCCGGACGACAACCGAGGCCGGTCATCCCGGCCTCAGCTTTTATATTGAGATGATAAAGAAAAATTACCGCAGGACCCTGACCGCCTGTTACCTGGCGTTCATCACCCAGGCGATCTGCGCCAATTTTGCGCCTTTGCTTTTCCTGAAATTCCACACGGAGTTGGGCGTCTCCCTGGGGCAGATTGCCCTGATCCCCGCCTCGTTTTTCCTGACGCAGCTAATGGTAGACGTGTTCTGCGCCCGCTTCGTGGACCGCATCGGCTACCGGAGGAGCGTTGTCGCCTCCGAGATCGCCTGCGGCCTGGGCCTTATGGGCCTGGCCCTGCTGCCGGACCTGTTTTCCGATCCTTTCGTCGGCATCATGATATGCGTCGTGGTCTACGCCGTGGGCAGCGGGCTCATCGAGGTGCTGGCAAGCCCCATCGTGGAGGCGTGTCCCTTTGAAAACAAGGACGCCGTGATGAGCCTGCTGCACTCCTTTTACTGCTGGGGATCGGTTGGCGTGATCCTGCTCTCCTCCCTGTTTTTCGCCCTGTTCGGCATCGCAAACTGGAAGATCCTCGCCTGCATCTGGGCACTGGTCCCCCTCGGCAACATCTTTAACTTCGCGACCTGTCCCATCGAGCACCTTACGGAAGAGGGGCAGGGGATGTCCATCGGGGAGCTGTTCAAAACGCCGCTGTTTTACCTGGCAGTGGTCCTGATGGTCTGCGCCGGAGCCAGCGAGCTTTCCATGGCCCAATGGGCCTCCGCCTACACCGAGGCGGCCCTGGGCTTCTCCAAGGCCGTGGGCGACCTTGCCGGTCCCTGCCTGTTCGCGGTCACCATGGGGATCAGCCGGGTGATCTACGGCAAATACGGTGCCAAACTGGACCTTACAAAATATATGGTCTTTTCCGGCGTCCTGTGCCTCGCCTGCTACCTGCTGGCCTCCCTTTCTTTAAACCCCGCCGTCGGCCTTGCCGGCTGCGTCATGTGCGGGTTTTCGGTGGGCATCATGTGGCCCGGAACCATCAGCATCATCTCCCCCCGCCTGCCCCGGGGCGGAACGGCGCTCTTTGCGCTGCTGGCCATGGCCGGGGACCTGGGCGGCGCATTCGGACCCAGCCTGGTAGGCGCGGTTACCCAGAGCGCCGGCGACCGCCTGCAAATCGGCATGCTCACCGGCAGCGTATTCCCCCTGGCGCTGATCGCAGCCCTGCTGCTCTTTATGAGAAGCGCTCAAGGCAAGCGGAATCATGGTTGATCCATCCGATCCCGACCGCCTGAAAAACAAAGGGGACTGCTGCGTTTCCCCTGCGGCAGCCCCTTTGTTTTTCAGTCCCTACGGAACAAGTCCCTGGTATATACCTTTTCCTCCACGTCATCCAGCACGCTGTCGTACCGGTTGGCAATGATGGCGTCGCAGCTTTTTTTGAAGCGCTCCACATCGTTCACCACCAGCGATCCGAAGAAAGTGGAGCCGTCGGGCAGCGTCGGCTCGTAAATGATGACCGTCGCTCCTTTCGCCTTGATGCGCTTCATGACGCCCTGGATGCTGCTCTGGCGGAAATTGTCGGAGTTCGCCTTCATCGTCAGCCGGTATACCCCCACCGTGATGGGGCGCTCCTTTTCCACGTTCCACATGCTGTTGGCGGTGTAGTAGCCCGCCCGCTCAAGCACGCGGTCCGCGATAAAATCCTTGCGGGTCCGGTTGCTCTCCACGATCGCCTGGATCAGGTTCTCGGGAACGTCGGCATAATTGGCCAGCAGCTGCTTGGTGTCCTTCGGCAGGCAGTAGCCGCCGTATCCGAAAGACGGGTTGTTGTAATGGGTCCCGATCCTCGGGTCCAGGCACACGCCGCTGATAATGTTCTTCGTGTTCAGTCCCTTGACCTCAGCGTAGGTGTCCAGTTCGTTAAAGAAAGAAACACGGAGGGCCAGGTAGGTATTGGCGAAAAGCTTGACCGCCTCCGCCTCCGTAAAGTCCATGAACAGGGTGTCCACATCCGGCTTTTCCGCACCTTCCTGCAGAAGGCGGGCGAACACCTCCGCCTTTTCCCTGCTCTTTTCGTCGCAGCCCACGATGATCCGGCTGGGATACAGGTTGTCATACAGCGCTTTGGATTCCCTCAGGAATTCCGGGCTGAACAGGATGCGGTCCGTATCGAACTTTTCCCTCACCCGGCGGGTGTAACCCACGGGAATGGTGGATTTGATGACCATCGTCGCGGTATCGGAAGACTTCAGCACCAGTTCGATCACGCTCTCCACCGCGCTGGTATCAAAGAAATTTTTCTGGGGATCGTAATTTGTCGGTGCGGCAATGATCACATAATCCGCGGCGGCGTATGCCGACGCCGCGTCGGTGGTGGCATTCAGGTCCAGTCCCCGGGCTTCGTGCTCCTCCAGGAATTTTTCGATATAATCGTCCTGGATCGGCGATCCCCACCGGTTGATCTTATCCACCTTTTCCGGAACGATGTCCACGGCAGTCACATGGTTGTGCTGGCTTAAAAGCACCGCCAGCGACAGTCCGACATATCCCGTTCCAGCTACGGCAATATTCATACAGTCTCCTTTCCCCTTTGGGAGCCATGTCTTTGTTTCGGCGGTCCCCGACGGGAACCCGCCGCGGAAAAATGAAAAAACGATCTCAGAGCCGGATCCCGGCGTAGTTCTCCTGTACCGCCCGGTAGCTTTGCATATCGCCGATGTCATACCGTTTCCCCGGCATGTCGTAGGCGTGCATCGGCACCTGACCGGAAAGCCACGCCGCGAAGGATCCGGGAGCGTCATATCCGCATCCGGCGGCCAGCGCCTCCGGGATGCGCCGGATATCATCCGCACGGTAGTAATAAAACGGCGGCACCGCCCGGTTGCCCTTTGGGGCCTGAGGCTTTTCCTCATAGGATGTGATCAGGCCGTTTTCATCCTTCGTGATGATGGCGGTCCTGCGCTGCTTCGCAAGGTCGTTTTCCTCATGGCACATCACGCAGGACGTGCCCTTCTCCTGCGCAAAGCTTACAAAGGAGCAGAGCGAAAAATCAAGCACGTTGTCCCCCGCCATCACAAGGCAGTCATCCGAGATCCGCAGCTTTTCGACGGCAAGCAGGATATCCTTTACAGCGCCCAGGCGCGTTTCGTTGCTCTCGGTCCCGTCGTCCACCAGGGTGATCTTCCGGGGCTTTCCCGCGGCCCAGGCTTCAAAATGGGAGAGAAAACGGTGATTGCTGATAACGGCAAATTCGTCGGTCAGAGGGGCCACGTCGTCCACAAGCCAGTCCAATATGGTCTTTTCCCCCACCTTCAAAAGCGGTTTCGGGAAATCCTTCGTCAGCGGGTACAGCCTGGTGGCGTACCCCGCGGCCAGTATAATGCATTTCATAGTTTCACCCCGTCCGCGGAATCGCACAGCGCGCCCAGGTACTTGCCCCGAAGCGCGGGATAGACCTTGAGGTACTTTTCCTCCACGGTCTGAAGGATCCCGTCCGCCTTATCCGGGTCCACAAGGGCCATGCAGCAGCCCTTGAAGCCGGCGCCCGAAAAGCGTCCGCCGTAGATGCCGTCGGTCTCCGTCATGATGTTATACAGGGTGATCAGCTCCGGACAGCCGCATTCATAATTTTCGATGCTGCTCTTTCCGCTTTCGAACACCAGGCGTCCATAAGTGTCCAGATCGCCGTTTTTCCACGCCTCTGCGCCTTCCTCGGCCCGGCGAAATTCACCGAAGTAATGGTCCGCCCGCTTCCGGAAGGCTTCCGGCAGCCGGTCCCGGTATTCCCGATAGATCGGGACGGGCACGTCGCGAAGCCTGGTGTCGGCAAACTTGCCGTACTGGAATCCGGCATAGGCCAGAAGGCTGTAGGCCGCCGCCTTGCATTCGTCCTGGCGAAGGTTATAGGCGGATGTGGCCAGGCTGCGCTCCAGCCCGCTGAAGAACACAGCGATCCTGAAGGGCTTCATCGAAGGATCCTTCGGGATCAGAACAAAGCTGTCGTCCGCACAGTCGAGGTACAAAAGCCGGTCTTTTTTGCACAGCACTTCGCAGCTCTGGTCCAGCTTTCCGCAGTTGACGCCCACGTATTTGTTTTCCGCGGCCTTCGCCATCATGATGGTGTCCCACGCTTCCAGCCGGATGCCGTTGACATTGGCCAGGGCGGACAGGAAGGCGATGATCACCGCGGCGGAAGAGGAAAGGCCCCCGATGGGGAGGGATCCCTCGATAACGGCGGAAATGCCGTAACGCAGCGGGTATTTTTCCTGCAGCTGCTTTGCCGCGCCGCGCATATGGTCCGCCCAGTCGCCCACCTTCTCATCCGGGATGCCGTTCACATGGAACTGAGCACGTTTTGGAAAATTGACGCTCTGCAGTTCCACCACGCCGTTTTCCTTGCGGCTGTAGGCGATATGGATCCCCTTGTCGATGGCAAGGCCGTTGATCTTGCCGTACTGGTGGTCGATATGGGCGCCGAGGGGGCTGATGCGGTACGGGCAGAACGCCATCGCTTCAGGCTCTCTTCCATAGGTGTTGAAATACAGTTCTTCACATTTCATAAGCTTTCCCCTTTATATGCGGTTTCGGTTCGCGAAGTTCACATCCGTCAGCCGCGGTAATATTCCCTGTACCACTCGCAGAAGGCCCTGAGTCCTTCCCTGATGCCGATCTTCGGCGTGAACCCGTAGTCCCTTTCCAGCGCCTCGGAATCCGCGTAGGTCACAGGCACGTCCCCGGGCTGCATGCCCGTCAGCTCCCTATGGCCTTCAAAATCATAATCCGCGGGCAGCACACCGGCGCGCACCAGCTCCTCCTGCAGGGTGCTAATGTAGTCCAGCAGGTTTTCCGGCTGGCCGCCGCCGATATTGTATACGGCATAAGGCGGCACGGGCAGCCCGTCCGGGCCCATCTCCTTCATCGGCGCTCCGCGCATCACCCGCACGATCCCCTCGACAATATCGTCGATGTAGGTGAAATCGCGCTTCATGTCCCCGTAATTGAAGATTCGGATGGTCTTCCCCGCCGCCAGGGACCGGGTGGCGGAATAATAGAACATGTCCGGACGGCCCGCCGGCCCGTACACTGTGAAAAACCTGAGTCCGGTGGAGGGGATGTTGTACAGCTTGGAATAGGCGTGGGCCAGCAGCTCGTTGCTTTTCTTGGTGGCCGCGTACAGGGAAACGGGATTGTCCACCTTGTCGTCCGTTGAGAAAGGCACCTTTTTGTTGCCGCCGTAAACGCTTGAGGAGCTGGCATACACCAGGTGCTCCACCGGATGGCGGCGGCAGGCCTCCAGGATGTTATAGAAACCGATGATGTTGGATTCGATATACACGTCCGGGTGGTCAATGGAGTACCGCACCCCGGCCTGGGCGGCCAGGTTGACCACCACGTCGAATTTCCACTCGTCAAAAAGCCGGTCCACCAGGGCTTTGTCCCCGATGGAGCCTTTGACGAACACATGTTTCACCGGCGAATCCTCCGCCGCCTTTTCAACCTGTTTCAGCCGCCATTCCTTCAGGCTGACTTCATAGTAGTCGTTCAGGTTGTCAAGGCTGACCACCGTCCCTCCGGTAAGTTCCCGGAGCAGGTGGATGACAAGATATGATCCGATGAATCCGGGACACCCGGTCACAAGAATGGTTTTGCCGTTCAGGTCGATAACGCTTTTCTGCATGATCCCCTGGTTTCTCCTTCCCGCGGGCAGCGGCAGAACGCCGCTTTGTTGTCGCTTTATCCTCCCCACGCCGGTATTATACCGTCCGGAAGGAGGGTTTGTAAACCGTTATCCCCGCTTCAGCGGTTTTTCAATTCATAAATCAGTCGTAGATCAGTCGTTTACGGCAAACAGTTTCACATGCCCGCTTTCGTCCCTGATGACGCCGTAGGCCCTCGCCCTGTTATATACTTTCCGTGCCCAGTTGGCATGGGGCCTGATCTCGTTCATCTTGTTGCCGCCGGCGCCTTTGACCACGCCGTCCCCGGTGGAAAGGATCTGGCAGGCGTCGTCATACTCTTCCTTCGTGACGGCCATCATCGCGTTGACGAATTTCACATGGCTTGGATGGATCACGGTACGCCCGACGAACCCGTTCGCCTTGTCCAGGATCACCTCACGCAAAAGGCCGTCGATCTCGTTGTTCACGATCGGTTTATGGGTGACCAGGTAGTCCTCGATGCCGTAATGGGGCAGTTCTTCGAACATCAGTTCCTCCGGCGCGCGGAAATATTCCCACACCGGCCCGGACACCACATAATCGTTATTCCGGCTGAACATGTTCAGGATGTCGCACAGGCACTCCCGGACCACCATGATGTCGTACACGGAATAACCCACGCCCCGGCGCACGCCGAATACCGAGGAAAAGTCCGTCGCGCCGACGCGGACCTGGAGCACCAGATCCCTGTATTTGTCCAGGATGCGCTTGATGCCGGTCAGCTCATACATACGGGATTCCTTATACGCCACTTCCTTGTCCTCAATGATCGGCATGCCGTAAATGATCTCGCCGAACTTTTCATTCAGGTCCCGCAGGTACGCGAAATATTCATAGCCGTTTTCGGCGTTGAACTTGGGGAAATTGATGCCGCACAGGCTCTTCACCTGGCGCTTGGTAAGGCCCAAGCTGAAATGCTTGAATTGTTCCAGGCTGCGGATGCGCACAAAGATCAGCGGCACCCTGTCCTCGTCCAGGGTTCCGTTCTCCACGGCGGCGGTCACAGTATCAAGCAGGCTGTGGATGTTTTCCTCCGCCTCCGGCACCTTTTCCTCCGGGCACGCGTCCTCGCAGCACAGCACCATGCTGGTCAGCCCCGGCATGGCGCCCGACAGGATCTTCGGTGCGAAATCCTTCGATCCCGGCATATACATGGTGGCGCCCAGGCAGTACTGCAGAAACTCCCGGTCGGTATACTTGTTGAATGATTCAGGCTCGACGATAAACCTGAAATCCGGATTGTAGCGATGATGTCTCAAAACTGACCTTCTTTCCCTTTTCAGGGGCTTATCAATTTGCCGGGCATTGCCCGGACATTTTCAAATTACCCTCTATGGATATCAGCATTCCCAGAGTCGAACTGGAATATCCCCCTTATGCTGAAAAAGGGGCACCTTTCGGTGCCCCGGGGTAACTAAGGAACTATCCGATCAGTGGGTCGTCATCGAGCTCAGGCTGGTGCAGTTCTTGAAGGCCCGGGCACGGATGACCTCGATGGTGTTCGGCAGGTCGATGGAGGTCAGGGTGGTGTTGCCCATGAAGGCTTCTTCGCCGATCTCAACCACTTGCGCGCCGTCCACCGTGGCGGGAATCGTCAGGGAAGACGCGGTCCCGTTATAACCGGTCACCTTGCAGGTATTCGCATCGATCTGCTGATAGGTAACCCCATCAACAACCTTGGTCCAGCTAACTGTCAGGGTCACGGGATCAGACGTTACCGTTTCTCCTTTTGCATTGGTAACAACACAGCGATACTGGCGGCCGTTGTATCCTCCCAGTGCCTTGAACGCCAAAGTATCAGTCGCATAACCGTTGAGGGTAGTATTCTTCCAGGTCACTCCATTGTCGGTCGATACCTGCCAGCAGTAAGTAACTCCGGTGGTATGATTCACTACAAAGGTGAACGAAACGTTATCGTTCGCCGCGCAGGTCACCGATTCAGGCTGACTGACCGGCAAGAGCGGTTCGGGGAGGGTAAGAAGCGCACTGTCAGAAACAACCTGTTCACCGGAAGAGTCCTTCACAATGCAGCGATACTGACGATTTGCATAGGCGGTCTTCATCTCAAAGCTGAGCGTATCAGTATTGTATCCGTTAAGCGTAGTGGCCTTCCAAGTACCACCTGCACTGGTCAGTGTTTGCCACTGATACGTCAGACCGGTCCCGGTCGCAGCAACGCTGAACGTCGCTGTCTGGCCTGCAGCAACTTCCACGTCCTGGGGCTGGCTTGTAATAGCAAGCTCCACCGCCGGTTCACTGATGAACAGCGTCGCGGGATCGGAAGAAATCTTATTCCCATTGGCATCCGTCACAATGCAGCGGTACTGACGGTTGTTGAAGGTTTTCGCTGCAGAGAAACTCAGTTCTGCCGTTTTGTTGCCGTTGAGGCTGGTGCCCTTCCAGGCGGCTGCTTCATCGGTCTTGACCTGCCACTGGTAAGTCAGGCCGGTTCCGGTAGCAACTACAGTAAACGTCGCAGTCTCACCCGCAAGTACCGTAACGTCCTGGGGCTGGGCGGTGATCGCAAACGCCACCGACGTACCGACTGTCAGCGTCGCGGGATCAGATTCAAGCGTATTCCCGCTTGCATTCGTAACAACACAGCGGAACTGGCGGCCGTTATATCCGCCCAAGGCCTTGAAGCTGAGTTCAGCCGTTTTGTTGCCGCTAAGTCCTGTGTTGGCCCAGTCAGCCGTCGCACTGGTCTTGACCTGCCATTGATACGTCAAGCCGGCCCCGGTGGCGGCTACAGTAAACGTCGCAGTCGCGTTAGCATTCACCGTTACGTCCTGAGGCTGGGCGGTGATCGCAAACGCCGCCGTCGTTCCAACCGTCAGCGTCGCGGGATCAGATTCAAGCGTATTCCCGTTTGCATTCGTAACAACGCAACGGAACTGGCGGCCGTTGTATCCGCCCAGGGCTTTGAAGCTGAGTTCAGCCGTCTTGTTGCCGCTAAGGCCGGTGTTGGCCCAGGAAGCAGTCGCGCTTGTCCTGTACTGCCACTGATACGTCAGGCCGGCTCCGGTAGCGGCTACAGTAAACGTCGCAGTCGCGTTAGCATTCACCGTTACGTCCTGTGGCTGAGCGGTGATCGCAAACGCCGCCGTCGTTCCGACCGTCAGCGTTGCGGCTTCAGATTCAAGCGTATTCCCGCTTGCATTCGTAACAACACAGCGGAACTGGCGGCCGTTGTATCCTCCCAGGGCTTTGAAGCTGAGTTCAGCCGTTTTGTTGCCGCTGAGGCCGGTGTTGGCCCAGTCAGCCGTCGCACTGGTCTTGACCTGCCACTGGTATGTCAGGCCGGCTCCGGTGGCAGCCACAGTAAACGTCGCAGTCGCATTAGCATTCACAGTAACGTCCTGGGGCTGGGCAGTGATCGCAAACGCCGCCGTCGTCCCGACCGTCAGCGTCGCGGGATCAGATTCAAGCGTATCCCCGTTCGCATCTGTAACAACACAGCGGAACTGGCGGCCGGTGTATCCGCCCAGGGCCTTGAAGCTGAGTTCAGCTGTCTTGTTGCCGCTGAGGCCGGTGTTGGCCCAGGAAGCAGTCGCGCTTGTCCTGTACTGCCACTGGTAGTGCAGGCCTGTTCCGGTGGCAGCCACAGTAAACGTCGCAGTCGCGTTTGCATTCACAGTAACATCTTGGGGCTGGGAAGTGATCGCAAACGCCACCGACGCACCGACCGTCAATGTCGCCGCATTGGAGGTCGCCGTATTGCCTTGACTGTCAGTAACGACGCAACGATACTGGCGGTTGTTATAACCCCCTACAACATTAAAACTCAGTTTATTCGTTTTGCAGCCGTTTAGCGTGGTATTTTTCCAGCTGGCCGCTGCGTCTGTTTTCACCTGCCACTGATAGGTCAGGCCGGTCCCGGATGCTGTGACGGAAAAAGTAGCTTTTCCGCCATCAGGGACGGTAGTGTCCTGGGGCTGGGCAGTGATCGCAACAGACGCGTCGGTTTCGACTTCCTCATCTTCCAGCACTTCTTCATCTTCGGATACTTCCTCCGGATCAGAAGCGGGCTCCGCAACTTCATAAGTGAAAGACGCGATCGGGAGAAGGCAGCCATTATACTCTTTGGCATTCCCGTCAGCTTTCAAAGCGCCAATGACATTTGCAGCCTCTTCCGCAGAAAGAACAGTGACCGATTTCATCTGTACATATCCGGTGACGACTGCATCTTCGGTATCAGTATCAAAACTGACCTTCAGCCAGCTGTTCTGCATATCTTCGGCCTTGGCAGCCATCACAGCATAAACAACGGAAGATCCATTGATGACACCGACCTTGTTGTTTTTATTGGCGTCCTGATAAACGGCTGTGCCGGCGGAAACCCTGACATAACCGTTTTCAAAAACCGCCTCTTCAACCTGGTCTTCTTCCTCGGAGGCTTCCTCAGCAGCGGGAGCTTCGTCCGCGGGAGCCTCATCGGCGGGAGCTTCGTCCGCAGGAGCTTCGTCCGCGGGAGCCTCATCGGCGGGAGCTTCGTCCGCAGAAGCCTCATCGGCGGGAGCTTCGTCCGCAGGAGCTTCGTCCGCAGGAGCCTCATCGGCGGGAGCTTCGTCCGCAGGAGCTTCGTCCGCGGGAGCCTCATCGGCGGGAGCTTCGTCCGCAGGAGCCTCATCGGCGGGAGCTTCGTCCGCAGGAGCTTCGTCCGCAGGAGCCTCATCGGCGGGAGCTTCGTCCGCAGGAGCTTCGTCCGCGGGAGCCTCATCGGCGGGAGCTTCGTCATCCGTGGAAGCATCGTTAGCCCCGTCAACACTTTCTGTCACTTCCGGAACCTCTTCAAGTCCTTCAGATGAAACAGCAGCGGGGATCAGCAGCGTAATCATCATTGCCAAAGCAACAATGAAGCTTAAAAACCGTTTCAAACTCATCGTAATTCTCCTTTTTAAAATAGAATTTGGTTTGTTTGTGGAGAATTACGGAAAAGCCAAATCGATAGGATACATCTTTGCCTTTTCACATGAGCGCGGAGCCTGATCCCGATCAGGTCCACGGAACCAGGACTTAGCCTTTGTTTCGGATCGGAACTCGTTTCTATCCGTATCAAAAACTGCCTGCCGTTCCACGGACCCGGTGACTCGTAATATAGTATGATCCGCAGGTATGAAAGCCACTTGATGGGTAACAGCCCATTTTTCGGCATAACTCCCGCTTTCACCTATTATCAGCAGCCTGTCCACACCATCAAATGAGTCAGTACTGATAGCAGAAACAGACCTCGGTATTTTCACGGTCTTCATCAACCGATTTTCAGCAAAAGCCCGTGCTCCGATCCGTTCAACTCCTTCAGGAATAACCACGTCCTCAAACGCATTGCCCATGAACGCCTCATCCTCGATAACAAGAAGCGATGATGGCAAAACAAAGTTCCCGGAAAAGGTATCCTCCCCCTCAGGCGAAAATATCACGGCAAGAAAAGAAAGCAGAGCAAACATGAAAATGATTCCCAAAGCCCGTATGATCTTTTTCATGTATACCCTCCTTTCTTTTTACATAATACATATAGTTTTATTTTATTATACATCTGTTAGCCGGATCACGCAATAAAAAAATCACCATTCAAGGTCGTTACCTGTTGCATTTTAATTATGATATTATTACAATTTATTTTCGATTCTCATACATTTCTTCATAATATTTCATATAATCTCCTGAGGTACATTCATGCATCCAGTCCATATGTTCCTGATACCATCGGATCGTCAGTTTGATCCCATCCGCAAACATCGTCGTCGGAGTCCAGCCAAGCTCTGCCATAGCCTTTCCCGGATCAATTGCATAGCGCAGATCATGGCCCTTCCGATCGGCAACATATGTAATGAGACTTTCCGGTTTGCCAAGCTCTGACAAAATGATCTTAACGATCTCAATATTTGCTTTTTCGTTGTGCCCGCCAAGGTTGTATATCTCTCCGACCTTTCCTTTCTCAAGCACCGCCAGGATCCCGTAACAGTGATCCTTCACATACAGCCAGTCGCGGACGTTAAAGCCTTTTCCGTACACCGGCAAAGGCTTGTCATGGGTCGCGTTGTTGATCATCAGCGGAATCAGTTTCTCAGGAAACTGGAACGGACCATAGTTGTTGGAACAACGCGAGATCGTCACCGGGAGCCCATATGTCCTGTGATACGCCTGTACCAGCAGATCCGCAGACGCTTTGGAGGTGGAATAAGGGGAACTGGTATGTATCGGCGTATCTTCCTGGAAAAACAGGTCTGGCCGATCCAGGGGCAGATCTCCGTAAACCTCATCCGTCCCGACCTGGTGGAATCTATCGATCCCGTATTTCCTGCAGGCATCCATAAGAACAGCTGTTCCGATGATATTTGTTTCAAGGAAGACCGCAGGATTTTCAATACTGCGGTCCACATGGCTCTCTGCCGCAAAATTTACAACGATATCTGGATGCTCTTTTTCAAAGATGGCGTTGATCCCTTCCCGGTTCCTGATATCTTCTTTATAGAAAACAAATCCGGGATTTTCCATTGCCTCATTCAGCGTATGGATATTTGCTGCATAAGTCAGGGCATCCACGCAAACGATCTGCCAGGTGGGACGTTCTTCAAACAACAGATAAATAAAATTTGAGCCGATGAATCCGGCGCCTCCGGTAACAAGGATCTTCATTTTGATTCCTCCGCAATCGTGATCAGATACTGACCGTAGTCTGTCATTTTTAATTCCTCGCCCAATGACCTGAGCTGTTCAGTACTGATAAATCCCCTTCTCCAGGCAATTTCCTCGATGCAGGAAACATAAAAGCCCTGTCGGTCCTGGACAGCTTCCACAAACTCCGCCGCTTTCAGCATGTTGCCGGGCGTTCCCGTGTCAAGCCAGGCCATGCCGCGGCCCAGAAGAGTCACTTTCAGTTCGCCCATTTCAAGATATGCATTGTTGACGGCTGTGATCTCGATCTCTCCCCGGGCGGAAGGCTTCACGTTTTTCGCAATCTCCACCACACGGTTGTCATAAAAGTAAAGCCCCGGCACCGCGTAATTGCTCTTAGGCTCGGCCGGCTTTTCCTCGATGGAGATCACCTTACGGGTTTTGTCGAATTCCACCACGCCATAAGAACGCGCGTCCTTGACCGGATAACCGAAGATCGTCGCTCCGATCTTGTTTTCCATGGCTCTGCGAAGCAGCTTTGTCATATCCTGTCCAAAGAAAACATTGTCTCCCAGGATCAGGCAGACGCTGTCACTGCCGATAAACTCTTCCCCCAGAATAAAAGCGTCCGCCAGCCCGCGGGGCGTTTCCTGTACTTTGTAGGCAAACCTCATGCCTAACCGTGATCCGTCACCCAGCAGCTTTTCATATACCGGCGTATCCTCCGGCGTCGAAATGATCAGCACTTCACGGATACCGGCAAGCATCAGGATGGACAGGGGATAGTAGATCAGCGGCTTGTCATAGATGGGAAGCAGCTGTTTGGACACGGCCTTTGTCATGGGGTACAGGCGGGTCCCCTTTCCCCCGGCAAGAATGATCCCTTTCATTTTTGTTCAGAACCTCCTGTTCTCCTATATGTTCGGACAGCGAATGATGGCCTTTACCTGTGAGACAGGATTATCCTACAGATCTTGTCCACATCTTCCATCGAAAGATCCGCATACAGCGGCAGCGTCAGGACCCGGTCCGCCATATAAACCGCAACCGGTGTTTTCCCCGGATCAGCGGTCGGCAGACCGGCATAACACTCAAAGCTGTTCGTAACAGGATAAAAATATTTTCTTGCCATGATCCCCTGCGAGGCAAGCGCGTCAAATATTTGGTTCCGGTCCGCGGGAAATCCGTCAAACACCACAGGGAAATAGGCGTAATTGGATTCGACGTCTTTCTGTACAGCGGACAGTTTGATTCCCTTGATATTTTCAAGATGCGCCCTGTATCGTTCAACGATCTTTTTCCTTTTTTCGATCTCCTCATCCAGGTGCCGCAGGTTGCAGATCCCCATGGCAGCCTGGAATTCGTTCATTTTGGCATTGCCGCCTACATAAACACAGCGTTCGGGACCGCGTATGCCGAAGTTCTTCATGTCATTCAGGGGCTCGACAAGCTCATCATCATGGAAGCATACCGCTCCGCCTTCAATGGTATTGAACACCTTGGTGGCGTGAAAACTGAACATGGACGCATCGCCGAAGTTGGCGGAGGACACACCTTTATATTTTACCGCAAACGCATGGGCCGCGTCATAAATTACTTTCAGGTGATACCTGGCGGCAATAGCAGCGATCCTTTCAACGTCACACAGATTGCCATAGACATGGACCGGCACAATAGCCACCGTTTTTTCAGTAATCAGCGCTTCGATCTTATCCGCGTCCATCGTATAATCGTCTTCACGGACATCGCAAAAGACCGGGGTCAGGCCGCTGCGCACGATGGCATGGGTAGTGGAGGCAAAGGTAAACGGAGTGGTGATCACTTCTCCGCTCCTGGAAAACCGCATGGCGGAAATAACGTTCTCAAGCGCAAGATGTCCATTGGTATACAGGACGACATGCGGACATCCCAGATATGCTTCCAATTCATTTTGAAGTTCTTTATGCTCGACTCCCATATTCGTCAGCCAGTGACTGTCCCAAAGCTTTTTAATTTCGTTGCAGTATTCTTCGAAATCAGGCATCGAGGATCGTGTTACAAGGATCTGCCTGTCCATGGTTTACCTCCGCATTCAGGTTTATTTTGCCACATTCATGATACCCGCCGAAAACAGCAACTGATCCATCAAGTGCAGATCCGAAGATATCCGTGGGACAAATTCCATTTTATCTATTACATCCTTCCGGATGTCAATGCCCGGAGCCACCTCTACCAATTCCAGCCCATCCTGAGTCAGCTGAAAAACAGCACGCTCCGTAATGTAAAAAACTTTTTGTCCCGACTGGATCGCATACTTTCCGGAGAATGTGATCTGCTCTACTCTATCAACGAATTTCTTTGTAGTGCCGTCCTGAAAAATCTTCAGCTTTCCTTCTTCGACCCGGATGTCCCGCTTCCCGTTTGTAAAATTTCCCACAAAGCAGACGGTTTTTGTTCTCTGGGTTATATCGATAAACCCGCCCGGTCCGATGGGACAGCCCTTCAGTTTGGAAACGTTCACGTTGCCTTCCCTGTCGACTTCAGCAATACCGAGGACCGCCAGATCGATCCCGCCCCCATCGTAGTAACGGAGCACATCTTCCATCCTCGCTATCATATCCGGGTTCACCGCAGCCCCAAACGCCAATCCGGAAAGCGGAACGCCGCCAATGGGACCGGATTCAACAGACAGCGTCATCCGGTCGGCTATTCCTTCCTCGTTGGCAACACTGCCCATACCGGAAGGGATCCCTATGCCAAGGTTCACCATCGAATCCGGCTTCAATTCCATCAATGCCCGTCTTGCAATCACTTTTCTGATATCAAGCGCAAGACTCTCTATATCCGTTATGGGCATTTTGTACTGTCCGGACACCTCGGAGCGATATGCCGAAGCATAGCTCTGCATGTGAAATTCCGGTGACCTTGCTTTTACTACATAATCTACAAGCGTATGCGGCACATAAACGCTGCGCGCCGGGAGCACGCCGGACTGCACCACCTTCTCAACCTGGACGATCACGATCCCCCCGGCATTCTTGGTAGCCATCGCAATGGCAAGCTGTGTATCCGATATGCCTTCATTCTCGATGGAGATGTTCCCTTTCTCATCAGCGTATGTACCGCGGATGATAGCGGCGTCGGGATCAGGCAGGTGATAATACAGGTAGTCCCTTCCATCGACATTCATTACCTCCACATACCGGTTTCCCTGCTGCTTTGCCAGGGCGTTGGCCTCCGGTCCGTCCTGCCTGGGGTCGATATACGTATGTATGCCTGTCTTTGTCAGGATCCCCGGCTGCTGGGCCGCCTTTGCGCAAAAGAGCTGCACCATGACGCCCAGTGGGATAGTAAAAGCTGCCGTACGGTTCTCGGCGATGTTGTTCCACACATTTCGTGCGTACTTGAAATGGGCTGCCACCAAAGTTCCGATCAGCCCCGGCTCTGACAGCCTGTTGAACCCGACGGGCCGGTCCGTATTGTCCCCTGTACAGACACCGCAGTAGGCATTGATCATCGCCGGATGCTTTTCCCGTGCGTACCTTTGGGCAATCGAGTCCAGGATGTCATCAGGCGCGCCATATGACCCAAATCCGCTGAACAATACATGCGCGCGGTCATTGATCAGACCAGCGGCCTCGCCGGATGTTATGATTTTCATGCCAGGTCCCAGCCTTTACTCTTTTTTAACGGAACATTGATCAGGAATGCGACTGTTTACAGGGCACGCCTTCCCGAAGACCGGGAGAAGCCTCCAGCATTCGGCTGATATATCCCGTGTCCACCTTCCCATCTTTGTACTCACTGTCGTCCATCACAGCTTTCAGAAAATCAATATTGGTCGGAACGCCCCCAATGATCGTTTCGTCCAGGGCTGTTTTCATCTTCCGGATCGATTCCTGCCTGTTGGCTGCCTGCACGATCACCTTTGCGATCATCGAATCATACCATGGACTGACTGTGCTCCCGGAAACCAGGGCTGATTCCACCCTGATGCCTGTACCGCATGGAAAATGGAGTTTCGTTATAGTTCCGGGGGATGGAGCAAAATTCCTTGATATATCCTCTGCGTTGATCCTGCATTCGATCGCGGCACCGGACAGCTTCACATCCTCCTGCCTTACCGACAGGGGATCACCGCCGGCGATCATAAGCTGCTCCCTGACCAGGTCCACTCCGGTTACCATTTCTGTTACAGGATGCTCTACCTGGATGCGGGTATTCATTTCAATAAAATAGAATCCATCCTCACCAAGGACAAACTCCACTGTACCGGCGCTTGAATAGTTTACGGCTTTTGCCGCCTTCAGCGCCGCTTCCCTGATCCGCTGCCGCGTTTCTTCATCGAGGCAATACGCAGGAGATTCCTCTATCATCTTCTGGTTCCGCCGCTGCAGGGAGCAATCCCGTTCGCCCAAATGAATGATGTTCCCGTTCAGGTCTCCGAGGATCTGCACCTCAATATGCCGGGGATCCCTGATCAACTTCTCAAGGTAAAGCCTTCCGTCGCCGAAAGCAGCTGACGCTTCGGCCGCTGCGACGCTGAAGGCGCTCCCGATCTCGCTCCCATCCCGTGCGATGCGCATCCCGCGGCCGCCGCCCCCGGCCGTCGCCTTCAGCAATACGGGATAACCGACCTGTTCCGCCAGATTCCTTGCTTCCGCCGCATCAGCCACGATGCCATCAGATCCCGGCACAGTAGGGACCCCGCTTGTCCTCATCAGCATCCTTGCCGATTGCTTATCCCCCATCTGCCGGATCACTTCCGGTGTAGGACCGATAAATCGGATGCCATGTGAGATGCATTTTTCGGCAAACTCAACGTTTTCCGAAAGAAAGCCGTAACCCGGATGGATGGCGTCGCAGCCCATACTGAGGGCTGTCTGGATGATGCTTTCCTGGTTCAGGTAACTCCCGGACGCCGCAGCGCTCCCGACACATATTGCTTTCGTCGCGAAGCGGACAGGTTTTGTATCGGAATCTGCCCTGGAATAGACCAGCACCGTTTCGATGCCCAGCTGCCTGGCGGCGCGGATGATCCGCATCGCGATCTCGCCCCTATTGGCGATCAAAACACGCTTCAGCATGCGTTATTCCTCTTCAATAAGGACCAACGGAGCACCGTATTCAACAAACTGCTCATTTTCCGCGAGGAACTCTTTCACCACGCCGCTTTTATCCGCGGCGATCTCGTTGATCATTTTCATTGCTTCGACAAGACACACTATTTCGCCTTTTTTGACTCGCTGTCCGACCTCAGCATAGGGCGGATTACCGGGCTGTGACTGGCGGTAAAAAATCCCCGCAATAGGAGAAACAACATATTTCTGCAGATTCTTTTCCGTCGGTGCAGCCGCAGGAGCAGGTGCTTCCTCCCTGCGTGAAGTCCTGGCTGTCTCCAGTTCGTCCTGACGTGCTTTTCTCTCTGTGATGGCCTTGAAATCGGTCTTCTGCCCGGTCCGGTATCCTGCCGCCGTAAGGCTCGAATTCACCTGATCCATCATCACCGGCGCCTGGGATCGTCTCAGGAATATCCGCACATCACCGCTGCGTACCTCCACATCGGTCAGATCATACTTTTCCAGGACCTTCGCGAGTTCCTCTACCCTGCTTATATCCCATTCCATGATATACAAACCCCTTTCCTACGATGGTCTCTCTGTTTCCGTAAGCATGCGCCGCATCCTGTCGATGTGAAGCTTTTCATACACCCTTCCATCGATCTCACACACAGCGCTTCCGGACGCTTCGTAGATACCGATCACATATTTTATATATTGAGGGTCAGAAAGCATGAACGCCCGATTGATACCTTCCACCTGCTTCGGATGGATCGCAAGCTTTCCGTCAAAGCCAAGATCCACAGCCTGTTCAAGTTCAGCGTCAAATGTTTTTTCATCCTGAAGGTGAAAACAAGGCGTATCGTATACCCGTTTTCTGTTCGCTTTCGCCGCAAGCGCCAAAAGGGTCTTAGGGATGGATAAGGCATTCACCGAATTCCGCATGTTCATGGCAACGCTAAAGTCCTCCGCCCCGAACGCCAGCGCTGAGACCCACGGAACAGAAGCAATGCTGTCCGCATTGATCAGTGCCCGGGGCGTTTCGATCAGTGCTATCACCCGGCGCCCTTTCACAAGATCCGGGACATGCGTATAATCCAAGCCTGATTCGATCTTCGGCAGCATGAAACCGACATTATAATTCTGAAGCGTTTTTATTTCAATTTCATAACGGTGGCGATTAACGCGCACAAAAATGTTTTTCACTTTGCATCCGCTCAGAAAATGTACAGTCCTCTCCAAAGCGGCGTCCTTGTCATCATCCCGCATAGAATCTTCCAGGTCGATAATATGGCCGTCGGCTCCGGTCTGACCGATCTTATTCAGCCTTCTCTCCTCTGCCGGAACAAACAGCAGGCTTCTGATCCCCTTCATCGAACTTCCCCTATCTGTTTCAGCACAGTTTCCGCTCTTTTTCGCATCGGCGGCCCTACCATCGTACCATCAAGCATGGCAACACCGGAAATACCTTCTTCGCTCGCGTACCGTACCGCTTCGATCACCCGTCTGCTGAGCGCTGCCTTCTCTTCATCCGGGGTGAACGCTTCATTCGCAGCGTCGATTTGCCTTGGGCTGAGGATCAGTCCGCCGGCAAACCCGTTCTTATACGCAGCCAGGCAGTGTTCACGGAAACCTTCCGTGTCTTTTATATCAAGGTAAGGTGTATCGATGGGAAGCAGGCCGTTTGCCCTCGCCGCGTTGACCATCAACGCCCTGGGATATGCAAGCGCCGATTCCTGATATGTAAATACGCTGCCGAGATCGTTCAGATAATCCTCGCCTCCAAGGCACAGGGCCGCAAGACGGCTGCTGGCGCTCGCAATCCCACTGATGTTTTCAAGGGCTTTGGTGGTTTCGATCAGCGGCGCAAGTTTGTATTTCCCGGAAGGATAACCTTTCTTCCTTTCCTGGAAATCAAGGAGCCCGTCCAGGAACTCGATGTCTTTCGCGGTATCGACCTTGCTCGGCATAAACCCATCCACGCACCCCAAAGTCAGTTCCTCGATATCCGAGATAAAATCGTAGGTATCTATCGGATTGATCCTGATAAAGATATTCCTGCGTCGGTCAAGCAGCCCCTGTTTCGCGTAGGAAACAATGTTTTCACGGGCTTCCTTTCGTTTATCCGGCGGCACCCCATCCTCCAGGTCCAGAATTATCGCATCCGCCCCGCTCACAAGCGCCTTGTCAAGAAACTTCGTGTTATGCGCGGGCAGGAACATAAAGCTCCTTAATCTCAGTTGTCCGTCCAGCATATATCTCTCTCCCGCTTACAGCGATATGTTCCCATGCTTTTTTGTCAATACTTCAATCTTTTTGTTTTCAAGGCTTTCAAAGGCGGAAATGATCTTTTCCCTGGTTTCTTCAGGCAGAATAACTTCGTCGATCATGCCGCACATCGCAGCATAATACGGGTCAAGGTATTTGTCCTCGTATTTTTTGATCAGTTCAGCCCTGAGCTTCGCCGGATCTTCCGCTTCTTCAAGCTGTTTATGATAGATAACGTCGACCGCGCCGCCCGCCCCCATCACTGCAAATTCACAAATCGGCCACGCAAAGGCAATGTCGCTGCTGAGCGCTTTGCTGTCCATGGCGCAGTACGCCCCTCCGTAAGCCTTCCGGAGTATCAGGGAAACCTGCGGCACCGTCGCTTCCGCAAAGGCATACAATATCTTGCTACCATGCCGAAGGATCCCTTTTCGTTCCTGCTCGATCCCGGGCAGATATCCCGGAACATCGACGAGGGTCAGGAGCGGGATATCAAAGCAATCGCAGAAACGCACGAAGCGGGCGCATTTATCTGCGGCGTCACAATCCAGCGCGCCGCCGCTGCACATTGCCTGGTTGGCTACGATCCCGATACTCCGGCCACCCATCCGGGCGAAACATGTGACCAGGTTTTTTGCGAATTCAGGCAATACCTCCATCATGATCCGGTCATCCACGATGCGGCTGATAACGTCTCTTACATCATATGGATAACGCTTGTCCTCCGGAACGATGTCTTCGATCTCTTTGCCCAGCGTATGATAATCAACCGGAGACAAGTATGGAACCTTCGGAACCGTCACATATTCAAGAAGTTCTTTGATTCCTTCTATGCACGCCAGGTCATCAGGATAAACAAAATGCGCCTGTCCGGAATACCTGCTGTGAACTGACGCCCCTCCAAGTTCCTCCATGGTGACATCCATTCCCAGGATCGCCTTGATCACCTTGGGCCCTGTTATAAAAAACTGGCCTGTTTTATCGACCATAAAGATAAAATCGCACATGGCCGGAGAATAGGAGGAGCCTCCGGCACAATTTCCCATGATCGCCGCGATTTGGGGGATATATCCGGATGCCCTTGTATTGTCCTTGAAAAGCCTGCTGTGGGCGGACAGGGACATGATGCCCTCTTCGATCCTGGCTCCGCCGCTTTCGCAAAGCATGATAAAGGGCTTTCGGGCAGCGATAGCCTGCTCGATCGTTCTGCACATTTTTTCCACCTGAGTGGCGCCGCTGGCGCCGCCACTGATGGTCGCATCCTCAGATACGGCGTATACCGTCTTACCGTTCACCTGACCGTATCCGCAGACGACGCCATCTCCCAGGTAATGCTTCTTTTTAACATCCTCCAGTTCTACCTGGGACTTTGCGTACATTTCGATCTCGTTGAACTGGCCGTTGTCAAACAGCGCTTCCATGCGTTCACGGGCCGTCAGCTTTCCCCGGGCGTGATGACGGTCGATCCTCGTCTGCCCGCCTGCCTGAAAGAGCTCCTCTTTCATGCCGATGTAGTTGTCTCTGACTGTCTGCTTCCACGCCATTTTTTATCACTCCACCTTTGGATCGGGCCTTCTTTTTACCAGAACATGCCTGCGGAAACGGATCACGTCTGTGCCGTTCTGGTTGTATCCGGTAGTCTCCACATAAACGATGCCCCGGTCCGGTTTGGACCTGGAGGGTCTGGCTTCTAGGATGACAGACCTCGCATACAGCGTATCCCCGATGAACGTCGGCGCCAGATGCTCGATCTTTTCATAATCCAGGTTTGCGATGGCTTTGCCGCTGATGTCCGGTACCGTCATTCCCACCACCAGACTGAAGACCAGTGTACCAACCACCAGGATCTGCCCATGCTGCTGCTTTGCCGCATAATCCGCGTTGGTATGTACCGGGTGATAGTTCATGGTCAGCAGGCTGAAAAGATTGTTGTCGCTTTCAAACACCGTCTTGGACAGCGAGTGCCGGATCTCCTCTCCGGCTGTGAAATCCTCCAAATAACGGCCGATACTGCTTGGGGTCATCGCGTATAGCTCTCCTTTCTGTCAAAGAGGTTTAATCCGTCGTTCCACCGGTTTGGCTGGGTTGCCATAGACCATCACGTCATCCGGTACAGATTTGATCACATTGGACGCCATCCCGCAGAAAGCGAAATTGCCAATGGTGATATAGTTGTTCAGGGAAGTGTTAAGCCCAAAGAAACAGCCGTCGCCGATGGTGTTGTTGCTGCCGATGGCACAATGGCCCGTAAAAAAGTTGCTGCTGCCGATATGATTGTCGTGCCCGATAAGGACGTTGGACTGCACCGTGTTGTAATTACCCATCTTTACGTTCGGATTGATCACCGAATTTGCCAGGATCACATTCCCGAATCCCATTTCAACAGACCTGGCAATATATGCCGAGTGATGGGCAAAATTTGCAAATCTTTCCAGAGGGATGCCGTAACTGTCCCGAAGGGCGATGCGTTCCTTGACCAGGTCGGGCCGGTACAGGGCGAAAATGAAGCCCACATCGTCGTATTTTTCATATTTTTCATAGATGTTATAGGTATTTCCCAAGATGGGAAAACCGTTGATCTCCGGGTAAAATGCGGGGTCATCAAAGGCGAAGCCGAGAAATTCCACACTTCCGTCATGCTCCTGCGTATCAAAGATCTGTTCGGCTATGACCACAGCCGACCCCTTTCCCCCGATAATGATGATCTTCTTTTTTGAGATCCTGTTCATTCTTCACAGGCTCCTTTCTCTTACTGGATACAGTCCATCACAGCACCGGTGATCGCCTCCATATCCCCGATCCCGTATCTCTGATCCACAGGCAGTGGCAGGATATCTGCAGCCATGCGGTAATCCGGATCCTCGGGACGGCACCGGGCGAAAACGTCCGGCCACAGAAGGGGGACATAAATTTTTTCCGCCTGCAGCCGTTTGCGAATCTCCCTTCCGTTCCTTACCATCAGTGGGTACATAAATGCGCCATCCGGAACGGTCAGCGCAAGCTCATTTACAGACGCCAATTTCCGGTACAGATACGCAAAATTGTCTTCCCTTGCCTTTTTAATGCGCTTATAATCCAACGCCCGCAGCATATTCTCAGTAAGGCGGGACATTTTCCTGACAGGTTCGGATGAAAACATCGCATTATTTTGCCTGTAGAGATCATAAAACTCCGAAGCGCTGCGCTCGAACCTGCCCACCAGAAAACCGATCCTGTCATAGGATTCGCCCCGCGGGAGCTTTTCGGGATATACAGCGTCCGTATACAGGAAAGCGCCGTCGGCAACCCCAAAATACTTTCTGCAGGTATACAGCGTATCCACACCGGGCACGGGCATCCTGAAATACGCCTGTGCGTTGTCGACGATCAGCCGCGGATACTCCGACGCAATTTTTACAATCTCCTCATTGCTGATCTGCCCGTAATAATTCACCAGGTAAAGCCATTCATCCTCACCCGGCTGTGCACACAGAGGGTGAAAGCGGAAATCCACACCGTACCACCTGATTTGTACGCCTTCATCGATACAGGCTGACGTCACCGAGTCACAAATGAACCTCGGCAGCATGATCTTCCTGATCTTCCTGGCCCGGATGAGATACGTAAGGCATCTCCTGCCGCAGTTCAGCTGTACCGCGTCCCCATGGAGGAGATCCCCACCGTAGGTATCCAGTTCGATATAGCCGCCATATTCCTTCATGCTTTCCCCTCAACCAGAACATGGATATGCTCATGGATATGGCCAAGGAACCATTCCATCTGCTCCTCTGAATCAAAATGCATAAACACGATCCCCAAGGCCTTGGAGGCATTATCAAAATACTGCACGTCGTCTCCGGCTTTTTTGTACACGCACTCCCTGACGACATGCGGCCGCAAATCATCAGAAAAGGCGATGCCCTTAAAAAACCCGTCCCTGTCCGAATGAAGGTTGTGGGTTGCATAAAACGGTTTTCCTTCTCCGCAGCCTGCTTCCGTCTGCTGCCCCATGGCAGCTCTGACGGACATTTCCACCACATCCGTACCGAAGATCATACCCAGCAGGTCCGGGATCATGTTGCCGCCACTCCTGGGGCCAATGTCGATCGGGAAGACCCTTCCCGCCGCGTCAACCACCAGCTCCACATTCATCGGGCCGAAGCGGATGCCCAACTCTGTCACAAGCCTCTGCAAAGTCGATTTAACCTCGTGCAGATCCTCGGCGGCCAGCAGCGGCGGATAGCTTTTCCCTACCGGGACCAGCGGATTGACCTCCGGATCCCGATGGCAGTTCATCAGCCCCCACTGCACTACCCTGCCGCATGAGACAAAGATATCTCCTCCGATCAGGTACGGATGTTTTTTTTCGATAAACTCCTCTATAATGATCCTATGAGCGCGGGAAAAGGAAAAAGCAAAATCCACAGCCTGCGCGGCTTTGCCCGTATCCCTCAGCACCGTAGCGCCTTTGCTGCCCGAGGAATCGACGGGTTTGACGATCACGGGAAAAGTGAACCTTCCGAAATCCTTATTTGCAGTGGCAGCATCGATGTACCCCTTCGCCATGGGTGTATTGAAACCGTGCCCCTTTAGAAATCTTCGGAAAAGATCTTTATTGCAAAGGATATTCACCGCTTCGAACGGATTGGTCGGCAGGCCGAGCTTTTCGGCCACCCACGCCGCCGTAGGTGCAGCGGGATCCGACGCATAAGCGATGGTATAGTCGATCTTCTCCTTTTCCGCCACATTCAAAACCGCCTCACGGTCCGTGGTGCTGACCTGATAGAAACGGTCCGCGTGATATTGCCCCGGGTTATCCGGCAGATAATCACACAGCACGGTGTACATGCCGAGCCGTTTGGCAGTCTCGATGGCAACTATCTGCTGAGCGGAACCACCCAGCAAAAGAATTTTCTTCATGTCTTTTTAAGCCTTCTTGGTATGCTTTCTTCTAAAGCTCTTTATCATTGAAAGAAGATAATCAAAACTGTCCAGATGAAACAGTTTCGATCCCGCTATATATATAAGAGCGCCCAACGGCACCTGGATAACCAGCGTAAGCCATTTATTCAGTCCAATATATTCCACCGAATAAACGATTAGTCCCATCCCAACCGCAAGCAGTACTCCCGGTAAAATATCCTTTATCTGTTCTATATAAGAATAACCAAGCAGTTTTCTGTTGGGCCAGGAGTTAATGATCTGACTGGTAACACTCGTAAACAACAGGCTGTACGCCATCGCCATTACGCCATATTGCATGGAAATGATCAGCACAATCACCCCTATGACCTTTTTCATTATCTCCAGGCGCAAAAACAGATCGCTGCGCCCCATTGCTTTAATTGCATTCAGGTTTGCTGTGTGAATGGGCAAAAACAAATTTGTGATGCAAAAAATGATCAGGAAAGGAACGCATGGCAGCCATTTATCGGTCAGCAGGATACTGATTACCGGCTTGCTGCATGCAGCCAGTCCCATCATCATAGGCGCCATAATGTATGTGCTTATCTTTATTGCCCTTCGCGTCATGGCTTTCACGCGCTCCCGGCTTTCCTGCGCACTGGACATCGCAGGAAATAAAACACTGTTGATCGAAGTATTGATATTTGAGGTTATTAAATGGGGGATTTGTTTGGCGCGGTTATAGTATGCCAGGTCTTCTTTTGAATACATTTTTCCTATGATCAATTGCCGGATATCGTTGTATACCACATCCACCAGGCTCGATACCAGTAGTTTCCACCCAAAAGAATATAGCGTCTTCAAATGCCCAAAAGAAAACAATCTCCTGGGACGCCATTTAACGGTGATCCACAGAATGACCGTATCCATAGCCACGTTAAAAACCTGCTGGGCAACAAGGGCCCAAACACCATACCCGTGATAAGCTAAATAAATACCTACAATAGCAGCTCCAATTGTTCCGCCAAGTGTAGCGTAAAAAAAACGATGGAAGAGCATGTTGCGTGAAACATAAGCCTGTTGAACGTTTTTTACGCCCGCGATCAAAACGGTAAGCCCCAGGACACGAACAATATCCGTCAGACTGTCATCGTTATAAAATCTCGCGATCAGCGGCGCAGCTAAAAAAAGCAGCACATACAGGACCGAACAGAAAGTAATATTAAAAAAGAAAACCGTTGAGTAATCTGTGTCGTCGACATCCTTTTTTTGGATAAGCGCATTCCCGAGGCCGCTGTCGACAAAAACCTGCAAAATGGTTATGAAAACCGTAACAAGCGCTATGGTCCCATACACTTCCGGAGCAAGGAGCCTGGCAAGAATAATGGAAACCAGGAATTCCACACCTTTTGCTCCAAAGCGTTCCGCCATGCGCCATCCAAGGTTGCTCATTACAGTGAACCGGTCATTTTTTGTGTTTGCCATTGTCCGTCCCTCTTACATCATGAAGTATCCCGGCCTTCATCCCGATCTTCAGCTTAAAATACTTCATTCCATATTTGATTTTCTGGTAATACAGCAATTCCTTTCGTACCTTGGCATAACTGAGAGACAGCTCTTCCAATTTGCTGATGGCCTCATTGGGTCTGTATTGAGACCACTCCAAAATACTTTTGAATGCAAAAGCGCTAATTTCTTTATGATATGCATAATCAGTGTATTTATCAAATATCTGATCGTATTCTATGTTAGATAATGACAGCCTCACCTTTCCGTCGATCCCCTGTCCCCGCAAAACGGAATTAAAATTCCCGATCGAATTGAGCCGTCTTACAGACATCCCTTCAGCAAAATAGTAAAAATCGCCATGGATCAACGCTTTTCTTAAAATGGCGATATCGCGTTTGATGTTAACAGGTTCAAGCATAACCTCTTTGCGAACAAAATAGCTGCTGGTATGAAAAGGATAACTTCCCCTGATCCATAATAATTGTTTTATAACGTCTTTAGTAATAACACCCGTATGCTTTACCCTAAACTGTCTGGATGGTATCACCCTTGGATTATCCGTTCCGTCTTCATTGCAGCACATCACCAGGTGTGTCGACATGCTGCAATTAAGATTATTTTCCAGTGCGTCATACTGCTTTTGCAGTTTATAGTTATCTGTCCAATAATCATCCCCTTCACACATTGCAATATATTTTCCTTTTGCCCGCGGAACGATATAAGTACGTCCTATTTCTATCCCTTTGCTATGCTGGTTTTCTGTTTGGTATATCGGCCTGAACAGGTCCGGATATTTGGCTTCATATTCCCTGATGATTTCCGCGGTTTTATCCGTAGACGCATCATCATGTACTATTATTTCATATTTAAAACCGGTAATCTGCGAAACAAAGCCGTCAAGAGTCTTCCTGATATACTTTTCATGGTTGTACGCAAGACAGTATATGGACACCTGAACATCGTTTTTCATAAAAGCCTGTTCCTTTCCGGCATCAGTGATGAATGAAGCCTGTAAAAACTATTGTAGCAGCACCGCCGTCACATGAAGAATACTCTTTTCACCTGACCTTTTTTACAGATCAAGTAAATGGAATTCGGAATATACTAATTCATTTCCCACATAAAGCTGTATCCTGTTTTTAACTCGCCTATATTGTTTTTGAATTGCATTAGCATTAATACGGTAATTACTAGGTATACAATTATTTTAAGTAACAGGTACATGTTTTTACTCATATGTTTTATCTTGCTTGAGTAAAGGGCGTTTGGTAATATTAACATATAAAACTGTATATAAAAAAAGTTTAGCCTTGTATATGCATAAGCATATGAAGAAAGGATCTGTATGATCAATGCCGTGGCACTGATAAAAAGAAGCATTCCTTCTTTTTCAGATAAATAAACTAATTCATTAGTGCAATCAGTATCTATAGATAGATTTTTCTTTTTATAGTCTATGGAAACAATGAATAACAAAAAACAAGCTATAATGAATAGGGCAAGTCCCCCAATCCTGCCGCTTATTTGATACACTCCGACATAATCATCTTTTGTTAAATACATGATCACTTCCGCAATTCGCAATCTAAATACAAAGAAGACACCAGCAATGATCGAATAAAATAATAAAAATACTTTTTTGTTTTTTAAAAACTGTCTACAGAAAAGTACGGGAACAAATACTATAGCTGAATCATGTATCAAAACAGCACACGCCTGAAGGATCCATGCTTTTGTTCGTTTATTATTTATCAATGAATCATAAACCAATAAAATAATAGAAACCGCTATGATCTGTTTTAAAAGATAAAAAGAAAACGAGAACAATCCTAATCCAAGATACAACATTACACTGAGATATGGAGAAGCTGAATACTTGTATACAATGCTCATTGTTGCATAAATACAGAATGCAGCAACAATGATTTGGAATAATTCATATGAGACACCCAAATGTCCAAACAACCACTCAATAGAATAGAACAAACTGTCCAAGCCATCTCTGGATAATATAGCTGTTTTAAAATTTGCGTTTGAAATATTATGATATGTCCGATAATAACGTGTATTATCGATATTAAACCCAACCGGATCACGAAATGCTAACACCACAAATAATCCAAGAGCACAAAGCACGCAAAATACTTTCTTTTTATTCTTTGCTGCTCTACTAAATATTGTACAAAAGAAAATCCATAATACTAATGCAAGATAGATGTTGATATTCATATCTTTTTGATAACCTTCCGAAAATGCATATATTTAGGGCAACACCGCACAAAGCAGCACATGGTAGCATAGAACACCAAGATATGGTATAATACTGGTATGGATAAGCAGCTAACGATGTCGTTTTTGACGGATGAACTTGCGGAAGTCAGAACGCACAAGAAGGAATTTCTGGAGCAAATGGACCGGCTGGTGCCGTGGGGCGAATGGGTGAAGAAGATACAGCCGCACTATTACAAAGGAGAGCGCGGGAACAAGCCTTACGACCTGGAACTGATGCTTCGGATCTACGTATTGCAAAACCTTTACAACCTGGCGGATATGGCGGTGATGAACGAGATCATCGACAGCCGGGCGTTTTCAGCATTCTGCTGTGTTGACTCCAGCAACCAGATACCGGATGGGGATACGATTGGACGATTCCGCAATATTCTGATAGATCATCATTTGCAGGAAGAACTGTTCGCAGATGTCAGGGGACGGCTTCAGGAGAAGGGACTTCTGCTGATGAAGGGCACGATAGTGGATTCCACGTTGGTGGCCGCACCTTCATCGACAAAGAACCAGAAGAAGGAACGGGATCCGGATGCCCATCAGGTGAAGAAAGGCAATCAATGGTACTTTGGATTCAAAGGGCATATCGGTGTAGACCGGGATACTGGATTAGTCAACAAGATCGAGACGACCGCAGCCAACGTACACGATACAGTACCGGTTCCGGATTTGCTTGAGGGAACGGAAGAAGAGGTTTTCGGAGACAGCGGATATCTTGGTGTCGAGCAACATGATGATGTGCCAAAGGTCAATCGTGAAGGAAAGAAGATTGCGTTCAGGATTAATGTACGCCGTTCCTCTCTGAAGAAACTGCCGGAAGCAGAACAGAAGAAAGCCCAAGAAACTGAACATGCCAAATCATCCGTCCGTTCCAAAGTGGAGCATGATTTCGCAGTCGTTAAAGGGATGTTCGGATACCAGAAGACGCGATTGCGAGGCTTGGCAAAGGTTGACGCTCAACTGCATATGCTGTTCGCCTTAGCGAACTTGATTCTGGCCGACCGGCCTTCGGTTACGGCCTGATTCAAGTTCTACTCACGGCGGACAGATGGGTTCAGATAGTCGGAATTTGTGCTGAAATGAGAGAATTCATCTGCTTTGGTGAATTGTACGGTGTTGCCTTAGATAAATTGATGCCTTGAAATTACTTTGAGTTATCATATAAGAAATTAAAAAGATTTGCTCACCATCTATAATTATTTTTATAGTTTTCTTCACTCATAGACATTTTCAACCAGGTCATAATACTTATAGATACTTACATTTCCATATTAATGAAAGAATTGCTCCTGGCAAAGCGCAAACTCGGATAAGATTTGGGGCTTTTTCTGTTTTTTGGGCTTTTCCCCTAGCAATTACCCTATAAGCATATCCTTGAGTAGAGTAACTCAGTTTGGTTAAAAAAGTAGCACCATTTTCCATCATCAACTCACAGTATTCAATCATACCCATTGGATTTTTTACTCTTAGTTTCCGCCCTTGCTTTGTAATACCACCCACAAGATATTCCGTTTCTCCGAGTACAGTACCTGCCCATAGAAGTTTACTTTTTCTGTTGACTTTCATTATCAGGGTGGATGGGGCAATATATTTCTCTCCAGGATAGATCGTAAAACGATTCTTTCCTAGCGCTTTGACAAAATAGCCAAGATAACCATCGGCATATCTTCTCTCTGACTTGAATACCTGGAAATTCATGTAGAAGTCTTCTCTAATTATGGGGTTTGCAATAATATCACCCTTCTCATTAGTTCGATTAAAATGGATTACACCACAATCAGAATTTCTATATTTCTCTACATATTCTTTGACAGTCATCACCGCTTCCGGCTTCAACCGTTCATCATCATCGATTATCAAAACAAATTCAACATTTGTTTCCAAGCAATCGAACCCCATGTTTATTGAAGAACTTTTTCCTCCATTTCCCTTGTTAATCACCTTAACATCGATAATGCTGTTATTATTTATTATTTGAAGAACGTTTTCTGTTTCCTCTTCACTACCATCATTAATAATGACCCAAGTAAAATTTTTATCACTCTGTTTCTCTAATGAATCAAACAACTTCATTAGTTCCTTAGGATGGTTATAAGTAGCTGTTAATAGAGCAATCTGATGCACAAGTCCTCACCTACTTTTTCTTACTTAATCAATCTTCAATAGAAAAGAAGATGGTACTGCATTAAGATGTTGATACAATATTCTCTCTTTTTTTGATTATCTTCGCAGGTACTCCGGCAACGGTAGTATTTTTCTCTGTTGATTTATTTACAACTGCACCAGCTGCCACAATCGTTCCCTGAGCAAGCAGTACCCCTCCTAATACAGTTGCCTTTGCTCCAACCCATACATTGTTTTCAATTATAACCGGTAGTGCTGTCAAAGGTTGATCTTTAATAGGAATTTCTAAATCCTTGAATCCGTGATTAACAGAAAAAATGGATGCACCTTCAGCAAAAGAAACATCATTTCCGATTTTCACTCCTCCATAAGCTTCAATATATACCATCGGTTGGAAACTTACATTATTTCCTATTTCCATTTCTTGAACATTTAGCAGATAAACATCAGGAAAAACTGATACGTTATCTCCTACTTGTTTTGCTAGGGTTTTTAATAACGCATACCGTTTAACTAATGCAACATTACCTGTCTTCTTTCTAAGCTTTGCCATTTTTCTGTTTCTCATATTACGTGGAAACATAGAATAAAACTTGGACAAAATATTTATCATAGGTTTAATTTTTGAAAATTTATCTCTTCCACGCATTATTCTATCTTCCTCACATCTACAGTTCTTTTCTGCACAATTACAGAACCATCTTCATACTTTCCCTTTACAACACTACCCGCACCAATAACGCAGTTATTACCTATTTCAGTTCCTCTTAAAATAACTGTATTTGCACCAATCCAAACATTGTCCCCAATCTTGATAGGAGCAGTTTTAAACTTCATAGCTTTCAATCCACCAGTGCCTCTGAAATCATGATCATGGTCATAAACATGTACATTTGGACTGAACTGGCAATTATCGCCGATTTCAATGCTCTCATGACAAGTAATAATGTTATTACTGTTAATAGAAGTATTATTGCCTATGATACATTTTCCGCCCTTACGCACCCTAATCTTCGCCCCATCACGCATTTTAAAACTGTTCCCAATCCTCATTTTTGCTCCTTTATCTATTGTTATTTCCGTATGAGGAGATACAAGGCATAAAACTGGACCATTAAAAGATCCAGCATGAAACAGCTTTAACCATGCCATTTTTAGTATTCCACATGGGATGCAAACAATACATCTAACATATTTATTCATGCCTTTTTAACCTCATCCACATACTTTTCAACAACGATCTGCCGGTCAAATTCCCTCTCGACCTTGCGCCTGGCTTCTTCACCCATGGTTTTCTTTTCTTTCCAGCTAAGCCCTAAAAACTTATCCACCGCCCTGATCAGGCTTTCACTGCTCTGGCATGGTATCATGTACCCGTTCTTACCGTCATCCACCACTTCACGGCAGCCGGAACGATCCGTGGTAATAATGGGCCGGCCCGTGGCACAGGCCTCCAGCAGAACATTGCTTATCCCTTCCGGATAATAAGTGGGGTGAATAATACAGTGCATCTCTCCCATGAAGCCGGCAACGTCACGGATCATTCCATGATAATTCACAATTCCTTTTTTGTGCTCTTCCTGAAGCCTGCCGTCATATTCCGGCTCACAGAAGCCGCAGACATGGAATTCTACGTTTTTTCCTTTAAAAGCCTCTGCGGTGTCCAGATACTGGTCAATGCCTTTTTCTTTCATGATCCGTGATATAAAGGCAAACTTTATCACGCCATCTTCCGGATATTCACGATAAGGATAGCGAATAAGGTTGACTCCGGATCCGGGGATGATCATTCCCTTGCCCTTAGCCAATCCGTGGTCTTCAAAGAACTTCTTGTTTTCCTCATTCTGAAAGAACACGCGCTGGACTTTTTTAAAGGCGTATTTATACAGAAGGATAGAAATCTTCTGACTTATGCCGGGGTTTTCTACAGCGGTACCGAGTCCGGTGATGTTTGCCACAAACGGAATATGCTGTCCCCTTGCTGCAATAGCTCCGTATATATTTGGCTTAATGGTAAACCCAAGGCAGATATCCGGTTTAACGTCCTTCATGAGTTTCTTATACTTGCCCAATATCCTTAATTCATCCTTTGGGTTCATTCCATGGCGTTCCATCTTTATCTCGTGGAACTTTGCGCCTAATTTAACCAGATCGTCAATTCTTTCGCCATAAGGTGAACTGATATGTACCTCATGACCATCTTTAATAAACCGTTCAACGATCTCCAGGCGGAAGTTGTAGATAACCACATCGTGGTTGACAAGAAATAAGATGCGCTTCATCTTCCTTCCGTCCTTTCAATCGATTCCTTCAGGCTTACCAACCTGTATTCGAAATCGTACCGGCTCATGTCCTGATCATAGGAAAGATTACCGAAGGCTTTCGCGGCCAGATCCCTTGGCTTTCCCGGAATGATGCTTGCCAGGCTCACTGCCCAGTTCCATACTTTAGAGACAGCGACTTTGTGGCTGCTTACTTCTGCGATCATCCTGACCATATCGCTGGTCCTGGTATATTCCGCATTCTGGGGCCAGAAAATCCCGCCTTCTCCCCGGATCATGACCTGCGACAGGAATTCACAGAGGTTTTCAATATAAAGCATGGAACGCTCGTTTTCTACATCGGGAAAGACAGGGAGTTTTTTTGCCATAGCCGCAAGCGTGGGATAATTACCCTTGCTGCCTTTCCCATAGATCATGGGAGGACGTAACACGGTAACCGTAAACGACGCGGAAGACAGCGCCCTGACGCCCTGATCCGCCTGCCATTTGCTGTCCCCATAAAAGTTTGCCGGACATGGCTCAGTATCCTTTGTTATCCTTTTCTTTTTTCCGTAACCCGCGCTGTCACCGTAAATAATTGCCGAGGACATAAACACGAATTGCTTAACGCCGTCAGCTTTTGCCTTTTTGCAGGTTTCTACAGCGAGGTCTGTGTTTATCGCATAATATTTTTTTTTCGTGTCCTCAGACACATTGCCCACATCGGCATGAGCAATACCGGCGACATGAAACACAATATCATATGGAGAGAAGTCTTTCTGTCTCCATGAACCGTCGATCATGTCTACCGTATCTACAGACAGATCTGAACTGTGATGTTCGCGAACGTAGTTTTCAAACGAAACACCTATATAACTGTTCGCGCCGGTGATCAATACTTTTTTCACTTGTTAACCCTCTTATGGATCTTTCCCGTTCCACCTTCAACAATGCTTTTGTCTCTGCCAAACACATGAAGGCTTCCAAGGAAACACTTAATATCCATTTTCAAGCCAAGATTCTTCGTATACTCCCCATCCAGTTTCGCCTTCACGGGGATCTCAAGCTCATCTCGTCCGTTGATCTGCGCCCATCCCGTAAGTCCGGGCCTGATGTCATTTGCGCCCCATTTGTCTCTTTCAGCTGTCAGCAGGTCCTGATTCCAAAGTCCTGGACGAGGACCGATAACGCTCATATTTCCGATAAATATGTCCCAGATCTGTGGAAGCTCATCAAGGCTGTGGGCTCGGATGAATCGGCCGCTTTTGGTTATGTACTGCTCAGGGTTTTCAAGCATATGTGTCGGAACATTATGGGGGGTGGAAAGCTTCATGGACCTGAACTTATGCAGTGAGAAATACTGCTTGTCTTTCCCGGTCCTTTTCTGCTTGAACAATACCGGGCCCGGATCATCGATAACGATCCATAAACTGAGCACCAAAAACAACGGGGAAAGAAGTACAAGACCGCCAAAGCTCAGCACCAGATCCAGAATTCTTTTAATTATCTTCTCGTAAATACCCGCTTTATGGCTGCTTGGCCCGACAGCTTCCAGGTGGCCTCTGACTCCGTCGGCATTTACCTTTTCATTTTCGTCAGGCACAAACCGAACCATTTTCCCCTCCATGGGGTTTTGTTCTTCAGGTTTATCCCGGTACCTGCTCCGCGGTCTCTTGATCATCGCAATGATATTCAAGACCAGAAAAAGCCCGATCATTACGATCAAGGCCACCAACCACGGGTTCATTTATTCTTCCACCTCAACACAGAAAGACATTGTTCCATAGCTATTCAGATATCAAGTCAGGCATCTTTTATATATCCGCCGCATAACTGCTCATGCAGAACTATTGTGAGTCCGTCCGGATCCCGGATAAGACAGAATCTCGATCCCATCCAGTCATCCATGACCGGTCCGACGTTCTCCTCCCTGAGGTCCAACTCAGATATCGTCTTTTCTATACTGTCGACCTTCAGCGCGAAACGCCGGGGACCGATCGGTTCTTCCGGTCCTGAAATGTGAACAGGATGGGAGGGATCGATAAAGAATTCCAACTGGATCCCGTATCCATCCATCAGAACGACCGTGTCCTTTTCTCTTTTCTTTCTAAACGTTTCCGTAAAGCCGAGCCGCCGGTAGAAGGACAGGGTTTTTTCAGAAGACACTATTATTGCCAACCGATAAAAGGCTGTTACCATGATTCCCTTCCCTCAATTCGTTCTTTCAATCGACAACCAAAGAACCATTTTGTATCTGCTACGGGTATAGCTCCGCCCTCCGTCACAACCGCTGCGCTGTGACGAAGAGGCTCCGCTGTGTCCCCCCACTCCCGGCCGGGCAATCCGCGCCGTGCCGTTTGATGCGGGTTCCTGTAGCATTCCCGGTCATGAACAAACCTGACGACCCCGGGTTTCCCAGCCTTTCCAAAGGCTCGTTGCGGGGCATCGCGCCGAAAGCCGAAGCGCGACGGGCATAAGAAACACAGCGCACCGCGCACTTCAACAATTTATACTACCATAACCCTTTCCAATTGGCAATGATTTTGATTCGTGGCATGATAAGAAAATATTGGTTTTCTGGTTTGTTTTTTTAAATTTCGCACCGAAACAGCTGTTCCTCCGTCCCGTGGACGGTTTTTACGTCCCCGACATTCAGAAAACCGTACTTTTCATACAGGCCCTTTTCGCCGCTCACGATATATACGGCGGCATAACCCACCTTGGCGGCATGGCCGCAGGCCCGGGCGATCATCCGCTGGGATAGCCGCCTGCCCCGGTATGCTTCGTCCACAAACATAAACCCGATGAACGGCGTTCGGGGATCGTCTTCAGGCAGGCTGTCCTTCAGGGAAAAGGTGCAGAAACCAACGACGCGGTCCCCGTCGACGCAGGCGATCACCCGCTCCCGCTCGGTGAAGGCTCCCTTCTCCATCCGCTCCGCCAGATACGGCCCCGCCCTCCAGGAGCATTCCCGCGCAAAAGCCGCGGTTTTCCGCCACATCGGATGGTCCTTTTGCATCACTATTATATCCATGTACTGATCACCTCTTGATTTCATGAAGGTGGCCGCGCAGCGGCCGGATGAGGTCGATGCCCACGGTACACCGCCTTCACCTGCAGAGAATACCCTGTCATCGTTTTCTATCCCGCTTGCAGATGGATGCCGGGAAGACGACCTCATCCGTCTCCTCGCTGACGCTCGGAGCCACTTTCTCTGCGGAGGTCATTAGGTCATGGGACACCCCGCCCGCCTATGGCGGGCACCCCATGACAATGGACACCCCGTCGGCTACCGCCGACACCCCATAACAAGCCCCATCCCGGGGAAGGCTTACGAGGTCTTCCTTGTCGGTTGAATGAGTCTTGAAGCAGCAAGTCAATATCACGAATCCGGTCAGCGCACGAGATGGGCGGGCAACAACCCATAGCCTCCCCCCGGTTGGGGGTCCGGAGCGCCCGGAAAACAGTCCAGTGGACTGTTTTCAGCGAAGGGCGGGCGGCAGCCCCGGACGGTGGCGGCAAAGCCGCCGGATGAGGTCGTCGCCCCAACCGGTGCACCACCTTCATCTGCAGAGGATACCCTGTCATCGCTTTCTATCCTGCAGACGCGTGCCAGACGGACGACCTCATCCGTCACGCCTGCGGCGTGCCACCTTCCCCACCCCGGGGAAGGCCTACGAGGTCTTCCTTGTCGGT
>JAFXUZ010000073.1 GCA_017524725.1 Clostridia bacterium | reverse complement strand
GGATGAACTTGTTGGAGTCATCCAACGTGCCCCAATGGACGCGACGATGCTTTGTCTTGCCAGTTTCCGGATCCTGATATGCCGGCTGGGTACTGGCGTAGCGATAACCGCCGATATTGTGGATGGAAATCCGATACTGTGTGGAGGGATCAATCGGCCGAGCCATCTTATCTGCTCCCTTCATATTAATAGTATAATTATACTACTTTTATGAAGGATAATCAACAGAAAAGTCGCTCAAAATGCTAGGAATTTCAAGGGGTTGAGGTCAAAATGTTGGATTAATAGTACAAACTTTACTAAAACTCAGAATCGAACAAGCATAAACCCCGAAAAATCCGCCTGTCCTGCAGGATTTTCCGGGGTTTTGCCTTTGGCTTTTATATGGAGGCATATACGCTATCCTCCCTTGTGCATAGGGGGACGTGGTTGATGTTTCCTTGTTTTCTTAAACCGGGACGGCGTACCGGCCTGCCTATGTTCCGCCAGAAGATCGACAGGCGCGGCGGCACGAAAAAATGGCAGGGGAAGCGGAATCCTCGATGCCAATAAGGATCGTCAGCTTGGTCTTCCCGGTCCCGGTACCCGCCGTACAGGTGCTGCAAATTCGAACAATGGGGACGATACTGTATTGTAGATTGTTTTTGCTTCCTGTCTTTGCGCTCCTTCAGATTCTTCATCCATCCATACGTCCCGGAATAGCTGCTGATCCCACAGCGGAAATGCTCGCCGCTTCACGATCTGTTCTGACGTTGGATGATCTCCGGATCAACGATCACTCCGTCTCGAATGATCAGGCTTTTCCTGAGGATCTCCCCCGGTGTGTCCGACATCAGCTGTTCAAGAAAAGGTACAATTACTTTTGAATTGTTGTAGGAAAACGTTTTATAGAATATCGACGGCGTGTGATCTACGGCATAATGCAGGATCCCATCGAAATAATAGGTAGGATCGTTCATCGTCGTCGGTTCACTGGTCTCGATCCCACCGTGCCGGTCGCATCTCACATCAATGATCATGGCGTTTCTCTTCATACGGGCCAGATCACTGCGATAAATGATGTGGTCTTTTCGCGTCACATCCCACAAAATACAATTGACGATCACATCATAATTGCCGATCTCCACGCGCAGCAGGTTTTCCAGGTGGCGGTTATACTGCATCACATGGGCCCCCAGCATGTGCAGTACCCTGCAGGCTCCGCGGGCTGTATTACCGTTGCCGATGACGGCTACATTTAAGCCATATGGCAGCATGCCGTAACATTGAAAAGCGTTGATAACGGCCGCCTCTCCCGCAAGTTCGTTGTTGAACCAGAAAACGTGCCGCCCGTTGTCGAACATCTTCTCCCAGGCATAGGCTGTCGCCCCGGCGTTGGTGATCTTGTCAGTGATGTCACGGTTCTGTGTCGCGTAGATCCATCCGAATACCGTCTGTCCCGGTTTCAGTTTTTCCAGGAAATCCGCGTCACCGGCTTTCGGATCACAGACGATCAAGGCGAACGATTCCCAGTCTTTGTAAAGATCCTCCCATTGAAGGCATTTTCTCCAGCACTGATTCTACCATTTCATAAACCATGTGCTGTTCACCTCAAGTATCAACATCTCTTGTCTGCACATGACATGTCGGCATTCTGTAGCGTATATAATAACTTCACTATTATTTAACTCATTCCGCTTCTTCCTTCAATTTATTTTCTGAATAGTTTTGTTTTTTCCTTGATATAGACACCATCTTTATATACAGTAAGACCTTTGGAATCCTGCCTGACCCCAAGGAAGTCAAACATCTTTTTCCTTTTTCGTGACTCTGAAAAGGCCGCTTTCAGCGATTTCAAAGAATTCTTTTGTGACAAACCCCTTTTAACATAACGTCCTGCTTGGTATACCCATGCGAAAGGTCGTATAAAGAAGTACTTTTCCGTTGGCTTCCATCGTTCCATCCCGCTTGATTGAAGCAGTTTGAAGAAAGCAACCGGATTTCTGGCATAAATCAGCACATTTTCACTCAAACCCTGCACCGTCATCCGGTTGTTTCCAAAGTTGCCGCAACTCAGTATATATTCCATCAGCATATTGCATATTTCTTCATTCGCTCCTTCGCACCAAGCATGCCGGGGTAGACCAAGAAATATTTCACACATGCGTGAAAGGGTTATCGCCAACGTATCCAATCCAATATTCTTCGCCATTTCCCGAAATTCTTCCCACTGCTCTTCTGGAAGGCATTTATTCACGAACATCATCCAGTCGATGATCTGACGAAGGCCTAAGCCTCTTACCAAATGCTGGCTGATATGTTCTAACAGCACAAGGCCATTTACTATATCTGGAAGTACATGTGTCGGGTTGATATTCTCAATAATCAAATCGTCCAGGTATTCCGCGTAACTCGGATTGTTCAGCTTGGCAAAGCTGCGATGAAGTTCCACCATAATGCCATCTTTTACAAAACACGTTTCCCTTCCTAACTCCTTTTCGATTCGATATCCGGCATTCAGCAGTTCCTCATACGCCGTCTCGAAGTCCTCCCGGCGCGGTATGATGTCAATGTCCCCCAGGGTTCGTAGTACCGGATTAGGATAATACTTCGCAGCGGAGGTCCCTTTGAGTATCACAAAGGGAACTTTAACAGGAAGATCCTTCTGTACATGTCTGCAGTTTGCATTATATGCAATCTGCTGATATATCATAGATTCCCATTCTTGAAATAATTTCTCCGGCAGAGAAAGGGAAGAAAGAACAGTCGCAGGTAAGATAGCAATCGCATGTTTCACCATCTCGTCATATACAGATCTGTCCGCAACAGCAGTTTCAGTATGCCATAGGGAATAACGAATAACTTTCAATAATTTTTCATTCATCATAATTACTTAACGATTCTACAAATCTGGAAACGTCTTCAAAGCAACGGAGATATTTAATATTTCATGCAAAAAAACCTCAATCAGCCAAACGTGTAATTAGCAATTTCCAAGGGCTGAAAAGCAGAAATTGACGATTACCATGCTTCGCCTCCTCCAACCTGAATAACGTGAATCCGTACGGGACGGCCCGGAGACGGCGTTATCGCCGTCTCCATATCTGTTCCCATAACCCATTCTTTATCATAGTCAGCAATTATCTTTTTTCTGTAATGACACCCCTTAATGAGGTAACTTGATTTTATATTTCCCATCTATGTAGAACACCCGACCATCTCTATCTCTAGCAATACCAACTGAATCAAACAGCTTGTCCAAACGTTTTGATTCCGATATTTCATCTTTGAACTTTCCAACACTCCCTCTCCTGAAAAGTCCTTTAAAAAAATACCTGTTCATCTGATAAATGCACGCGATCGGGCGAAGAATTGGATATTTTTGTGCTGCTTTCCAGTTCATCATACCGCGTCGTGTTAGATATTGAATTGCTCCCCGAAGGGTATTGGAGTACGACAGAGCCTCCATGCTCGTACGATGATCCTGAGAATTCTTTCTCCCGAAATTTCCGCTTGCCAGTATGAACAACATCAGCTCCTCACACACCTGCTCGTCGGCATCTTCACACCATTTATGCGGTGGTAAGCCAAGATACAGCTCGCACATTCTTGTTACAATGATGGCAAGCCGTTCGTGCCCGGTCTTTTGGGCAATTGCTTGAAAGGCAGGCCACGCATCATCAGAGAGGCATTTGTCTACAAACATATACCAGTCCAGAATCTGACGAAGGCCAATCCCACCCTCCAGATGATGGTTTACATGCTCAATGAGAGTCAAACCGTTGACCAGATCTGGAAGGACATGGGATTCATTGATGTGATCAAAAATCAACTGATCTAATATCCGCGTTTCTTCTGCATTATGACGCAGCGCATAAAAGCGATGAACTTCAATCTCGATTCCCTTGCCGCGAAAAGTTCTAACCCGATCATCACCAATATCCGTCGTCTCAACAAATCCGTTTTGCAACAGCATATCACAAGCCGAATTAAAATCTTCACGTCGGGTCATGATATCAATGTCGCCCATTATACGATATTCGGGATGCGGGTAGTATTGTGCAGCCGACATACCTTTCAGAACCACATACGGCACCGAAATTGGCAGCGAGGACTGAATCTCGCAATACCTATACCAATGATAAACCCGCTGAAGGATGTCATGTTCCCATTCATGGTATAAGTCTTCCGGAAGAGAAAGTGAACCCAAAATTGGCGCTGCAAGTGCCTGAATCGTGTGCGCCTTCATCTCTTCATATATTATTTTGTTTACCTTTGGAACGGGTGTGTTTCGAATGGATGCCTGAACTACTTCCAACAGTTGTTCATTCAACGATGATTTTGGATTCTCTTGCTTTGTAATCATATCTTTTTAGACCTTCTAATCAAATAATTAGCCATATCTTCCGCGTGCGGGGTGATATCAATTGCCTTAAACAGCGCATTATGCCACTGTGCAAATTCCTATTTCTGGTTGACACGCTACATGGTTCTGCTTCTTGTCAATCCTCTGTCACAGATAAAGCATCGGTTGGTACAGTCAAGTGAATGGTTTTAATCTTACCGTTGACGCAGTTTTCTATAGACTACGCCAACAAAGGAACGGAACAGCTCTCGTTTGATGATAATTGCAATCTTATCCTTTGCATATTTACGCTCTATATCCCGCCAAGGCATCTCGGTCAGATCGTGAAAGAAACTGCTCCGAGCTTCCGGTCTTCTCACGGATCGGGTCATTGCAGGGTTGGCAGCAAGTGCGGCCGCATAATCTGCCCGCTGCTTTTCTACCATTGGCTCCGTCCGTTCGAACAACTGCTTTCCCTTTTCCGTGTGTATAAGCGCCAGCGATACCCCCATGCTGTTCTCAACTTCGGGGAGCACATTCTTTACACCCCAAAAATCACCGATTGTCAGATCAGAGACAGAGCCCGTCTCCTTGACCACGCAATGATAACAAGATTCACGGAGACAATAATCCCGCAAAAAAACCTTCATATAAGAATTCTCTGTATATTCCTGAAAAAATCGTTTCCCATCCGCAAACAGTACTTCAAGACCATACCGATGCCAGCCAAATTGTTTATGCCTGTAATTCACGCTGACTGTCTTTTGCCCGTTCTTCCCGGCAATGTGATCAAGATAATGCTGCCATACAAGCGCCGAAGGTGTGCCGTGACAAATGATATCTATTACGTACAGATTCTTATATTCCCGCCCGAGAAACTGCCTCAGTCCGGCAACCTGACAGGGAGTCCCGGAAAAAAGAACCGGACGACCTTGTTCCAGCTGCTGCTTTACCTTTGCATAGCCACCGTCTGTCTCAGACTGCAGATATTTTGAACCGCGCAAAAGCGCCAACTGCTCAGGCTTGTCGGCCATAATGCAGTGGACGCGACGGAAATCCTTTGTGAATCCCACACCAAAGACACACCCACCTGTTTCCAGGATTGCCGTTGCCAACGCTGTGAACAGTCCGCCAGAAGAACTCGCCTGAAGGATATGACTGTCCTTCTGGGTCACGGCCCAAGCTTCACGGAAATCTTCCGCATTATGTTCACCTACATGCAGAACCGGACAAACGCTCTCGCACCGGCTGCAATGGATACAAGTATTTTCATCTGTTTCCGGGTAAAGGAATCCCTCCTCATTTGGCGCCATCCGGATACAGCTCTTCGGACACGCTATTGCACAAGCTCCGCATCCGCAGCAATCCATCCCTACCTGTTGAATTGTTTTCATATCTTTTCAACCTCACATGACAGACTTTTCACCGATTTCTCCGCAGGATTCGACGCAAAGGTTTGCTTATCAGGGTTTTCTCATAATCATTCATACTGATCATCCATACGCTTACACAATAAACCAGTGTATAAGCAACTATGCCAATTCCCAACCATATTATGGAACCGCCTGGCAAGAAGCGATTGACAATAAATCCAAAGCCAAACGGGATCAAGAACCCCATACTCATCCGTAAAATGTTATTCCAAAATGAAGGGATATCTATCCCACAGTGCCTGTGATAGTAGATATTCATAATGATTCCGTTGGCTATGATTAAAGAGACAGCCGTGCCGAAAGCGCTGCCCACGGGTCCGTACATCTGGCATAGAAACCAGGAGAGTACCAGATTGATCAGAGCCATAAACGTATATACAATGCTTCTGAATTGGTGTTTATTCTGTGCACGCTGGACTTCAATACCAACATTCTGAACCAGCGCAACCGATGCGGGCAGTACCAGCAGAAGCGCTACAGGATAGGCATCCTCAAATCCCACACCGGCCCAGAAGTGAATAAACGTTCTGCCAAAGAAGACGATTCCGCTGGCGACAAGGCCGAGGATTAGGAACTGAATCCTTCCGACTCGAATGAATAAATCGGTAAATCCCGCATTCATCTTCTCAGGATCGTCTTTGAAATCGTTGTACATTTTATGAATCCGTGGTGTGAACACGCCGGACACAGCCAGAGATATGGTCATGTAGTAGTTATACAAGGTGAATCCCACAGCATAAATCGCTACAGCTTCCGTCCCCTTGAACCGTCCCAACAGTACTTTATCGACATTCCAGTTGATCTGGTCAATGATTGTGTTCAAAGCAATGAATACCGTATAAGTAAACAGGTGTTGCAGGAGTCCTTTTTCAAAATGGCGGAAACAGAATTTCTCTTTTAAGATCTTCTTGACATAGACCAAGTAGCAGATATCCGCTATCAGGGAGACCAGAACAGTAACTGAAACAAGGGCTACAGAACGATATCCCATCAGCAGCAGCGGCAAGGTCAGCATTGGGCCAAGCACGGTCTTCAAAACCCCAAGCAATTTCAGGAAGACAAAGCGCTCATGAGCTGAGATGATGTTCTGAAAAACACTCATGGGAAAAGATATTGCCAGATTGAAGGTCAAAAGAAGCATCAGTGTGCGGGCAATGCCATATTCCTCCGAAGTGAGGCCGGACTTAAAAACCAGTTCCAAGTGTTCCGTCAGAAATAAACCGCACGCTAAAGCCACCAGCCCGATAATGCAAAAAATCAGCAGGAAAAGTCCATTCAAGCTGTTAATCGCATCCCGGTTCTCCTCTTTTTTGTATCCCGAGTAGTATCGAATATAGCCGCTGTTGAAACCCAGGCTCAAAACAGACAGTATTGAGATGGTGGAAGCGACGGTATTATAAAGGCCATACTCGCTCTGTCCTAGCAGGCGTATCATTACCGGGGTGTAGATGAGCCCGACAAGAACGCTCACCGCTGTCTGCAGATATGACAAAAATGCCCCCGCCTTCAGTTGGTTACCACGCAAACTTTCCCTCTCCTTTACGCTTCAAAGCATTTATCCAAATAAGCCGAGAATCTTTTTCGCTCTGTCACCAGTTGACGGTCTGCCTCCTCAAAATCACAATGTTCCTGAATTGTAAATGCTTTCTGCTCAGGGATATACCTGCTGCTCATCTGGAAAACTTCGCAGAGTGATTCGATTCTGGAATTTAGCGTCTTCCACTTTTTTCTATTAAATACGTAAAAAGGGACATGTAAATTAATAGAAAAAGCGGAAACATGAAACGAATCTGTGAATACCATGTGTGCGCCTGAAAGAAGTGAAACAAACTCAGAAGGATCAATACAAAACCACGAACTGGCCTGATCCGATGGATTGATAATCTCGTAATGGTCCGCTGCGTACCTCCGGATAAAGAGGTTCAGTTCCTCGCTCATACCATCCAGAAAAAACACGAACACATATGGCCTCGTCCTCTTATGAGAGTTGATGGAGAGAAGCTTCTGCCATTCTTCTCTGGTTACAAACAGTGTTGGGTCGATCAGCCATTCGCATGCTTCACCAGTAATGCGGCTTAATTCAAGAGCGCCTTGTTTTTCACGGCAGCTAAGATATCTGTACCCCTTGAGCGCTTGTCTCATCCATGCGGCATCCTCATCGCCCACTGTAGCTACTCCGATACTTGGACTGATGCATACTCTTTTTCTGTCATCTGCAAAAGTAAGAAAGTAGATTCCCAACTCAAGTGATCCCCGGAGCATATCGAGGTTCCAAACTTGATCACTCCCGGTAACAAAGTAATCATAATCCTCACAGATTTCAGCAGGTACACTGCGATCTTTGTTGAAAAAGTATCGCGTGGGTGTATACCTGTGAATGAAACGTCGAAAAGTCAGGGAACGTCCCGAGATCTTATCCCGCTGAATCCAATACCTAAACCGAAGCCAGAACGGTTTAGCCAGCCATCTGAACCTGCTATATCGCCAAACTATGTTTTTTACAGCATATCCTCTATTTTTGAGACAAGTCTGTACAGCCAGATTTTGAAGCCTGTTGCCATAGTTTGTTTCATCGTATATTGTAATGATTCCAATTTTCTTTGGCATATACTACCGCCTCCAATATATGAATGTAGGCCAAATACTTTGCATCCGTTTTTCTGGTTCTAAAACACAAAGTTTTTCTTTCCCACTCAACTAATTCTCAATACGTCTCATGTTGTATTGCTACAGTTGGCTGGACAAGACCCCAGAGCAAATTACGTCCATCAGGATCAGATGAGTATTATCATGTCCAACAAAGCTCCTTAATGCAGCTATCTGGCATGGTATCCAGGTAAAAAGCACCTGTCTTCCCTCTTTAGATGTTCCTGCACCATCACAAATTCATCATTAAGCTCTGACATAAATGTTATGACTAATCTCGTAACCGTATGATCTGGGAAATCGTTTCAATTGCTTGATCGTCATCAATTTTCCTTGCAAATAGTCTGCCAGATTCAATTAGCATTGGAACATCATCTTTATGAAATTGATTGTGAGGATCTGTCCATGTCGTAATTCTCATTGCTGAGTGATACTCATCTTCGAAATCATATACATTGGAAAGAAACCTCGAGTGGTACACTAAAGTATGAAAGCAGACTTCATCACCCAGATATGATAATCTGCATTCACGCATTATTTGCCTTGAATTCTCAACAAAAAATCTTGCCAAAGCATCTGTTATACTCCAATTAGCATAACCCTTCTTATAATAATCAGCATCATGTTCCAGCCTGTTTATCCCAATCTTCTTCTGAATCTCAAGTAATATCCTTCCAGCATATCTCAGTGATTTCTTTATCAATGAGTTACCACCTCGGATATACTTATGGAAGAAATAGTAGTATTGTAGTCGTTTTTCAAATCCTTGTCCATTCTTAAATCCAATGAATTCTTTGCCGTAATTATTCTCAAAAAACTGATGAATTCTCTCCTGTGTTTTTAGTGGAAATTCAACACCAACGAGAAAATGATAATAGTCATATTCAGCATAATCTGTTGCCGCCCTCAAGAGATTCAAAACACACTGTGTTTGTGAAGAATGCCCCCAATACACGGGAATTCTCTTGATGAAAATAAGTCTTGACCGCTTAACGCACTTTTTCAATTCATCAATAGGAACATTCTTTGTTTTTTTATCTATATGTAAGAAGATATCGTTATTACTGTAATCCAAATCCGCTAATAACATCTTTAGTATATCAAATCTATGATGCGCCATAATCAGATACGCATGTTTTCCTTTCACAACGGTTTCCTCCCATATTCCCAATGGTACGTCACCTGTGTTATGATATCTGTATAACTATCTTTCACTTAAATGAAAAAAGTATTATGCAGAATTCTGTTTTACAACCTAAATAAGAAAAAATGTAAAACGCCCGTCCATTGGGCTATAATAGGCAGTAAGAAACACATATGAAACCATAATCAGAGAAACACCAAGCATCGCATACAATATGACCTCTTTTACCCCTGTTTCATTATTGTCGGGTACTACAATTTCCACGGGTGTTTCACCCACAATTCGGTGCAAAAAGCACAGCAGCATCGGGCATACTGCAACAGTCAGGAAAAAATGCATACGGAGGAATGTGTCGTATTGTCCGATTGTACCGAAGTCAAAAAAAGCGGCCAGAAGGAAATAATCCGTGTAGTCATTAAATACCTGCGGTAAAAAACTGCTCCTTTTCAAGTAAAGGTACATCAGGAGATAAAAAACAAGCGCAAAAGATCTGATAACTACTCTCGTGGTCTGGTAGGTACTTCCCCCGTATACAAAGTAATCAGTCAGCTTCTGTAACAGCATAGAGACCATAGGGTATTGAGTAAACCGCGACAAAGTTGAGATGAGCGTTTCCACAAAGAAAAAAAACGAGAAAGCAATAAGCATTCTCACAAATATAGGGACATGCTTAAACAACATCAGCAACCGTAATAACACAAGAATGATTATTGCGGAATGAAAACCTATCAGCGCAATATACGCGATCCAGCATACCAGCCTATTTGACTTTCTAACAAGATCGTAATACAGAATATATGCAAACACTGTAAACGTAAGCATATTACGGATTCCGGAAATTGATCTGAAATCCATCATAAGGAGCAAAAACAGGAAACAGAACCCCAATTTCCAGTCAGCAATCTCCTCTTCCGAGTCCTCAGCGGCAAGAATGACCAGTTTGGAAGCACAGCAGTAAATGATCACTCCGGAAATGAAAGGAAGCAACGCATCGATTCGAAGCAAACTTATGATATATGCATACAGAAGATAAAGTCTTGATCCTGAACTGTAAGTCTCCCAAAGGATATTGTTTGTCTTAAGATCACCAAAAAGGACTGTCCATAAATCCGTTTTCCTGATAACATGGAGCAGCTCGTAATATCTACTCAGGTCATATGTAATTGGAGGAACAAAGAAAAAGTAAAGGGCTGCCAAGCATATGGACGCGAAAACCATGTACGCCCGCAGATATTCTCTGGGTATAAAAAGTCCCAGCATTCCCCAGAATAACAAGCATGCAAATACAATCAACTGATCTTTCTCCTTTTGGGCCATCTTCGGTACGGAATCAGAATAGTCTCCGTCCAGCCGTTTCTTCTGCCGGACCTGAGAACACTGCACGGATCCCGGATCACAGAGGCTCACTTATGCGTGATCCTATGATAAAGTACATAGACGATACACAGTCTGTATCTAATGAGTTGAAAAAGCAGGTCCTCTTTTTTTGTTTTCAGATGGACCTTCGGGCAAAAGGAGGACAGTTTTCTTAGTCGTTTGCTGGATTGCAGGACAGAGTTACACCCATCAGATACAAATACATACTTCCGGGCTGCGCAGCAAATATCCCACGCAACGATATATTCACCGTTCCTGATCTTCTTTTCCTGAACGAAAACAGATTTGCTCCGTATATTATCCAAATCATTCTGAAAACACTTCATCATCTTCCTTGAAGCAAGACCAGAATCCGTATAATAGTAAATATAATTCGGCTTATTGACAAACGAAACCGATGAACAGACCTCATAATAACGATAATTGAAACACTGATCTTCCGCAATGACCATTTCCGGCGGAAAGTTTATGCAGTGCTTCCTGATGATCTCAGCCCTATACAGCTTCATCCAGGGTGAATTGATAAAGTCTCTCAATACATACAGGTCTTCTGTTATCTTTCCGCTTAAGCTCGCATAGGCGGCCGGATCCAGGATCTTATCCTGGATAATGTTGTCTGTAACCATCTGAAAGCCACAGATGGTTATATCTGATCCCGTATCCAACATGCTGTTCAGCAGACAGCTAAGATAATCTTCCGTAACAGCGTCGTCACTGTCGACAAAGCAAAGATAATTCCCTTTGCTGACGCTGATTCCGTGATTCCTGGCCTGACTGACACCACCATTCGGCTGGCTGATGCAGCGGATCCTGCTGTCGCAGCTTGCCATCTTCTCAACGATCTTAGGGCTGTCATCTGTGGAACCGTCATTGACCACTATGATTTCGATATCCTTATATGTCTGTTTTGTAAGCGACCGGAGACACTCCCCTATCGATGCCTGTGCATTGTACATCGGTATGATTACTGAAATCATGTTTTTCTCCTCAGTTTAAGATTCCTATAGGATAAACGACATGACCTTGAGTATACTTGCTTGTGCGTTTTATGCCATATAAGACTGAAGCATATTCACAACAATTTTCATTATCAGTCGTTCGTGTTCTGTTTCATGCAAAATACGCAGCCAACCGATCCGCAACCGCAGTTTTGCCAAACTCCAACAGATGAGTATCCTGAATACTATTTCTTTGCTTCATCCCATATTCTTTTTGTATTGTCAACACCTTTAGTGCCCATACATCTGAGCCAACAGACAACGGCAACATTTCAACTAAATCCGTCACAGCAATTTCTTTAGGATAGTTCCCATCCGCACAAATGCAACGCAGTCCGGATACTTGCGCTTCTACGATCCCCAACGGTAATCCTTCACTAAAAGACGTCCCCAGAAGACAATCCATCGCACTGTAGTATTCTGAGACTTTATTTGTCATTCCAACAAAATGAACACATTGAGAAATTCCCAATTCATCCACATATTTCTCAAGCATATGCCGTAATTCACCATCACCAACGATTAACATCGAAACTTCACACTCATTACATAATTCTTTCACACGCGCAAAAACCTGAATGGCAAACTCGTAATTTTTTACAGAAACAAGACGCCCTACTACACCAAGAACAAAATGATTCTCACAATTGTATAACTCCCGAATTCTCCGTCTGTTTTCTTCAGAATACTTGAATTTATCCATTTCAATACCAGGAGGTACAATATCAAAGCGATGATTGCCATACATATATTTCCCGGCACGCTGCGAAACAGCCAGCCTGGTGTTTTTCCTGCATAACCATCTTCCGCATCCTACGACAAGAAAATGTGTAATACGATGTAATGGACTCAATTGTGTCTCTAATTTAGCTGCATGTGAATGAACTACTACTTTATAATTTAATATGCTGGTCAGCATCAATAACACAAGCACTTCATGTGTATAATTACTTATATTTACATAGATACAATCAATATTCCGCCTGCACTTTTTTAAAACATTGTACAAATGTTTGGTACCGCGTGACTCAGGGATATACAGTACAGTCCCGCCACGTTCTACAATCTCTGACTCATAACGATTGTTACTGCCTTCTAAAAGGAACGAGAACGCAATCCGTTCTTCAAGTGCTCCCTGAATGTTCATTATATATTGTTGAACACCCCCGACGGAATTATTCAACCCATATACCAGCACACGCTTTAACATTCTACCACCCATATCATCATTTTTATGATCGCATTAACTCTCTAAAAGTCTTTGCAAAATCATACACGGAATACCGCCTTTTCCAGGTGATTCCTTGCATATAATCCGTGAGTATACCAACTTCTTTTTCCTTTTCAAAACCAGGGACAACGCAAATCCAGTCATAATCATCGTACTTTTCTTTTGCAAACATAACTTTCGGAGTCTCCAGTTTGTCAATCTCCGGCAGAAGCTCCACCGTAAAACCGTCCCTGTCAGAAAAAATATAAAAGAGCTTATCGAAATTGATCCTTGATACTCTTCTGTTCCATGCCTCACAAAAGTTATCGAAGGAATCGTAATGAATTGCGTGAATCAATATATCTCCAAGCATAATCAAAGGATAGGTTTGTGTAGACTGTATCGGCTCCAGTGCTAAAGACGGGGCCAAAGAAGTATAATACCGTAGATTCTGACAAAACTTCAAAAAGTCCGCAGCTCCGATAGCAAGATTTATTGTCGGCGACATGAACCGCATATTATATTCTTTCATAACACATCCGCCTGTACAATTACAAGAAATAACGCTGATACCCGTCTTCTCGCCGTTCAAATCATGATACATGATTTTATTCCATTGACATTTCAACAACCATAACCGACGATTGATCGCGTCTTGGATTCTTTTATTCATACCTAAACCCTCTACAATCTATTAAGACGTAGCTTTTTTTACCACGGTGCGATATACTTTGGGTGTACTGCAAAGCAAAATGCGATATGCTTTCGTTTGCCATGACAGCTGATTGTTAAGCATAATCGAGAACGCATCTTTTCTGAAACGGCCGCGATACCGTTTGAAAATTTCATTATAACTATTTTCATCCATTTCCTGAAGATTCAGCATTTGTATCACCTGCCTTTGATACAAAACAGAAGTCAGAAAACGAAGTGTCGGATCATATCCGCGGATAAAATCGTCAAATTCTTCACATATCTCAAATACTCTAAAATGCTTCGGGGACAGCCTGCTTTTCAGTATACTGCCTTCCCGTGTGATATATTGATAATCTTCGTAATTCCCTATTGCGATTTTCCTGCATTCAGCAATGATTTTGTACATTGAAGCACAATCCTGTTGTACACCTGAAGGGGATGGAACTTTTAGGAGCAGCTCTTTAGGATAAATCTTTGCATAAGCCTCCCACCCCACATGTCGCCCCGTATACACTTCAATTAAAGCCTGTCTTGAATCACAGCAGAACGATTGATAATCCTCACATTTTGATGTGTGCTTTCTTCCCTCCTGTACACGTATGACTCTGTTAATGGCTATGTCTGCCTGAAACTGTTCTTTCAGTTCCCATAAATGCTCTACATACTGCGGCATAACATAATCATCCGAGTCGACAAAAATGATATAATCACCTTTTGCTTTATCGACTCCGTAATTTCGTGCATCCGATAAACCGCCATTCGGTTTGTGAAAGGTTACTATACGCCGGTCAATTAACGCAAGTTGATCGCACATTTCTCCGCTTTTATCCGTAGCACCATCATCAACAAGAATAATCTCAATGTTTTTATAGGTTTGAGCAATGAGGCTTTCAACACAACGTTGCAGATAGTCTTCAACATTAAAAACAGGTACCACCAAGCTGATAAGCTTCTCATCATCCATATTGATGGATCAACCCCTTCCTAGTATGGGTACGCTCAAAAAATCCATAGTAAAATGGTTTTCATAGCATGAAATACTCTTAATTTCTCAAATGTATTCGCCCGCTGTAATCCTGAACGTACTTCCAGTCATCATACTCGACACATCACTCATAAGGTAAACCAAAGCGTCAAGGTAATCCGTCCGTTCGCACATTCTACCCATTGGAAGAATGCCCGCAGCTCGTCTTCGAAGCTCAGCTTCGCTTTCACCCTGGCTATTACGCAGGCTCACCTCACCCTCCGTTGGAGTCCATCCCAGGGTCAGGTAATTGCATCGGATCTGTTCACATGCATACTGATGGGCAATATGTTCCATTAAAATACGAAGCACACCTTTTGAACATGCGTACGCAGCGCGATCCTTTTGACCTCCCCATGCATGAGCAGAACCTGTCAGGACAATGGAACCGCCGCCATTCATGCGCATATATTTTATAGCTTGCTGACAGCAGAAAAAGCAAGCTTTAAAATTCACATCCATGACCCAATCAAAGGTCTCTTCATCACATGAGTCAAGAGGGCTCACAGGCGTTACACCTGCATAATTAAAAAAACCATTTATCTTGCCAAAGCGCTCATACGCTTTGGCGAACAGATTTTTACAGTCCTCCACCTTCAGCAAATCTGTATGGACAAAAAGGCCATCCGAACCATACGTATGCATCAGTCTTATGGATTTCATTGCAGATTCCTCATCACGGCCACCAATAACTACGTATGCTCCTTGCCTGGCATACTCTTCGGCTGCCGCCCGGCCAACACCTTTGGTACCGCCGGAAACAACAATGACCTTGTCCTTCAGTTTCAGGTTCTCCATATTCTCCTCCGGTTATAAGCAAAGTGCTTTGTCTACATCAAAGCCCTTTAGAACCAGATTTTTTCCATGCTCATCAAACACTTTTACCTTGGCCTGGTATTCCTTTAGACAGGCAGCCAGTTCTTCCTTACTGTCGCATACAAGATACATTCTCGTTAGTACCTGTTTTTCATTGCCGATCCATTCCGACAGCACGTTGTCGCCTTCATGCAACCGCTGGATGTTGGCCACAACACGCTTATCATGCTCAATATCCTCTAAGCCCTCGATCTTAGCGATATGCCCCTGCTTAAGAAGGAACCACAAAGTGCTGGCCCATTTTCCGCGTAGTTTGGTATCGTCGGCAGTACGTAAATCTAAATCTCCCTCCGATCCCGTAAGCGCGAACCGAATCAGCATTTCGCGCTGGTCAAAACCGTGGATCGCTTTCATCAGAAGATGCGGCGCCTCTCCCTGGAGACGGAATCCCGTATCATACACATAAAATTCACCATTCTCATAAAAACCGGAAAGCATCAGAACACCGTTCTGAATCCCGATTTCCTTGAACAGGCGCAAAGCATTGGGATGCATCCGCTCAAAATATTCGTCAAGATGCTTGGACGGATACGTTCCGCCAAGGCATACGCGGGAAAGGCCGGGCTGCTCATCCGTGGTGTAGCGATCATAAATACACGATGCGGAACAGTATCCGTCCTTAAAGGTATAATACATGCCCATATCGTCACATTGCATATATTTTTCTACAATAAAGCGTTTTGAGTGGCTGTTCTCCAGTGCCACCTCAACTCCTTTTCGCAGCTCATTCTCATTATAGGCCACAGTCATTCCAACACCGCCGCCATTGTCTACAGGTTTCACCATAACAGGATATTGGATTTTGTCGAGATCTTCTCTTCGCAGTTCGGCATCAAGATAGAATTCCGGTATTCCGTGAACACCATAACGCTCACAGGTCGACTTGAATACATCCTTAAAACTGAATACGTCAACGATTTCTTGTGTTGCATAGCATGGCAGATCCAAAGCTTCACAAACTTTACAATACATCGGTACAAGAATATCAGCGACGCCAACAAGAACTCCGTCAACCTGTTCTTCTGTTGCGATTTTGATTACTGTACCAACATCAAGCCCTTTAAAATCACAGGCCTTCCAGGCATATGCTTTCGCCGGATCTGCATGTCTTGCAGACGCTACAATCGTCTTGATCCCCCAGTTATTTGCAATTTCAACAAGCGGAATAGTTTCCGGGTTTCCACCAAGGATCAACAATTTCTTTCCTTCAAATTCCTTCATATGTGTTCCCTCCGATATCAGATTTGCTCTCTTTGGTGATAGAATTCCTTCCAGCAACAATCAACCCATTCTTCAAGCACATCCTGATGCTGTACAGTAATAGGGCCTTCATAACGCTGTTCGTTTAACCTCTTATTCAGGAAATCCTGAAATGTGCCAATTGGTTTGGCAGGTGTACCAACTGCAACACAATTATCTGGAAGATCACGTGTTACGATACTGCCTGCACCAACAATCACATTACTGCCTATTCTAACATTTGGAAGGATCATCGTTTTTGCTCCGATAAACACATTATTACTAATCTCTATACAGCCCATTTTTTCTTGAATCTTTGGTGCATCAGTGTTATTGGATGCCAAGTAACTGTTCAGCACATGATGTGTAACGTCATGCGTGACAAAAACTACATCAGATGCAATATGCACATGGTTCCCCATTTTGATCAGTTTAGCATACAATGGAATAATGCGCGGCATATAACTGCAATCTTCACCAACCGAGGCAAACAGTTTCTTCTTACGTAGATACCGGGCACGTTTTCCCGCACCGCCAATCAACCACAGTCGAAATGTATGCCATAACCTTTTCGCATTCATTTTGTATCACCCATTCCGCTCTTGAAAACTTCGTATATTAGAGCAACACGTCTTCACCCTGTGTCATAAACAGAAATGGCAACTTCTTTTCAACCATAATCTCATAAAACTTGCCTGGGTTGCCGCCATGAGCCGCAAACATACCATAATGGCATGGCACCGTCAGCTTCGGCTGAACAGCTTGAGCATAAGCTGCGCACTCCATTTCATTCATGTTCCCATAAGCACCATTGATTGGAGCGATCATCACATCGATATCCTTGGGCAGTTCATCCGCCCATTCAGTATGCAGGCAAGTGTCACCTGCCTCGTAGATCTTTTTCCCATCTACTGTAATGATCACGCCCACAGCCTGCGGCGCGCCGGTACCATGATCACATTTCACGAAATCCAACTTGTAATCACCGCATGCAGCGTGATCACCTGGAGCTACGTACTGTATGCGTGCATATCCCCGCGTATCATCCACACAGTCCTTTGCAGCAAACAGTATCGTTTTGTTATTATCCATCAGGCCAGGCAGTGCATCGATATCCAAGTGATCACGGTGAAAATGTGTTGCTATCACACAGTCAAATACCAGCTCGTCAGGTTCAAACAGTTTGGGCAGAAGTCGCTTGTAGCCCACATGACCTTCCACCCTCTCCACACACTCTGATAGGTACATATCAATACCAAGTAACTGTCCGTTAGCACTCTTGACAACAAAACCCGCCTGGCCTATGCAGAACAGATGCGTCTGGCCCAGCCGAGCAGCAAGAACTCTATCCGCAAAACTCATCATATCTTTGCTTACCCCATCATGATTTGATATTCATAAAATTACCTTCGGAATCCGTTTTAAGTTGGGAAACATCAGCAATACCGATGAATTCTTCTCTGGCACCGCCATCCTCAGCAGTAGCACCCTCCCGTTTCAATACAATCTTTATCGTATTGAACACACTTTTGACGTCCACCGCAAAACTCACATGGTCCACATACCACACATCTCCTTCAAACTGTTGTTCCCAAGTTTGAAGGTTTCGTCCATTCACAGTTGATGGATTGGACAAGCCCGGTCTCACCTCGTGACGTCGGCGCTGCTCCGATGTGTAACGTTCCAAATATCGCGTCGGCAACGGGCGTGGACCAATGATGCTCATATCTCCCTTGATGATATTCAGCAAGCCAGGCAATTCATCAATTGAAAAAGAACGAATGAAACGTCCCAACTTTGTTATTCTTTGATCATCAGGAAGAAACACACCATTTTCGTCACGCAGATCTTTCATTGAACGGAATTTCAGCAATGCAAACTCTTTGTCATCCTTGCCTATACGGTGTTGTTTAAAAAACACAGGACTCCCCATATCAATCCTTATCAGTACACCAACGATTAGCATTGGGATTCCAAGCACCAGAAGAGCGATCAGCGAGAATAGGATATCTAACAATCGTTTTATATACCGATTGTATAAACAATTTTTTCCTTGTTTTTCCATTCTTGTCACTCCTGAAAAAAACTATAAGTCAGCAAATCCAGTCGAAAGATATTTTTTTCCAATGTTCCGGACAGTATGAATCTTTTTATCATCCTGTTCACATGCCATTTGTTTTTAAAGTTCAAATCAAAATGCAAAAATAACAAATCAGGATTATCCTAACAGAAGCATCTATGTATAATATCTATTATTATCTTCTGCTGTTCCGCCGTCATCTTGTTGTCGCTCGGCAGGCACAGGCCCCTGCGGTACAGGTCCTCCCCCACATCCTGGCCCTTCCCGCTGATGTAGGCGTTGCTCCTGGCCCGTCCGTTGCCTTCCGCGGTGATAAAGGGATTGCTGCGATAGATGGGCTGCATATGCATCGGCTTCCAGATGGGACGTCCTTCGGCGTTGAAGGCCGCCATAGCCGCCAGGATCTCTCCGGGGGATGATTTGCCGCTCTCATGCTGCCACAATTGGTCCTTCTCCCCGCGCACATGGGGCGCCATGGCATCGCTGTTGATCAGCAGGCAGGAAAGCCAGTAATTGGGCTCGGAAACAGAGGCATCGAAGGGGTTCATGGTGACCGGCAGGCCCCTGAAGCCCGCCTTGTACCGCTCGTAGATCGCCCGCTTCTGGTCGATATGCATATCCAGGTAGGGCAACTGCCCCCGGACGATGCCGGCGACGATATTGCTCATGCGGTAGTTATAGCCGATCTCCTCATGCTGATACCACGGCGCATCCTCGCGGCTTTGGGTGGACCATTTTTTCACTTTGTTGCAGTCCTCCAGGGAATCCGTCAGGAACATGCCGCCGGAGGAACCGGTAATGATTTTGTTGCCGTTGAAGGAGATGCAGTTGTAATCCCCCAGGGCGCCGGTCTCCACCCACCAGCCGTCCACGCCGTTCACATTCCCGGCCTCGGCACGTTCGTCCCTGTCTGTGCACAGGTCCATCGGAAGGAAATACCTGGCCCCCAGGCTTTCCGCGGCGTCCTCAACGATCAGGGCGCCATGGGCGTCGGCGATCCGCCTGATCTCAGCCACCTTGCCCGGCGTGCCGTAAAGGTGAGCCACCACGATGAGCCTGACTTCCGGATAGATCTGAAAAGCTTTTTCCAGGGCTTCCGGGGACATGTTCCAGGTGTCCGGCTCGGTATCGATGAAAACCGCCTCGCCGTCCTCGTACGCCACCGGATTGATGGAAGCGGAAAAGGTCACGTCCGAACAGAAAACTTTTTTGCCTTCCAGCGTGCCGTGATTGGGGCGTGCCATACCGTACAGCTTCTCTCCTGCCAGCTTGGTTGCCACATGCAGCGCCGCCGTGCCGGAACTGAGGGCCACGGCATACCTGCAGCCCACGTATTGCGCGATGTTTTTTTCTATCTCGTTGATATTCGCGCCGATGGTGGAGACCCAGTTGGTCCTGATGGCTTCGTCCACCCAGCGCTGCTCCTCCCCATGGATCGTTGGGGATGACAGCCATAGCTTTTTTTCAAACGGCCTGATGCCCCGGAACCTGATATCATTTTTGAAATCCATGATACCCATCCCTCTCAAATCACTCTTGTGTTCCGTGACCGCACGGCATGCGGGCACGAAAAGAAAGACGGCGTCAGAAGAAACTCGCGTCCCTCCCCGTCACCTGCTTGTACTCTTCCTCCCAGCTGTATTCCTCATCGAGGCGCTTCAGCTCGATGCGGCTGGCTGTGATGCTTTTTACGTCATATTGGGTCGTAATGTCCTTGACGCAGTCCCGGGGATTGGCATACAGCTTTTCTTCGCCGTCCATGACCACCGTCACGGGGCCCTGAACGTAATCCATCAGGGTGGCCAGCGGGATGGCTCCGGTCAGGTTGGCCATGTAACCGGTGTAATCCGTGACTTCCAGGCCTTCGGCAGCCTTCATGATGGTGTCCCTGTCCGCCTTGCTCAGGTTTTCGTCGGCCACGAACACCGCCCTGATCCCCTTGCTTTTGATCTGGAACGCCGTTTCCGCGATGCTGACCACCGGGATGCCGTCGATGGTCCTGCCGTTATCCGGCCCCACAAATACCACCACATGGTATGCCGTGTCGCGTTCCAGCTTTCTCATGATCCTCCGTCCGTGGTCTCCGGAACCGACCACCATGGCGGGAAGGGCGCCCGAGATCCTCTTTGTGATCTTCTGCTTCTCCATTAAAAGAAAGCGATTCCCGAACCGGATCGCCAGGATGAACAAAAGCTGCAGGAAAGCACCTATCAGATAATAAGAAACCGGCATGCGACGGACAAACAGCAGCGTGCCGACCACCTGGACAAACGCCGTGACCGCGTTGGCCCCGATGACCCGGTTGACGTCGTTCACGCCAAAGTACATCCACAGTCCGCCGTACAGCCTGAAGATGAAAAAGACTGCCAGGCAGAGCACCGTATAAAAGGGGGCGAACTGGATATAGCATCCCAAAAACAGTGAAAAATAGGCAGAAGCGCTTAATCTGCCGTAATAGCGTATCATCAGTGCCAGCAGATACGCGCCGTTGACAGAAATGATATCCAGCATCATGACCCACAAGTCATACTTTACAAACTTTTTCACCTTGTCCATGAGGAAAACTGCCTCCTTTTGATGCGGTTCTTCCGGCTGCCATCCCTGCATTTGTTATCCGGGCTTTTTTGATGTGTTCACCGGAATAAAACAATGTGTCCGAAGCCCCCGTTACATTTTTGTTTCCATGAGGCTCTCGGGCTTTACCATATCATAGCCCACCCACACGGTACGCTTTGTATGGTCGAATTCAAACTCCACGCAGCAGCGTTTGCGGCCCCTGTCGATCTTCAGGATGACGCCCCGCTGTTTTTCCCACAGGGGATCGCTTATGACGCACCGGTCTCCCTCCTCCGCCAGGCGGATGGTGCCAAGGACACCGCCGCGCTGAAATATCATATCGGCAAAATCCTTATCCGTTCCCTGAAGCTCGCCGGCACCCAGCACCCGGATCACGCCGGAAACCCGGATATGCGGAAAATCCATCGATTCCGTATACAAAAAAAGATATCCCGGCAGCCAGGTGTGAGATACCTCTGTCGCTGTGCCCCTGACCCACTTGCGCTGGATCACGCGGGGATAAATGCAGCGCCAATCTGTCATGGCTTTTTCAATATACGCGGCAATGGGTTCGCAGCGCTGTGTTTCGCAAAACAGACAGTACGCATGCATCGTCACCGCCTCCATTCGCTTTGTCCGGTATCCGGACGGCATAGCTCCGCCCTCCGGGCGCCGGAAGGAAATCCTGACCCGGGGCTGATCGTCTGTCGCTGTGTTTCGGTACGCCCCGGCCTGCCAATCCGGTCAGTGCAGGGAACGATCCCGGTCTTTGGCTTCAGTCCGCGTACAGGAATTCGTTGATGGCAGCCATGTTGGCTTCCTTGTCGATGATATATCCCTTGGCCCCGGCGATGACGTCATATTGTTTCCCTTCACGCGCTTCAATGGGAAGCACCAGCAACTCCACCCTTTCAAACAGGTTCACGCCCTGCCTTTTGGCCAGATAGGCCGTACGCGCCAGCGTCAGGATGATGCTGTCGATATTATCGCCGGAAAGGTCATGGTAAGCCTTGTCGAAAATCGGGGACAGGGCCTTGCGCAGGAACACCATATCGTCTTCGGAAACATCGTCCAGGTCGATGATCCGTTTTCCCCTGACTTCCTCGGGACGCCCATATTCGTCGGTATAGAAGACCACCTTCTGGTCCAGGGTGGTGGCGACGCTGTTGAACATGCAGCCGACGACCGCCGATTCCCGCATGCAGCAATTGTATACCGAATCGTACTGCAGCCAGCCGAAGCCGACGGCCTGCAGCCCGTTCAGGTGGGTATTCGGTCCGTACTCGTTCAGGTAATAGTCGCTGGCCAGCATATCGATGACCGCCTGCGTAAGCAGTCCGCCCTTCACCTCGTCCTGCAGGCGGATCTTTTTGGAAGCGACCATACCGTTGAGGGCGTTTCGCTCCGCCCGGGTGATATCCACGTTGACGCCGCCGTACTCATCGATCATGGACGCGAGATTCAGGTAATTCAGGGACATGAACAGATGAATGTCCATATTAAAGTTGGCGTCAAATACATTCACGACTTCCTCTACTCCGCCGTTGCGGAAAGGCATATCCAGCCTCTGGGGCACGTCATAGCCTTCATATTCGATAAAGGTGTCCCATGTGAAACCGAGAAGACGGATCCTGCCGTCCCCCGGATTCATGGCAACGACCATAACGGTATTGCCGGCGTTGCCCTTGTCGTTGTTCATACCTTCGTTGCAGAGCAGCAGGAAATTGAGCCATTCATCCTTTTCCGTGTCCTCCGCGAATGACGCCGCCGGCAGCAGCAGGCACAGCGCAGCCGCCAGGGCAAGGAGCTTCAGCAGTACTGATGTCCGCGGACCGTGGGTAATGAACGCCTGCATCTTGATGTCCTCCTCCATTACTGATCGGTCGTCGACACGGGCATACGGTCCTGATCGTACCGATTGGTATAGATCAGCCGGCCGTCGTCATCGTAATAGCCGGTCCAGCCCGCTACGCCCTGGGCGTTATTGGTCAGTTTATTGTAACGGTCTGCATACCTCTCGGAGATGATGCGTCCCAGCGCGTCAAACTTGCGTTCCACGCTGTGATATCCTTCCTGGCAGTTGACCTGGGCATGGTTCGCGTCGAAGTATCCTTCCCATACCCGGTTACCGTATTCATCCTCTTCATATTCCAGGATGGCATAGCCGTCAGTGGTGGTAACAGGTTTTCCGTCACTGTCGATAAAGGTGATTTCCCGCACCAGGGTCGCAGGATAGTAAAGCGTGCTCACACCCCAGGCGCCGTTGGCGGCCGCGCAGCGCTCGCCTTTTGCATCCAGGTAGTACTTGAAATACTTTTCCACCTGGGCTGAATTGCTCAGGTCGTAATCATACATGGCGGAGGCATACCCATCCGCATTCGCTGAGGGGCTGCCGAAGGCGTCCAGCCAGGTCTCCATATACAGGTTTCCGAAGGAATTGTATTCCCGGCGTATCCCATATACGCCGTCCTTGGCGGCAGGATTGCCGTTCTGGTCCAGGTATTCCTCCAGCGAGATCTTTCCCCGGCCGTTATATTCGCGCCGGACAACGCTGTGCCCTTCCGGGCCAACGACAGGAGTGCCGTCCGCGCTCAGATAGCGGCTTTCGATGGCGCGGTCATACCGGTCGTAGGTCTGCAGGACCGCCGCATAGGACGTCTCCCGGTCCGCTTCCTCGTTGACTTCCCGCATCACATAGGTGCCTTTCTCGGGGTCCTCGCTCACCAGGGTTCGGCTTGTAAAGCCGCCCACCGCCACGGGATAGTAATTGTCGTCCAGGTATTTTTCCTCGCTGATCCTTCCGCTTGCGGAATAGGAAATGAAATGCGCCGCATAGCCGTCCTGGTTATTGGCATAGCAGTCGTTTTCATCATAGAATTCCTCGGAAACGAGGCGTCCCGAATCGTCGTAGACTTTGTTGGTGTAAGCATACAGGTCCCCCGCGGCCCGCACATTGGCGGCCTTGACGTCATATTGTTTTCTGTTCGTCAGGTTGCCAAGCTCGTCATATGTGTAAACGACGGTAGCATATCCCTGGGCGTTGTTGGTCAGTTTGCCCTCCGCGTCGAAATAGGATTCCTTCACAGGATTGCCGAGATCGTCATATTCGGTGATCCTGGAGGCATAGCCGCGGGTCCCCATATCCGGGGATCCTTCACGGTTATAATAACTGACCGAAGTTTGCCTGCCGGCCAGGTCATAGGTGTAGCGGACCTCGAAGTATTCAAAACCATAGAGAGTCGGCTTGCCGTATACGTCATAGTATCTGACCGCCAACACCCTGCCGTCCGGGTCCACATCCCTTTCCAGGGAGGAGTAGCGCAGGGAAGAATGCACGGCATGCTGTCCTCGGGTGTTGAGCAGCTGCTCGCCGATACGGTGATTGTCGGCGTCGTAGGTATACTCCACCTCGCTGTAGCCACTGGGACCCCAGATCAGGGCCCCGTCCCTGCCGTAATAGGATACGCGGATGATATTGTCGGAATTGTCGTAGGCGTTCCTGTAGGAACTGTATCCGCCCCCGATGACCACAGGCTGCCCGTCCGCATCCAGGAATTCCCGCTTCACAAGGCGCTGTCTTTCGTCCCAGGTGTTTCGCATCACGGCGTAACCGCTGGAATTGACCACAGGCAGGTCGTCGTTGTCAAGATATGTCTGCGTCAGGACGTCGCCGTTCTTGTCCACAGTGCGGCGCAGGCCGGAATAACCCCCGGAAAGATAGGTGCGGTTCCACTGATCGTCCAGGTAGCTGATCTCGGTGAGATACAGGTTTTCATCATAGGCGTACACCAGCACCGCATACCCGTCCTTGCACAGTGTGGGGTGGTCATAGGTGTCCACATAGATGGTGCGCCACAGCTTGCCCTGCGTCCCGTATTCATAACGGATGCCCGCGTACCCTGCGGAGATCATAATGTTCAGGTCCGCGGCGTTAAGATATGTTTCACTGATACGGCGGTCCTGATTATCGTAGGTATAAACGACGGTGGCATATCCGAACTGCATTTCGACCGGCTGCAGCCCCTCGTTCAGATACTCCAGCCGCAGCAGGTTGCCCCTGGCGTCATACTCCCTGCGGGTCACGGGCGCGCGTTCAAGGAGGGAAGCAATGCGTTCGTATTCGTCCAGGTACTGCTCCAGGATCACATGGCCGTAGCGGTCGTATTCGCGCTGCCACACGCTGAAGCCTTCGGGCAGCCGGACCAGCTTGTCACGGGTATCCATGTAGCGTACCTGCAGGGTGTGGTCGGCATTGTCATAAATATACCCGATGGCGGAAAAGCCTTTTCTTGTCATGACCCGCTTCAGGGAAGTGTCATAATAGCTTTCCTTGATCACGCGGCTGCGGGTATCATAGGTATACTCTGCCACGGCGTAGCCGTCCCTGATCATTGCCCGGCTTTCGCCGACCCAGTAAGCGGCCCTGGTGCGGTTGCCGACTGCGTCATGCTCGTAAGTGACGCGGCTGTAGCCGTTGGGGAGCACCGCGTTTTGGCCGTCGGTGCCGTACCAGGCCTGCTCGACCAGGTAACCGCTGGCGTCGTAGCCGTAGATCACGGAACTGTAGCCACCCTTCAGCAGGATGGGCTTCCCATCCGCGCCGAAATAGTATTCCGTAAGCTTGTTGCCGTGGGTATCCCAGGTCTGCCGGAGCATGGCATATCCGCTTTTCTGTACGATCAGGGTGCCGTTTCCGTCAGAATACTTTTCGGTCTCCAGGCGGCCGGCGTTGCTGTACTCACGTTCCAGGAGGGCAAAGCCTTTGGATGAGACCACGGGCCGCCCTGCAGCGTCAAAATAGGCCTGTTTCGTCACGTTGCCGAAACCATCGTAAGCATATTCCACCGCGGCATAATCCCCGCCGGGCATATAAGGCGCGCCGGTCTCATCGTAATAACGTTCGCTGAGCAGCCGGCTGTCCCGGTCAAACTCACGCCGTACCTCCGGCGCTCCAAGGGCGACGCCGGTCAGCTTTTCATCCGCGCCGTAATAGGCTTCACGGGTCTTGTTGCCGCGTACGTCGTATTCGCAGACGAAATACGCATAGCCGTCAACGCATTCCACCCTTTCTCCCCCGGGGCCATAATAGCTCTCGGAAAGCATGTGGCCTTCCTCGTCCCAGGTCCAGGCCGCTTTGTGGTATCCTTCCGTCAGCGAAACAGGCCGCATGTCAGCCCCGAAATAAGCTTCGCTTTCCTTGCGCCCCGCATAGTCGAAGGCGGTCTCCATATGGGCGTATCCCAGAGCCGTGACCACAGGCAACCGGGCTGAGTCCAGGTAGGTGACCGAGGTCTGGTTTCCGTTCCCGTCATATTCCCTTACGACCGCGGCATAACCGTCCCGGTTGACGATCAGGGCGGCGTTTTCGTCATACCAGGCTTCCTCCAGCACATTGCCGGCCCTGTCGACCCTGCGTTCAAACCTGGCGTATCCGACGCCATCAGGCATTGTGAGGCTGCCGTCCTTATCATAATAAGCCCTGCCCAGGAGGACACGGTCGACATTGTATTCATAAACGACGGAAGCATATCCCGACTGGATCATAATGGGCCTGAGGCTTCCGTCCAGATAATCGATCCTTGTGGTCTGGCCGGTCATTTCATCATAAGTAAGCCGGCGTGCGGCATACCCCTCGCCCACCAGTTCGGGCCGTCCGGTCGTGCCGTAATAGGCCTCGAACACCATGTGATGCCGGTTGTCATACTGGCGTTCGATGCGCGCGCGTCCGTTGACCGGGACGGGTTCTCCCGCGGCGTTGAAATAGCTGACCATCGTGGTGTTGCCGTCCCTGTCGTGCCCGTAGGTCACAAAGGCGTATCCGCCAGACTGGATCATCGCCTGGCCGTCCGCGCCGTAATTCTCTTCGCCGGTAAGCAGGCCGGCCTGGTCGTATGTACGCACCTGCACGGCGGCTTTCCCGCCGGGGGACGTTAGGTCGCCCCGGTCATCAAGGTGCGCCTCCCAGAGAAGGTCGCCGTTATGGTTGTATTCCTTCAGCAGCACAGCGTAACCGTCGCGGGAAGATATCACCGGCTTGCCGTCCGCATCATAATACCGCGCGGAAGTCTGCCGCAGGTCTCCGCTGTAGCCGTATACCACCCGGTGGGCCTGATTCATCACACTCACGGTCCTGCCGCCGTTCGCGTCAAAGAATGCCTCCTCCAGCAGCAGGTCTTTTCTAGGTCCGCCGTAGGCCATGCTGCGGGCGTACGCGCCTGTCAGGCTCTCGCACGGGACGCCTTTTTCGTCAAAATACGCTTCGTAAACGGCAGGTTCCCACATGTCCGTCCCGGCATAACGGTATTCGATTATGGCATACTGCTTCTCGTCGTTCCGCACGGGTTTCCATTCCGTATCACGATACACTGTACGGATGGCCTGGTTGTACCCGTTATATTCAGTGGTAAATCCCGAATATCCGCCCTTCTTCGCGATCAGCTTCATATCCGTCCCGAAGAAGCGTTTCATCTCCGCGTCTCCGTCACCGTTTTGAACGACCCATTTTTGCCTGCCGTCCGCGGTTAAGGTCAGTGTTCTATGGTATTTTTCTTCGATCCTTGCATAACCCAACATGCACATCGTATATTCGTCGATGATGTCGTAATATGTGATGCGCCGGTCCCAGTCCGGGCCGTCATACTCGTATTCCGCCATATGGTAACCGTCGGTGATCATGGTCCGCTGTTTGTCCGCGCCGTAATACCGCACGGTATGCAGGCGGCCGTCGCTGTAATATGTATAGGTGATGGCGGCATAGCCGTTCAGCATCTTCACCGGCTCGCCTTCCCGGTCCAGGTAATCCACCCTGATCAGCCGGTCTTCCGAATCATAGGCGTTCACCACGGAAGCGTATCCGTTGCTGCCCATGATTGGCTGACTGTCCGCGCCGTAATAATCCGTACGGATCAGGTTGTAACGGTCGTCGTAGGTATTTACCTGTCGGTGCCAGTGTTTGGCCCCCAGGGTCGCTTTTCCGTCCGTTCCGTAGATCTCCCGGCTCAGCGTCAGCCAGCGAGCTTTGTCTGTGTGTCGGGCCCCGTCAGACTCTTCAAGGCCCAGAAGGTCCTCGATAACCAGTTCATTTTCCTTTACTTCCACACTGTAAGCGGTGTAGACCGTGACCATCGTAGCCCCGCCGTCGGGGCCGATCAGCGGCCTGCCGTTCGCGTCCAGATAACGGGTGGTCACGGTCACGGTGTCGCTGTCCCTTAAAAAGCTGTTCAGTATCTGGGCATAGCCCCCCGTGGGCCGGGTCAGCCTGCCGGACGCGTCAAAATACTCGTCCGAGACCATCATGGTGTTGTTCCAGTCGCACCGGCGGTAGCTGTAACCGCCTTCCACCTGGGCGCGGCGGCCGTCGGCGGAAAACCTGTCCTCGGTCACGGGATGTACGCCGCCGTTGCTGTCCGTCATATAGGTGTACACCGCAGCTGCATAGCCTTTTTCCGTGTTGACAGGCTCGCCCCTGGTGCCGTAATAGTTTTCCGACAGCAGGTATCCGTTTTGGTCCCAGGTGTATTCCGCACGGCAGAACCCCCTGCTGTTCATGGCCGGAGCGCCGCTTTGGTCATGCGTCGTTTCGCTGACCAGGTTGCCGGCGCTGTCCCAGACGTTTTCCGTCTCGGTAAAGACGGGCAGGGAAAGCTCATTCAGCTCTCCTGATGCTGTCGCCGGCAGCATTGCCGAAAGCAGCGCCAGGGCCAGCAAAAGAGCCAGCGGCTTCTTCATCATTCTCATCAGTTCCAGCTCCCCTTTCGTTGGGCCTGCTCACGGGAGTCCGCCTGTTCGCGGGTATCGTATCTGTGATAATAGTTCTGATAGTGCTTCCTGTTATAATAGCTCCCCTGCTTCAGTTTTTCACCGTAAAATACAAAGCCGAGGATATTCAGACCCGTCATTTCCGCGCTGATCAGTGCTTTACGCACCTCCCGGTGATCCGTAAAACCCTGGCGGACCACAAACACCGCGCCTGCGACCAGGCCCGACAGGGCCTGCGGATCGGAAACGATGTTGATGGGCGGACAGTCCAGGATGACCATGTCATATTTTGTTTCCAGTTTTTCAAGCAATCCTTTCATGGCTCCGGACTCCAGCAGTTCAGCGGGGTTGGGAGGCAGACTGCCGGCATGAAGGACGTCCGGGGATTCCTTTCCGCCGAATACGACCGCGTCCTTCCAGGAACAGGAGCCCGAAAGAACGTCGGAAAGGCCCTTCCCTTCCCTGTCATTGCGGCGGAAAATATCCCTTTGGCAGGCCCGCCGCATATCCGCGTCGATCAGCAGCACTTTTTTGCCGCCCATGGCGCAGGAGATTGCCAGGTTGGCGGCGATGGTGGATTTGCCTTCGCCGGAAACGGCGCTGGTGACCATCACCGCGTGACTGTTTTTGCCCACAAGGGTGTAAAAGAGGTTCATACGCAGTTTGGCATAGCTTTCCAGGTCTTCCATGCTGCTGTTTTGCTTCAGCATGAACGCCCCCGTATCATTGTTTCGTTTTTTGTCCCGATGGATCTCGGATAAAACCGGAAGGGTATAATTATCTGTCAGCTCACCGGAGTCTTCGATCCGCTGACGCAAAAGGAAGCATAGCACCAGAATTCCACCCGCCAACACACCCCCGCCTAACGCGCCGATGAGTATGTTGCGGAAGGTACTTCGGCCGTTGGGAACCATGGGAACGGAGGCAAAGTCGATCACCTGGGCGTTTCCCGCACCGACCACGTCCTGAATGGCGGTGGGAGCCACGTCCAGGATCGCGTTGCACAGATCCGCGGACATCTGCGGGCTGACCGTTGTGCAGCTCACCCGCACCACGCCGGTCTCCCCCACAGGGGACATGGACACCGTGCTGGCAATGAATTCCGGAACGATGCCGGGATATTTGTCTGCCACCTGTTCGGCAACCTTGTCCATCACCCTGTTGCTCCTCACCACCACCGCATAGGTGTCGATCAGCATCACGGCGCTGGTGATGTCCGACGAACTGGCATACTGGTAGTTGATCAGGTTCGGGTTGCTGTTGTTCACGTACATGGTTCCGAATGCCGTGTAGGTGTCCACATGATTCCTGTTTCCCCTCCAGTACATGAACCCCGCGCCAATAGCCATACAAAGGATCACAAGCCACACGCGCTTTAATATATACATCATCAACCTGACCAGGTCGATGCGAAATCCTTTTTTCATCCGAGTTTCCTTCCCGCGGCGTTTCCTCCCCGGCGTCCGCCGCTCTTCCAGCCATACCCCGGCACACCCGTTCTCTCTTCCGGAAAACGATCCGATCACTTTCGGGATCCTGTCTCCGCTTTACCGGGAATACTCTCCCGGCTTCGGGATGAAATCGTTTGCATCACAAAAAAGCTCTGCCTACAACTCCACGTTCTTATCTTAATCCATAGGTTCTTTCAAGTCAATACTGCGAAAATAAAGAAAGAATAACGAAAAAATAAAGAAAAAATAAAGAAAACAAACATAAATAAAATACGGTAAAAAATGAACCTCGATTAGTCTGGACCCGGTATTTTTTTACTATGTAGGAATAACGGAAGAAATGAAAAAGCCTGCCATCTCTGGCAGACTTGACTGGAGGCGCCATCCAGAATCGAACTGGAGAATAAAGGTTTTGCAGACCTTCGCCTTACCGCTTGGCTATGGCGCCTTAAAAATGGAGCGGTAGACGAGGCTCGGACTCGCGACCTCCACCTTGGCAAGGTGGCGCTCTACCAACTGAGCTACTACCGCATAAAAGGTGCCTTGGGGCGGAATCGAACCACCGACACATAGATTTTCAGTCTATTGCTCTACCGACTGAGCTACCAAGGCATTATGGCGACCCGAAGGGGGCTCGAACCCCTGACCTCCAGCGTGACAGGCTGGCATTCTAAACCAACTGAACTACCGGGCCAAATGGTGGGAACAACAGGGCTCGAACCTGTGACCCTTTGCTTGTAAGGCAAATGCTCTCCCAGCTGAGCTATGCTCCCGAATACTGTGACGTGCACAGGAGCCTGTTCCCTACGGTGACCGTAACTGAACGGCACGCATAATATAATACCTGCGATCCGGCTTTTTGTCAATACTTTTTTAAGCCGGACGCAAAAAAAAGTGAAGTGCAAAAGTAAATTCCTTTTCCCTTTTCCGTTCCCGTTCCCGTTCCCGTTTCCACAGTTCCTGCTCCCTTTTCCCGGTCAGTTACCGCGCCCGGTCCTGAGACGCAGAGGACGCGGGCCGCACGCTGCAGCGCGCGGCCCGCGTCCTCTCGTGAAGCAGGCCTGACGAAGTCAGCCTCCCATGCCGATCGATCGCAGGAAAGCCCCCTCTCCGTCCCGTCAGCCGAGGTTCTCCCTCTGGGCAACGGTGGTCGGCTTTTCATAGCAGGCAAAGGCGTTGTCCACAAGTTTCGCATCCATCTTCGGGGTGAACATGCTCACCACCGGCACCACGATCATGCCGCCCAGCATGGCCAGGACGCCGGCATTGATGGGGCTGGCGAAGAAGTAACCCATGAACGCGCCCGAAACCCTGACATTCCCGGTCCAGACCAGCAGCTCAAACAGGTTGACCGCAAGGCCCCAGACAAAGGCCGCCCATACCGAGCCGCGCGTGGTCTTCTTCCAGTACAGCCCGTACATAAAGGGGGCCAGGAAGCATCCCGCCAGGGTGCCCCAGCTGACGCCCATCATCTGGGCGATGAAGGCGATGGAGGACTTGTACTGCAGTATGGCGATGGCCGCGGACAGGATGATGAACACGCCGACGAAGGTGCGCAGCACGTTCAGCTTTTCCTTCTCCCCCATCTTTTTCTTTTTCGCTTCGTTGATCAGGTCCAGGGTAATGGTGGATGAGGAGGACAAAACCAGGGAGGACAGGGTGCTCATCGACGCGGAAAGCACCAGGATCAGCACCACCGCGATCAGCGCGGGCGAAAGGCTGACCTCCAGCATCTTCGGTACGATGGCGTCATACACGCCTTTGAAATCACTTTCGGCCAGGAACAGCCGGCCGAAGCCCCCCAGGAAATAGCACCCGCCGGCGACGATGATGGCAAAAAGCGTGGAGATGATGGTCCCTTTTCGGACGGCGTCCTCATCCTTGATGGCATAGAATTTGCCCACCATCTGCGGAAGCCCCCAGGTACCCAGGGACGTCAGGATGACGACGCCCAGCAGCATCCCCGGATCCGGGCCCAGGAAGGACGTGAAAGCGCCCTGCATGGTCCCCGCCGAGGTCTCGGCGCTCAGTTTGCTCAGTTCCGCCATGGAGCCCACCAGTCCGCCGTTGACGTTCAGCACCGCCAGGATGATGGCCGCGATGCCGACGATCATGATCAGGCCCTGGATAAAGTCGTTGATGGCGGTGGCCATATAGCCGCCTGCGATCACGTAGACAGCGGTCAGGATGGCCATCACGATGACGCACCAGGTGTAATCGATGCCCGGGAAGGCCATGTTGAACAGTCGGCTGAGTCCGTTGAACAGCGACGCGGTATAAGGGATCAGGAATATGAAGGTAATGACCGACGCCACCAGCTTCAGTTTTCTGGATCCGAAACGCAGGCCGAAGAAATCCGGCATCGTCTTGCTCTCGAGGTACTGGGTCATCAGCCTCGTCCTCCTGCCCAGGATCACCCAGGCCAAAAGGGATCCGATGAAAGCGTTCCCCAGGCCCACCCAGGTGGAAGCCATGCCGTACTTCCATCCGAACTGTCCGGCATAGCCGACGAAGATGACCGCGCTGAAGTACGAAGTGCCGTAGGCGAAGGCTGTCAGCCACGGGCCGACGGCGCGTCCCCCCAGCACGAAGCCGTTGACGTCCGTCGCGTGCCTGCGGCAGTAAAAGCCGATCCCGACCATGATGGCGACATAAACAAGAAGCAGTGCAATGGTCATAATCCCCTTCCTTTCATCGATCCGCGGCGTCTTGCACCGGGGACCGAAAACGGATATAATACCTCTCGGGCAGTGCGGGAGCCTCCCGCCGGCCCGGAAGATCATTCCCTGTTTTTACCGTTACCTGTGGTGCATCACGGGAGCCTGCTTTTCATTCCGGCCCCCAGTCAGGAATGCCATGATCATCGATTTTCACGCCCACACATTTCCGGACGCCATCGCTGCGAGGGCCGTCGCCGCGCTGGCCGCCTCCTCAGGCATCAGCCCTTTTTCAGATGGAAGGGTGTCTTCCCTGTCCGCCGCGGCGCGTGATGCGGGTATCTCCCTCACGTTGAACCTGCCCGTTGCCACAAGGCCGGGACAGTGGAGAAGCATGGCGCGCACCGGAAAGGATATGAACGAGACTGCCGGCGCCGCCGGCCTTGTATCCTTTGCGGGCATCCATCCTTGGGACGAAGAGCCCGAAAAGATCCTGGACGTCCTGAAGGATATGGGGTTTAAGGGCATCAAGCTGCATCCGGTCTTCCAGGACACAGCCGTGGACGACCCCCGGACCCTCCGCATCCTCAGGGGCGCCGCGGAGCGGGACATGATCGTCACGATCCACGGCGGAATGGACATTTCCTTCCCTGACAGGAGGGAATGCTCCTGGGAGCACATTTTAAGCATGCTGGAAAAGGTGCCCCCAAAGAAACTGGTGCTGGCGCATATGGGTGCCTGGGGACAGTGGAAGGAAGCGGAACGCTTCCTTGGCACCCCGGGACTGTGGCTGGACACGTCCTTCTGCCTTGTATCCGGGAACAATCCGAATTTCCTTTCAAAGGAGCAGTTCGTCCGTATGGTCCGTCTTCACGGCACGGATCGGATCCTTTTCGGGACCGACAGTCCCTGGTCCTCCCTCGGGGGCTCCGTGGAACTCATCCGCTCCTCGGGCCTCGATGAAGTTGAGATCGACAGGATCCTCTCAGGGAACGCTCGCGCGCTCCTCGGAATATGACAGCCGGGCTTTTCCCGGGGACAGCGCCGCACCTTACGCTGTCCCCTTTTATTTGGTGCTCATACGATGGGCGATCCTGTTGAATGGCATCTCTCCATGATATCCGGCGCTGCCGATACCCGGAAAACCTTATTCCGTGGTCTCCTTGGCCACCAGCCGGTCCGCGCCGTAGCGCTCGCGCAGCCTGGGTTTTTCGATCTTGCCGGTGGCGTTCCTCGGGATGTCCGCGAAAATGACTTCCTTGGGACGCTTGTATCGGGGCAGGCCCATGCAGAACTGGTCGATCTCTTCCTTCGTGCAGGTCATCCCTTCCTTGATCTCGATCACGGCAGCGGTCTTTTCACCCAGCCTGCGGTCGGAAAGTCCGATGACCGCCACGTCCTTCACCTTGTCGAACCGACGAATGAAATCCTCGATCTGGACGGGATAGATGTTCTCGCCACCGGATACGATCACGTCCTTCTTGCGGTCCACCAGGTAGATAAAGCCCTCCTCATCCTGCATGGCCATATCGCCGGTAAAGAGCCATCCGTCCTTCAGGCAGGCGGCGGTTTCCTCCGGGTTACGGTAATAACAGGTCATGACGCCGGGGCCCTTGACGCACAGTTCTCCCACATCACCCTGCTTCACCTCGGCGCCGTTTTCGTCCACGATGCGGCATTCCCAGCGGTAGCCGGGCACACCGATGGCGCCTACCTTGCGGATGTTGCCGATGCCCAGGTGCACACAGCCGGGACCGGTGGATTCGGACAGGCCGTAGTTGGTATCGTACTGATGATCCGGGAAATACTCCATCCAGCGCTTGATCAGGGAGGGCGGCACCGGCTGGGCACCGATATGCATCAGCCGCCACTGGCTCAGGTGGTAATCCTCCAGCTTCAGGTCCCCGCGGTCCAGCGCGTCCAGGATATCCTGGGCCCACGGCACCAGGAGCCACACAATGGTGCACCTTTCGTCCGAGACTGCCTTAAGGATGGTCTCGGGGCGGGTACCCTTCAGGAGCACGGCCTTGGAACAGGCCACCAGGCTGCCCATCCAATGGAATTTGGCGCCGGTGTGGTACAGCGGCGGGATACACAGGAAGCAGTCGTCCCTGCCGGTCAGGTGATGCTTGGCCTCCATCTGGGCAGCCTGGGTCAGCGACAGGTGCTTGTGCAATATGGCCTTGGGGAAGCCGGTGGTACCGGAAGAGAAATAAATGGCGCCGAAATCGTCGTCCGTCAGGTGGATGCCGGGGTTCTTGCTGGAACAGTCGGCCACCAGCTCGTGATAGCTCTCGGCGAAGCTGGGGCAGTTGTCCCCCACGAAGATCAGGAGCCTGCCATGGCTCAGCCGTTCCGCGTTGGTCTCGATGCGGCCGATGAAGGCGTCGCCGAATACGATCACGTCCACCTCCGCAAGCTCAGCGCAGTAGACGATCTCATCCGCATCGTAGCGGAAATTGAAGGGCACCGCGATGGCGCCGGTCTTGAGAACGCCGAAGTAGATCGGCAGCCATTCCAGGCAGTTGTACATCAAAATGGCTACCTTATCCCCCTTGCCCACACCGCGGGACAGCAGCATGTTGGCAAAGCGGTTGGCCTTTTCGTTGAAAACGCTCCAGGTGATCTCCCTGCGGTAGGGCTTATTGACGTCCGGCTGGATCAGGTCGAATTCCTTCCAGGTCATCCTCCGCCGGTCCCTTTCCTCCGGGTTCAGTTCCACCAGCGCCACTTCATCCGGGCACTTCTGCGCGTTTCTCTCAAGGTACTCCATTACGGGCATCTTACTATTTCCCCTGCCTTTCCGTTTATCGGCCTTCCGGCCTTGATCTCTTTCTGATGATCAGTGATCATAATATCAAACTTATCACTGATATAAGATAAAAGTTATCACTCTTTCCGAAAAAAATCAATCCTTCCGGAAGACGCTTTTTGTTCTTTCATTGTATTTATTATTCGTTCCCACAGCCCGGCGTCAGAAAGAAACCGTTTCTCCCAGGCACAGGGTCCTGCCGCTTTGATAAAAATCCCTGATCCTCTCCGGCGCGTTGTCCTCCGTCAGCCAACGGCCATGCCATGGCATCACATAGACCCACGGCGCACCGTCCTCAAAAAACCTTTCCACCGGCGGAAGCTTTCCGCACTCGTGGAAACACCGGGGCTTTTGTGCGCAGATCATCCCCAACCGGTCGAAGGACTTCCCGTGGGTGGTCTCGCCCCGATAGGTGTCCGATCCCAGGATATCGCATTCGCCGTCTCCCGGATACCAGCCTGCCGAAACGTCATCGGCATAACCCAGCACCCAGAGCAAGTTATGGAGGCCGAACTCCTTCAAAAATACCCTCCGCATTTCCTTCCACAGGGCAATAAAACTTTCTCCGCCGTCTTTGCCCCACCAGAACCACCGGCCGTCAAACTCATGAAAGGGCCGCCACAGCACAGGAACGTCCGCATTTTGCAGGCGGGCGAGGGATTTTGCCGCCTGTTCCCAGCGTTTCATGAGGCGTCCGTTTTCCTCGCTTCCCGCTTTCAGCAGCCCGGAAACGGAAGGATGCTCCTCCTTGCTTTCCGGATAGCCGATGCCCTCCACCCCGGTATGCCAGCAGATGGTCACGATCCCGCCTGCGTCATTCCACCTCATGGCCCTCTCCGCACAGCCGTCAAAATCATTGTGGATGAAGTCCAGGCCGCGGATGGCAGGCAGAAATCCCGTGAGCTCCTTCAGATACGCCATCTCCTGATCGTGCCGGAACCTTCCCGGGTTTTCCTGCTGCGCCGTCAGGATCTTTTGTCCTTCACAGTCGCGCAGGAGGGCGTACAAACGCCGGCATCGCGCCGTAGCCTCCGGATCCGCGGGCAGCGGGACCTCGCAGTTTTTTTCTGTCATATTCCGCTCCTTCGTTTGTAAAAACGCAGGGCTCCGGAAACGCTTCCGGAGCCCTGCATTGGTACCGGTGGTGGGGCTCGAACCCACACGATCATGGATCAGGGGATTTTAAGTCCCCGGCGTCTGCCATTCCGCCACACCGGCTCATGCGTATTATACCCCAAAGGCCGCTGCTTGACAACCTTGTATTTCATTCAAAAACTCCGTTTCCCTGTCAGGCAAATAAATCCGGCGGTCCTGCGCGGGCCGCCGGAAGGAACTTGTTATCCTTTAATTCTTCGCCATAGCGCTCAGGTCCAGGCTACCTTCCTTTTTCTTTTTGGAGGCCCGCCAGGCATAGATGACCAGTGCCAGCGCAATGACCCCGTAGGACAGGAAAGCTCTGAAATACTCGCCCACGGCGGAATCGCCGAACAGGTTGGACGCGGCGCTCTGGGCGGTGATGAACAGGGAGTGGAAAAGGAACGTGCCGATCAGCGCCTGGGTGTTGGTGGCCCGGTCGATGGAAGCGCCTCCCACCAGTATGGCCGCGCCGGCGTACAGGCCCACCTGCTCATGGGCGGCATAGGTCTGGAATGTGCCGATGCCGTCGGACTGCATAAAGACGATCTGGCCCCACCCGGCGAGGACCGTGGATATCATAATGGCGATCACCCTGGTCCTGTCCACATCGATGCCCGCGGCGTTGGCCACGGTCTGGCTCTGGCCCACCGCGCGGAACTTCTGTCCCAGGCGTGTGCTCATCACCGTGGAATTAAACAGGCACAGGACGCCGATCAAAAGCCACGTGATCACCGGCACCGTGATGGCGTTGTGGCGGGCGGTCTTGCGGAAGATGTCTCCGATGGCAGGCACCATGGTCAGGGCGGCAAGGAACACGACGACACCGACAGTGACCGCCATGCGCCTCAGGCTGGTTTTCTTCCGGGTGTACTGAAATACGGCAAATGCCGCCGCGCAGGCGCACAGCACATACAGGCCAGTCAGGAAGGGGACCTGGAAAATACCGTCGACGGCCTTGTACAGTCCCACCGAACCCGTCAGGTTCAGGGTGTTCTGTACGCCGGTAGCGCCTACGATGGTCACCTTGTCGCTCAGGGGGATCAGAGAACCGAAGATGAACAGGAACAGGAGCTGGTACGCGCCGTTGGCGAAGTACCCGAGGATCATCGATCCGATGGTCTCCTGTCCCTTCATCTTGTTGAGCAGTTTACCGATCAGGAAACCGAAGAGAGACCCCAGCACCAGTGTGATGCTCCCCGCCAGCAGGATGCCCACGATCCCGCTCACACCCCAGGAGATGGTCAGCAGAAGGCCGATCTGGGCGGCCATGGCGCCGATGGTGATGGCAAAATTGATACCCATGCCCGCGATGATCGGGATGATCAGCGCAAGGACGATGAATGCGTTGCGGTTGAGCCTGAGGAGCAGCTGGCTGGCCACATAATGGATGTCCATGCCTGAAACGATGATGAAGAACACGCTCAGCATGATGAACAGGTATGTGACCGCGTATTTCTTGATGTGTTCGGTAAAGGATTTCTTATTCACGGCTGGCACCTCCGGACTGCGTCAAAGCGTAAAGGATAATGCCGTTGGAGATCATGATCCTCATCACCTCGCTCAGGCCGCCGCCGGCGACGGCCGAATTGGCGATCTGCTGGCCAAGCACCAGGACGCCTTCAAACAGGAAGACACCGAAGATCACGTGGCCGACCCGCGCTTTCCTCACCGTCGCACCGCCGATGAGAATGGCCGAAGCCGCAATGAAACCCAGCTGGCGAGGCGCGTTGTAAAGCTGCGCGTACCCGAAAGCCTGGGAGTAAATGACGATGCCCACCGCGGCGATGACCGTGGAAAGGGTGGTGCCGATGGTACGCATCCTGTCGACGCTGATGCCGCTGGCTTCCGCAAACCGCGGGTTGCTTCCCGCAGCGGTCATCGCGATGCCGGTGCGGGACCTGGAAAAGAGCCACATGACAAAGCAGCACAGCAGGAACACAAGGAGCAGCCCCGTGGGCACCTCCACTCCCAGCACCTCGAAGGCCAGGAACTCGTCCAGGATATGGGCATAGGAATTCAGAAGGCTGTGGGTCACCCTAAGCCCGCGTCCGGAAAGCAGCCAGATGATCTTGGGATTGTTGAAGGGAAGCATCATCCAGCCGATGCACATCAGCGCCACGAAGGAGAAACCCACATAGGTGGAGATGGTCATCTCGCTGCCCTTCATCCGGTTGAGCAGCTTGGAATAGGCGATGCCCAGGGGCAAGGCAACGACCATGCCCACAAAGCAGGCAAAGATCAGGCCTGGAAAGCCGGTCATGTTGAACTGCAGGGACATAACGACGCCCAGGAGGCCGGCGATGCACCCGATGGTCATGCCCATATTCAGCCCGATGCCGCTCTGGATGCCGGGCATCATCGCCAGCACCAGAATGCCGTACATGCCCATGCGGACCAGGATGTCCCCCATCATCATGGACAGGGAAATGTCATACAGCACCGCCGCCAGGCACAGATACAGGAAGAACAGGGTAATGATGGTCCTGGGTACGCCGAACCTGGAGGTCAGGAAATGCCATCCAACCATCACCAGGCCCAGCAGCAGCAGCGCGATGCCGCCGACCAGCAGCTTTTCGGCCGAGGCGGGCAGCCTCATCGAAATGCCGATGCCGCTGTCCCCGGTCTCGCCGGTATAGGTGGCGTACCGGGTAGCGAAATCATCCGAACCGGGCCACACGATGCCCTCGATGCTGGTCCGCATGGACTTCTTAAGCTTGCTGCTCAGGTTGTCCAGGTCGGGAATAATGGTCACAAGTTCGTCCCAAAGAACGCCGAAGGCAGCCTCGTTTTCCTCCTCAAGCTTCGTCAGGGCTTCCGAAGCCGCAAAATAGCCGTAATCCGTCTGGGTCTCATACACCGTATCGGCGCCTTCGTCCTTAACGGCTTCCGTCACGGTCTCGCCGCCTGCCGCCGCGGCGATACGGCGCTTCGCTTCCGCAAGAAGATCGTCCCTGAAGCGCTCATTGCCCTCGATCTCGGGCACTTTCCTGATAAGCTCAGCCCACAGGGCGTCGTCGTCCAGGCCCTCAAAGGCACTGAAATCACCCACCGCGCCGGCCATGGCCGCTACCAGGCCGCTTTGGATCTCCTCTTCCTCACGGGCGTGCTCTTTATCGCTCATGTCCCGGCACAGCCTGATGAAAGCGGGCTTCATGTGGGCGTTTTCCTTGTTTCCAAGCTCCGGTATGATCTTCGTCAGCTGGGAAAACAGTTTTTCGTCGTCGTCCCCGGCAGCCCCGGTCAGGTCGGTCCAGTCGCCGACGCTGTCCACCAGTTTGACGTACAGATCGGAATACGTGTTCCGCTCGCTGTCTTTCAGGGTGCCGAAGGCGCGCAGGGCGCTTTCAAGGGATTCGATGCTGCTGACCAGCCCGGTCCTGTCCTCCACCGCCGGGTTGGCGTACAGCGCCTCCGCTTCCGCACGGGCCGCCGCGCCTGCGGCGTCCAGGTCCGCGTTGATGGCATCCTGCCCGCGGGAACGGAAATCCTTTGCCCCGCGGAGTTCCTTCAGTTTGTCCTGCCGGGCCTGCGCCACAATGGAATCCACCAGTCCGTCAGAGGCCGCGTGCAGTACCGCCTGGGTGCGCATCTCGTTAAGGGAGGACACGGATCTGCCGCTCCCGGCCATGATATAGCCCACGACCGCCAGGATGATCAGCACAACGGCGGCTGCGAGAAGCACAAAGCCGAATATCCGCCGTCCGGACAAGCCTTTTTTGCTTTCCGAATCCTTGATCATTTGCGCTTCCCTCCTTTTCTGGACGCACCGGACATGGCCAGGCCGAATTCAACGTCCGAATCCCCGGGCCGGAGCACCGCTTCCACCCGTCCCTCGGCAATGATGGCGATCCGGTCGCAGACCGACCGGAGCTCCTGCAGTTCCGAGGATACCATCACAATGGTCATGCCCGTTTCCCTGTTCAGTCGGACCAGGGTGTCCAGCACCAGCTGCTTCGCGCCGATATCGATGCCCCGGGTGGGCTCGGCCACAAACAGGAATTTGGGCTCCAGGGTCAGGGCCCTGGCCACGCACACCTTCTGCTGGTTGCCTCCGGACAGGGTCCCCACCGGCTGCTGCGCGGAAGTGCAGCGGATATCCAGGTCCGCAACCATTTTATCCGCATGGGCGCGGATGGCGGCGGCATCCTTCTGGCCCAGCCACTTTTTAAGGAACCTGCCATTGACCTGCATCGCGGAAAAAACGATATTGTCCTCGATGCTCTGGTCCAGCAGCAGCCCCACACCGCGCCTGTCTTCACTGACCATGGCCAGGCCGCATTTAAGCGCCCCGGCGGCGTTGTTCAGGGGCAGGTCCTTCCCGAAAAGCTTCACCTTGCCGGCAGCCTCATACAGGCCCATAATGCCGTTGGGTATACCGATCTTGCCCTGGCCGGCCAGGCCGCCGATCCCCAGGATCTCGCCTTCCATCACGTCCAGGTCCACGCCGCGGGTCACCTCGCCGGGCATATTCACCCACAGGTCCCGTATCTCCATGGCCACCTTCCCGGAGATCTCCTTCTCGCGCCGGCTGACGCTGATCACGCTTTCGTCCCCGCGGCCGATCATCAGGGCGGCAAGCTGTTCCTGGCTGGTCTTCTTCTTGTCCAGCGTCTGGACCAGCGTCCCGTCCCTGAGGATGGTGATGGTGTCCGCCGCATCCATCACCTCGTCCAGGCGGTGGGTGATGAAAATGATGGCGATCCCACGGGAAGCGATGTCCTTCATCACACCCAAAAGCTGCTGGGCCTCGGATTCGGTCAGCACCGCCGTGGGTTCGTCGAATACCAGCACCTTTATCCCCCGCTTGTCGATCTCGCGGGCGATCTCGATAAACTGCATATGGCCTACCGGCAGGCCGCTGACCAGGGCCAGTTCGTCGATGCCCATCCCCACGCTGTCCAGCGCCGCACGGGCGTCCTCAGCCATCCTGCCCCTGTTCAGGAATTCCAGGTCACTGCCCAGTACGCGGCTGACCGCCCATGGTCTGGTGATCTCACGGTTCAGCTTGATGTTGTCCGTAATGGAAAACCCGGGGATCAGCATAAATTCCTGGTGCACCATGCCAATGCCCTTGTCCATGGCGTCCATCGGGGACAGAATATTCGTCTTTTCCCCGTCCACGATCACCTCTCCCCGGTAGCCGCCGGTGGAATGGATCACGGGCATGCCGAAAAGCACGTTCATCAGGGTGGACTTGCCGGCCCCGTTCTCCCCCAGCAGTGCGTGGATCTCGCCGGGGCGGATCCGAAGGGTAACGTCCTTCAGCACCGCGACCGAGCCGTATTCCTTGGTGATGTGGTTCATTTCCAGAATATAATCTCCGGACAAGCAGCCAGCCTCCTTTGCCAAAACACTTTAAAAGCCGCCCGGAGGCATCCGGCTTTACGGATCCCCCGGACGGCTGCAGTGGATTATTTACCGGTCTCAGTTCAGGTAATCGGCGAAGTTGATGGGCTCGAGCCGGATCAGGTAATAGTTGGCGTATTCCTTGCCGGAAGCGTCCACATACTTGTCAAGCTCGATCTCGCCGCCGGCGGCGTTGCAGAAGCAGGTGGTCAGGAAGGCCTCGTCGACCTTGCCCTCGATCTTGCCCTCGGCATAGGCGCAGGCATACTCAAAGCCGGCGTTGATCATGGACATGTTCACGGGCAGGGCCCAGGTGGAGAAACGGCCGACCGCGTCATGGTCGTTCAGGTAAACAGCCAGGTTCTTGATGGCGCCGTTGATATCGCCGTAGGTGGCGGTGAGGCCGAAAGCTTCCTGGAAGCCGTGATAGGGGCTGGGGCAGCAGGGCAGCGCATAGTAGGCGTTGGGCTCGTTGATGATCGCCTGCTGGAGGGCGACCTGCAGACCGCAGTTGGTGCAGTAGAAGCAGACTTTCTTGCCTTCGTATTCCTTCATGACCTTCGGGATATCCTCGAGGACGGCGGCCTGGGCGCCGGACATGCCTGCGTCACCGGTGGGGTCGGGGCAGTCGCGCTCGACAAACTCGATGCCGTAGCTCTCGGCGGTGGTCTTCATGGCGTCGCGCTTGGCAACGATGGTCTCATAGGACAGATGGCGGGCGAAGGAATAATGGACGATCACGTCGCATTCCCACATGTTGGCGATGTCCGCGACCTGGTAGCCGCAGCCGATCTCGTCGTTGGCAAGCACGATGTCGGCAGCCGCGGAGATGTCGGCGGGGTCTTCGGCGGGAACGCCGGCGACCAGGAGGATGTCCTCACGGCCCATATCCTTCAGGATCTGGGTGTAGGCGGCGGTGGCGCCCTGCACGGCCTGGACGAAGATGATGGCCTTTACGTCAGGATCGGAAGCAAAGGCGATCAGCTTGGAGATGGTGGTCTCCACTTCGGAGGAGAAGGCGTCGGGATAGGTGTCGTGCAGCACGATGTTCGGATATTTTTCCTTCAGGGAAGTGGCGGCATAATACTCTTCCTCACCCTGGGAGGTGGTGCCGGTCATGATCGCGATCTTGTAGGTCGCGCCTTCAGCGGGTTCCGCGAAAGCGGTGCAGCACAGGCTCATAAGCATGGCGGCAGCCATCAGGACAGCAAGCAGTTTCTTCATGTGGTGTTTCCTCCTTCAATTGTGCGCTGTTTCAGCAGTATATATCGACAGTATAAATTGCCGACAGGTTCCTGTCAACCTTCCCGATCCCTTTTCCCGGAGTGCGGGTTCTTCTAAAACACGAAAAAAACAATGAAAAAACAGAAATGACCGGTTCTGCTCATTCCTGTCGGCCATCCCCCCGGACACGCTCTTTCCGTGGCTCACGGGATGGCATGTTTCATGCCCGCGCCGCTCCGGGGCCGGGAAATAAGAAAAAAAACATCAAAAGCCGCCCTCCCGCGGCATTCCGGGCTTTTCATCTTTTCGAGCTTGTGTTAAAATAGGTCTGCAAACGTTTGCGCTCCGCTATCTGACAGATCAAAGGAGGTACCTTGAATGCAATACGGTTATTTCGACAACGCGGCCAGGGAATACGTCATCACCGATCCCCGCACGCCCATGCCCTGGGCCAATTACCTGGGCAGCCCCGCCTACGGCGCCATCGTCACCCAGAACGCCGGCGGTTATTCTTTCGTCAAGTCCGGCGCCGCGGGAAGGATCCTCAGGTACATGTTCAACCAGTTTGACGAACCCGGCCGCTACATCTACCTGCGCGACGACGAAAGCGGCGACTTCTGGTCCGCCTCCTGGCGTCCCACGGAAAAGCCCCTGGACGAATACAAGACCGTCTGCCGCCACGGCACCTCCTATTCCGAGATCGAATCCCTCTACAGCGGCATCCGGTCCAGAGCCCTGTATTACGTGCCCCTGGACGCCACCCACGAGGTATGGCGCCTGAAGGTGACCAACGAATCGGACCGTCCCCGCACGCTGTCCGTCTTCGGTTACGCGGAATTCACCACCGAGTCCTTCTACACCCAGGACCTGGTGAACATGCAGTACACCCAGTTCATCACGATGACCGAATTCCACGACGATTTCATCCTCCAGCGCATCAACCGCTTCTGCCACGTGAACCCCGACGGCTCCAACGGCTCCGAACGTTTCTTCGGCCTGGCCGGCGCCCCCGTGGTCAGCTACACCGGGCGCAGGGAAAGGTTCCTCGGCTCCAGCCGCTTCGTCAATCCCAAAGCCGTCGTCGAAGGGCGCCTTGATAATTCCCTCAACTTCAACGGCAACCCCTGCGGCGCGCTGCACACCGTCGTGACCCTGGCCCCCGGCGAAAGCGCCACCATGGCCTTCATCCTGTCCCAGCGCACCCAGTTTGAAGCGCGCAGGCTGATGGATTCCTACCAGCCGGACGTGGCCGGCAAGGTCGAAAAAGAGCTGGACGAGCTGAAGAGCTACTGGCACACCAAGCTCAACAACCTGGACATCCGCACCCCCGACGAGGACCTGAACACCATGGTCAACACCTGGAACGCCTTCCAGTGCTTCACCACCTTCGTCTGGAGCCGCGCCGCGTCCCTCATCTACTGCGGGGAGCGCAACGGCTACGGCTACCGCGACACCGTCCAGGACATCCAGGGCATCATCCACCTGGATCCCGACATGGCCAGGGAGCGCATCGAATTCATGCTCAGCGCCCAGGTCCATCATGGCGGCGGCCTGCCCCTGGTGAAATTCACCCACAACGCCGGGCATGAAAACACCCCCGAGGACGAAAGCTACGTTCGGGAGACCGGCCATCCCCATTACCGGGCCGACGACGCCATGTGGCTGTTCCCCACGGTATACAAATACATCGCCGAGACCGGCGACAAGGCCTTCCTGGACAAGGTCATCCCCTTTGCCGACAGGGACGAGGGCACGGTGCTTGAGCACCTCAGGCGCGCCATCGATTTCACCCTGAACCATCTCGGCGCCCACGGCATGCCCGCCGGGCTGCACGCCGACTGGAACGACTGCCTCAAGCTGGGCGCCCAGGGCGAAAGCGCCTTCGTGGCCTTCCAGTTCTATTACGCCCTGAAGGTCATGGACTGGCTGCTTCCCGAAAAGAAGGAAAACGACGAATACCGTGCTTTCATCCAAAAGACCGCCGCGGAACAGCTGGAGAAGATCAACAAAAACTTCTGGGAGGACGACCGCTGGCGCAGGGGCTTTGCCGAGGACGGCCAGGTCATCGGCTCCAAGTCCAACATCGAGGGTTCCATGTGGCTCAATCCCCAGTCCTGGGGCGTCATCAGCGGCGCGTCGACCCCCGAGCAGAGCGAGATCGCCCTGGACACCACCGAAAAGCTGCTGAATACCCCCAACGGCGTCGAACTGATGACCCCCTGCTACAAGGAGCATGCCTTCGACGGGGCGGCCATGCTGCTCTTCAACCCCACCACCAAGGAAAACGGCGGCATCTTCTGCCAGGCCCAGGGCTGGATCATCCTGGCCGAGAGCCTGATGAACCACGGCAACCGCGCCTTCCGGTATTTCAAGGAAAGCTGCCCCGCCGCCTACAACGACCGCGCCGAGATCCGCGAGGTGGAGCCCTACGTCCACAGCCAGTTCATCGAGGGCCACGAAACGCCCCAGCCCGGCCGCGCCCATGTGCACTGGCTCACCGGCACAGCCTCCACCGTGATGGTGGGCTGCGTGGAGGGCATCCTGGGCCTGCGCCCCACCCCCGACGGCCTGCGCATCTCCCCCGCCATCCCCGCCGAGTGGGACGGCTTCACCATGGACAAGACCTTCCGCGGCAAGCGCCTGCACATCACCGTGGACAACAGCGCCCACAGGGAAGGCGGCGTCTCCAGGGTGCTGGTGGACGGCGCTGAAGTAAAGAGCGAGGTCCTCACCGATGACGTCCTGCGCGACGGCTCTGAGATCACGGTCGTGATGTAACACCACCCTTTCCTCTGCGGAGCTTTCAGACGCGGAGAATAAGTTCTTTCCATATATCATGTTTCAAGCGCTGCCGCGGAAGCGATCTCCGGGGCAGCGCTTTTTTTACGTTTTTTCCTTTCTCTCCTGTTTTGTCCCGCCGCGCTCAGGGGCCTCCGCGGCCCCTGAAACCCCGCGGCATGGGCTTTTCGCCCCTGCACCCCATTCCGCTCCCGCCGTCAAAGCGGCATTCATTCTTTCCGGGCCGCCGGCGCATGGGTTCGCTTATCATCAGCAGGGATATGTTTGTTATATGCCGATCTCCGCGTAGATCCTTTCGATGAAGGGCGTTTTGTGTTCGATATATTTTTCAATATCGTACGGATAGAGCCTTGCACCTTCTTCTTTCACCAGGCTGTATTCGCGTACCGCCTCAGGGTGGCAGCGCAGGTAGTCCCTGAACGCGATATGCCTTTTCAGTTCGGCCGAATCCCAGGGACAAACATACAGGTGATGCTTCCGCAGGTGGTCCTTGCCTTCATACTTGAACGCCTCCCGGCCGGCAATGCCCAGGTCGCCTTCATGCCGGTAACCGATCTTTTCCAGGGAAGCTATGACGGGTCCCAGCAAAGAATGATCTTCTATGACGACGTCGATATCGATGATCGGCTTGGCGGATAATCCCCGTACAGCCGTGCTGCCGACATGCTCGATCGAAAGGGCCAGCTGCCCCAGAGCATCCCGGATCTCGCCCTCGATCTTCAGGAAATCCCGCTCCCATTGTTCGTCATACGGAAGGACGATCACATGCTTTGTCACCATATGCCTGTACCCTCGCTCACGGTTTATTTGCCCTTTTTCATCTCGCGGAACAGTCGCTGCGCAAAGAACAGGCTGACGACGATGCCGACAAAACCGACGCCCCGGAAAACAATCGTCATTGCCGCCACGCCCTCGCCGGAGAGGGCCGAGGCAGTGCACAGCAGGCAGGAACCGATGAGGACGGCGACAATGATCAGCGTCCGGATGAGGTAGTTCACGATCCGGTTGATGCTGTCGAGCGCTTTCTCCTCGAAGCCGATATCGGTGCGGACCTTGATCTGTCCCTTTTCCAGCATGTCGAGCGTATCCGCCGTCTTTACAGCGGAGTTTGTCAGCCCGTTGGCAAGCTGGATGAGCTTCATCGCGATCTCCGGGTTCATTTCCTCCGGATGCTCAAGGTTCAGGCTGAAATCCATCGCGCCGCCGACCTTGTCAGTGAAGTAATTGAGGATGTTGACCTTCGGGCTCAGGGTCTTGACCGTACCCTCCACCGCAACAATGCCGCGGGCGAGGTTGGTCAGGAAGGGATCCACCTTGTAGTTTTCCTCCTGCAGGCCGCCCAAGATGGTGCCCATGAGGTCGCCCAGGTCAAAATCGCCGAAGTCGCCTCCATTGACCTGCCCGCACATGCTCTCGCACATTTCCAGCATCGCGCCGTGGTCGATCTCGCCCTGGGGCTGCGCCACCTGCAGCACCGTGCGCTTGAGGCCGTAGGCGTCCTTCATCACCACGTTGGTCACGATGTCGATGAGCAGCTGGCGCTGCTTTGTGGAAAGCGTGCCCATCATACCGAAATCGATCCATTCGATGGCGTGCTCAGGCAGCGGCACTTTGCCTCCCTCCGCCGCAGCTTCATCGCCCGCGGCAGCCTTGCCGCCCGCTTTCTTGATCAGCACGTTCCCGGAGTGCGGGTCGGCATGATAGAAGCCGTCCTTCAGCACCTGTTCGGCGAAGTTGTCCGCGACCAGCGCGGCCAGGCGCTCGCGCTCATCCTCGTCCAGCGTGTCCAGGTATGCCGTGTCGCTCACCTCCTTACCCGTCACGAAGCTCTCGGTCAGGACAGCCTCGCAGGTGAGTTCACGGTAACATTTCGGGCTTTCCACCTTCTCGCGGCCGGTATTGTTCCGCCAGAAACGGTCCAGGTTGTCCGCCTCGTTGGTCAGGTCGAGCTCGGCCTTCGAGGTGTTTTCCAGTTCCACGATCAGGCTTTTGATATCGAACCCGCCCGCGTCCTTCTTGAAGAAGGTATCGAGCACCTTTTCGATCAGCGCAAAATCCCTGGCGACGGTTTCGACAATGCCGGGGCGGCGAACCTTGACCGCGACCACGGTGCCGTCGAACAACGTCGCGCGGTGCACCTGCGCGATGGAGGCGGAGCCCAGGGGCTTTTCATCGAAGGAAGCATAGAGCTCCTCCACCGGTTTGCCCAGGTATTTTTCGATCTGCGCGCGTACGGTGGCAATGTCCATAGGCGCCACCTTCGAACGCAGCCCGGCCAGGGCGTCGCAGTAGTCGGCGGGAATGTACTCCGCCTGCTGTGAAGCGATCTGGCCGATCTTGACATAGGTCGGTCCCAGGTCCTCCAGGAGGTTCACGACGACCTCCGGCGTGATCCCGTTGTCGTAATTCTGTTTTCTGATGATGCCGATGATCTCCCTGAGCCTGCCGTTGGTATCCGGCTGGGCCTTTTTGGCATCCTTGCGCTGTTTGATCAATGCGGAAATAAATCCGGACATGGTTTGCTGCCTCCTTTATTTTACGGTGATGACGGATCTCTCACCGTTGCTCTTCATAAGTGTGCCTTCGGGGCAACACACGGTTATGCCTTTTGTATGGTCCCGCGGTTGATCCCCGTCAGCCTCTCGATCTGCCTTACGCTCAGTCCCGCTTTTTTAAGCTTCCGCAGAGCCCCGTTCCTCACCTCACGGTCCATATCCCGAAGCGCGGCGCCGCTTATCCCGCCCAGCTGCTTATGGATCACTTTCAGCGCCCAGTCGTCGTCGTGTTTCGGCGGCATATACTCCAGGCACTCGTCGTCGTTCTCTTCGGCGATCCATGTTTCGTAAGCCCCTTGATCCCCTATGATCTTTTCCAGCGCCCCGGTGTCCGCCAACGACTCCCTGTTCCCATACAGGGCATAGCTGCTCCACCGGTACTCCGATGCCTTGCAGATCCCGGCTTTTTCCGGATTCCTCAGGATATACCTGAACACTGTCGCCAGATAGGCGTCGTCCTCCACCTTTTCGCTCCTGTACCGGTCCTGGAACAGGTGCCCCGTCCGGTCATATTTCTGATTGAAATACCGGGAGTACCGCACTCCCAGCTTTTTCATCAGCGTCGGGATCTGCTTCCCGGTATCATACAGCAAAAGGTGCGCATGGTTCTCCATCAGGCACCAGGCGCAGACAGTCACCCGCAGGACCAGGCTGTACCGGTCCAGGGATGCAAGATAAAAGGCATAGTCTTCCTCTGTTGCAAACAGCGGCTGCCTGTCCGTCCCGCGCACGATCACATGCATATATCCGCTGTCGCTCAGCTCTCTGGCCTGCCGTGCCATACCGTCAGCCCCTTTTTAATTACTGGTTACAGCTTAGCACGCCGAAAAACGTTTGTCAAACAGAACCGTCCCCGGCATCACTATTGTTTTAAAGCGTGATCCGGGGCAGCGCTTTTTACGTTTTTCCTTTCTCTCCTGTCTTGTCCCGCCGCGTTCAGGGGCCTCCGCGGCCCCTGAACCCCCGCGGCATGGGCTTTTCGCCCCTGCACCCCGATCCGGTCCCGCCGGCGAATGTTATGAATGCATGCCCCGGTCTTCAAAAAAACTTACAATGCTCTCTGTTCCGAGGATCGCGTTCCTGTCCTCAATAGCCGGCAGCGTATTTGTAGAGTGGCTGCATACCACCGGGTGGATGGAAAGGCAGTTCATCTGCCGCAGCAGGATGCATGCCGTACCGTAAGCTTTGTCCATATGGCCGTCGCCGCCCCCCACCAGGATAACCGCGCCTTTCTTCGGCTTGAGGATGGGCCTTTCCTGCCGGAACGCGGCGGCGCAGTAGAATGTCTGCAGCCTGCTCCCCAGGTCCAGCAGTTTTCCCGTCAGTTCCGAAAAATACACAGGCGAAGCGATGATAATGTTGTCGCATTCCCGGATATAATCGTACACCTGCTGCATTTCATCGTTTATGGCGCAGCCGCTGTGTTCCCAGCAGTACCTGCAGTCGACGCAGGGCGAAATGCCGCAGGTATACGCGTCTATGACCCTGCATTCCCCGGTCAGCTTTCCCGTCACTTCCCTGATCAGGGCGGCCGTGTCGCCGTTTTTCCTTGGGGAGCCGTTCAGTATCAGCGTTTTCATGAAGCCTCCGCAGGTTCCCGGTTTACCGGCAAGTCCCTTCGAGGTCGGCGCATGCCGCCGTTTCCCAGTATTCTCCCGCAAGCCCCTCAAGGATGCAGCCGCAGGCCCAGGGCATCAGGGCGAACCATGTGCTTGCGGGGCTTCCGTCCGGATAAGTCTCGGTAAGCAGGCCTTCGCTGTGGCAGAAGCGCTCGCTCATCCATCCCGTTTTGCCGTAATCATATTCCCCGTCCCGGGTATTGCTCACCTGGCAGCTCCACAGCACGGTATCCTCCAGCCTTGACCGGATATAATCGTCCTTTCTCCGCTCCGTATAGTACAGAAGCTCGTCGATGACCGAACTGGACATGGGATGGATATGGGGATTGCACACGGAGGTGATGCTCCCGCCGCAGCTGGACCAGTTGATTTTGCCGAGCGGCGGCACCTTGATCGGGGAATTGTAGCAGAACTTGAATGTGAACTCATATTCCAGCGCGTCCCTCATATGGTCCAGCAGTTCCTCATCCCCCGTAACCTCATGCAGCAGGCGGACCGCCCGGATATAAGCCAGGACCCCTTCCGAATCCGTCTGCTTGCCGATATCCAGGGGGCCTCCGTAGCATTCCATACGGGAGATAAATTTACGGTGATAATATCGTTCGCTGCGCTTAAGGTCTCCGATCCATTCGGTTTCCCCGCTCAGCGCGCAGTAAAAGGCCGCCGCTGCCATACACCACGCGCCGGAAAGGGAATCATAGCAAAGGCCCGCGCCGGTTTCTTCGGAAATGATATACGGATATTCCCCGTCGCCATTCCGGCTCCTCTCCGTCACAAGGAGCGCTTTCCGGGCGTATTCGAGCCAGTCTTCATGCCTTTCACCGGCAAGCCGTTCTTCGAACATATATCCTTTCAGGATCAGGTAAACGGCCTGGCCCACCAGATAGGCGGCGTGTCCGGGCACGGGCTGCGTGTCATACCACCAGCCCCGGTTGCACCATACGCCGTCCACCTCCGCCGTGAATGGGAGGCCGTTCCCGGGATTGATGCTCGTCTGAACGATATGGTCGATGCACTTCAGCGCCTGGTCCCTTAGATCCTCCCGACGCAGGCGCAGGGACGCCTCCAGCATCGGAACTGCGGTGGCCAGTCCGTTTGTCCAGGAGATGGAAGGGAGTAGGCGCACTTCATGGCTGTCGGGCTTGTCGAACACGAACCCCGCATAGGCTTTGTACCGGGGCAGCCATGCCGCGCTTCCGACGGCTTCCGCGATCCTCCCGACAGCCGTCCCGGGGGACTGGCACCGGCGCGGGGGTTCGTGATACAGGCTGTAGACTTTTCGGATGGCGGCGTTCAGCCCAGTCTCGTTCGCTGCCGGATAGTTGAACTCCGCGACGGTGAAACAGACTTCCTCTCCAGGCGCCAGGCAAAAACGGTTGCCGGACAGCGGCGCGCGGGAAGAATAATGATGGGAATCCAGGAAGAACCAGGGCGCGTTTTCATACCCGAGGGTATAGCTGATCTTTTTCCCGTCAAGGTCGCAGCCGAAGCCGGCGTACTGCAGCCATTCGCCGGATACGCCCGGAGCCCACGCGGCGATCCTGTCGCCCGATCTCAGGAAATATGGCGGCGCACAAAGCCCCACGATCCTTTTGCCGTCAAAGGCAAACACCCCCGGGTGGGACAGCCTGTCGCTGCGGGTCATCCACCAGGAAGACGCGGGAAAAAGCCCTTCTCCCGTCCGCAGCCTGGGCGCTTTGCTGTTTGTGTTCAGCGGCGCTTCTCCCCGGTTGGTTCCGTAAATGAAACCCGGCATAAAAAAGCGGGGTGATCCCGCTTCGAATGAAAGATCCGCTTTGATGACGCCGCTCCACGCTTCCATTCCCTCGTTGCGGATCGTCACCCGATGCAGAAACGGGGAATCCGCTTTTCCGTCCCCCTGCATCACGGCGCACGCGGCCGACAGGTGATGGTCCCCGAGGGAAAGATATTCGGTATCGTGAACGTCCGAACGGGCGGAAAAGGAAAGCATGGTTCACGTCACCTCCACTGGCCGTTTTCAAGGAACTGCCGGATGTCGCACTCAAAGGGAGCGCCGTTTTTGTCCAGCGCCTCCAGGGGCCTTAAGATGGGCAGGTCCGCCCGCCAGGGCGTTCCTCCCCGGGGCGACCACAGCCCGATGGGCCTGTTCTCCAGGATCACCCGGACCCAGTCATGGATATCGTTCAGCTTTTCATCCAGCAGCACGCCGGCCATGTTCGTGTCCCTGTCCATCCTGTCGGCGTGGTGGTTGTCGGACCCCGCCGTCACCGGCTTGCCCAGGAAGCGGGCGTACCTCGCCGCCTGGGCGTCCCATTCCTTTTCGTTGCCGGCGTTCAGCACCTCGATGCCGTCGCACAGGTACGGGGCCAGGTGGATCATGGAGATATAGTTCCGTGTCCGGAAGGGATGGGCCTGGACGACGCAGCCGCCATAGCGGTGCACACCGTCGAACTGTTCCCGGCGCGTCCAGTGTTCCATTTCCGGGTGCTCAAGGAGCCATTTTTTGTCCAGCCCGTAGACCAGGTATTCGTCCCCTTCAAAGTTTTCCTCCCAGGCGAAGAACACCGGGAACCCCCGCTTCAGTCCCTCGTTCAGGGCGTCCTCATATCCGGAGCAGAATATGTTGATCCTCTCCCGCCAGGGAAGGGACCTCTCCACCGCGCAGTTACCGCGGAAAAAATGGTCGGTGACGATGATGCCGTCATACCCCATATCCATGTATCTTTGGATATAGTCCCTTCCCGGGGAATCGGAACAGGCCGATGCCTGTGAGGTGTGCATATGGGTCTCGTAAAGATATTTTTTCATACTTATTTTCTGTCCCCGTTTTCTTTTGCCGCCGCGTTCATCTTTTCGATCAGCTTTTTCAGGTCTTCATGGGTCACCTGGCCGCCGGAGAAGGAGATCTGTCCCCTCAGGGGCATATAGCGCATCATGGCGCTGCTCATTTCGGCGGTCACCGCTTCCGATGCGGCGCTGCCCTCCTCCTCGCTTTCCCACTCCGGCCTGCGCATGGACGCCATGACGACCTGCGCTGCCGCGGGGCAGGCGGCGATATCCATCATGATGGAGTCCTCGTCAAAGGTCACGGGGACCGTTTGGGTATTTTCCACCGTAACTTTTGCCTCAAGAAGCACTTCTTCGGCGTTCCGGCAGATCTGCACCCGGTATTCGCCGCTGTCGGTGTACCAGTTGTTTATCTCCTCATTCCAGCGGGCAAAGGAGCGTTTGTCCAGGGTGAACTCGACGGTCTTTTTTTCTCCCGCCCGCAGGAACACCTTTTCAAATTCCTTCAGCTCCCGTACCGGGCGGAAAACGCCGCACGTGGGCGGGGCGACGTACAATTGCACCGTTTCTTTTCCGTCCAGGTTTCCGGTATTTTTAACGTCCACCTGCACCTTCAGGGTCCCGTCGTCCCGGATGCGGTCCGCGGATACCCTCAGGTCCGCAACCTCAAAGGACGTATAGGACAGGCCGTAGCCGAAGGGGAACAGGAGGGGCGTTTTCCTTGTGTTGTAGCAGCGGTAGCCGACGAAGATCCCCTCGCTGTAGACCGCCCGGTTGCCCTCGCCGCCGTAGGTAAGGTAGCAGGACGTATCCTCAAGGCGCATGGGGAAGCTTTCCGGCAGGCGCCCGGAGGGATTGGCCTCGCCGTACAGGATCCTTTTGCCCGCGTCCCCCAGGTCCTGGCCGCCCAGGTATCCCTCGACGACGCCCTTCACCTGCCCAAGCCAGGGCATTTCCACCGGGGACCCGTTGTAAAGCAGCACCACCGTGTTCGGGTTGGCCTCGGCCACGGCCGCGATCAGGCGCACCTGGTTTTCCGGGATGGAAAGATGCGTGCGGTCGTAACCTTCGCTTTCAAAGGAATCCGGAAGTCCCGCCACCACCACGGCCTTGTCCGCCGCCGCGGCAGCTTTGGCGGCTTCCTCCAGAAGCCCTGCGTCCTCCCCGGTGCCGCGGTATCCGGGAACATAGGTCACATTTTCCTCCCCGCCCATGGCGTCCCTGAGGGATGTGACGCGGAAGCTGTTGATATGGCTGGAACCGCCGCCCTGGAAGCGGGGCTTTTCCGCCATCTCGCCGATCAGCGCGATCTTTTCGCCCTTTTTCAGGGGCAGGATGCCGTCCTCGTTTTTAAGGAGCACCATGCATTCCTCGGCGATGCTCCCGGACAGGGCGTGATGGGCCTCCATATCCCAGGGGGTCTCCTTCCGGGCATTGTCCGTAAAGCGCTTCACCATTTCAAGGACGCGCAGGCAGCACCTGTCCACGTCCTTTTCATCCAGCCGTCCTTCCCGGACCGCGCGGACGATCTCCCGGTCGTTCACACCGCCGGAGGCGGGCATTTCCAGGTCCAGGCCGGCCTGCACGCCCTTCACCCTGTCGCTCACCGCGCCCCAGTCGCTCATCACCAGGCCCTTAAAACCCCATTCGTCCCTCAGGATGTCCGTCAGCAGCCTTTTATTCTGGGATGCGAACTCCCCGTTCACCTTGTTGTAGGAACACATGATCGTCCAGGGCGCCGCCTTTTTGACCACCGTCTCAAAGGCCGGCAGGTAGATCTCCCTCAGGGTCCTTTCGTCCGCCACGCTGTCCGAGGACATGCGCCGGTGCTCCTGGCTGTTCAGGGCAAAATGCTTCACCGACGTACCCACGTCCCGGCTTTGGATCCCCCGCACCAACTCCGCGGACAGCTCACCGGTCAGGTACGGATCCTCGCTGAAATATTCAAAATTGCGTCCGCACAGGGGGGACCGCTTGATGTTGATGGCCGGGCCCAGGTCCACGGCCACCTGTTCGTGCTGACATTCGTCGCCGATGGCCTCGCCCATCTTCCGCATCAGGGACCGGTCAAAAGACGCCGCCAGGGCGCACCCCGCCGGGAAGCATACGGCCTTGATGCTCTCGTTCACCCCCAGGTGGTCCGCTTTGTCGTCCTGCTTGCGCAGTCCGTGGGGGCCGTCGGACACCATCACCCTGGGGATGCCCAGGCGCTCCACCGCCTTGGTATGCCAGAAATCGTCGCCGGACAGGAGGGAAGCCTTTTCCTCCAGGGTCAGTTCCTTCAAAAGTTCCATCGGTTCCTTCATCATTTTTTACCTCCCTGAGCGTTAGTTGTCGTTTTGTTATTCATGCCGGATCCGCGCCTTTGCCCGCGGGGATCCGGTTCAGGCGGTCCCTGTTTCCCCCGCGGCGCGGTTTTCCGGCCTTTTCCCCACGATCACCCCGTCCAGCCACACAAGCATCTGGGGCAGCAGCAAAAGGACCAGCAGCACCGATACCACGGCGCCGCGCCCCAGCATCGTGCCGATGGACGAAATATAGAACACGCTGGATATCTTCCCCACGGCGAACCCCGCCGTGACCAAAGCAAGGCCCGATGTCAGGACAGTCTGCATGCTCCTGTCCAGGGCGGCGGCCGCCGCGTCCCAGGGAGCCATCGACGCCCTGCAGCGGCGGTAATTTTCCGTCAGCAGGATGCCGTAATCGATGGTGGCCCCCATCTGCAGCGCCATGCAGATCAGGTAGCACATAAAGAACACGCTGCCGTCCTTCAGGCCCGAATATGCCATGTTCACCCACACGGCGCCCTGGATGACGCATACCAGCGTCGCCGGGACGAAAGCGTTTTTAAAGGAAAGCAGGATGATCAGGAAAACGGCCGCCACGGTGATCAGCCCCACCCGCCTCAGGTCCCCGGAAAAGGAGGTGCAGATGTCGTCCGTGGCTACGATGCCGCCGGTCATGGCCCACCTGTCCCCGTAATGGGCGGTCATGATCTTCCGGATGCCGTCAAGGACGTCCTCCGCCCCCGGATCCGTATAGCTCATGTCCAGGAAAAGGATGGCCCGGGACCATTCCCTGCCGTTGAAGGTTTTTTCCGCCAGGGAGAGGGCGGCGGACAGTTCGGCGATCTGTTTTTTCGTCTCCGCGGGCACCAGCCATCCGCCGGGAGTCGCAAGGAATGCCTCCGCCTTTTTGACAAGCTCGCCTCCCCTGATGGGAGCGTCGATCCCGAGCAGCGCGAAAAAGGCGCGCATCAGCCCCCTGTCCGTCCCCATCATGTCCGCGGCGGCGTCCGCGTCGACGCTCTTCAGCGCGGCCTCCCCGGTCACGGGCATGGCGTACACCGACGAAACCGCTTTCCTCCCCCTGATCTCAAGGTCTGCGATCTCCCTGAGCGCGGCGCTTTCCCTTGCGTAGTCTTCGTCAGTCCCGCACACCGGGATAAGCAGCGCCACCGCTTCGGCCCGCCCGAAGGTGTCCGATATCCTGGCGCTGTCGCCGTCCATGTCCCACACCGTGTAGGTGTAGGCGTTCCGCGTCTGGAGGATGGCGCCGGCGATGATCAAAAGGATCAGCGCCGCCGCGATCCATCCGCGGCTTTTTTGTATCAGGGCGCTCAGGTGTTTTCCTTTCAGGCGCAGTGGCCGGTGCGCGGTCCTGAGCATCAGCGGGGTAAACAGCGTAAGCAGGCCCGGCAGCATCAGGAAGACCGTCAGCATGCTGATCACGATCCCCTTGGCCAGGACCATGCCGATATCAAAGCCGATCGTGAAGCTCATGAACACCAGGGAGAGCATCCCGGCCACCGTGGTCAGCGCTGAGGAGGAGACCGGCAGGAAGGACATTTCCAGCGCCGCGGCCATGGCGGCGGCCCGGTCCAGGCCGTTTTCCAGCATCCGGTCGTAGGCGTTGATCAGCATGATGGAATAGTCCATGGCCAGGGCCAGCTGCAATATGGCAGCCACCGCGAACGTAATGAAGGAGATGGTACCGAATATGGTATTGGTGCCCATATTCAGCACGATGGACACCCCGATGCACATAAAGAACATCACCGGCTCCACAGGGGAGCGGCTCATCACAAGCAGGACGATAAGCACGATCAGGCAGGATATGAGCATCACCTGCGGGATCTCGTCGTTCATGGACTTCCTGATGATGCGTCCTTCCCTGACGGCGCCGGAGGATATATGGGGCGTGTCCTTCAGCAGCGCCTCCGCGCCGTCATAGACCCTTTCCGCCGAAGCGGCGTCCGAAATGACGCTGATCAGCCGCCATTCTTCACCGTCCACAGCCTTCATGCCCGTCAGCGGGTCGTAGGATGCGCTCATGACGCCTTCCATGGCGGATATCTTTTCCGCGAAGGAAAAAGCATCCCCGTCCCCGCCCCCGATAAGCACCAGGGAAAGGGATGCGGTATTTTCAAATTCCGCCTCCATGATCTTCAGGCCCCGGGCCGTCATCGTTTCGGGGGAAAGGTAAGCGGTCAGGTCATAATTGATCCCGGTGCCTCCGATATTCAGCGCGGCGGGGACGCACAGGAGGATCATCAGCGCCGTCAGGAGATACCGGAAGCGGACAATGGCCGAAGCGATCTTTTTCATGCGCGTCCCTTTCTGATCCAGTTCTGTTTCTATTCTATGCCCGCGGGATCGCAAAATCAAGTTATGCGCGATCATTTCCCGGCCGCGGCATCCAAAAAGCGCTTGCGCCTCTTCCGCCCCGTTTGTATTTCCCGCCGCCATATGATATACTGTTGCCGTCAAACGGACAAACCGATCTATGGAGGAACTATGGGACTTTTTGATCTGTTTAAAAAGAAAAATGAAAATGACGGCCGCACCCTGCCGGAGGAGGACCGGGAAGGGACAGCCGCGCCGGCGCCGGAAACCGAACCGGACTCCGGGGATGAGCAGCCGGCGGACACCGCGCCTGTCCCTCCCGCAGATGCGGATGAAACGGACGAAGAAGAAGGGATGACCTTCACCCCGGGGGACGCTTTCGCCCCCTCCGACGAGGATATCCCGGAGGAGGATGAGGACACCCTCCGCCAGATCAGGCTCCTGTGCGCCGACCGGGCTCCCCTCCTGCGCGGGCTCAGGAACCACCTTACGCTTCTGGACAGCCTCCGGGAAACTTATCCCGCCGTCAGCATGTTCGCCCCGGAAAACACCCTGCGGGAGGACATGACCCAGGAAGAAGCGAACAAAGCCTTCGGCGAAACGATCCAGGCGGTGGCCAAGGCCATGGGGGCGATCAAATACCATCCGGCCCTGAAGCATTTCAACGACGTGGAGACCGACGATTTGAAAAACGCCTGGGTCCTTCTGGATTACTACGCCGCCGCCACCGCCAAGGCCGATCCGTCACCCTTTGTCCGGGGCAGGCGCATCCTGACCAGGACCCTGTGGGGCCGCCTGGAAAAAGAGGACATTCCCTTCCTGGAGCGGACACGGGCCGTCGGCAAAACGCCGGACGGCGTCGAATACGTGATGCAGGCCCAGGAAGAGGACTGGAATTACCTGATCGAGCTGCACGACCGCGAGGGGAAGCTGCCGCAGGTGGGCAAGCCCGCCGAAGGGCAGATCGTCCTCCTTTCCTTCGGCATCACAAAGGACGAATTCGCTCTTAAGGACGAGACGCTGGAAGACGGGAGCCGCCCCAAGGTGAACGAGTTTATCTCTTTGCTCCTGGATAAACTGCCCCAGGACCGGCTGATCGCCGCCGGGATCGTCGACAACGCCACCCGCCGCCTGACCCCTTCCCCCATCAAGCCCAAATGCATTACCATGGACAACAGGAAGCTGGTCCGCTGGCGCTCACCCATCGCCGTCGAACGCTACTCAGGCCTTGAAAAATTCTGGGTGATCTATTCCAAAGCCACCGGCGAACGCTTCCCGATGCTCGACGCAAATTCCTGCGCCTGGGTCTGCTCTGCCGAAGAACACGCAGCGGCCGCCGTCAAAAACAACGCAGCCTTCGACCTGAAGGCCAAAGAGATGCCGGCGGCGGAATTCAGGGCCTTCGTCGCGTCCCTCGCGCCGATGGGCGTCCTTTCCTTCCGGGTCAATATGGGTACCCGGGACCATCCCTGCGAGATCCTGTGCGACGATTATCTCAAAACCACCTCTTCTCCACTGGGCTATGAAGGCGCCGCCCTGAACCGCCTGACCCTCAGGTTCCGGCAGAACGCCCGGGCCAAGGACGACCCCGCCGCCCAGGCCGCCGCCTCCACCTGCTGGAACATGATCGCCCACGTGCTGCCGGGCACCCTTTTCCTGGTCCCCTTCAACTATAAAGAGGACGTTTTCGTGAACGACTCCGCCCTGCACGTCACCGCAGCCTCCGCGAGGCTGCTCAAGATCAAGGCGCTGGAACGCTCCCTTGGCCGCAGGCTGAAGCCGAACGAGGTCGCCGAGCTCGGCCGGACCGCCACCGCAGCCATGAACATCTACGACCGGGATATGTTCTTCGGCGGCGGGGACTGCACCCTGGCAGACCCGGCCCAGGCCGCCCTGGGACGTCCCATGATGTTCTCCACCGTCAAGGGCGGGGGGAATACCTTCCTGTGCGGTTTCACCGACGTCGCCGCCCTGAAGGCGGTTTTCCCGATGCACAAGCGCATCGCCGTCCTTACCTGGGCCGAAATGAAGCATCACATCGGCAACAGGAACAGCGACGGCTCCGTGTCCTCCGGCATCGTCATCAATCCCCGCTATATCGAGCTGGTGGTCAACGATAAGCAGGTCGCGGAACTGGACAAGGCCGCAAAGGAACCGGTCAAGATCTTCCTGCCGCAGCAAAAGAAAGCCTAAGTCAGGAAGGTTTTCCCGCCTTCACCCTCGCCCGGGCATCATCGGTACGCTTTTTCTCAAACTTGCTTTTCTGTCGGAGTACCGTCGATGAACGGCAGGACCGGAGATGACCGAAAAATGCGGAAAACGCAGAAATACGCAGAAAACGCGAAATACACAATAGGGTAGAGGGAGGGCGTTAGCCCTCGCCCCTCCCGTTGCACCGTACGTACCGGTCGGGTATACGGCGCTACATCGCAACATGGTTTCAAGTATTTCTCAGGTAATAAGCGAGAGGATCGACCAAGCCCGGTCGGTT
>JAFXUZ010000072.1 GCA_017524725.1 Clostridia bacterium | reverse complement strand
ATCAAGCAGATGGAACGTACCCGCAAACAGCTGGAAGGCCGCCTGCGCAAGCTGCAGGCCGAAGAACGAAAAGACGATGTGGTCACCTTTGAAGAGCTGGGTGTGGACCGGCTGTTTGTGGATGAGGCGCATGCATACAAAAACCTGTTCCTGACGACAAAGATGAGGAATGTTGCGGGCCTTTCGACCTCGGAAGCGCAGAAATCAACGGATATGTTCCTGAAATGCCGGTACATGGATGAGCTGACCGGAGGACGCGGCGTCATCTTCGCCACGGGTACGCCTATCAGCAACAGTATGACGGAAATGTACACCATGCAGAGATACCTGCAGTACGACACACTGAAGCGGCAAAACATGACGCACTTCGACGCGTGGGCGTCTACGTTCGGGGAAACTACGACGGCGATCGAACTGGCCCCGGAAGGGACCGGTTACCGTGCGCGCACGCGTTTTTCAAAGTTCTTTAACCTGCCGGAGCTGATGACGATGTTCAAGGTAGTTGCCGACATCAAGACAGCTGACCAACTGAATCTGCCGACGCCCACGCCGCATTATGAAACGATCGTGGTCCAGCCGACAGAAATGCAGAAGACGATGGTGCAAAGCCTGTCGGAGCGCGCGGGAAAGGTGCACAGCGGCAGCGTTGATCCCCGGGAGGACAACATGCTGAAGATCACCAGTGACGGCAGGAAGCTCGGCCTCGACCAGCGGCTGATCAATCCGCTGCTTCCGGATGACCCCGGCAGCAAGGTCAATGCCTGTGTCGGAAACGTTTTCCGGATCTGGCAGGAGGGTGCCGAACAAAGGCTGACCCAGCTTATCTTCTGCGATATTTCCACACCCAAAGGTGCGGAGAAATCCAGCCTTGAAAAGCCTGAAGCACCGGTGTCCGCCCTGGATGGTGAGCTTCCTCTGCTTGAAGACCTGCCAATTGTTTCTGAAGCCGTAAAGGATTCAGATTTCAGCGTCTACGAGGATATCCGCAGTAAGCTGATTGCCCGGGGTGTTCCAGCTGAAGAGATCGCTTTTATCCATGACGCTAATACCGAACTGAAAAAGAAGGAACTGTTTGCAAAAGTACGTTCAGGGCAAGTCCGCATCCTCATAGGCAGTACAGCTAAGATGGGCGCGGGTACAAACTGTCAGGATCGGCTGATCGCCCTGCATGACCTGGATTGTCCCTGGCGTCCCGGTGATCTGGAACAGAGGGCCGGTCGAATCGTACGCCAGGGAAACATGAATCCGGATGTACAAATCTACCGTTACGCTACGGAAGGAACCTTCGACAGCTATTTGTGGCAGACAGTTGAAAACAAACAGAAGTTCATCTCCCAGATCATGACATCGAAATCCCCCGTTCGTTCCTGTGAGGATATCGATGAAGCTGCCCTTTCATACGCGGAGATCAAGGCTCTCTGCGCCGGGGATCCGGCGATCAAGGAGAAGATGGACCTGGACGTGGATGTGGCCTGTCTGCGACTTATGAAAGCCGATCACCAGAGTCAGCAGTACCGTTTGGAAGACAGGCTGCTCAAATATTTTCCACAGGAGATCGAAAAGCAAAAAGGCTTCCAGAGAGGCTATGAACAGGATCTGGCGACGGCTGCGGAGCATCCCCTGCCGGAGAAAGATTTCGTCGGCATGACGGTCGGCGGCAAAACCTTCTCGGAAGCCAAAGACGCCGGCGAAGCAATTCTGGCTGCCTGCAAAGCTGTCAAAAACGAGAATGACCACCCCATAGGCGAATATCGCGGTTTCTCCATGAGCCTGATGTACAATCCGTTTTCCAACCTGTATCTGCTGACGCTGAAGGGAGCCATGTCCCACCAGGTGGAACTGGGCAGTGACGCGCGAGGCAATATCACCCGAATCGACAACGCCCTGGCAGGCATTCCAAAGAGGATACTGAATGTTGAGAATAAGCTCAACGACCTCAATCAGCAGATGGCAACGGCAAAAGCTGAGTTGGGTAAACCTTTCCCGCAGGAAGAAGAACTGCGTACTAAGAGCGCACGACTGGCTGAGTTGGATGCAAAGCTGAGTTTGGATAAACCGGTGTTTCAAAAAGAGCAGAAGAAAAGCGAGAAAGAACGATAATACACCTCAACTATTTGCTATGCTGTGCAGGAAAAACAGTGGTATTATGGTAATCCCGTTGTTAGAATCCACTGTCCACTGTTCGGGTGCGTTTAAGGCGGAAGTACAAAGATCTGGGAGACCTGTACCCCATACTTTGAGACCAGAAACATCCATTTTTACGTCAACAAATGCGGGTTCCATATCGTAGAATTCTTCAACTGATTTCATCCAGATCCTCATGATCCCGAAACCGGAGAAACAAACAGTTATGACGGTGAAAATGCTTTCAACGGCATGTTCCGCTTTGAAAAAGCAATGAAATAACTCCAGCAGGGAACAATATCAGGCTAATGATCGTCTTATTAAGTGTGGGCAATTGTGCATATATGCCCCGGTAAAGGAAGGAACCAAAATGAAAAAACTGATTGCCTTGTTACTCGCCATTATGTTGGCAATAGCTTCTTCCGCTGCCTTTGCCGACACGAAGATCACCGTGAAAGGCACCGGCGAAGTGCGGGTGAGTGCGGACACGGCTGTCATCTCATTGGGCGTGAATGCCCGCGATAAGGATGTGCTGACAGCACAGCAGAAGGTCAATGAATCGATTGCCGCGATTCGTCAGGCGCTTATTGACCATGGCGTGAAAGAAGAAAACATCAATACGGAGTTTATCAATATCTATGCCATATACGACTACAATAACGACCAGGAACAGCTTGCTGCCTATAATGCCAGTTCAACACTGGCCATTAGAGTTACAGATATGGAAAGCGTGGGCACCCTAATCGACATCTGCTTTGCTGCCGGAGCCAATACACTGAACGGTATATCCTTTTCAGCTTCAGACACCGAGGAAGCAAACACAGAAGCACTGAAGAAAGCTGTTGCGGATGCAATAAAGAAAGCGGAAATCATGGCTGAATCGGCTGGATTGAAGATCACTGGAATCGAAGTGATTTCAGAGGGCGGCGTAGTGAGCTATGAGAACAGTGTTGGAAATGTTTATGCGAAAGGATTTGAGATGTCAGAATCTGAAGAAGATGCTGGCACAGTCGTTCAGGCTGCTAAACTGATAATCACTGCTTCAGTAAGTATCACTTTCACGGCAGAGTAATATCTTTTGAACAACAAATCCCAACCAGGCAAAAAGGATATTGTTTTCCGGCGTCTCTTCGGAGGCGCTTTTCTTTTGTGCCAAGAGAAAATACATGACACTATTTGAATCAGTCAAAGATTGCGTGACCACCCACCAGGCCGCGGAACGGTATGTCCTGCATGTCGGTCACGAGAAATGCGCAGATGTTAATTTTCACAGTGACCGGGATCATTGAAGCTCTGATTTTGAATCCCAAATAGATTGACGTGCTTAAAGATTTATAGTAAACTGATTCTGCCTATGAAGAGTGCGCGAGAGACAAGCTCGTTGACCGCACAGCAACCTGCCGGGAAGGCAAGGTGCTCCAGCTTGACCGATGGGCAGGATAAGGTGTATGAGTCCATCGGTAACGATGGGCTTTTTTCGTTCCTCTTTATCGGCAATAATAATAAGGAGGGACGTTGTTATGCGTACCGTAAGCAAACTCTTAAATCTGGATGGCTATGTGTATGTCTATCTGAGAGGGAAGAACGTCATCAATCTCTTCCTGAAAAACGCTGAGGCTGAAGGCTTTACCTACGGAGACGGGGTAAAACCCACAGAGCGGCAAGGCGATGATATTATGGCGCTTAAACGGGACTGGACGATATGTTTCGTCGGAATGGCAGGCCGTTTGGCATTCCGCAGTTTCGACATGCACAGTGATGTAAAGATCTTCCGGGTAGACTATGGCAAGTATCTGTCTGGAGCAAAAAGCTATCTGATACTGAGCAAATCAGAAATGAACAAATGACTGAATTTGGGCAAAAACAACATAGCATAGAACATACTTAGCGACTGGCGTCTCTTCGGAGACGCTTTTCTTTTACCGGCAAGGAGAAAAACCATGACCCTATTTGAATCAGTCAAGGACAGTGTGACCACACGTCAGGCTGCGGAACGGTACGGTCTGCATATCGGACACGGGGGTATGTGCAAATGCCCGTTTCACAACGATAAAAATCCAAGCATGAAGGTAGACCGACGATATCACTGCTTCGGATGCAGTGCGGACGGCGATGTGATCAGTTTCGCCGGCCGCCTTTTTAATCTCCCGGCGAAGGAAGCGGCCATGAAGCTGGCGGATGATTTCGGCATATCCTACGACCGGCGACCTTCCGCGCCGCGTGTCAAAAGGCATGTTGAGGTCCGTGAGGAAGATGTGTTCAAACACAAAGCCGCTTACGTCTATCAGGAGCTGTCCGACTACAGGAATCTTCTGGTCCGGTGGAAGCAGCAATACGCTCCGAAATCACCGGATGAGGAAATGCATCCGCGGTTCATGGAGGCGCTCAACAACCTGCCGCTCGTGGAATATCAGCTGGATATCCTCCTGTCGGACGCGGACGCTGAGAAGAGAAAGATCGTATCTGATTTCCTGAACAGCAGGAAGAATCAAAAGGAGGCGTTTATAGTGGAGCCTATGGTAAAAACACCCATTTATCATCAGTCCGCGGCCTATGCTCGGCAGCACGGCGAACTGGATCAGTTCAGGGAATCCCATTGGACGAACATCCACTGCAAGAACGATATTGAGAAAGCCATTGCGGAACACTTCGACGGTTTCCGATTGAATAGGAAGGCCGTTGACGGCGTAATGGAACGCTACGGTGAGGAACGGGTAAGCATTGTACTCGCGGCGACTGTTCAGGTGAAGGCCTGGGACGGCCGTTTTTCTTCTGCCAACAAAGATTGGGCGTTCACCTTTGACTTTCCGGATCCCGTAAACGATGCCGGGATTGATCGGCGGGACAGTTATGCGGTCACTACCCATCCGGCTGTCTTGGACGGATTCATCAACCTGGTACGGCAGAAGATCAGGGAAAGAATGGTTCCGGTCGAGAAAACGGAAGCCGCCGCGGAACCGGCGCTTCCGAAGAAACCCGACCGGCGCAAAACACACGATATAGAACGTTAGGGAGACAGAGATATGGACGAAAAGAAATTTGCTGTTCTCCTGACGGATACCCAGGAAGTGAAGATCCTGGAATGTGATCCGCAGGAAGAAATGTTTGAGATCGCTCGCGGCGCGATCGGCTGCGACTGGATCGAGCTGGTGGAAACCGAGGCTCTTTCCAAAGACGGATACCTGCTGCTCATCGATGAGGAAGGGAAGCTGCGCGACGATGACCTGATGATCAACTGCATCGCCAGCGAGCTGTACGGTGCTGACCGGCATGGTGATCCCATCGTGGGCAACGCGATGGCCGTCAGGGCCGGCGACGAACAGTTGGAACTGCTGACAGAGGATGAGGCAAAACGGCTTGCCTCCGCTTTGGAGCGGAAACGGGACAGGGCTATCGAAAAAGTTTCCCGCGCGTTCGGCCTTGCTCCCGTGCATAAGGCGGACCTGGAAACACCCGATCCGCACCGGCGACAGCCTTGCGGGAAAGATCACATGGAGAGATAATCAGGATGACGAAGGAGAAAAGGCTGATCCAGCACAACTTCAGGACCACGGAAGCTGAAGACAACGTGATCCGGCAGAAGATGAAAACCTTCGGCATCAGAACCCGGGCTTCATTCTATCGGGCAATGATCCTGAACGGCTATCTCCTTAAGCTGGATCTTCCGGAGATCCGGGAACTGCTTCGCCTGATGAAGAACCTGACCAACAATGTCAACCAGATCGCAAAGCGGCTCAACGAGCGTGGTTCGATCTACGATACCGAGATCGACGAGATCCTGGAAAAGCAGGAAGAGCTCTGGTCCGTCCTTACAAAGATCCTCTCAAGACTGGAATCCCCGACAGCTTAAGGAGGCTGAAGAAAATGCTGAAACGAATGCTGCGAATCGCGCTTAAACCGTTTATGTTCGGTGTCCGGCTGGCGCTCGGCCTTGCCGCGGCCATCACTTCCGTTGCTTCCGCGGTGATTGGCCTGACCGTTTCGGTGTTCCTGCTTCTTTCCGTCATCGAGTTTGCGATCGGTTACCACCGGAACGGTTTCGTGTTCATGGTACTGGCGATCCTTGCGAGCCCTATCGGACTTCCGATGATCGCGAATTTCCTGCTGGACCGTATGGATCATTTTCTCGGTTTCCTTGAAGGCTTACTGTACTGAAAGCTGGATTTCCCCGCGGCGGTTTGTGCGTGTCACAGACCGCCGCCTTTCTTTTTATTTGGAGGATCGGATGGCGACGACGAGGATCATGCCGCTGCATATTAGCAGCGGGAAAAGCCCGGGAAAATGCATAAAGGAACGGCTTGCTTATATTATGGATCCGGACAAAACCGCTTCCGGGGAGCTGGTCACCACATATGCCTGCGCGCCGAAAACGGCCGCGAACGAATTCATGCTCTGCCGCGCGGAGTATCTGGCGAAAACAGGACGGGACATTCCGAACGAGATCATCGGTTACCATTTCCGTCAGTCCTTCAAACCCGGCGAGATCACGCCGGACGAGGCCAACAGGATCGGGAAAGAGCTTGCATCGAAACTGTCAAAGGATGAGTATGCCTACGTCGTGGCGACGCATACGGACCGGAAGCACATCCACAACCATATCATTATGTGTTCTTTTCCCCTGGACGGCGATCACAAATACAGGGATGTAAAGCGTTCCGCTACAGACCTTTTCCGGCTGAGCGATGAGCTCTGCAGGGAGAACGGCCTGTCCGTCGTTACCGATCCGCAGGGTAAAACCGTGACATACGATAAGTGGCTGGGGAATAAAAAGGATCTTTCAAACCGTGATTTCCTCCGTATGGCCATCGACGCGGCGCTGCGGCTGGACCCTGACGGCTTTGACGCGCTGATGCGGATGATGGAAGAACTCGGCTGCAGGATCAAACGCGGCGCGCAGATCAGCATCATGCCGCCGGACGGAAAACGCTATATCAGGCTGGACACCCTCGGTCCGGAATACTCTGAAACGGCTTTGCGGGAAACGCTTGACGGGCATCACGTCCACATCCCGAAGAAGCCCAGGCGCAATTACACCGACAGCCAGGTCAAACGCCTGATCGATATCGAAGCCAAGCTGCGCGCCGGGAAGGGGAGAGGCTATCAGGTCTGGGCCGAGCGGCACAACATCGATGCGAAAGCCCAGTCGGTCATTTACCTGAAAGAAAACCATATCGGGTCGATCGACGAGCTTGAAGACCGGATCGAGGAACTACGCTCCGAACGAAACCGGCTGCATGCATCCGTCCGAAAAACGCAAACCCGTATGAAAGAGATCAACCGGCTTCGTCAGGCGATCCGCGATTACGGCCGCACAAAAACCGTTTATACCCAGTACAGGGAATCTGGATGGTCGCCAAAGTTCTTCGATGAACATCGCCGGGAGATCGAAGCTCACAAAAAGGCCCAGGACGTTTATTCCTCTCTTGACGGGAAGATGCCCACGCAGAAAGAACTGACGGCTGAATACATGCTTCTCCGAGAACAGAAATCCAGGGACAATGCCGCTATGGAAGAACTGAAACCGGAGCTGACGACGCTGAACCATATCCGTTATAATTTCCATATCCTCGAACATGACGAGCTTCCGGAACAGAGAACACCCCGCAGAGACCGCCGTGAAGCGCGATAACAAACAGCCCTATGTCCGAATAAGTGTCATTTCAGGCACTCCGGGCATAGGGCTTTTTTCCTTTTTGGCGTCAGTCAAACCGGAGGAAGACGCAGGATGACTCCACAACCACAGCGCGCTGCGCTGGAATTCAGGGGCTTGGGGGCGGAGCCTACCAACAAGCGCATGACGTTTGTAAACGGAGTGCCCTGCTTGCAATTTCCCCTGAAATAGGATTGCTTTCAAATTAACCTTTATCTATGGAAAATAGACCGGAATATCTTTCCCAGTAAAATAAAGGGTAACTTGATTATTAGCCATACTATCGCAAAGAAATACATTAGTAGGGTTAGTATTAGTTCAAACGGCCAAACGATAAACAGATAGAGAAAAAACTTAATAATACTACCAATCAGGTATTCACCGGGAGTATAATGAGTTATAAGTTTTTTCCCATGGCCAAGGTTCACTGTTTCACGAATATATGAACGCATATAAAACTACCGTCCTATCTTCTCGAAATCAATTTCTGCTTCTTTCGGTGCAGGCACATGAATTTGGCAAATTGGTAATTTAGAAGTCGAAGTTTAAGCCAGCGTATTTTGTTAGGACGATTGTAGAAGAGCACTCAAAACTATCACCTTCATTAAGTGTAACTTTACCTACGCCTTCATCTGGTGTAACTACGTACATATTGAGGGATCCAATCGTTACAACGACCATGTATTGAGAAGTTGAAATACTGTAATCTCCTGCAGGTATATCTTTGCCGACGATATATTTTCCCGCTGGAACCGTTGCAGACTTTACAGCTCCTCGATTTATCAATTCCTGCTCAATTTGAGTCTTAAGGGTTATCAATTCGTCCACTGTCATCGTGGCTAGATCGACGTCTGCCAAAGCTACGCTAAAAAGCAGTACCATTGTTATTAACGTTCCAATACATTTTTTCATATTTCAGATTTCCTCCCCTATTTCCTAATCATTAGGCTAAATACAATACGTGTATTATGGATTGCAATTTTTGCAAGGAACATATCCCAACCTAATAGCTTCTTCACGCGTATCAAGCTGGACTTTGTTGCTTGCTTTCATCTTTCCAACACTGCTGCACCAAGGATAGTGGAATTTCTTTGTATTCTTGTTGCCAATATATGGGCCCGAGGAAGGCACGGACTCATAAACAGGTGCGGGTTTAGGCGTTTTCGTCGGCTTTGGCGTTGGCTTTGACGTCGGCTTTGGTGTTGCGGTAGGAGCTAATACGGTCCAGCTACTAGCTGCTACTCGTTCGTCTCCAAATAGTCCTGCATATTTTTTTATTCCGGAGTTTGCTTCAGCAACACTATCAATAAATAAGGAATTGATAGCATCATAGATGGCAAATGCAAAGCGTTCAGAACTCTTGGAGTTAATATCTTTGTAGTTACTTAGAACTACATAGCCACCAGCTGATATATCGTCATAACTCAGGTTTTCCCAAACGCTTACCTTCGTCTTTCCCCCGGTGAGCTTGCCGCCAACTAGAATTATTTTTCTTTCTAGGTCGAATACTGCGAAATTAGAACATCTTTCGGTATTGAAAAATGTATCATTCATTGCAGCAAACAAGTCAGTTTCATCGATATATTGATTCGGCTCACCAAGCTCGCCAGCCAACAATGAAATAATGGCATCATAGCCCTTATCCGTTTGTGTTGCAGCAAAAGCTGCTGGAGTGTAGGTGAATATGGTAACAAGAACAAGCAAGTAAGATAAGATACGTTTCATTTCAATTCTCTCCTTTACAAGTTATTTGATTACTTCCATTTCTTAAGAGGCTTTTCCTTTTTGAAATCATTGTAGATCATGTGATGTGCAAGTGTTTTTCCCTATTGAGTATATAGATAGGTTTCCTATCTGCCTGTTTAGTACGAAGAACTTCCAGCATATTGTTTTATGGTTTCTTATGGAAAGTACTCTTGATCTTCCATTTCGTACACTTTCTTAAGCATTAACTGATATAACTTCGTTTGAAAATTAAATGAATATGCTACACACACGTCGCCAACATAATATCCATTAGCAGCATCCCCAGTAAGATTAATAACATCAAAGATATAATCGAAATCTTTTTCTTCAACTGTGGAATCCATCGCATATGTTCCAATCATCATCAAATCAAGTGCTAACTGTTTGGGTAAAGTATCCGAATATAATCGAATTTCTATCTTATAGCTCGGAATAGCAACAAAATCAATTATAGCATCAGGATAACCTTTGATGGAATATGACATACCAATTGCATTATCAAAAGCTGATAATCTAAATTCGGTGCGATAATGAGAGCTATTTTTATTAGACGGTGTAAAATACTCCAGAAATGTCAATTCGTAATTGGAATTACTATTAATATTTGCAACTATATTATCTATCTTTGTAATTGCTTTTTCTTTTTCGGAACTTTCTGCAACGGAATCAGGTACAAAGAATGCAGATCCAATGGCAACAGTTAGCGTGACTATGAGGAATAAATACGATAAGATGTGTTTCATGGAATTCTCTCCTTAGAATGATCATGGTTGAGTTGAGTCTCTTAAACAAATACCACAAGGAGTATAGTCCTCACTTTTGTATTCATCAACAGTCATGCGATGAATATTTGTTCTATTCTGTATAACTGGGCAATTTCTTAGATGATATTTATCTCCTCCACTCGTAACATAGTACTCCCCGTAAAAGCTTCTTTCTCGAATATTGTATACTAGCAAAACCCCCCCGGTTATAAACACAATCAAAGCTACTAGCAAGCAGGCTAACTTCAGCTTATGGTTTTTAATATAGCCAGACATTCGGACCAATACTGAGGGTGCGATAAGAGCATGGGCAAAAACATTGGCATCATACTCTTGAAGGATCGTTGGCCTTATCCCAGGTTGCAAATGATCCAGCACAATATGTCCTAATTCATGGGCTAAGACATATTGCTTCTCTGGAATCGAAAGATTATAACGGACAAACACTAAGCGAATATCCCCACATGATAATGTAAAGCCGCTCTGGGCAAGTATTTCATCCGGAATATTTAGTTCTTTCTGCAAGAAAAGGAATGACTCTGATAGATGATTGGGATCAAAATCAAATAGATCAAACCCTAAATCAGAAAGAAAAAACAAAAGATTCTCTAAGGTCGGGCGGGAAATACCGTAATGCATGAGCAACTGATATGCGGCCAATTCAGGAGCTTTCTTCACCTTTTAGCCTCCTGACTAATTCAAGCATGCGTTCATCATCAATTACTGGCTTGGATGCGTAGCTTATTCCCGCAAACCCTTTTATTGTCGTATCATCATTATTCTCTTTGCAACGGTTATATTCCACGTTAAGCACTGTTGTGACTGTATGCACCCCTTTTTCATCTAGTGCTGCAAGCATAGTATACACATCATGAAATTCTTTGTTAAAAAGTATGATGTCATCAGAATATGCTTGCTTAATGCCGAGAAGTGAGCACATTTTCACGACAGTATCGTAAGCTGTGCCGCCTATGCCTTTTGTTAAGGCATTTGATAAAGTAGTATATGGGATGCCGGAAGCTTCTGAAAACCGTTTCACGCTCTTGTACTGCTTCTGAATCTCATTTTTTATCAACTGAGTAATACTATCCACAAGTCACCTCCGTGGGTCATTCCATTTGACATATTATCACGGAATATGGTAATATGCAATATGAAAATCTCATTTTATGGTCAAAGGATGATCTGGATGATCAAACGCTTTATTCTTATTCTATGTTTTTTTTTGTTTCTTTCGAACACGGCGGGTGCTGATATCGATGTGTACTTTCTTGATGTTGGGCAAGGAGATAGTGCTATTATAGTATGCGATGGAGAAGCAATGATCATTGACGGAGGCCCAGTCAATAAGAGTTCTTATGTCTACAGTTATATAAAGAACACTCTCCAACTCGAAAGAATAAATTTGATGGTAGCCACGCATCCTCACGATGATCACATCGGTGGGCTTTCTGCTGTCCTGAATGCTGTTCCAGTAGATCTTATATTGTCGCCGGTAACAGAATCGAGTAGCATCCCCTTCTCTTTTTTAGTGAAGTATGCAGATGCGCAAGGAACACCAATAATAGTGCCCTTTGATGGGGATGTATACCAACTTGGTGGTGCTACAATAACAATTCTGTTATGCTATCCTGAAGCTTGGGAAGAAAACGATAGGTCTATCGATATCCTGCGGCCTGAGTCCTGCTTTATCGAGTGCGTCTTGAATGGGCTCAATCGCTCGATCAATTATCGGAGAACTGATATCAAGGAGATCGTCAAGGCTTAACGTTTCATTTAGACTTTCGCCTTTATCACCGGCAAAAGGAACTGTAATACGTATTGACTTTGACATACTCAGTCCTCCAATTCTTTAACTACTGCCGGAACCACAACGTCCTGGTCTACCATAAACCCAGAAGACATAACCATCACAGGACACCCTTTGGCTATGTGTTTCAGGCAAGTATGCCTTGCGGGATCAAACTCAACCTCTTCGCCTGCACTGCCTATCATTGTCGCACCAGCATCAATCAAAGCGTCAAGAATCGTTTGCAGTGCTTCAACATAACCAGCCAATGCATCAGAATCTATACCAGCCCGTTCCATAATTGGAACAAACATTGACAACTCATTTACCGAAGGAACAATAGACGCAATAATAAATATCAGTTTATCTTTACCCGCTTCCATCTCAATAGAAATGTTTTCCTTTTCCAGGCGACTGATCTTTTTCTTGGCTTTCTGTAGATCTGCCTCAATAGCTTTCTTTTCATTCTCTGCAGCAGTCGTGCTCGGAGTGGAAGTACCTTCTCCGTTCATCGGAGAACACCACTTCAGCCACAAACCGGCAACTACATCTGAAGACGGAGCAGAGGCAGCCAACTGCTCAGATACCTTTGGCATCTGACATATTTTTTTTAAAATGTCGTACTTTTCCTGAGGAAATATGCCATTATTCAGTATATTTTTGGCTGCCTGCGCGAATCGCTTTATTTGTAATGGTGACGAGGCAGCGTCAAGCACTGTTTTTAGGAATTTTTCTTGATTCTCATCATCAGAAGAAACGACTGACAAAATATAGAATCCTAAAGCCTGTTCAAGTTCTGTATTCTTCCTGGCCATAATCTATTCTAAGCGAAACAATCATGAAAACCAACGTCGATGAATTCGGTTGGATTCTCGATGAAAAGCCCGGTTTAATTCACTGTCCCAAATGTAATGAACGGGTATCGAAAGACTATATGAAGTTTCATAAATCTTGCCCGTCCTGCGGTTACCCTCGCACAAAAATTGACAGTTAAAGATATTACCCTAATGGATATGTAGAAGGCTTGAAGCTTAATAAGCACCTATAAGTAAGATAGTGCAGTGACTTAGTGGAGTTTGGGCCAATGAAGAGAAAATGTACACGGTGTAGTAGTGATGTGGCAGAGTACTCGGTTGCCTCTACAAACCAGTCTGGTATGATCGCCTGAATCAATAAAGCAGATTCCAGACGATCCTGTTTTGCGAGGCATGATCATTCTGGCTGAAGCAGCCATATTTTTTCTGGTCCCGACGATAAAAAACGTGTCAACGCCTTTCTTTGATGTAGTTTTTTACCCCTTCATAGCCGCGCTCGCAAACCCTTGGTCAAGATTTGGCGGCAGCTGGTTCGCCCCTCCTTTCACGGGTGCTTCACGAGCATATCACAGGTGTCGGAAAGATTTTAGTCTGTCGCCGGAAACTACAGAAAAAATATCCCGCAAATTTCCGGATATGTCCGGCTGCGGGAAGAAAAGTCAACGGTAGGGAAGAGGGCTAACGGGAGAGAGGCAGAAGAAAGCGCAAGAGACGGAAGGGGAGATGAGGAGAGGAGGCCTATGAACAATCAGTTTCCGCAAATATCAGGCAAAAAAGAAATACAAAAAATAATTTTAAAAACGATTCGTAAATGCCAGTAAATATGGGCACAAAAAACGGTTAGAGACGACCAATTACATTCACAATTACATTCAAGGGCCTTTTTTGGACCCCCAAAAATGCCTGAAACCCCTGATAAAATCAGGGGTTTCGGGTTGGTGCGGGAAACAGGACTTGAACCTGCAAGTACGTTCGTACACATGAACCTGAATCATGCGCGTCTGCCAATTCCGCCATTCCCGCAAGTTGGTGGGCAGGGGTGGATTCGAACCACCGAAGTCAGTGACGGCAGATTTACAGTCTGCTCCCTTTGGCCACTCGGGAACCTACCCACGAATAATCCGGACGATCCGGAGCAACGGTGGCTGACCGTTGACTTAGAAAGAAGAAAGCTGGCGATGGGACTTGAACCCGCAACCTGCTGATTACAAATCAGCTGCTCTGCCAATTGAGCTACACCAGCATAACCCAACCGGTTAGCAAGTTGACAGGGAAGAGGAGAAAGCGACCCGAAGGGGGCTCGAACCCCTGACCTCCAGCGTGACAGGCTGGCATTCTAAACCAACTGAACTACCGGGCCGTAAGATGGGCCTTCAGGGACTCGAACCCGGGACCAACCGGTTATGAGCCGGCCGCTCTGACCAACTGAGCTAAAGGCCCGTGGTTTCCTCTCATAAACTGAAGGCAGGTGAGAGGAAAATGGTGACCCCGTCGGGATTCGGACCCGAGTTACCGCCGTGAAAGGGCGATGTCTTAACCGCTTGACCACGGGGCCATGTGCACACCCTGACAAAAAAATGGTCGGGGTGAAGGGATTTGAACCCCCGGCCCCATGCTCCCAAAGCACGTGCGCTACCAGACTGCGCTACACCCCGAGGCATCCATTGCCTTGCTCACAGGCGACATAAGGTATTATACTCAAGGGTACCTGCCGTGTCAACCCCTTTTGAAAATTTTTTGTTCGGGAGCGCGGCATGTGGTTTCAGGGGGCAAACTATGGTATACTGCATTTATATGACAGGTGTTTAAAGGGAGGGGCCATGTCTCAGGAGGCGTTCCGGCTGCTGTCCAGGGCCATGCGGTATGTGTTCGTCCTGATCGCGGCGCTGTATTTTCTGCTGACGGTCCTGTGGATGAGGCGGGACCAGCGGCAGTGGAAAAAAGAAAAGAAAAACCTGCCCGACGCCGGTACCGTGGGCGAACTGGTGGATGAGGACAGCCTGAAGCGTTACCCTGTTCCCCGGGAGGGGACGATCGGCTCCGCCAGGCGCTGCGATATCCGGGTGATCGGGCACGGCGTAAAGCGCCTGCACGCAGATATCCGCTTTGCGGACGGGAAGGGCCTGATGATCATTCCGGCCCGGGGGGCGAAGATCCTCCTGAACGGGGAGCCTGTCTCGTCCCGGGCATGCGCGGGACGGGACAGCCGCCTGAAGATCGGGTCGGCGTCGCTTGTGCTGAAACTGCTCAAAAATGTGGACGCGCCGGCCCGGGGCGTTTTCGGGGACGGGTACGATCCCCCGGCGGAAGTGGTGCCCGGCGCGGACGGGTGGGCCCGGGTGGTGCCCCTGCCGGAGAAACACGCCGGCGAGAACCCGGGAGAGGATTGGTCCTGGGGGGATGAATTCGGCGCTGAGGAACCGGAGGATCCTTTCCGCGGGGTGGCGCCGGTGCCGTCCGGGAGGGCCATGGATGACGGAGGGGAAGATGAAACACAGGAGTAAGGGGAAAAGGACGCGGCGGACGCGGACCATGGGCCTGACGGGCCTGACCATGGCCTTTACCTTTTTATGCTTCCTCCTGCTGTTTGTGAAGACGGGGGACCTGACGGCGGCGGCGATGTCGGTGGGCCTGAGCGCCGCGGTGTGGCTGATCACGGTGGTCATCGGGGGCAGATTTCCTTCGGACCGGCTGCTGCTCAGCCTGACGATGTTTTTGTGCTGCGTGGGGATCGTGATCCTTTACCGTTTTGACAGCGGGCGCGGACTGACCCAGTCCCTGAATTTCCTGATCGGCATGGGCTGCATGGTGATATGCATCCTGTTTGTGAGGTACGCCAAGAAATGGGGCTTTTTTGCGCCGGTGATCATGGCGGGCAGCCTGGCGCTGCTCCTGCTGCCGGTGCTGTTCGGCCACGAGACCAACGGCGCGAAAAACTGGATATCCCTGGCGGGGGTCACCTTCCAGCCGTCGGAAGTGGTCAAGCTGGCCCTTTTGTGCGTGCTGGCCTATTTCCTCTCCCGGCGCAAGCTGATCCTCAGCGGGATCTATGCCGGCTGCTGCCTGATCATCCTGATGCTGCAGAAGGACCTGGGAACGGCGCTGATCTATTACGGCGTGACGCTGATCATGATGTATGTATCCACCGGTTCCGTCACCCTGGTGGGGATCGGGCTGGCGGGCGGCGCGGGCGCCGCGGTGTTCGGATATCATGAATTCGCCCACGTCCGGCGGCGGGTGGCCATCTGGCTGGATCCCTGGGCGGATCCCGCCGGGGACGGGTACCAGATCGTCCAGGGCCTGATCGCCATGGCCAACGGCGGCGCGTGGGGCACCGGCCTGGGGCTGGGGAACGCGTCGACGATCCCCTATTATTACAATGACTTTGCGTTCACCATCATCCTGAACGAATTCGGCGGCATATTCGGGCTGCTGGTGCTTGGGCTGTATCTGGCGGTGGTGCTGCGGGGCCTGATGATCGCCCACCGGGCGGATACTGTGTTCGATACCCTTCTTGCGGTGGGCTGCAGCGCGCAGATCGGCCTGCAGACCTTTGTAATCGTCGGCGGCAACATCAAGCTGATCCCGCTGACCGGCGTCACCCTGCCGCTGATCAGCTACGGCGGCACGTCCCTGCTGTCCTCCCTGTGCGTCATCGGGCTGCTGCAGGGCGTGGCGGCCCGGGTGCAGGCCGGCGTCAGGCGGGACAGAACCCTGGCGGGCCTCGGCGGGGAAGGGGGCGCGGGGGTGTGAAACGGATGCGCGGGAATATCCGCAGGGTGATCCCACTGATGTGCGCCCTGTTCCTCCTGCTGGGGGCGTGGGGCGCGTGGAACCTGGCCGTGAACGGCAGGCGCTGGTTTTCCTTTTCCTCCAATGCGTACGCCCGGCAGATGAAGCGGGAGGTCACGGAAGGGGCGGTGCTGGACACCCGCGGCGTGGTCCTTGCTTCCACCTTCGGCGAAGAAAGGGTGTACCACAGCGACGAAGCGGTGCGCCGCGCCACGGTTCACGTGCTGGGGGACCGGGACGGCAACGTGGCCAACGGGGTGGAAAGCTTTATGAGCTTCTACCTTTACGGCTTTGACCAGCCCTTCGGCGAAGAGGTCAAAAGCGTCCTGTACGGGACCGGACGGCGGGGAAGCGACGTGCGCCTGACGGTGGATTCGGCCCTGAGCGCGAACATCCTCGGATGGTTCCCGGCAGGCAAAAAAGGCGCGGTCATCGTGATGAACTACCGGACCGGCGCGGTGCTGGCTGAATGCTCCTTTCCCGATTTCGATCCGGCAAACGTGACCGTAAGCGTCAAAACGGACCCGGGGCATCCGTTTTTCAACCGTGCCGTGCAGGGCATGTACGCGCCGGGCTCCACCTTCAAGATCATCACGCTTTCGGCGATGCTGGAAGCCTTTCCGGACGCCCTTGACAGGCGCTGGAACTGCGACGGGCAGCTGACGGTGGGCGGACACCTGATCACCGACGCCGGGACGGACCTGGAAAGGCAGGTGGTGACGCAGCACGGCGACCTGGGGCTAGAAAGGGCGTTCCGGGTCAGCTGCAACAACACCTTTGCCCGGGCGGCGCTGGAGCTGAACGACCGGCGGCTGCGGGGCGAGGCCGAAAAATTCGGCTACAATTACAATTTCCTCTTCCGTGACATGGTGGTGGAGAATTCCTCCTATCCATCGGACAACAGGACGGACCGGGAGGTGGCCATGACCGGCATCGGGCAGAGCGCCCTTTTGTGCACGCCGATGCAGGTGCTGCTTTCGGCCTGCGCCGCGGCGAACGACGGCACTGTCATGGAACCTCGGCTTTTGCAGAGCGTGACAGCCCCTGACGGGCGGGAGACCGTATCCTTCTCGTCCGCGGCGTTCAGGCGCGTCCTGGAGCCGGCTGTGGCGCGGACGGTGCGTGAACTGATGTACCAGGCGGTCGTTTCCGGCACGGGTTCCCGGGCCGCCGTGCCCGGGCACCGGATCTGCGGCAAGACCGGCAGCGCCGAGATCGACGGGAGGGAAAACACCAACGCCTGGTTCGTCGGGTTTATCGACGAGGAAAACGCCCCCTGGGCCGTGGTGGTCCTGGTGGAGGACGCCGGCGGCGGAGGGAGCGTGGCCGCGCCTGTGGCGGGGCAGATATTCAGGTATCTCCTGGGGGAGTGAAGCGGATCAAAGGATCGTGACCTGGTCGTCCCGCCGGTAGGTGTGGGGCGCCTTTTCCGTGGCCTTATGGCCCACGGCGATGGCCACCTGGTACACAAAGCCGTCCTCAAAGCGGAGGGCCTTCGCAAGCTCTTCGGCGCGTTTGCCTTCCATGCAGCGGCGGATGCAGCCGATGATCAGGCTGCCGAGCCCCAGGCCTTCGGCGGCCAGGGCCATGTTCTGCACCGCGATGCCCGCGTCCACGGGGCTCCAGGCAAAGGCTGCGGGGGCACTGAGGATGACGACGGTGGGCGCACCGTAATAGAAACTGTTTTCAGGGGTTTTTTCCAGTTCCTCCTCGAAGGCCTCCCGGACCAGTTTCAGGGCCGGGCTGTCCTTTGAAAGGACCGTGAATCGGATCTCCTGCCGGTTGGCGGCGGTGGGTGCCTCCAGGCCGGCACGCAGGATGGCTTCCAGTTCCTCCGCGGTCAGCTTTTCGTCGGTATACCCCCGGGTGGAGGACCTGGAACGGATGGCTTCAAAAACGTCTTTCATGATGATCCCTCTCTCCTGTGCCGCGGATCGACGCGGCTTTTTTTTGACCTTAAGATATCATATCCCGGAACGGCCGTCAATGCGGGGAACACGGTCGGGAAGGGGGAGGGGGCGGGTACCTGTCCAAAACGTAAAAAAGACGCAGACGGGAAGCAGCCGGCCGCCGGCTATGACATGCGGGAAGGAGGCGGGTGCCTGCCTAAAACGTAAAAAGACGCAAAAAAGAAGCAAGTTGCGCTTGTTTACGACGCGGGATATGGTATAATGGATTGACCGCCCGTGGGGCGGAAAAGCGAAATTCAGGAGTATCCATGCAGGACAGGATCATTGTGCGCGGGGCGCGGCAGCATAACTTGAAGAACGTGGACCTGGACATCCCCAGGAACAAGCTGGTGGTCTTTACCGGGCTTTCGGGCTCCGGCAAGTCCTCCCTGGCCTTTGATACCATTTACGCCGAGGGCCAGCGGCGGTATGTGGAGAGCATGTCCAGCTATGCCCGGCAGTTCCTGGGGCAGATGGACAAGCCGGACGTGGACCTGATCGACGGGCTCAGCCCGGCCATATCCATCGACCAGAAGACCACCGCCCGCAATCCCCGGTCCACCGTGGGCACGGTGACGGAGATCTATGACCATTTAAGGCTGATGTACGCCCGGGTGGGCGTGCCCCACTGCCCCAACTGCGGCAGGGAGATCCGCCGGCAGTCGGTGGACGAGATGACCGACGCCGTGATGGCCCTGCCCGAGGGGACGAGGATATATGTGATGAGCCCGGTGGTCCGGGGCAAAAAGGGGACCCAGGCGAAGGTGCTGGAGGACGCCCGCAGGAACGGCTTCGCCCGGGTGCGGGCGGACGGGGAGATCTATGACCTGGACGAGGTCCCCGAACTGGACAAGCAGAAAAAACACTCGATCGACATCGTGGTGGACCGCATCGTGGTCCGGGAAGGCATATCCCAGCGGCTGACGGACAGCGTGGAAACGGCGCTGAAGCAGTCCGGTGGGCTTATGGTCGTCAGGGAGGCGGACAGCGGCAGGGAACAGCTTTATTCCCAGAACTACGCCTGCCCGGAGTGCGGCATCAACATCGAGGAGCTGTCCCCCCGGATGTTTTCCTTCAACTCGCCTTACGGCGCCTGCCCCGCCTGCGCGGGCCTGGGGGAAAGGATGAAGGTGTCCGAGGACCTGGTCATCAGCGACAGCGCCCTCAGCCTGAACGACGGCGCCGTCAAATGCATGGGCTGGAACAGCGGGGATAAGGGATCCACGGCGCACACGATGTTCAGCGCCATGGCGGAGCATTACGGCTTTTCCATGGACACCCCCTTTGAAAAGCTGAGCGAACAGGCCCGGCGGCTGATCCTGTACGGCACCCAGGGGGAAAAGTTCCCCGTGCGCTTTGGGGAAGGCGGCAGCGGCAGCAGGTACCAGACCGATTTTGAAGGCGTGATCCCGTCCCTGGAGAGGCGCTACCGGGAAACGGGCAGCGAGGGCATGAAGGAAGCCTATGAGGCGTATATGACCACCGAGCCCTGCCCGGACTGCGGGGGGCGGCGGCTGCGCCGCGAGGTGCTGGCGGTCACCGTCGGCGGGAAGAATATCTCCCAGGTGTGCGATATGAACATCCGCGCCTGCATGGAATTTATGAACGGCCTGGTCCTGTCGCCCACCCACCGGGTGGTGGCGGACCAGATCCTGAAGGAAATGAACTCCAAGCTGGGATTTCTCCGGGACGTGGGCCTGGAATACCTGACCCTCAGCCGGGGCGCGGCGACCCTGTCCGGCGGCGAGGCCCAGCGCATCCGCCTGGCAAGCCAGATCGGCAGCGGCCTGATGGGCGTTTTGTATGTGCTGGACGAGCCGTCCATCGGACTGCACCAGCGGGACAACGGAAAGCTGCTGGCCACCATGCGCCGCCTGAGGGACCTGGGAAACACCCTGATCGTGGTGGAGCACGACGAGGAAACGCTGCGCAGCGCCGACTGGCTGGTGGACATCGGGCCGGGAGCCGGGGAGCACGGGGGCCGCATCGTGGCCCAGGGCAGCGTGGAGGACGTGGCGGCCTGTGCCGAGAGCATCACCGGGGCTTACCTGAGCGGGCGCATGCGCATCCCCGTGCCGAAAAAACGGCGCGTCCCCAGAGGCTGGCTGACGGTGGTTGGCGCCAGGGAACATAACCTGAAAAATATCGACGTGCGGTTTCCCCTGGGGGTCATGTGCTGCGTCACCGGCGTATCCGGCAGCGGCAAGAGCAGCCTGGTGAACAGCATCCTGTACGGCCACCTGGCCCATGTGCTCAACCGGGCCCATATGCGCAGGGCGGATTATGACCGGGTGGACGGCTGCGAGCAGCTGGACAAGATCATCGCCATCGACCAGAGCCCCATCGGGCGCTCTCCCCGGAGCAATCCCGCCACCTACACGGGACTTTTCGACCTGATACGCAAGGTGTTCGCCCAGACGGCGGAAGCGAAGGTGCGGGGATACCAGGAGAACCGCTTTTCCTTCAACGTCAAGGGCGGCCGCTGCGAGGCCTGCGGCGGCGACGGCCTGATCCGTATTGAGATGAACTTCCTGCCGGACCTGTATGTGCCCTGCGAGGTGTGCGGCGGCCGGAGGTACAACCGGGAGACCCTGGAAGTGAAATACCGGGACAAAAACATCGCCGACGTCCTGGATATGACGGTGGAGGAGGCCCTGAAGCTGTTTGAGAACCAGCCGCGGATCATGACCAAGCTGCGTACGCTTTTTGACGTGGGCCTCGGCTATATGCACCTGGGGCAGAGCAGCACCACGCTGTCCGGCGGCGAGGCCCAGCGGGTGAAGCTGGCCACGGAACTTTCGCGGAAGGCCACCGGCAGGACGATGATCCTGTTGGACGAGCCCACCACCGGCCTGCACGCTGACGACGTGAACCGCCTGGGCAGGGTGCTGCAGCGCCTGACCGACGCGGGGAATACCGTTCTTGTCATCGAACACAACCTGGACGTGATCAAGATGGCCGACCACATCATCGACCTGGGCCCCGAGGGCGGGGACGGGGGCGGCGAGGTGGTGGCCGAGGGCACCCCGGAGGAGGTGGCCGCAAACGGCTCAAGCTGCACCGGCACGTACCTGAAAAAGGTGCTTCCGGGAGGAGAATGGACGTGAAAAGCGGGGAGCGGGTGCGTTTCGGCCCCGCCGGACAGAGCGATGCGTTCAACGCTTCCGGGCGCCGCGGCGCGCCCGAGGCGGCGGCCTGGTACGCCGGCATGGGTCTGGACGCCTGGGAAATGGCTTTCGGGCGGGGCGTTTACCTCAGAAAGGAGTCCGCCCCCGCCCTCAGGGCCGCGGCGGAAAAAAACGGCGTGACGCTGTCCGCCCACGCGCCCTATTACGTGAACCTGGCCAATCCCGACATGGCAAAGCGCCTCCGCTCTTTCGGCTACCTGAAGGATACCGCCGAAGCGCTCCTTTCCTGCGGCGGCAGGGAGATCGTGGTGCACGCGGGCAGCGGCATGAAGCAGGAACGGCAGGAAGCCATACGGCTGATCCGGGAAGGACTGAAGGAGACCCTTTCCATCCTGGACGGGGAGGGACTTGGAGACGCACGGCTGTGTCCCGAGACCATGGGCCGGCCCGGGCAGGTGGGGGACCTGGAGGAGATCCTGGACCTGTGCCTGACGGATGAAAGACTGATCCCCTGCGTGGATTTTGCGCACCTTCACGCGCTTTCACGGGGCGGCGTGGACAGCGCCGGGGCTTTCGAAAGGATCCTGGACAGGACGGAGGAGGTCCTGGGCGTTGGGCGGGCCCGGGGGATGCATATGCATTTCTCGGCCATAGAATATTCCGCCGGCGGCGAAAGGCGCCACCGGACCTTTGACGAAGAGGGATACGGGCCGGACTACAGGCTTTTGATGCCGCTGCTTGCCAGGCGCGGCTATCACGGGATACTGATCTGCGAATGCCACGGCACCCAGGACAAAGACGCCCTTCGCATGATGGAAACGTACCTGCGGTATGCGGAATGAAAGCATCGGGAAGGCTTTTTATGCCTTCGCCGGCGCTGATTGCAAGGAGAAAAAACATGGCTAAGGAGCAGCGCGAACAGGACGGGCAGCGCACGCGGGAAGCGCAGCGCATGCAGGATACGGGCGAAAACACACAGGCGCCGGTCTTCGAAAAACGGGAGGATCGGTCCCTGGTAAGCGCGGAAAACCTCCCCGCCCGGAAGGAAGTTCCCCGGTCCGCCACGGCGCCGGCCAGTTACCGGGCCCTGGTAAAAAAATATAAAAAACGCCAGCACGACACCCTGGTGGACACCCTGACCACCGGGCTGACCTATGCCGACGAAATGGCGGTGGACCTGGGGCTGATGGAGGACACCGGACTGCTCGGCGAGGTGACCGACGTGGTCTCCACCGCCCTTCCCTTCGCGGTGATCGCCGTTACCGAGCAGGCCAAGGTGATCATGGGCAAGAAGAGCCAGAAGGCGGCCATGCAGAACACGGTGTTCCGCATGGCCAAGACCGGCGCGGCCATGGGCGTAGGCGCGCTGGCCGGGGCGGTCGGGGGCCTGCCGGCGGCCATACCGGCGGCCCTGGGCGTCAGGGCGCTGTTGGACCAGCACAAGAGCAAGGCGCTCCTGGGCAACCGCGTGGCCGGCCGCGTTCACCGGCTGAACGAGCTGACCGCCAAACGAAGGGCCAAAAAGCTCCTCCGTGACCGGACGGACACGGAAGGAGATGGGGAAAAGTAAGAAACGCGGAAAAGGTTACCGCAGGCCCGGGGGCTTTGGGAGTTTCTTGGGCCCCGCGGCCTTTGCCCGGCGAAAAAATGCTGTCCTGGTCCAATACAACGCCAAAATGAAAATAATCCCGATCCCTGAAGCCGGGACCAGAGGTCGACGGCTCATGGATCGGGATTTTTATATCGGGGCATTCAGTATTTCGGATCGGGATGCCGTCACGGCCTGCAGGTAGATCAAGAGCCTGCTCGTATTATGACCTGTTTTTGCTGTCCGACATATCGTATTGGATGTCCTTAAGTCCACGGACGGCAATCTGTCTGCAGCCGGCAGACGTCGTAACTGTGCCTATGATGACTGCCTTGAAAAAGTGATGAAATCCATTCCATACAAAGCTGTGGAATGCGGCATTTTCCCGTTGACACAGGACCGCGTGTCTTGTTATACTTTTCCTGTGACATCCGGCGCCGGCCTGTCCGACGGAGGTTTTTCTTGCCTTCACCGGCGTTCAGACATCATGTGAGTACGCCTTTTCACAAACTCGACTCTCTTATCGGGAATAAAAGTTTGAAAGTTCTGTTTCAGGACACATCTGTCAATGTAAGATTAGGGGGTATTAATATGAAACGGATCATCGCGCTGTGGGTCTTTTGCGTCATATGCCTGGCCGCGGGCGGTCCCGGCATGGCGGACGGAACGCCGGCGGGCTATCCCGCGGTAAAGATCGATCCCGACACCGGGACGGCCTATGACTTCGGCGGAAGGACCGTCTATATCCAGGACTTTTTTTCCGCCAGTTCCGATATCCGCTCGGATGATCCCACGGCTGAGGAAGCGGCCCTGTACGAGTACCGTGACTGGATCATGTCCACTTACAACTGCCATATCGTACAGGCAGCCATGTCGGACTGGGGCTCCATTGCCGAAGACTTTGCCGACTTCGCGGAGGATCCGGACGGCAGTTTGCGGATCTATCTGATCCCTGCGGATTTCCTCGCCCAGGTCACCGGCAGCGGAGCTGTCGCTGACTGGAATACCGGCCTGGTCGACCTGACGGACGGTCACTGGAACAGCGGGACCGTGGACATGACCACCGTGGGCAGCAGTACCTACGGTGTCTCCGTCGGAAAGACGGAACCCCGCCAGATGCTCTATTTCAACAAACGTGTGCTGAACGAGGCCGGCATCGACTGGAACGAACTGTATGACCTGCAGGATGCCGGCAATTGGACCTGGAGCAGCTTTACGTCCGTCCTGCAGCAGGTGCAGCGCGACATTGACAATGACGGTATTCTCGACGTATTCGGCATGACCGGCAGCAGCTCCGATTTTTACCGCATTGCCGTTTTTGCCAACGGCGGGAGTTTTTTCGCCGAGAACGAATACGGGGAGCTGGTGCCAACGTCCGTCAGCCAGTCGTCGGCAACCGTCCAGGCCCTGGATTGGGCGCGGTCTGTCTGGGCCGACTATTCCATGCCCCAGCCGGAGAATTCCAGCTGGGACTGGTATAATCAGGCATGGCTGCAGGGCCGGTGCGCCTTCTTCATGGGCCAGGGGTATCAGGGTTTCGGCGGCGGTTTTTCCGGCCTTGCGGACGAATGGGGCGCGCTGGCTTTCCCGGTGGGTCCGGCCGGCAACGACTATGTGACCGTGGCCAGCGACAACGTGACTGTGATCCCCGACGTCTATGACGCCAGGACCACAGCCATGCTGACCATGATCTATGACCTGTGGACCCGCCCCACGCCCGGGTATGAGGAGGATGAGTCCACGATCGCCGGTATGCTGGCCATGACGGACGAGCGGGCGGTGGGCACCTACGCCATGCTCCGGGAGAACGGACACTGTGTGGTGGACAAGGTGTATCTGCTGGGAAATCCGATGGATCTGGAGGATTCCCCGATCCTGTGGCAGCTGGAGTCGTATGCCGCCGCGGATCTTTTGGAGGCAGCCGTCCCCCGGTGGCAGGAAGTCTGCGAGGGCTTCAACGAGATGTATGGGCCGGACGTGGTGCTGTTCACATGCGAGGACGGGGTGCTGAGCATCCATGGAAAAGGTCCCCTGCCGGCGGAGCGCCCCTGGGCGGAGTTTGCATCCGTCGCGACCGTGGTGGACATCACCGGATCGATCACCGCTCTGTGTGACCATGCATTCGACGGCTTTTCCCTGGTGACCGAGGTCTGCCTTCCGCAGACGCTTCAGATCGTCAATGACTATGCTTTCAGCGGCTGCGCCGGAGTGTCGAACATCACGATCCCCAAGGGTGTGACCACTATCGGGGAGGGCGCCTTCAATGACTGTGCCGGCCTTGAAACAGTTGTTATTCCCCGCACGGTCACGCAGATCGGAGACGACGCTTTCGCGGGCTGTACCGGCCTGGATTACGTCACCTATGGCGGCTCTCCCTCCGAATGGAGCCTTATCGTCGCCGGAACGGACGACGATTCCCTCGCCGGATTGAACATAAATTGTATGCGGGCCGACAAGACCCCCATCGTTCCGGACGATTTCGTCTTCCTGCATATGGAGGCAGGCCAGTCGGCCTGGTTCTCCTATACTCCGGAAGAGGGCGGGAACCTCCTCTTCTTCTCCGCCGGCGACGCGGATGTGGTCTGCGAGATGTATGTCGATCAGAACGGGGAGGAGATCCTGCTGGCATCCGATGACAACGTCGGCGGGCAGGGCGGCTTCTCCATTGTCCGGAAAGTGGAAGCGGGCGTCACCTATTATTACGCGGTGCGTTTCCTGTCGGACGGTATTGCGGAGGTGACCCTGGAAGCGGTACCCGGCCCGTCCTGGTCGCTGGAGGACGGTGTGCTTACCATTTCGGGCAGCGGCGAGATGGAGGATTATTCCTGGAACAATACCTGGACAGAGATCAACGCCCCCTGGTATCAGGAGCGGCATCAGATCCGATCGATCGTCATCGGAGACGGCGTCACCCGGATCGGCAATTATGCCTTCTACGGCAGCAGCGCGGAATCTGTCACCCTGGGAGATCAGGTCGTCTCCATCGGTGAATATGCTTTTGACTGCAACTATTATCTGACTGCGGTCCATCTTCCCGCGTCGGTGTCGGATATCGGGTCCGGGGCTTTCCTTGAATGTAACGATCTGGAAGCTTTCACCGTGGACGCCGACAACCGGGTCTATACGGCTGTCGACGGCAGCATTTATGACAAAGACGTCACCATGCTGCTGATATGCCCGCCAGCCAAGGAAAGCCTGGCCATCCCTGAGGGCGTGACGTCTTTTGATCATAATGCCTTCAGCGGCTGCAATCGTCTGACCGGTATTTCCATTCCCGCAAGTCTTGACTATGTTCCTTACGGCACTTTCATGTACTCTACCCCATCCCTGAACAGCCTGACCGTGGCGGCGGACAATCCGTTCTATACGTCGGTCGATAATGTGCTTTACGATAAGGACATCACCACCCTGATCAAGGCTTCGAACGGGCTGAGATCAGTCGTGATCCCGGATACGGTGACCTGTATCGGAGAAGGCGCTTTCTACGGTTCATCTGTTACCTCGCTGGATATCCCCGACGGCGTCACCGATATCTACAATGAGGCGTTCGCGCACTGCTCCCTTCTAAGCAGCGTGACGCTTCCCGCGGGCATAACGGTGATCCCGGACTTTCTGTTCATATCCTGCAGGCACCTGGAAGAGGTCACCGTTCCAGCCGGTGTGTACTTCATCGGGTTCGGCGCCTTTATGAATTGCGACAGTCTGACGGACGTCTTCTATGCCGGCACGGAAAACGATTGGACGCAGATAGACATCGGCGAAGAAAACGATTCCCTCATCAACGCCGCCATCCGCTTCGGTTCCCAGGCCGAAAACGTCCTGACCCTGCCTGCCCAGCTCATCGTCATCGAGTCCGGCGCGTTCACAGGTCTGCCCAATGTCACCGCCATCCGCATCCCGGACGGAGTACAGATGATCGACGAAGATGCCTTTGATCCCGGCATGGAGCTCCGGGTACCCGCGGGCAGCCCGTGGGTGGAATGGGCGGAAGACAACGGATATATTGCCGTGGAGGAGTGAACGCGGGCAATGCGCCCGAAAAACGAAAGGAACTGCCCCGGGAAACAGCGCGCTGTTTCCCGGGGCAGTTCCGTCGTATGCCGCCGCCCGGGAGTTTGCCCGGCGATATTCCCTGGCAGACGGATCCGCTTTCGTTTTCGGCGAACACCCCGCCGGGGCACCTTTCAATTCCGGTCAAAAGACACGTACACACCGTTCCTTCGGATTTTGATCAGGAGGCGTTCCGTATGATACCCTCCCCGGGTCGTGTCTGAAACGTATTCAATCGTGTCGTGCGTAAGCCCCGGGGGCGAAGCGCCTGCCGTATTCTTCCCGGGCCGCGCGGGCCGCGGGAGCCACGCCCGATCCGTTGTTTTTCACCCGCGGCAGGCAGGATCAGGGCCTGCGGATCCCGGTGCGCATCGGATCGCCCGAGAACGCCCGGCGGGTCAGCATTTTCATCACATGTTCCCGCAAAAGACGCACCAGGGTGTCGGAAATGTCGTCCTGGTCGTCCTGGCTGCGGCTGATGAGGGCCAGCATCCGGAAATAACCGCCGGGACGCAGGCGGAAATACCGGGGACGGACCTCCCGGGGGCACATCAGCGCTGTCACGGCGGGCACGAAGGCCAGGCCCAGTCCCTGGAAGACCATGGCGTTGGCGACCTCGGTGGAGTATCCGGTGATCGCGCCGCTGGGGGTGAAGCCGGCCCGTCCGGTCTCCGCCATCAGCACGGACTGCATGCGCCGGGTGTCGGGATATAATATGAAAGGCTCGTTCCTGCACAGGCCAAGGTCGGCCACAGGGTATTCGGAATCCTCGTCGGGAACGGAGGAGAGGCGGCTTAGCAGGCCGGAGGCGGGCGGAACGGCCAGGAATACCTCTTCCCGGACGATGGGGCAGGCCTTGACCTGGCCTCCGAAGGGCTCGAAGGCCAGGGCATATTCGATCTCGCCGGATTCCACCATGCCGTTCAGGCTGTGGCTGAAGCCGTCGCGAATGTGGATATGGATGTCAGGATACAGGATCTGCAGGCGTGTCAGCGTCTCCGCAAGGAAAAAGCGCTGGTAAGTTGACGCGCTGCCGATGTGGACGATCCTGGGCTTGATCTCCTTCAGGTCGTCCAGGCGGGCGTAGGCATGCCGCTCGATGTCCAGCATCTTGCGGCCCTCGTCCACCACGATCTGCCCCGCCTCCGTAAGCCGGAGGCGGTTTTTTTCGCGGATGAACAGCGGCTGGCCGATCTCCTGCTCGAAGCGCTGGATCGCCTGGCTCAGGGCCGGCTGACTTACGAAAAGCTGGGAGGCGGCCTGGGTGAAGCTGCCTGTTTCAGCGATGCATATGACATACCGGATGGTGGACAAACGCATGGCGCGGCCTTCCTTTCCTGTTCGGAGATATCGTGCGGTAAAAAAATTACCTATATTATAATACAAAGTTATCCCCTGATTCAAGATTGATATTGTACACATGAAGCTGATTTTCTTAGAATAAAAACAAAGATCAAGATATGTTGGGGGGAATGAACGTGACCGCTCCTCTGACCCTGACTGAAAAACTGCTGCGGGCGCACCTGGTCTCCGGAAATGCGGAGGCGGGGACGCTGTGCGGTGTGCGAGTGGACAGCGTCCTTTTTCATGATATGTCCGGCATCCTGGCGCTGATGGCCTACGACACCATGGGCATGCGCCGGGCGGGCGTGGAGGCGCCGGCGGTGTTCACGGACCATAACCTGGTGGGCACGGATCCCCAGACCGCCGGCGACCAGGCCTTTGTGAAAAGCTGCGCCAGGGCCTTTGGACTCCGCTACGCCCGGGCCGGGAGCGGCATCTGCCATACGCTTTACGCGGAGGATATCGCAAAACCCGGCATGCTGCTCATCGGCGCGGACAGCCACACGGCGTCCTGCGGCGCTTTGGGCATGCTGGGCATCGGCTTGGGGGGGATGGAGGTGGCCGCCGCCATGACCGGGCGTCCCTTCCCCCTCCGTGTGCCCCGGGTGATCACCGTCCGGCTGATGGGCAGGCTCAGGCCCGGCGTCGGCGCCATGGACGCGGCGCTGGCGCTTTTGTCCCGGCTGACGATCAAAGGCGCGGTCAACGCCGTGCTGGAGTACTGTGGGGAAGGCGCTCAGACGCTCACCGTGCCCCAGAGGCAGACCCTGTGCAACCTGGGGGCGGAGATGGGCGCGACCGCATCTGTTTTTCCCGCCGACGCCCAGGTGCACGCGTGGCTCAAAGGCCATGGGCGGGAAAAGGACTTCAGGTCCATGGCCGCCGACGCGGGGGCCGCGGGGAGCGGGGAAGTCCGCCTGGACCTTGGGGGTGTGGAGCCAATGGTTGCCCTGCCGGGCCAGCCGGACAGGGGCGTTCCCCTGCGGGAAGCCGGGAAAGTTCCCTTTTCCCAGGTATTCATCGGCAGCTGCGCCAACGGGGATTACGTGAGCCTGGCGCAGGCCGCGCGGGTGCTGAAGGGCCGCCGCGTTTCGCCCGATACGGAGCTGCTGGTATCCTGCGGCTCCCGGAAGGTGTACCGCCAGCTGATGCGCGACGGCTGGCTTGACGTGATCCTTTCCGCCGGGGGACGGCTGCTTGAAAGCGGGTGCGGGCCTTGCATGGGCATCGGCCAGGCGCCGGCGGCCGGGACAAACGTGCTGCGCACCACCAACCGCAACTTTCCGGGCCGCGCCGGCACGAAGGACGCCCGGATCTATTTGGCGGGACCGCTGACCGCGGCCGCCTCGGCGGTCCTGGGGAGGCTGGCGGACGTATCCGAACTGATGGACCCCCGGGAGCTGGAGGGCATCAAAGCGCCGGGGGAAACGGAAAGCGATCCGTCCGCCTATATCCGTTTCGACCTGGACCGGGAGGAGGGCCTCCGTCCTGTATATACGGAAAAGATCCGCCCCATTCCCCGGGGCAGGCCGCTGCCGGACGGGATGCTCCTGCCCGTTTCCCTGAAGGCCGGCGACGGGATCAGCACGGACGATATCGTTCCGGCGGTGCCGGAAGCGCTTTCGCTCAGGGCCAACATCCCGGCCCTGGCCGGGTACCTGTTCCATTACAGGGATCCGGGGTTTGCACGCAGGGCCGCGGACCTGAAGGAAAGCGCCATCGCCGCGGGATCAGACTATGCCCAGGGCTCTTCCCGGGAGCACGCGGCTGCAGGCTGCCTGGCCCTGGGGGTCCGGGCCGTGCTGGCGGTCTCCATGCATCGCATCCACCGGGCAAACCTGATCAACTACGGCATCCTGCCGCTGCTGTTTGACCGGGCGGAGGACCTGGAGGCGCTCAGCGAGGGGGACACGCTGCGCCTTCGCGGGATCCACGAGGGGATACGCACCGGCCATATCACGGTCCTGAACGAGACCCGGGGGATAAGCATCCCATGCCATACGGACCTGAACGGCCACGAGGCGCGGGTGCTGCTTTCCGGCGGCCTGCTGAACGCGGGGGAAGGGGCGGAAAATGAACCTTGTTGAAAAGATCCTCAGCCGGCATATCCTGTCGGGCGATATGACCCCGGGCGCGCCTTTGGAGTTGAGGGTGGAGCAGACGCTGACCCAGGACGCCCTGGGCATGCTTGCGTACCTGGCTTTTGAAAGCCTGGGGCTTGAAAAGGTGCGCACGGAGCTATCCGTAAGCTACCTGGACCACAACCTGCTGTACACCGACCACCGGAACCCGGACGACCACGCTTACCTTGCAAGCGTAGCGCGGAAGTACGGCATCGTTCTGTCCCGGGCCGGCAACGGCATCTGCCACAGCGTGCACCTGGCCCGCTTTGCCGTGCCGGGGAAAATGGTGGTGGGCACGGACAGCCACACCCCCAGCGCCGGGGCGCTTGGGATGATCGGGATCGGCGCGGGCGGGCTGGACGTGGCCGCGGTGATGGCCGGGCAGCCCCTGGAGGTAGCCATGCCCCGGGTGGTGAAGATCGACCTTCGGGGCCGGCTGCGTCCGGGCGTCAACGCGAAGGACGCAGCGCTGTGCATCCTGAAGGAATTCGGGGTAAAGGGCGGCCTGGGAGTCGCCTTTGAGTTCGGGGGCGAAGGACTCGCCGCCTTCAGCGTGCCGGAGCGCATGACGCTTGCGAACCTGGCGGTGGAGACCGGCGCCACCACCGCCGTCTGCCCGGCGGACGGGGAGGCGCACCGGTTCATGCGCGCCCAGGGGCGGGAAGGGGACTTCGTTCCCCTGGAGGCCGACCCGGACGCACGCTATGATGGGGTGTTCCTCCTGGACCTTGACCGGGTGGAGCCGATGGCAGCGCTGCCCCACCGGCCGGACAACGTGGTGCCCGTCCGGGAGGCCGCGGGCACGCCCGTGGACCAGGTGTTCATCGGCAGCTGCACCAATTCGTCCTTCAGCGACCTTGAGAAAGCGGCCGCCATCCTGCGGGGCCGCCGGATCGCGGATTCCGTGAGCCTGCTGGTGACCCCGGGCACAAGGCAGAACTACCTGGCGCTTTTGAAAAGCGGCGCGGTGGAGGCCTTTGTGCGGGCGGGAGCCCGGGTTCTGGAATGCGGCTGCGGTCCCTGCGTGGGCATGGGCCAGGCGGTGCGCACCGGCGGCGTTTCCCTGAGGACGGTGAACCGCAATTTCCCCGGGCGCTGCGGCACCAAGGATTCCGGCGTTTACCTGGCCGGGCCCGAAACGGCGGCCTTCACCGCCCTTGCCGGGCGCATCGCCTGGGGCGCGGAGGGGTTCGATCCCCGGGAACTTGAGGATATCAGGGAGCCGGAAACCTATGAAACGGACGACAGCCTGATCCTGCGCTGCGCGCCGGATCCCGGGGCAAAGGTGGTCCGGGGCCCCAACATCAAAGAGATCCCCCTGGGGGACGCGCTGCCGGACAGGCTGGACCTGCGGGTGTCCCTCCGCCTTGGGGACAATGTATCCACCGACGAGATCGCCCCCTCGGGCGCGAAGAACGTGGCTGACCGCGCCAATATCGAGGCGGTCTCCAGGTCTGCCTTCGAACGGCTGGACCCGGACTTCTGGCGGCGGGCTATGGAGATGGGTCCTTCCGTCATCGTGGCGGGGGAGAATTACGGCCAGGGGTCCAGCCGGGAGCACGCGGCCCTCATGCCCCGCTACCTGGGCGTCCGGGCGGTCATTGCCCGGAGCTTCGCCCGCATCCACCGGGCCAACCTGATCAATTTCGGGATCCTGCCGCTGGAGACCGCGGACGAATCGGACTTCCGTCCGGGGGATCGGCTGGTCCTTGAAGGCCTTTTGCGGGACGGGGCGGGGGAAGAAGTGGTGATCCGCAACGAGAGTGCCGGATACGAAAGAAAAGTGAAGCTCAGCGTGACGGAAAGGGAAAGGGCGGTGCTGCGCTCAGGAGGGCTGCTGCAGTATATCCGCTCCCGGGGATGAGGCCTGTATAAGCAAACCTTATGACATCCATTCAATATAAATACTGTACAAAATGGGGGGATTATGACATAGTAAATACAGAAACGAACCCGCTATCCTATCACCCCATTACTCCCCGCGGTACGCGTCGCCGGATCATCCGGGCGATGCGCCGCACGAGAAAGAAAGGAAGATGAACCATGAAAAAGACCCTGCGTTCCGTTATCGCCCTCGCGCTGGCCTTCATGCTGACCTTTGTGATGGGGACCGCCATGGCGGCCTTCCCCGAGAAAGAAGTGACCATCGTCGTGCCCTTCAAGGCAGGCGGAAACGTGGACCTGTGCTGCCGCATCATCGCGGATGAAATGACCAGGATCCTCGGAAAGCAGGTGGTCGTGGAAGACCGTGAAGGCGGCGGCGCCATCATCGGCCAGACCTACGCCCTGGGCCAGCCCGCCGACGGCTATACGATGCTGGCACTCACCTCCAGCTTCGTGACCAACATCCTTTCCGGCGACACCGATTTCGGCATTGAGGACGCCGCCGCCATCGGCCAGTTCTGCTTCGATCCCGAGATCGTGGTGGCCAGCGCTGACTCCGGCATCACCAATATGGATGAATTCATGGCCGCCGCCAAGGCGGAGTCCCTGACCAACTCCACCCCCGGCTTCTCCACATCCCACCACATCGCCAGCCTGATCATGACCGAACAGTTCGGCCTGACCCCCTTCTCCTACATGCACACCGACGGCTCCGCCGACCAGGTGGTGCAGCTGGCCGGCGGCCATGCCCAGGTGGGCCTGACCACCTACGGCGGCGCCGCGACGCTGATCCAGGAAGGCAAGATCATCCCCCTGGCCGTGTGCAACAGCGAACGCCACCAGGCCCTGCCGGACGTGCCCACCATGGCTGAATGCGGCTATGACTTTGTGTACGGCGCCTACCGCGGATTCGCCGTGCCCGCCGGCACCCCCGAAGACGTGATCGGCATCCTGTCCGACGCGCTGAAGCAGGCCATGGAATCCGAAGCCGTCATCAAGGCTTTCAACGACAGCGGCTTCCCCATCATGTACATGAACGCCGCCGACTACCAGGCCTTCCTGGCCACCGACTACGCGAACATGGAAGCCATCTACTACCTCCTGGACGAAGAGTAAGCGAACACATGCCGGGGGCGGAGGCCACCCCTTGAGGGCGGAGCCTTCGCCCCCTTTCCTTTCCCGAAGCGGACCAAAACATTGAATGGAGGAAAGCACTGTGCCAAAAAAAGATATCGGCCTGGGCGTCGTCTCGATCGGCTTTGGCACATGGATCATCCTGTATACCGCGGCTGAGATCAAAAAGAAATCCCAGTTCTGGCCGACGGTCATCGGATGGGGCATTGTCATTCTGGGCGCGCTCATCCTGGCGATGGGCATATTCAACCTGATCAAGGAAAAGAAAGCTTCCGCCGGAAAAACAGCGGCGAAAAAGACCGATGCGAAGGAAGACATGCGCAAATACCTGAAGGTCGCCGCCGTGGTAGGCCTGCTGGTGGTCTTCTATTTCGTGTTCCAGTACGTCAGCTATGTGCTGGCCACCGTCATCCTGATCGTCGGGACAAGCGTCCTTTTGGGCTACAGGAACTGGAAGATCCTGATCCCCGTGGCGGTCGTCATGTCCGTGGTGCTGTACCTGGTGTTCTGGAAAGTGTTCAATGTGCACTTCCCGGCCCCATTCTATTGAGGAAAGGTGAAAAGCTATGCTGCAAAACATACTCGCCGGCTTCGCGGCGCTGTTCACCTGGGAAAACATCCTTTTCCTGGTGTTCGGCACCCTGGTGGGCCTGATCATCGGCGCGCTGCCCGGCCTGACGGGCAACATGGCCATTGCCCTGATGGTGCCCATCACCTACACCATGAGCGCCACCACGGGCCTGGTTTTCCTGACGGCCATCTACTGTTCATCGATCTTCGGCGGTTCCATATCCGCAATCCTGCTGGGCATCCCCGGGACCATATCGTCCTTTGCGACGACGCTTGACGGCTACCCGATGGCCAAACAGGGCAAGGCGGGCCAGGCGCTGGGCATATCCACCATTTCCAGCGTGTTCGGCGGCCTGTTCAGCGCCATCGTACTGATGTTCCTGACGACCGTGCTGGCTGAGTTCGCCCTCAAGTTCGGCCCCGCCGAATACTTCGCCGTGGCGGTCCTGGGCCTGAGCTGCATCGCCTCCATCGGCGGCAAGTCCATCATCAAGGGCCTCCTGTCCGGCTTCATCGGCCTGTTCTTCGCCGTCATCGGCCAGGATCCCCAGCGCGGCACCAAACGCTTTGTGTTCGACATCCACCTTTTGAGCGGCGTCACCCTGGTGGCGGCCCTGATCGGCATCTTCGGCGTGATCTCGGTGCTCAAGAGCGCCGAGAAAAAGAGCAAGGAGACCGGCCCCATCCCCGAAGTGGACCATGTGTGGATCGGCTGGAAGATGTGCAAAAAGCTGCTGCCCACCTGGCTGCGCGGCTCTGTCATCGGCACCATCATCGGCATCATCCCCGGCGCGGGCACCAACGTGGCCACCTTCCTGGCCTACGACACCGAAAACAAATTCAACCGTTCCAAGCCCAAGTTCGGTGAAGGCAACCCGAAGGGCGTCGCCGCGCCGGAAGCGGCTAACAACGGCGTCACCGGCGGATCCATGGTGCCGCTCCTGGCCCTGGGCGTTCCCGGCAACGCCACCTCGGCCCTGTTCCTGGGCGCGCTGCTGCTCAAGGGCCTGACCACCGGCCCCGTGCTGTTCACCGAGCACGCGGACGTAGCATATTCCCTGTTCCTCGCCTTCTTCTTCGCCAACATCGTGATGGCGCCCCTGGGACTGTTCCTCCTGCGCTACATGAAAAAGATCCTTTCCATCCCGGAGTCCCTCCTGGGCGGCATCATCCTGGCCTTCTGCATGACCGGCGTGTTCTCCATCTCCTCCAGCTCCTTCGACGTGCTTACCTGCATCTTCTTCGGCCTGCTGGGCTACGCCTTCTACAAGTTTGACATACCCACCGCCCCCCTGATCGTCTGCCTTGTCCTTGGCTCCATGGCGGAGAGCAACCTGCAGCAGGCGCTGGTGGCGAACAAGGGTTCCTACAGCTTCCTGTGGACGCATCCCGTGGCGCTGATCGTGCTTCTGATCTCCCTGGTCAGCTTCTTCGTGCCGATCATCACCAAAATGGTGAAGACTTACCGCAAGACCAGGCACCCCGAAGTGGTGGCCGCCAGCGATCTGGCGGAAGACACCTCCGACGAAATGGACGACGACTGATGGACGCGGACAGGATCACCGTATCCCGTGCGGATGCGCAGCGCCTGGCCGTCACGCTCCTCCGCCGGGCAGGCGTCCCGCGTGAGGACGCGGAAACGACCGCGGAAAGCCTTTTGCTGGCTGAGATGAGCGGCATGCCCTCCCACGGGCTGATGCGTCTGAAGCCGACCCTGGAGCGGCTCGGGACCGGCGAAATCAATCCCCGGCCCGATATCCGCTGCGAAAGGACGGCCGCCAACATCCTGCGCTATGACGCGGACGGCGCCCTGGGACAGGTGGCGGGCACGCGCGCCATGCGGGAGTGCATCGCCGCCGCCCTTCAGGAGGGCAGCGCCTTTGCCGCCGTACGCCGCGCGTTCCATTTCGGTGCCATCGGTTTTTATACCGGCATGGCGGCGGATAAGGGCCTTCTGGCCTTCATGTGCACCAATTCCAGCCCGCAGATGGCCCCCTGGGGCGGCATGGACAAGGCCCTGGGCACCAATCCCTTCGCCCTGGCTTTCCCGGCCGGGGACGGAAGCTTTTCCCTGGATATCTCCACGGCGGCCGCGGCCCGGGGCAAGATCCGGCTGGCGGCCCGGGAGGGGCGGGAGATCCCGGCGGGCTGGGCCATGGACGAAAACGGACGTGACACCACCGACGCCGGGGCCGCCATGCGGGGCACGGTGCTTCCCATGGCAGGACACAAGGGCTACGGGATGGCCATGGCCGTGGATTACCTCAGCGCGGCGCTGACCGGCGCGGACTTCAGCTATGAGGCTTCCAATATGTTTGAGGGGAGCGGGCAGGCCAATACCGGCTGCTTCATGGCCGTACTGGACCCGGACCGCTTCGCCCCGAAGGAGACGCGGGAACGCCGCGTAAAGCGCTGGCTGGACAGGATCCGTTCCTCCCGCCCGCGTCCGGGATGTGACAGCGTCCGCGTCCCCGGGGACACCCGGAATCGCCTGAAAGCCCATCCCCCGCGGAAGATCACCCTCCTCCGCGACACCTGGGAGGAAGTCCTGGAACTGGAACAAAGCGCGCGTCCCATGGAGGAATAATAATGAACCTGACCCGAACACTGTGTGATTTTCTCGCCGGAATGACCCTGGAGAGGATCGGCGAAGAGGACCTGTACGATATACGCTACAAGCTGCTGGACTGGCTGGGCTGCTGCATCGCGGCCCAGGGCAAACCGGCCCAGCAGAAAGCCGCGGCGCTCCTTGAGCGCCAGGGCGGCAATCCCTTATCCAGCGCCGTGGGCATCGGGGACATGACCGGCGCCCACGAGGCTGCTTTCTACAACGGCATGATCAGCCACCTGCTGGAATACGACGACACCAACAAGATCGCCATCACCCACCCCGGCGCGCCGGTGATCGCGGCGGCCCTGGCGTGCGCGGAGGCGGAGGGGGCGGATTTCGGCCGCTTCGCCTGCGGCGTCGCCAGCGGCTATGAGGCCATGATCCGCCTGGGCGGCGCGGTGAATCCGAACCATTACGAATACTGGCACACCACCGGCACCTGCGGCACCTTCGCCGCCGCCGCCGCCGCCGCGCGCATCATGGAACTGGACGGGGAGGGGACCGAGCGTGCCTTCGGCATCGCGGCCACCATGGCGTCGGGCCTGGTGGGCGTGTTCGGTACGGAGGCCAAACTGGTCACCGTGGGCAACGCGGCGCGCAACGGCATCATCGCCGCGGAGCTCGCCCGGGCGGGCTTCAGCGCCCCGGAGGACGGCTTTGCCGGCGAAAAGGGCTACGCCCGGGCGGCGAACGCAAAGGAGGACCTGTCCTTCATGATCCCCGCACCCGGCGACAGGCTGATGCTGGAGGACGCCTATTACAAGATGCACGCCTCCTGCGGCCACACCCACTCCGCTTTGGACGCCCTGCAGGCGCTCATCGCCGAGGAGCATGTGCGCTCCGGTGACGTAGACCGTGCCGAGATCGAGGTCTACCGCACGGCGGAGAAGCTCTGCGGAAAGTTCACCGTCGAAACGGAGGCCAGGGCGAAGTTTTCCCTGCCCTACTGCGCGGCCTCAATGCTGTGCCGCGGCCGCGTGACGCTGAGCGAGTTTGACGAAAGCGCCCTTAGCGACCCGGTCATCGCGGACCTCGCCGGCAGGATCAGCGTAAAGGAAAACCCGGCCTTCACCGCGGCCTATCCGGCGCTGCGCAGCGAAAAAGTGACCCTCTGGCTGAAGGACGGCCGCACGCTTTCCCGCCGGGTGGACCTGCCGGTGGGCCGCCCGCCCTACGCCTTCATCGACGAAAAATTCAATGCCCTGGCCTGCATGGCCGTGGACAAAGGCCTTGCCGGGGAGATCCGGCAGGCGGCGCTCGGGCTTTCCCCGGGTGACGGTTTCGCCCCGCTGGGAAACCTCATCCGTAACCTGAAATGAACATAACAGCAAAGGAGAGATCACCATGGCTTGCAATATGCTCGATTCCAGCCTGTACCGCAATTCCTTCAGCACGCCCGTGATGCGGGAGATCTTCGACGACAAGGCGATCATGCAGAACATCCTCGACATCGAGGCGGCTTTGGCCGCCACCCAGGGCGAGATGGGCCTGATCCCGAAGGAAGCGGCCGACGAGATCTGCCGCAAGGCGAAGGCCGAGCTGCTTGATTTTGCCCGGGTCGAAGCCGGGGTAAACAAGGTGGGCCATTCCCTGGTGCCCATCCTGAAGGAATTCCAGACCGTATGCGATGGGAACCTGGGCGAATACGTCCACATGGGCGCCACCACCCAGGACATCATCGACACCGCTTTCATGCTGGCCATGAAGCGGGGGGTGGAAGTGATCTACAAAGACATGCTGGAGACCGAAGTGCTTTTGTGCGACACCGCCGAAAAATACCGGGACACCATCATGCCCGGCCGCTCCCACACCCAGCAGGCCCTGCCAATCACCTTCGGCTATAAGGTGGCCGTGTGGGCCAGCGAGCACCGCCGCAACATCGAGCGCCTGGAGGAGTGCATGAAGCGCTGTTTCGTGGGCGAGATGGCCGGCGCGGTGGGCACCATGGCGGGCTTCGGGCCGGAGGGCCTGGAGGTGAGCCGCCGCACCATCGAACGCCTGGGCCTGGGCGTGCCGGACGTGGCCTGGCATACCTCCCGCGACCGCATCGCCGAGATCTGCACCACCCTCACCATCATCGCCTACAGCTACGGCAAGATGGGCGCGGTGCTGGCCAACATGCAGATGACCGAGCTGAGCGAAGTGGCGGAGGGCTTTGTGAAGGGTTCCGTGGGCTCCTCCACCATGCCCCACAAGCGCAATCCCAATACCCTTGAATCCCTGCAGATGCTTGCGCGCCTCATCAAGGGCAACACCGAGGCCGCCATCGAAAGCATGTTCTGTGCCCACGAGCGCGACGGCGCGCTGTGGAAGATCGAATGGAAGGCCGCCAACGAGGTGGTCATCCTGGCCGGTTCCTCGGCGATGCGCGCCAAGAAGGTGTTCGCCAACCTGACCGTCAATGCCAGGAAGATGCGGCAGGACCTGGACATCCTCAGGGGACTTATGCAGAGCGAAGGCATCATGCTGGAACTGGGCAAAAAGGTGGGCAAGCAGACCGCCCACTCCATCGTCTACCAGGTGTGCATGGACACCTTCGAGCAGGGCGCGGATTTCTGCGATATGCTCATGAAGAACGAGACCGTGGCAAAGTGCATGACCGAAGAGGAGATCCGCAGTATCCTGGATCCCGAGGGCTATACGGGACTCAGCGGCCAGATCGTGGACCAGGTGGTCCGCAACGTGCGCGAAGCCCACAAAAAATACGAAAACGCGTAAGCGCGCGGGGGATAAATTTCCCCCGGCGCGGTATGGAGGTGCGGTATGGAAAACTGCCTGGCGCTGAAAGTTACGGACAAGGACAACGTCGCCACGATCTTCGCCAACGGCGTTACTGACGGAACGAATGTGGACGTACGCGACAAGAAGGGCAACAGCGAAACGGTGACCGTGATCGGCGACGTGCCCTACGGCCACAAGATCGCGGTGCGGGATATCAAGAAAGGCGAACTGATCATCAAGTACGGCGAGGAGATCGGCGCCGCCACAAAGGACATCTTAAAAGGTGAATACGTGCATGTACACAACCTGGAAGCCCTGCGCGGACGCGGGGACCTGTAAGGAGGGGAGCGGCATGAAATATACTTTTCAGGGCTACCGCCGCTCAAACGGCAAGGTGGGTTCCCGCAACCTGGTGGCTGTGATCCCCAGCGTGATCTGCGCCAACGACGTCGGCCAGGCGATCTGCCGGCAGGTGCAGGGCACCATCGGCTATTTCCATCACCAGGGCTGCTGCCAGCTGCCCATCGATCTGAAGCGCGTAACGGATACACTGTCCAACCTGGGCCAGAGCCCCAACGTGGGCGCGGCGCTGGTGGTGAGCCTCGGGTGCGAGGGCACCGACGCCAACCGCCTGGTGGAGGAGATCCGCGCGTCCGGGAAGCCGGTCGAGATCATCCGCATCCAGGAACTGGGCGGCACCGCCCGGGCCATCCAGGCCGGCATCGACGCAGCCCAGCGCCTGGTGCAGGAAATCTCCGACCTTCAGCGGGAGACCGTGGACGTGAGCGAAGTGGTGATGGCCATCAAGTGCGGCGCTTCGGACACTACCTCCGGCATGGCCTCCAACTGCGTGATCGGCTATGTGGCCGACAAGCTGGTGGACCTGGGCGCGACGGTGGTCTTCGGCGAGACCACGGAATTCCTGGGCGGCGAGCATATCCTCGCAAGGCGTGCGGTCGGCGGCGAAAATGGGCCGGTGGGGCAGAAGATCTATGAGATCGTCAAGCGCATGGAGGACCGGGCCAAGGCCATCGGCGAGGACATGCGCGGCGGACAGCCCACCCCCGGCAACATCGCCGGCGGACTTTCCAGCATCGAGGAAAAGAGTCTGGGTGCCATCGTGAAGTCCGGCACCCAGCCCATCCAGGGGGTGCTGGAATATACCGAGCGCATCGACGGGCAGAAGGGCCTGTGGATCAAGGACGCCCCCGGCCGCGAGCCGGAGATCCTGACGGGCATGGCGGCCACCGGCGCCCAGTTCATGATGTTCTCCACCGGCCGCGGGGCCCCGCAGGGCTTCCCGAGCATGCCGGTGATCAAGATCTGCGGTAATCCCAACACCTTTGAGCGCATGCGTTACGATATGGACCTGAACGCCGGCAGGATCATCACGGGCGAAAGCACCATCGAGCAGGTGGGCGAGGAAGCCTTTGAGGAGATGCTGCGGGTGCTCAGCGGCAAGATGACCAAGAACGAAGCGCTGGGATACTTCGGCTCCATGGATATCTTCTGCCTGGGCCCGGTCATCTGACAAAAATGTTTTTTTCGGGGGGAACCGGCTTCCTTGAACGGAGGGGTTTCCCCCTTTCCCTGAAAAAAACGGCCCGGGGGAGGAAAGAGACTGTGGATCGCAGAATACAGACTGTGCGGATCCCCATCGGGGAGCGCGTGGAAGAGGTCCGGGTACCGAACCTTATTAGGGTGGCGGAGCCGAAGTTTATCCCCGGCGTAAAGGACCCCCGGGCGGAAGTAAAGCGGGCCATCATGTCGCCCATCGGCTCAAGGCCCCTTCGGGAGATCGCATCCGGGCGGAAGCGGGCGGTGATCGTGGTCAACGACATCACCCGGCCCTATCCGGGAAGGCTGATGGCCGAGGAGATCCTGAGGGAACTGAACGCCGCGGGCATGCGCGACGACCAGGCGGCGCTGCTCATCGCCTACGGGCAGCACCGGGAAAACACGCCGGAGGAGCTTGAGGGCATCTACGGGCGGGAGCTGCTTGGGCGGCTGAAGGTGATCCACCACCACGCGGGCGCTCCGGAGGAAAACCGGACCGTCGGCGTTACCCGGGGCGGCGTGCCGGTGTCGGTGAACCGGTTTTACCTGGACGCGGACCTGAAGATCCTTACCGGATGCATCGCGCCCCACCAGTTCGCGGGCTTTTCCGGCGGCAGGAAAAGCGTGATCCCGGGCATCGCGGATATCGCGGCGGTCAAAAGGCACCACTCCTTCCCGATCCGTCCCGAAAAGATATCCCTGGGGATGCTGGAGGGAAACCGCTTCCACCTGGAGGCCCTGGAGGCCGCGCGGATGACCGGGGTGGACTTCATCGTGAATTCGGTGGACAACGCGGAAAGGGAAATGGTCGCCTGCGTGGCGGGGGACCTGGAGCAAGCGTTTTACGCGGGGGTCGAAATCTCCCGGAAGGTATGGACGGTGGAGATCCCCGTCAGGCCGATGATCGTGATCGTATCTCCCGGCGGATATCCCCGGGACTTCGACCTGCACCAGTCCCAGAAAGCCATCGGCTGTTCGGAACTGCTTTTGCCCGAGGGCGGCGGACTGATCCTGTGCGCCGAATGCCGGGATGGGGCGGGCAAGCCGGGAGAATTGCTGCGCCGGGCGAAGACCCCGGACGAGGTGATCGACGATTTTCTGACCAACGGGCTCAGGCCCAACGGGAACGGCAAGGCGTACATGCTGGCCCGGGCGGCCAAACGGTATTCCATCGCCCTGGCGGGCAGCCGGATACCGCAGGGGGCGCTCAGGGAAATGTTCCTGGACGGCTACGATACCGTGGAGGATGCCATCCGGGTGATGCTTGAGCGCTTCGGGCCGGACGCGCCGATCCTGGCGGTGCCCCATGCGTCCGAGATCATTCCCGTGTTTACGGATAAACAGGGAGGGGAACCATGAATACAAGCCATGAAAATGTGAACGCGCTCCTCAGGGATATCCCGCTGCCCCGGATGTACCGGGTGCGCCAGGTTTTCGATACGGAACGGGTCAAGGACCCGGCGGCGGCGCTTAAATGCGAACTTGGGCGGCCGGAGATCAGGGAGACCGTAAAGAGGGGCATGCGGATCGCCGTCACGGCCGGCAGCCGCGGAATAGACAACATCGTGCTGATCCTCAGGGAGACCGTGGCCTTCCTTAAGGAAATGGGCGCGGAGCCCTTTATCATCCCGGCGATGGGCAGCCACGGGGGCGCCACGGCGGAAGGACAGGTGGCCATACTCCACAGCCTGGGCATCACGGAGGAAAGCGTCGGCTGCCCCATTCGCGCCACGATGGAGGTGAAGGTGCTGACGCACCTTGAGGACGGCACCCCGGTGCACATGGACCGCTATGCCATGGAGGCGGACGGCGTGGTGGTGGTGAACCGGGTGAAGCCCCACACCGGCTTCCGGGGGCGGTATGAAAGCGGCCTGTTCAAGATGATGACGGTGGGCCTCGGGAAGCAGAAGGGTGCCGAAATGACCCACGGGCGCGGAAGGCTCAGAATGGGCGAGACCATAGAAATGTGCGGGAACGCCTACCTGGACCATGCCAACATCCTGTTCGGCGTGGCGACGGTGGAAAATTCATTTGATAAAACCTGGAAACTCGCGGCCCTGACCGGGCAGGAGATCCGGGAAAAGGAGCCGGGCCTGCTGGAGGAGGCGCGGAGGCTGCTGCCCGGGCTGTACCTGCAATATGCGGACGTGCTGGTGGTGGACCGGATGGGCAAGAACATCAGCGGGACGGGCATGGATACCAACATCACCCGTTCCTACACCCACGGCTACGGCATCAGCCGGGAGGGACGCGCCAAACGCATCGCCGCTTTGGACCTGACGGACGAGAGCCACGGCTCGGCGGTGGGCATCGGGCAGGCGGACGTGACCACCCGGAGGCTGTTTGAAAAGTTCGATCCCAACACCACCTACCCGAACCTGCTCACCTCCGGCGGCACGGATTCCGCCAAGATCCCCATGATCCTGGACAATCAGAAACTGGCGATCCAGGCGGCCATCAAGACCTCCGTGGGCGGGCAGGCGGACAGGGTGAAGCTGATCCGCATCCCGGACACCCTGCACATTACCGAGATCGAGGTGTCCGAGGGCTTTATTGAAGAAGCCCGGAACACCCCCGGCCTGGAGATCCTGGAAGGCCCCTACGATTGGCAGTTTGACGACGAGGGCAACCTTTTTTAAGCGGCATGGTATCTGTTCAGTCCTGCGGACAGAACAGATACCGCGGGGGGTACCCGTACCCCCCGCGAGCCCCCCGGGCGAAGAACGGAGTCCGGGGAAGGGAAACCCCTTCCCCGAGTCCCCAACCCGCCGGCGGCGCCGGTTTCCTGCGTCCAAGCGGCACCGCCGGCCGGGTACGAACCCCTCACCGATCCTGCGGGAACGGTTCGGGGTGTCGTTCCGCTT
>JAFXUZ010000071.1 GCA_017524725.1 Clostridia bacterium | reverse complement strand
CTGTCCAATAAAATATTCGCATCGACATACACATACGTGATACCGGATAAAGCGAAACTGATAGCTCAGGTCGAAGCTGTCCTCGAGCAATGGGACAGGGAAAAGAGGATATGACAGCGGCTTTTACCTGAAACATGAAGACCAAACACCCCGGGGACGAATTTGCGCTGCTCCCCGGGGTTTGCTGGCTTTTGATTCTATCGATGCCCATTGTATGAGGGCATAACATTACAAAAAGCCTCTTTCTCCCCCCGGCGCATCTTCCCATATCCCGATATTATTACTTCGCCCCGGACGGAACAAAAAGCGTGCGGTATTCGCTGGGGGATACGCCCTTTTCCTCCCGGAATACCCGGTTGAAGCTGGAAATGCTCTGGAATCCGGAAAGCATGGCGATCTCGGTCAGCGTCCGTTCCTTGTCGGCCAGGAGCTCGGTGGCCTTTTCCAGGCGGATCATGTTCAGCCACTTGCTGTAGTTCATCCCGGTCACGTCCCGGAACACACGGGAAAAATAATCCCTGCTGATCCCGGCCATTTTCGACATGGTGCTCTGGGAAAGGTCGTCCGCCGTCAGGTTGTGCCGGATATGGTCCGTCACCGCGATCAGGCGGTGCCTGACTGTTTCCGCGTAGCCGGAGGGATCCGCGTTCTTGACGTCGGGGGCGAATTCCTCCCGGTGTTCGTCCATTTTCAGCATGAACTCCATCAGCAGCATGCAGCAGCGGAGCTCCCGGTCCGCCCCGGAAGAAAAATAGATCTCCTTCATCCTGCCGGCGATAGCCTGGAGCTCCGAGACAAGGCGCGGATGGGAGATGGCGCGCAGCGCGTGCACGTTCCTGTAAAAGCGCATGATGCGCTGCAGGTCGAACAGGGAATTCATGAAGGCGTTGCTGAACTGGATGATCAGCGCCTCCTGCCTGTCCGCGTCGATGATCGCGTGCACTTCCATGGGCCAGGCAAGCAGGAAATCCCCTTCGGACAATTCGTATTCCTGCCGGTCCACCATGAACAGGTTGGTCTCTCCCGGGCCTGCCAGGACGAATTCGCCGTAGGAATGCCAATGGGCCTGGTAGGAGCGTTCCTTGTACCCGGTGGCCAGGTTGAACGCGCTCACCCGGTCAAAATCATAGTTTTCGTACTGGCTCAGGTCCATGCTGATCCCTCCGATGCACGGCTGTTTTTAAGTGAGATGCCTTACGAATATTAAATCCGGGAGAGGCCGGGAAGTCAAGGGGTTTTTGTTTCCATGCGCCGGCGCGGGGAACAAAAAATAGGAAGCGCGCGGTCAAAAAATGAAGAGCGGAAAGGAACGTTTTCCTATAGAATGGCGGCTGCAGCGGGGCTTTTATGGCCCCGCTGTCCGAACGCCGTAAAACGGCAGGCGATGGATCCCGGTCGAAGCGCATTTTCCGGCAAACCGGGCGCGCGCCTCGCGGGTCCGCATCCGTCGGGGAGGATATTCCATGAAAATGAACTCGACCATGAACATGACGGAGGGCAGCCCCCTGAAGCTGCTTTCCGTTTTCGCGCTGCCGCTATTGATAGGCAACCTTTTTCAGCAGGCGTATAACCTGGCGGATTCCATGATCGTGGGCCGGCTGCTGGGTGCCAACGCCCTGGCCGCCGTCGGGGCGACGGGCTCCATCTCCTTTCTGTTTTTCTCCTTCTTCAGCGGCATCAGCGGCGGCTGCGGCATTGTGACGGCGCAGTATTTCGGCGCCAAAAAGCACGACATGGTATGCAGGGCCATCGCCAATTCGGCGTATATCATGCTGGCGGCCTCCCTTGTGACCGGCCTGACAGCCTTCCTGATGGTGCCAACGGTGCTTTCCTGGATGGGCACGCCGCAGGAGATACTGCCGGATGCCATCGTATACATGCGGATGACCTCGGCCTCGGTGCCGCTTGTCGCGGTGTATAATTACGCCGCGTCCATGCAGCGCGCCCTGGGGGATTCCCGCACGCCGCTGTGCTTCCTGGTGGTGTCCTGCGTGACCAACGTGGCGCTGGACCTAACGTTTGTGGGCGTTTTCGGCATGGGCGTGTTCGGGGCGGCGCTGGCGACCATGCTTTCACAATTGCTTTCCGGCATGGGTTCCCTGGTGTACGCCTACCGGCATAACGCCTATTTCCGCGTCAACAGGGAGTGCCGCGCCTTCGACCGGGAGATATCAAAAAGCGCGGTGCGCCTGGGCCTTCCGCTGGCGCTGCAGTGGAGCCTGATCGCCATTTCCACCACCGCGCTGCAGTCGGTGGTGAATTCCTTCGGGCCGACGGCCATGGCGTCCTACACGGCCACGAACCGGCTGGAACAACTGGTGCAGCAGCCCTTCGGATCCATGAGCATGGCCCTTTCCACCTACGCGGGGCAGAACATGGGGGCCGGGAAAGGGGACCGGATCCGCGCCGGATTCCGGGACAGCCTGCTGGCCATGATGGCCCTGGCCTGCGGCATGACGCTGATGATGCAGACATGCGGCGAAAGCCTGGTGGGCCTGTTCGTCCACGAGCCGGAGGTGGTGGCCATGGGCAGCAGGGCCCTGAGGATCACCAGTCTGTTCTATGTGTTCCTGGGCGTGATCTATGTGACCCGGGGCGTGCTGAACGGCGTGGGGGACGCGTTCTTCTCCTTTATCAACGGCATCGTCGAGATCGCCGGCCGCGTCGGCCTGCCGCTGCTTCTGCTGCATTTCACGACCGCCGGGGTCTGGTCCATCTGGATCACCGCGGGCGTCACCTGGCTGCTGGCGGGCTCCTCCTGCGTCCTGCGCTATATCTCCTGGAGGAAAAAGCGGGAAGGCGTCCGGGGTGCGGGCCGCCTGAGCGCGGTGAAGAGGTTTTCCTGAACGGCACGGCGGAGAATTGAGAAGGACCGGGCAACGGTTGTATAAACAAGATATTTCGTTGGAGAGACCCCCGGACCGGTGACGGCCGGGGGTTCGCTTTTGTGGGGGAAAGGGATTGCTGTGATGCCCGGGATCATCATTGCAGCGTATCCGGATCAATAATTTCCGGGAAATATAGGCTGTATTATACATAAAATATGTGATATAATGTTATCTAAAGGAGGGATGAGCGCATGAATATTGATACAAATTCGATCGTGACAGCAACAGAGGCGAACCAGAATTTTTCCCGGGTGGCAAGGCTTGCCGAAAAACGGGGGAGAGTCGTCGTGTTCAAAAACAACCGTCCCAAGCTGCTCGTGATCGATCTGGATACCGAACCACAGATAGAAATGAGCGAGGACGAAAAGCTGGAATTTGTCGCCAGAAGGATCCTGAGGGAACACCGGGCTGCGTTTGAGGAGCTTGCTAAATGATCAGGTTTTCAAAAGAGAAAGTATTGCTGCTGCATCAGATCATGGGCGAAGCGACTGGCGGAAGCATTGGTGTAAGGGACGAAGGCCTGTTGGAATCGGCGCTTGAAGGAGCTTTTGCCGGATTTGGCGATCAGGAATTTTATCCGACCAAAGAAGAAAAAGGCGCGAGACTTGGTTTTACACTGATCTCAAACCATGCTTTTGTGGATGGAAACAAGCGGATCGGTGTGTATATCATGCTTTCTTTCCTCGAAATGAACGGGATCCGTCTGCAATGTACCGATGACGAATTGGTAGATATCGGCCTTTCTGTCGCTTCGGGCAGGATGGGATATGAGGAACTGCTTCAATGGGTCCTGGATCACAAGGCATAAATTGGTGGGAGACCAGTCAGCGTTGCTGAAGGCGGCGGATGCCGCATACGCCGGAAAGCAGCGTATGATGGCGGAATGCCCATTCTCTCCCATTATGAAACCCGCAGCAAGGAAGACCTCGTAAGCCTTCCCTGCGCACGGGGACCCGAAGTGCACGGAAAACAATGGCCGGAAAAAGCGCAAAAAAACACCCGGCAGTGAAAAGGTTAAGTGTAAATCAGGCAGACACAATCTGTGGAATGATCACAGTGACTGTGAAGTCCAGGCCCATGACTGTATGAAAAAGAACAAAGCAAAACCTTGATCAGGGATAAAATGCCATGATACAATGGCTTTGAATTATAGTTTTATGGACCTGAACAGAGGAAGGCTATTGGGTCGATGGAGGTGATATGATGCTTTTCAGGCGAAATAAAAAATCACTGGGGCTTCTTCTGGCGGTAATCATCCTGCTGCTGCTCTCTTCCGCAGCCCTTGCCATGACGGAAAGATCGGCGGCGCCATTAAAAAGCAATCCGGGATGGGAGTTTTTCATTAAGAGTAACAGTGAAAACCCTTATCCCGGCGGTTTATATAAAAATGATGGGATCTATTATGGCAATTGTACCTGGTATGTGTTTGGCAGGGCCTGGGAAGTGCTTGGATATCGCCCCACAGGCCTTGCTTATTTGGGAAATGCCGGGACCTGGTATAATAATGTTACGCAATATCAAAAAAACAAAACGACGCCTAGAGCCGGTTCCATTGCGTGCTGGAGCGTGGAGGGTGGCAACGGGCATGTTGCATTTGTGGAAAAAGTCAACAGCAATGGCACCATAACAATTTCCGAATCGAATTGGGGCTATAATTATCCAAATGGAAAGTATTTTCGGGTGAGAGAAAATGTAAATCCTTCAAATTATGTCGGGACATTCCAGGGCTATATCTACCTGGATGTCAGCAGCAACACACGTCCGACGATCAGGGTCGATGAAGTTTCTTCTTCAGGTGACGAAGTTTTTGTCAGGGGCTGGGCTTGTGACACGGATCGGACCGATGAAAGCGTTGATGTGCATATTTACGCCATCCAGAACGGATCTGCGGTTTTCCTGGGCCATGCAACGGCTGACGGGTATCGCAAGGATGTTGACGATGTATTTGGCTATGGCGCATATCACGGCTTTGCCGCTACGCTTAAAACGAACCTGACAGGCGAAGCGGAGATCTGGGCCTATGCCATCGACCGTCAGGACAGCAGCCTTCATATGCTGGGGGACATTAAAACAGTCAATATTGTTCCGTCAGCCTATAGCGTCAGGTATGACGCAAACGGCGGTTCCGGCGCACCTGAGACACAGTTGAAAACAACGGGCGTAAGCTTAACTCTGAGCAGTACGATCCCTGCGCGCGCCGGATACTATTTTATCGGCTGGGCCGTCGGCGCTTCTTCTGAAATTGCCGCTTATCAGCCGGGGGATGAGTATACAGAAGACAAAAGCATGATCCTTTACGCCATCTGGCGGAAAAACAATCTTCCGGTGATGAACGTTGACGAGGTTATGACGTGGGCCGGATACGCCTCTGTCCGCGGCTGGGCTTATGACCCGGACGATACTGAAGCAAGCACGGATATTCATGTGTACCTGGTCCAGGACGGCAATGCGACCTATATAGGGAGCACGCCTGCAAACAAAGAACGCAGTGATGTGGATGATGCATTTGGCTGCGGTGAGAATCACGGATTTTCCGCGATACTGAGTACGACGATCAATGGTGACGCGGAACTGCGGGTATACGCCATTGACGCACAAAATAAAGATGAGCATACGCTTGGAAAGGTGTTCAACGTCAATATTCCGGAAGAAGTATATACCATCAGGTATGATCCAAACGGTAAGGATACCTGGAATATCCCCGAGGATCAGGTCTTTACTGGTTCAACGACCATTTCTGACAAGATACCTCTGCGCTTCGGTTACACTTTTGCCGGATGGAAAGCCGCGGTCATAGGACCGCCCGTCATTTATCAACCGGGAGATGCCTATACGCGCCACGGGGGTTCGACGTTGATTGCTCAATGGACTCCGCTTCAAATGCTGGTATTGCCGGAATCCTTAATGGCTATTGAATCTGAGGCATTTATGGGCGATAACGGCATTGTGACCGTCACGATACCGCCGCAATGCGTCAGTATCGGCAGCAGGGCTTTTGCAGACTGCCCTTCGTTGACGGCTGTGAGGATCTATGGAGGGACGAGCACGATCAGTGCAGACGCTTTCGATGGCTGCAGCAGTTCAATGGTTGTTTATTGCAGTGAGAATTCGGCAGCGCATGCTTTTGCGGAAGAAAAAGGTCTTGCGTTTGTATTGCTCCCGGAATAAGAACGACCTGTCTTGTTATGCTGCCGCATCCCCTGTGAAAAAGAGCGTTTCATCCCAATATGGGATGGGGCGCTTTTTTCGGGCGCTGAAATGCTTTTTGCGGTCACGACTGGGAGCCGGACCGGTGGAAACCCGCTGCCGGATGTGTTATGATCAGACGGGAAACAAGTCTTATCCGGGGGAGGGTAAAGCGATGAACGACCGAATGACCGCGCGCCGCACCGTCCTTTTCGCCGCCTTCCTGCTGCTGGCGGGCATAGCGAACGCCCTTTCCCGCACCGGGGACCCGGCGGTGGACGCCCTGATGGCGGGCTGCAATTACCTGGTGTTTATGGGGCTGCTGATCTATTGGCTCCAGTCCGTGAGGGCAAGGCTGCTGCCCTCCGGGGCAAAAAACGGGACGGTCGCCGCGGCGCTGCTGATGATACTGTATCAGCTGCTGCGGGTGTTCAAATACCGTTTTGCGACGGGACCGGCCGTGATGCGATATATGGTGTACCTGTTCTTTGTACCCATGACGCTGATCCCCACGCTGTTTTTGATGACCTGCCTGCGCATCCGGAGGGGGGACAGGGAGGGGCGACGGGCGGAGGCGCTGCTGCTTGTCCCGCCCGGCCTGCTCTCCCTGCTGGCCCTGACCAACGATCTCCATTCCCTGGTGTATGCGCCGAAGGTGCCGCCGGCCGAGTTCGCGGTGGACGCCGGCACCTATGGAGCAGGGCCGCTGTTCTACGCGCTCTACGGCTGGATGATCCTGAGCTTTGCCGCCGGCCTTATGACGTTATTAAGGGAAGCGGGCCTGCATTACAGGAAGGCGCTAAAGTACCTGGCCGCCGTGGTGACGCTGTGGTTCGGCCTGCTGGCGTTCGAGACGCTGGCGGTCGGCGGAAAGCCGATCCCGCGCATGTACAATAACCCGGAAATAAACATGTTCGGCATGCTGGGTGTGTTCGAGGTGTGCATCCGCAGCCGGATGATCCCACACAACGGGGACTATCCCGGATTTTTCCGGATGCTGCAGACGCCGGCGCTGGTGACGGACGGGGCGCTGCGGACCGTATACCGATCCGGGAACGCGCTGGAAGCGGGGGAGGAGCAAAAGCGGGCGGCGCTTAAATCGCCGGTAAGCCTTACGCCGGACCTGAAGCTTTCCGGGCAGGCGGTAAACGGCGGTTACGCCTTCTGGACGGAGGACGAGGCCGAGGTGCACCGGGCGCAGGAAAGGCTTTCGGAGGCCAACGAGCTGATCGAATCGGAAAACAGCCTGATCCGGGCCGAGACGGAACAGCGGGAGAAGGACGCCTGGCTGCAGTCCCGGCACCGCATCTATCACGAGATCGCGGCGATCCTGTACCCCTGCCAGCAGCGCATCGAAGGGATGCTGGCGCAGATGGAACCGAACACGCCGGCCTTCCGGGACCAGCTGGCAAAGGTGTCGGTGCTGAACGCCTATGTGAAGCGAAAGACGAACCTGCTTTTGCTGGCGGCGGAGCAGGACAGCCTGTCCACCCAGACGCTTTTCCTGGCGCTCAGGGAGTCCGCGAACTACCTGTCGCTCGCCGGACTGCAGACCGACGCGCGGCAGCCGGAGGAGGAGCGGGCCCTTCCCGCCGCTTTGGCGGTCGCCCTCTACGACGCCTTCGAAGCTGCGGCCGAGCAGCTTTTGGGCAGGGCTTCCTCCCTGATGGTCTCATGGCAGGGGAGCGCCCTCGTCCTGGCGACGGAGGCGGCGCATATCCCGGATGCGGACGCCCTTCCCGTTCCGGCGCGGACGCGAGAGGTGGACGGCATCCTGTACCTGGAACTCCTCGCCGAAAAGAAAGGCGGTGAGGGGGCATGACGGTAAGGGAAGCGCTGCTGTCCGCCGCGCGGCTGCCCATGATGGGCGCGCTGTTCCTGCTGCTGACCGGCCAGATGACGGCGGCCGTCGCCGCCCTCAGGGACGGGCGGAAACGGGGGGCCAGGTGCGCATATCTGGGCGCTTTCCTCATCGGCGCGGCCGTTTTCTGGCTCTGTTTATCCGTGATCGCCTGGGAGATCAACTTTCCGGACCCGGTCAGGGAGCCTCCGGCCGGACCGGCGGCGTTCGGCGGCTGCCCGGCGTGGACAGTCTGGGCATTTGAGGCTTTGATGGCCGCCGTGCTGGCCGTTGAGGCGCGAGATATCCTCCGCTACCGGAAAAACCACGTTACGCCGGACAGCGTAAAGCAGGCCATGGACCTTTTGCCTGTGGGCATCGCCTTTGGCGATGCGGACGGCACCGTTCTCTTCCGCAACCTGGTGATGGACCGCCTTTCCGCGGCGCTGACAGGAAAGCTGTTCACCGACTGGCACGCCTTTATGGCGGCGGCGGGCGGGGAAAAGGTGTCCGCGGAAGGCAGGGTGTGGCAGATCCGCTTAAGCGAAACGCCGGGAAGCTCCGTTCAGCAGTTCACCGCCACGGACATCACCGGGCAGGCCGGGATCCTCAATGACCTTCAGGCGAAGAACCGGAAGCTTCGCGACATCCGCCTGCGCCTTAAGATCTACAACCGGCAGGCGGAAAGGATCGTCATCGCGCAGGAACTTCTGACCGCCCGGATGACGGTGCACGACATGCTGGGCAGCGTGCTGCTGGAAAGCCGCCATTCCATGAACGATCCGGCCTCCATCGACGAAGAACTGCTTCTGCAGGCGCTCAGGAACGCCAACACCTACCTGCTGCGGGAATACGAGGGGGACGACACCGCCGTCGATCCCCTGACCGAAGCGGTGGGCACGGCGCGGGCCATCGGGGTAAAGACAGACCTGACCGGCGTGCCGCCGGCGGAGGACGGCCCCCGGGAGGTCCTGGCCGCCGCCGTCCGGGAGTGCGCCGCCAACTGCGTGAAGCACGCGGAGGGCGACCGCCTTCAGGTGGACGCGCGGCGCACCGACGCCGGGTATACCTTCACCCTTTGCAGCAACGGCCGTCCCCCTTCCGGGCCCGTGCGCGAGACCGGCGGCCTGCTTTCCCTCAGGACGCTGGTGGAAAATCGCCGCGGCGTTATGCGCGTCGAAGACACTCCCGCTTTCCGCCTCGTCATCGGGCTCCCGCTGCCCGAAGCGCCTCCCGATCATGCTTTAAACCGGCCGGAGGGCCGATGAATAAAAATGCGCGGCCCTCTCCATGCTTTGGGCGGGGGTCGCGCTTTTTCGCACTCCGGACAGAAAACGGGGCCGGGAAAGCCAAAATGGGCCGTTCGGCCCATGACAGGGCGTCCCCGCATGACATATAATATATATAATAGATGAAAAGACCGGTTACGAAAAACGCATCGACCCGGCAGTGAGCGCCAGGGCGCAGGGCGCGGCCTGCATGGGGACGACCGCGCCGGGTGTCCAAAGGAGGGAAAAATCGTGAAGCGGAACCTGTTTGTGATCCCGGTTCTTGTAGCGCTGCTGCTGGTGTTTTGCTGCGGCGCGGCCCCGGCGGACGGTCCGTCCTTCATCTGCCAGCCGACTTGCGGGGATGTTTCCGCCGACGGGGAGAAATTGCCCGTCAGCTGGGAAGTGGACTTTGTCCCCGTACGGACCGAGATCCTTCGGAACGGGGAAACGGTAGAAACGCTGGAGGCGGGCGTTACATCCCATGATCTCACGGGATCCGGCGATGAATACACCGTCCGGGTATACCGGGACGAAAACACCTGGATCGAGAGCCAGCCCTTTCGGGTGGAAATCGCCGTAATTACCTTCCTGCTCGGCCATGGAAGCGACCAGGGCCCCTATTATGCGTATGTGAGGAATGGGAGCAGCTACGCGCTGTCCAAGTGCATGTTCTCCTCCCCATCCCAGTCCGGCTGGCTGGGGCACTTTGCGGGCTGGCGCGTAGACAATGCGGAAACGCATTACCCGGTGGGTTACTTCATCACGGTCAACGGGGATACGAACGTGAAAGCCTTCTGGGAAACGGGATATTATACCATCATCTTCCATAAGCCCCCTTCCGGGGTCTATCCCGAAGCCTGCGCGGAGGATATCGATCCGCTGACCGGCCTGCTTGCCTATCAATGGCCCTACCTGTACTATGCGAGCTATCAGGGCGGCACGGTCATCAGGCCCCAGATGGGGCAGCTGCCGGACTGGAGCGGCTATGGCCCGGCCCCCGTGCACCTGTATTGGGAAATGACCGAAACGCTGGACGAAAACTACAGGGAGCCGACCTGGGCCCCCACTTCGCCCAATCACGGCTATACCTCCTATGACAGAAAGAGTCCCCTGGTCTACGGGTACATGCCCTCCAGCATCGGCTATGTGACGCAGGTGGACGCCTATCCCGTGTTCGGCCGGCGCGGCTATGCCGACTATGACGCCAACGGCGGCACGGGCAGCATGCAAAGCGACGTGATCGAAGTGGCCATGGGAGAGACCGGGACCTACACGGTCCGCCAGAACAGCTTCACCGCCCCGGCCCGCACGAACGGGAACGCCCCCTCCTTTTACCGGTTCGACGGCTGGCTAAAGAGCGGCGAACCCTGCGCCGCCGGAACAGTCATGGACGTGACCGGCGACGACCTGTCCTTTGCGGCCCGGTGGAAGGACCAATACAACGATCCCGGATTTTACCTGTACGGCGTATTTGACGGGAGCGCCCGCGGCTGCAGCGAGAGCGCCGACAGCCTGGGCGAAGTGTTTGCGCAGGCCGGCGAGGACGTCTGGACGGCGCGGGTCACCTCCGAAGAGGGATGCCATGTTTCCGTGAAATACTACAACGGCTACTTTAATGAATCCCTGTGGTATCACGCGGCCGGCTCCGGCGATACCGCTGTGCTGACGCTCGCCCATGCCACCGAAAATACGGCGGACATGCTCGAAATCCCGGCAGGCTCCTACCTGGTGACCCTGGAGGGGGACGGGGCCGGCGGCTATACCCTGAGCTATGAGGCGGCGGCGCCGCTTTGCACCATCACCGGCGACCCGACCCAATGGGACACCGTGGAGATGACGCTGAACGGCGACGGTGCTTACACCTACAGCGCCGAGATCGACCCGAGCATGTCCTGGTCGGGCACGTTTGAATTCTACTTTACCCTGGACGATAAGGACTATACCGCCCCTGCGACCCTGTTCGACGCCGTTCAGGGGCTTGCCCTGGCCCCGATGGATTATGAGGAAAACAGCAGAAACATCATGCTGGCATCATCCGGCTGCGCCGTTTACACCTTCACCCTCGACCCGCGGGATATGACGCTGAGCGTCACCAGCGATCTGGCCGCGCCCGGCGCGTTTCTCATGGGCTTCATGGGCGATTATCCCCTGCGCATGACGGATCCTTCCTCCGGAGAGGCCGGCATGGGGGAAGGCGGCGAAAGCGAGCCCCCTGTCCATCCCTATCAGTTTTCCGGCGGCACCACGCTGTGGGCTTCCGCCTATGTTTCCGGCGGGGAATGGCTGGAGGAAGGCCTAACCTTCTATATCGGCTGCGGCGGACAGACCTGGGGAATTGCCTCCGTGACGGAGGATACTGTCATGACGCTTGATCAGGGCGGGCGCTGCCCCATCTGGCTGGACGAAAATACCGACGGCGCGGAGTATGATTTCTACTACTGCCCGGAGACGCACCAGCTCATGATCCTCAGGCATATCAGCTCCCATCAGCTGACGCTGTATACGTGGAACACTGCCGAAGAAAAGCCCATGAGCGAAGTGACGGATTATTACGAGAATGATACCGGCGCGTTCACGGTCGCGCCGGAATCCGCGATCCATTTCAGGGAAGACTGGGGCGAAACGCCGTTTGTGCTGGACGGCGACACCATCGTCATCACAGCGCCGGATTATCCCGGCTACCGCGTCGCCGCCTGGTACCCGTGCCAGGTCAGGATGTGGTGGTCGTCGGACGGCACGGGCTTTGATCTGGACCCGTACGGGGAGGAGCCGTCCCTTGGGAGCGGGAATTCCCTGACGTATACGATCGAAAACGTGTATGGAGAGCTCTGCCTGACCGCCGTATACGAACCGGGCGAAGCTGAAACCTTCAGCGTTTTATTTGACGCCCGGGGCGGACTGCCTGCGCCTGAAGAACAGACGCTGCCAAGCGGCGGAACAGCCGCGGCGCCCCCCGATCCCATGAAGAGCGGCGCGGTGTTTGCCGGCTGGTATACGGACGCGGCCTGCACGGCAGGATCGCTGTATGATTTTGCCGCGCCTGTCACGGCGGATATCACCCTGTACGCCCTCTGGCTGATCCCCGAACCAAACGGCATCCTGAAGCTTCCCGACATGCTGACCGGCATCGAGGACCAGGCTTTCTCCGGCGTCGCGGCCGAAGCGGTCATCATTCCCGATACCGTGAACTCCATATCCGGCGATCCCTTTGAAGGCAGCGGCGTGCGCTACATTTACGGCTCGCCCGGATCCGAAGCCCAGGCGTTTGCCGCCTCGTACGGGTATACCTTCGTTCCCGTCGGGGATTGACCGGAAAGTATCCGCAGATGGAAAAGACCGCATATCCTGCCCGGGAGGTGGTGTGTACGGAAAAAGAATATGATGTGGTCGTGGTGGACGACCAGTATGTGTCCCGGAGCTTTTTTGAGATCCAGGTGCAGATGAGCAAAGGCTACAGACTGGCCGCCTCCCTGTCCAGCGCGGAGCAGGCCATCGCCTTCTGCATGGCCCATCCGGTGGACCTGGTGATCATGGACGTGATGATGAAATACGGGCTGGACGGCCTCACCTGCGCGAAGGCCATCCGCCGCAACGATCCGGGCGTGAAGATCATCCTGACCACCTCCACGGCGGAAGCCCAGTGGATCGACGAAGCCCGGGAGGCGGGGATCGAAAGCTTCTGGTTCAAGGAATATTCGGACATCCCGCTGACCCAGGTCATGGACCGCACCATGGCCGGCGAGCACGTTTACCCGGACAGCCCGCCCAACCCGGACTTCGGCGACACGGCGAAGACCGACCTGAGCGACCGGGAGCTGGAGGTGCTGCGGGAGCTGACCCGGAACCTGACCAACGACGAGATCGCGGATAAGCTGGGCATCTCCCCGCACACCGTGAAGCGGCATATCGAAAACATGCTGGTGAAGACCGGCTACAAAAACCGCATCGACCTGGCGGTGAACGCCAAGGCGCTGGGCGTGGTGGTCCATGAGGACGACCGCACCGGGAACAGGACACCCAAAGGAGGGAAAAAAGCATGAAGAAGAAATTGTGGATCATTCCGACCCTGGCGGCGCTGCTTCTGGCGCTGACCATCGGCGCGGCGACAGCGGACAGGATCGGCACCATCAGCAGCAGCATCAGCTGGAACCTGACGGATGAGGGCGTTCTGACCATCAGCGGCACCGGCGCGATACCGGATTACGGGACCGCTTACAATCTTTCTCCGTTCGACGGGAATACGAATATCCGCGAAGTCGTGGTCGGGAGCGGCATAACCGCCCTGGGCAATAACCTGTTCTTCGAATGCGCCAACCTGACAAAAGCGACCATCAGGAAATCCGACGCGGTCATCAGCGACACGGCCTTCAGGAATTGTCCGTCCGGACTGAAGCTTTACGGCTGGAGCGCTTCCACCGCCGAGGCCTACGCGCACGAGGCGGGAAATGAATTCGTGGCCCTGTGGGGCACATGCGGAAACGACGTGATCTTTGAATTCGATCCGGATACGCTCATCCTGACCATCAGCGGCGACGGATCGATGACGGAATTCACGAACGCGAATCCTTCCCCGTTCGATGGAAGAGGGGACATCGCCTATGTGGACATCTGCGCGGGCGTGACCAGCGTCGGCGCCAAAGCGTTTTACAATTGCGGCAATCTCCTCAGCGTCTCGCTGCCGGACACAGTGACCGTCGTCGGCGATGATGCTTTCCGTCTCTGTTATGCCCTTTCGGAGATCAACCTGCCGGACGGCCTTATGCGCATCGGCGATTACGCTTTCTATAACGATTCCCGACTGTCCGGCCTGGTCATTCCCGCCGGCGTGACCTTCATCGGCAACCAGGCCTTCCGTTACTGTTCTGCTTTGAAGGACCTCACCGTATTGAGCAGGACCGCGACCTTCAGCATGAACCCGCTGGACACCAATATCAAAATCAATCTGCATGGCTACAGCGGCTCCACCGCCCAGAGCTACGCGAACAGCCACAGCTCAAATGTCACCTTCGTGGACATCATGATCACCGGCGAATGCGGCGCGAACGGCGGCAATGTGACCTACAGCCTCGACCCGTATACCGGCGAATTGACCATCAGCGGGACGGGGGCGATTGATAATTATAACACTGGTTCGGATGTTCCATGGTCAGCTTATCAGAATCAGATTCAAAGCATTGTTGTTGAAAATGGCGTTACATCACTTGGCTTGTTTGCTTTCTCATACTGCACGAATCTGATCAGTGTTACCCTTCCGAATAACCTGACCAGCACTGGGGATAAAACATTTTCGCAATGCAGCAACCTGACGAATATCATACTCCCTGAGAACTTGACAACCATTGGCCTTGCGGTCTTCTATGGCTGTTCCAGCCTGAACAATATTATTATTCCGGCTGGCGTAACAGAGATTGGGCCAGATGCTTTCAGAGGTTGTTCCAGCCTGACCGGCATTACAATTCCAAACCGTGTTACAGCGATCTATTCAAGCGCATTCCAGGAGTCCGGTCTTGTCAGCATTTCCATTCCATCGTCGGTTGCAACGATCTCAAAAACCGTATTCTATAAATGCGCCGACCTGACCAGCGTTACTATCATGAATCCCAATGTCACAATCGGCACAAATATCTTCTATAATTGCCCCTCCTCCCTCACCATCCACGGCTGGAATCCCTCCACGGCAAAGACTTACGCCACGGAGAACGGCATCTCCTTTGAATCCCTGGGCGATATCTCCGGGCAGATCGGCGACGACGTATATTATACCTTTGACCCCGTCACCGGCGCGGTGAACATCACCGGCACCGGTCCCATGTGGGATTATGACGACGTTAATCATTCGCCCTTCTTCCGGATCGATGAAGTGACCGGCGCAAGCATTGCGGACGGCGTGACCAGTATAGGCGATAATCTGTTCGCGGCGTGCAATTACCTGGCCGGCGTCGCCATCCCGAGCAGCGTGACGCGCATCGGCTGCGGCGCATTCGATACCTGTGTACGGCTGTCCGGCATCAGCATTCCCGGCAGCGTCACCGAGATCGGCGCACAGGCCTTCTCATGGTGCGCGGGCCTGATAAACGTGACGATCCCGAACAGCGTGACCGTCATTGGCGAGAGGGCTTTTTCCGATTGCGAAAACCTGGTCAGCGTTACGCTTCCGAACAGCTTGACAACGATCGAAGATAATACTTTCGGGGGGTGCGCTTCCCTGACCGGCGTGACGATCCCGAACAGCGTGACAAGCATCGGCGATTCTGCTTTCGGCAGCTGCGCCAGCCTGACCAGCGTCACCATACCGGGCAGCGTGACCGGTTTCGGCGAAAGTGTCTTCACCGACTGTACCGGCCTGACCAGCGTCAGCATTCAAAACGGCGTGACCGGTATCGGGCGTAGTATGTTCAACAACTGCACCGGTTTGACGAACGTGACGATCCCAAACAGCGTGACCAGCATCGACTATGGCGCTTTTGCCGACTGCACCAGCCTGGCGGGCGTGACGATCCCGAACAGCGTAAAGAGCATCGGCGAATCTGCTTTCTCCGACTGTACCGGCCTGACAGACATTGCCATCCCGAACAGCGTAACAAGCATCGGCAATAAAGCGTTCAGTTGCTGCTTCAGCCTGAGCGGCATCACTCTTCCGAATGGAATTACGAGCATCGGAACACGCACTTTTGATAGCTGCTCCGCTCTGACAAGTATTGCGATCCCCGGCAATGTGACGAATATTGGCGATGAAGCTTTCAACTGTTGCTGGAACCTGGTAAGCGTCGTCATTCCCAATGGTGTGACCAGCATCGGCTATGGAGCTTTCAAAGACTGCTGGAGCCTGACCGACATAACGATCCCGAGCAGCGTGACAAGCATCGGCTATGGCGTTTTCGACCATTGCTCCAGCCTGACCAGCATCACCATACCGAACGGCGTGACCAGCATCGAAAATGAGACTTTCTCCAACTGTATCAGCCTGACGAGCGTAACGATCCCAAACAGCGTGACCCGTATCGGCGACAGCGCCTTCTCCATTTGCTCCGGCCTGACCAGCGTCACTATCCCGAACGGTGTAACGATCATTGAAAGCTATGCTTTCTATCATTGCGTCAAACTGACCAGCGTCTCCATCCCAAACAGTGTCACCAGCATTGGCAGCTATGCGTTCCGCAACTGCACCGGCCTGACCAGCGGCACAGTTCACAACGCCGAAACCGCCTTTGGCTCGGATGTATTCGATGGGACTGCCGCCGGCTTCACCATCCGCGGCCATAACGGCTCCACCGCGCAGACTTACGCAAATTTAAACGGCCATGCCTTCGCTGCCCTCACCGCCGAGATGCGCGCCCCGGACTTCACCCTGCCCGCCGCCATGACCCGCATCGAGGCCGAGGCCTTCTCCGGCGCGAGGATGACCGCGGCGTACATCCCGGACGGCGTCACGTTCCTTGGCAGCAAGGCCTTCGCGAACTGCACGAACCTGACGCAGATCCGCATCCCGGCCTCGATCACCGTGATCCCGCCGGACGTGTTCCAGAACGTCCCCAAGGCCCAGATCACCGTCTTCGGCGCGCCCGGCTCCGCCGCGGAGGACTTCGCCGCCAGCGCGGGCATCAGGTTTGAAGTGGAATAAAACGAAAGACCGGCACGCAAAAGGGCCGCCCCCCGGTATTTGGGGGGGCGGCCGACGGTTCTATTTGACACATTTTTCTCTTTTGTACACCCCCGGATGATCCCCGCCGATCCGACAAAGATCAAAGAGTTTTTTGCGGGATGAGGGGGATTCAGGGGGGGGAGAAGGGGGCTTTTTTCAAATATAGGATACAAGTTCATCCATCCGGATGCTATTCTGTCATGGTTTTTTTGCTTAGTTTCTTGACGTTATGTGATATATCACATATAATTCTCAAATACCAAACAGAACTGAACCGCATGTGGGAGACCGAGCAGTACATAAAGCTGCCGCCTCTTACCTGATAAAGTCATCTATAAGGAGAAGGAGGTGACAGCATGTTTCATAAGGCAACAGATCTGCGATTTCTGGAAGGAACGGCCATGGAGGTCATCTTTCAGAACGGGAAAGTGAAGCGCTACGACATGGCGTCACTTTTCGAAAAATATCCGCAGCTGAAAGCGCTGGAAGACAGGACGCTGTTCCTTTCCGGCAGGCTCATGGGTGCTTACGGCATCGTGTGGAACGATGACCTGGATATCGAAACCGAAACCATCTGGCAGGACGGCGCCACCGTACGCGAGGAACAGCCCGCGGAACATCAGGCGGCCGCGTCCGCGGTGGCGGCAGCGCGTGCCGCGAAAGGACTGAGCCAGAAACAGCTTGCGGCCATGACAGGCATCGATCAGGGGGACATATCCAGAATAGAACGCGGTGTTGCCAATCCGTCTGTTTCCACCTTGGAAAGGATCGCAAATGCCTTGGATGCAAAGCTGCTGATCCGGTTTGTGACCGATACGGTGACAAACACGCACAGCGCATAGAAGTCATTGACAAACGACACCAAACTCCGGGAGATTTGTCCCGGAAATTATTGTACCTGAATCTAAGGTTTTCTTTTCGTAATTCTGCCGTCGGTCACCATCTTGCGCCTTACATTGTCAATAGAGAACAGTTTCACCGCCCACCGATCAAAAGTTTTTGCGGGATGAGGGGGGTTCAGGGGGGAGAAGGGGGCTTTTTTCAAAAAGCCCCCTTCTCCCCCCTGCTTCGTTCCGTTCTCCCGTTCACTACGCCTTCCTGTCGGCGCTCATATCGCCGCCGTACAGGCGGCAGAGGGAGCGGAGGGTGCAGTTTTCGCAGTCGGGCCGCTGGCTGTGGCACACCCGTCGGCCGTGCCAGATGAGCCAGTGGTGCGCCTTGCTCCAGTCCTCCTCGGGGATGGCCTGCTGCAGCTGCTTTTCCACCTTTTCGGGGGTGTCGGCCTCCGCCAGGCCCAGGCGGTTGGCGGTGCGGAAAACGTGGGTGTCCACGGGAATGGCGTTTTTGCCGAAGGCGAAGGCCAGGACCACGTTGGCGGTCTTGCGGCCGACGCCGGGGAGGGAGGTGAGGGCCTCCATGGTGTCCGGGACCTGTCCCCCGAAATCGGATACGATCTTCCTGCAGGCGTTGACGATGTTGACGGCCTTGCTTTTGAAGCCGCAGGAGCGGACGTAGGGGTAGAGGACCTCGGGGGAGGTCTCCGCCATGGCCGCGGGGGTGGGAAAATCCCGGAACACCCGGGGAGTGACCATATTGACCCTTTGGTCGGTGCACTGGGCCGAGAGGATGGTGGCGACCAGGGTCTCATAGGGATTGGAAAAGTTCAGGGCGGGGCCGGCATCCGGATAGAGGCGGCGGAGCTCCTCAAGGATCAGGCGGTTTTTTTCTTTCCGGTCTGTTTCGGTCATGGCAAAGCCCTTTCCGCGCTTAAGACGCGCAATGTGTCAGGGGGATATGGAGCGGGGACCTGTGTTATTGTAGGTTTTGCGCGCCGGGATTGTCAAGGCCGGGGAAAGGCGAAAAATCCCTGCAGGGGAAACATGCCGCGAAATGTAAAAAAATAATTGTACAATCGCCTTGCGAGTGCTATAATCATAGCAGCGAACCGATAGAAGAAAAGGAGTGATCTGTTGTGAAGAAGCTGCTCAAGGAATTCAAAGAGTTCGCGATGCGCGGCAATGTAGTCGACATGGCTGTCGGCGTGGTCATCGGCGCAGCCTTTGGCAAGGTCGTCACCGCCCTGATCGAGATCTTCCTGAACCCCATCCTGGAAGCGCTGCCCAAGCTGGAAAACGGCGGGACCGGCATTGCCGGATCTCTGATCAGCTTCCTGGCTGTGGTGGTCGAGTTCCTGCTCACCGCGCTGGTGCTGTTTGCCATCATCAAGGCGATGAACGCCGCCAAGAAAGTTGGCAAGAAGCCCGAAGCGCCTGCCGCCCCCACCACCAAGAAGTGCCCCTACTGCCTGAGCGAGATCGACATCAAGGCGACCCGCTGCCCCCACTGCACCAGCGTGATCGAAGGAAAGTAAAACGTTCTTCCGGATCTTCGGCCGCCCGTACGGGCGGCTGTTTTTAGGTTTTTTTCAGCCCTGTCCCAATATATTTATGGAAGGAAAACATGAAGACAAAGGATTTTGATTACGCGCTCCCGGAGGAGCTGATCGCCCAGACCCCGGCAGATCCCCGGGATTCGGCCAGGATGATGGTCATCGACCGGGCGAGCGGAAAAAGGGAGGACCATATTTTCCGCGAGTTTCCGGAATACCTTCGCCCGGGGGACGCGCTGGTCCTCAACCAGACCCGGGTGATCCCCGCCCGGCTGCTGGGGGTGAAGGAAGAGACGGGGGTCCCCTGCGAGGTGCTCCTTTTGCGCCGCGTGGAAACGGACACCTGGGAGACCCTGGTGCGGCCGGGGAGAAGGCTGAAAAAGGGCGTGCGCGTATCCTTCGGGGACGGAAAACTGACGGGCGTCATCGGGGATACCACCTCCGCCGGTGGCAGGTTCGTGAACTTTTCCTATGAAGGGCTGTTTGAAAACGTCCTGGAGGAGCTGGGCGAAATGCCCCTGCCGCCCTACATCCACCAAAAGCTTGAGGACCGGGAAATGTACCAGACGGTGTACGCCAGGCAGGAGGGCAGCGCGGCCGCGCCCACCGCGGGCCTGCACTTCACGCCCGAGGTGCTTGAGAGGATCAGGGAGCGGGGCGTGGACATCGTGCCGGTGCTTCTGCACGTGGGCCTTGGCACCTTCCGGCCCGTCAAGGAGGAGCGCGCGGAGGACCACGTGATGCACGAGGAGTATTACGAGGTCACTCCCGAGGCCGCCGACAGGATCAACGCGGCAAGGGACAGGGGCGGGAGGATCGTATGCGCCGGCACCACCACCGTGCGCACCCTGGAGAGCGCCGCGGACGATAACGGCCGGGTACGCCCGGGCAGCGGGATGACGGACATCTTTATCATGCCGGGATACCGTTTCAAAGCCTGCGACGCGCTGATGACCAATTTCCACCTGCCCCAGAGCACCCTTTTGATGCTGGTCAGCGCGCTTATGGGCAGGGAGAAGACCCTGGAATGCTACCGGGAAGCCGTGAAAAAGAAATACCGGTTCTTTTCCTTCGGGGACTGCATGTTCATAACGGACCTGTGCGCGGACGGAAAATAAAACGGACCGGGCCGCAAACGGAAAAACGGAGATAAAAATGGATCACCTGACGGATTACGCGAGATGGATGGAAAACGTGCCCTTCGGAAGCGATATCAGCGACCTGGACGCGATGATCCTGTGCTACCTGACCTATGCGGACCTGGCGCCCCTGCCGGGGAGAGGAATCACCCTGAGGGACGCGGTGGCGGCCATGGAGGAAAGGGATATCCACTGCCTGATCGCCTCGGACGATCCCCTGTTTTCCTCCCGGGTGCGCATGATCGCCGCCGGCCGCCGGTTCGGGGACCTGACGATCTCGGATCTTGTGGACGAAAGGGACGACGAAAAAGGCATCCAGTTCAGCGCGACGGTGTTCCGCTCACCTTACTGGTCCTTTATCGCCTTCCGGGGAACGGACCAGAGCCTGGTGGGATGGCGGGAGGATTTCATCATGTCCTTTACCGTGATGCCCTCGCAGGTGCGGGCCGCGGAATATGCCCGGGAGTGGATCGACGGCGGGAAATGGTATATGGGCGGGCATTCCAAGGGCGGCAACCTGGCCCTTTATGCTGCCTGCGCCATCGGGGAGGATAAGCGCGCGCTGGTGGAAAGGGTGTACCTTCTGGACAGCCCCGGCCTTTGCCCCGAAGCGCTGGAAGGGACCGGGGTGGACCCGGACGCGGCATGGGACCGGCTGGTAAGGATCATTCCGGAATACGACGTGGTGGGGGGACTGTTCGCCCCCCGCGTTCCCCGTGAGATCGTGGTCCGGTCGGATTATCGGGGACTGATGCAGCACGACATGGCTTCCTGGGGCGTGGACCACGGAAGCCTCCTGGAGGCGCCGGAGCAGGATCCGGTATCGCTTATGATCGGTGAGGCGACGGGAAAATGGCTTGACGGGGTGGACCGGCAGGCCAGGGAGGAATTTGTGGACTCGCTGTTCGACCAGCTGGGGAAGGGCGGCAAAAAAACGCTGCGCGACGTTTCGTCCGAAGGCCTCCTGGGATATGAGAGCATCGTGATCGGCATGCTCCGCAAGCGGGAGGGAAAAAAAGCTCTTGGCCGTTTTCCGCTGAAGGAGAGCCTGGCGCGCTTTGAGGAGCGCCTGGGGAAAAAGCTGAGGCGCCTTTTGCGCGTCAGGGAAAGCATCCTGCAGTGTTTTGGGCTGATCCTCCTGGGCGCTGTGTTTACCCTGGTCAACGAGCGGCTGCTGGAGACCTCCGCCGGCATTTTCCTGACGGTCCTGGCCGTCGGGCAGGATATCCTGACGGCCCGCCGCCTGATAAAAAAGCGTGCGGTGCTGAAGGAACAGAGCCCGTACGTGGCCCTGAGCCTGTTTGTGACGGCCCTGGTGCTGTGCATGCTGTTCAAGGAGAACGCGGCCTTCCTCCTGGGATCCATCGGGGTGAGCGCGTGCCTGTGGGTGATGGGCTTCCACTGCTTCGGGATATTTACCGGCAGGAAAAAGCAGGGCTTCTACCGCTGGATCCGCCTGCCCGAGGCCATTGTCCTGTTTTATTTCGGCGCGGCTTTCCTGACGGTGTCCCACGCCGAGGCGGGGGCATACGTGTATACCCTTGGGGCGATCATGGTGCTTGACGGGCTTGCGCGCCTTGTCCGCATCCTGCTGGGCGACGTGCTCCGCAGGTGAGATGCGGGTCAGCGGACGGGGACAAAGCCGAAAATGCCTGAAAAAGGCTGAAAAAAAGCGCAAAAAAAAGCGCAAAAAAAGCCCCCTGGAGGCAGGCCGGCCGAAAAGCGGGGGGAAAAAATCTTGACGGAAACAAAGACGGATAGTATAATGATGCGTATGCAATTACTAGGCGGGGGTGTTCCCCTGCCATGAGAGGAAGAGATTATCTTATGGCCGACAAGAAAAAGAACCGCAAGCCGATGACTTCCCGGAACAAGGGACTGATCGTATTGGCCGTTATGCTGGCCCTGACGATCTGTGTTTCCTGGATCGCCATCACTGGCCTCAAAAAGGACGGCGCGGGCGTCAACGTCCTGCGCGCCTGGCTGCCCCTGACGGCGGGAAGCTTCAACAACGACAACGCCCGCAGCGCTGCGTTGACCCTGGATGTCAGCCTGGGCGGCGGTCAGTACAGCGATAATGCCTTTGTAAACTCTCCGGAGCCCACCGCGGTCCCCACCGCGACGCCCGAACCCACCGCGGAGCCTGAAGCCGCTCCCGAAGAGGAAGCCGCCGCTCCCGAAGCCACCACGGCCCCCGAAGCCGGAAGCGGCAACGCGGCCGTCGAGGAAGGCGCCTCCGGTGAGGAAGCCGCTCCCGCCGAAGAAGCCGCCGCTGCCGTTGAGGAAGCTGCCGCCGCCGCCAGCGAGGAAGTTGCTGCCGCCGTTGAGGAAGCTGCTGCCGCCGCCGGCGAGGAAGCCGCTCCCATAGAGGAAGCCGCTCCCACGGCGGAACCCACCGCGGAGCCCACGCCCGTTCCCACCGCCGCTCCCACCGATGTGGAGAAGGCGGCCGCCGTTATCCGCTCCAGGATCAACATGACCGGTTACGAAGCGAACGTGACCATGGTGAACGGCAACGTGCGCGTGACCGTTCCCAATTATGTGAATATCAACGCTTCCGAGGACATCGGCGCCATGCTGATGCAGCTGGCCACCGCCCGCGGCCTGGTCGAGGTGAAGGACGCGGACGAAAAGGTGATCGCCGGCAACGATGCCTTTACCTCCTACAAGATCGAATACCGTCAGAACGCCTATGGCGAGGGCAACTATTACGCGGCCATCAACCTGACGGGCGAAGCCCGCAAGCTGTTTGACAATACTGCCAGCGCATCCATTTATGTGGACGGCACGCTTGTAAATTACCTGCAGAACGCTTATGTGGACGGCCGCCTGTACATGGGTGCCAACACCGAAAGCCAGGCCCATTATTTCGGCGCGCTGTTCGTCAGCTCCCCCCTGCCCGTGACGAACGCCCGCGCCGGCTCCTACGAGACCCCGGCCCCCGGCGGCACTCTGAATGTGATCCTGATCGTGATGTGGGTGCTGTTCCTGCTGGCCGCCGTGTATATGATCGTCAGGAACCATATGGCCGGCATCGGCGGCGCCTGGGCGCTGTGGCTGTTCATGGTCTTCATGTTCTTCCTGATCGCCACCGTGGCTCTGCCCGTGATGACCGTGATCAACTGGATCGCCGTGATCCTGTGCCTGTGCGCGGCGGCGTACGCGGCCGTATACCAGCTCAAGGGCATGGACGACGCCATTGCCCAGGGCCGTGACGCCAGGCCCGCGGTGCGCGCCGGCTTCTCCTCCAGCCTCAAGCATGTGCTGATCGTCCACGGCATCTGGCTGGCGGCCAGCCTGCTGCTGATGATCCTGAAGGTGACGAGGCCTGTCGGCAACATCCTGTGCTGCGGCATGATCGCCAGCCTGGTCAGTGTCGTCGGGCTTATGCGCTGGTTCGTTCCCTGCCTGGTCAGCGTCGCTGGCGACACCAAGTCCAGCGTTTCCGCCAAGGCCGGAAAGTAATAGAATCGCTCGGGGTGCCGGCTGATAATGATCCAGCCGGCACCCCTTTTATTTCCCGGGCGCCTGCCCGGAAGGAGAAAAACGGAAAAACCGGCCGAAAACGCCGAAGAAGAGGCCGGAACGGACTTCAGGCCCGGAGGGAAAAATGCAATCCTGGATACCACGCGGAGATCAGGCGGACAATGAACGCGTCGAAAAACTGGCGCGGGAAATGAAACTGAAAAACTGGCAGGCGCGCTTATTGGCTGTCAGGGGCGCCGACACACCCGAGGGCGTAAGGAGATTCCTGGACCTGTCCTTTGACAGCCTGGACGGGCCGGAGACCCTTCCGGGCATCGCCGAGATGACGGCGGTCATCGAAGGACTGAAGGCCGAAAAGCCCCGGGCGCGGATCGCGGTCTACGGGGATTACGACGTGGACGGGGTGTGCGCGTCGGCGATCATGAAAGAAGCGCTGGACGGGATGGGATTCGACGTACGCGTGTATATCCCGGACCGCCATGAAGAGGGCTACGGGCTGAACGCCCAGGCTGTCCGCCGCCTGAAGGAGGGCACCGCCTGGCCTGATCCCTGGCCGGCCGATATGATCCTTACCGTCGACTGCGGCATCACCAGCCTGACGGAGGCCGCCCTGGCAAAGGAGCTGGGCCTGAAGATCATTGTGACGGACCACCATACCAGGCTGGAGGAACTGCCGGACGCGGACGTGGTGGTAAGCCCCGTGCTGGAAGGAAGCGGGAGGGGGCATTTTCCCTTCCTGTGCGGGGCGGGGGTGGCCCTGAAGGCCGCATGGGCCCTGAGGGGAAAGGAATTCGCCCGGGATAGGTGCGACCTGTGCGCGCTGGCGACGGTGGCCGACGTGGTCCCGCTGGAGGGCGAAAACAGGACGCTGGTGGCGGAGGGACTCAAAAAAATGGCCCGCTCCCCCAGGTGCGGCATCCGGGCGCTGATGGAGGTCAGCGGACTGAACGAAAGGCACGGACCGGTGACGAGCGAAGCGGTGGCGTTCCAGCTGGCGCCCCGTTTGAACGCTGCCGGCCGCCTGGAAAGCGCCATGCTTTCCTGCCGGCTGATGCTGACGGAGGATGCGGGCGAGGCGGAGGAGATCGCGCAGGCGCTGGACCGCCTGAACACCGCCCGCCGCTTCAGCCAGGACAAAGTGATCGCCGAAGCCGAGGCCCAGGCGGAAAAAATGTGCCTGAGGGACGTGCGGGCGCTGGTGTGTGTCGGCGAAGGCTGGGACAGCGGCGTCGTGGGCCTTGCGGCCGGGAGGCTGGCGGAAAAGTACGCATGCCCCGCGGTGTGCCTGGCCCGCACGGGGGAGATATGTGTCGGCAGCGCCCGGAGCGCCTGCGGCGTGGACCTGTATGCGGCCCTGGTTACCTGCCGGGACCTGTTTGAACGTTTCGGCGGGCACAAGGCGGCCGCGGGGCTCACCATCCGGTTCGACAGGGTGGAGGAGTTCAGGGAAAGGCTCAGCCGCGCCGTGGCGCGGCAATTGGGGGAGGGGGACCTGATCCCCGTTGAAGAGTACGACGCGGAAATGCCCCTGGAGGACGTGACACTTGAAAACGTGGCCTGGATCAACAGCCTGGCGCCCTTCGGGGCGGGCAATCCGTCGCCGGTGTTCCTGATCAGCGACGCTTCCATGGAGGGCCGGCGGACGGTGGGAAAGGACTTTTCCCATCTGCAGTTCTCCCTGGAAAAGGACGGCGAGATGCGCAAATGCGTCTATTTCCGCGGCGCGGCCTGGCTGGACTCGCCCCGGGGCAGGGTGAGCGTCCTGGCTGTGCCCGGGGAAAACACCTTCAACCACCGCACCAGCGTCCAATTGCGGATCCAGTCGGCCCGGCAGACCCCGGAGGACCTGGAAAAGGAAGAGGCGCGGGAGGACGAAGTCCTTTTGAAGGACCTGACCGATATCGCGGAGATGAGCGGGGGAGCGGAACTTTGCTGCCCACCGCTGCCGTCCGCGGCGGAAAAAGCCGGTGAATGGCTGCGGGAAAAGCGCGGGACACTTATCCTGTGCCGCACGCTGGAAAGCGCACTGAAATGGCACAGGGCCCGGCCGGACCTTTCCCTGGTGACGGGGAAGGCGGACGATCCCCGGGCGTTCACAGTCCTGGCCCTTTATGTTCCCCTCAGGGAGATCAGCCCCCACTATTCCCGGATCATCCTGGCGGACGGCACCCTGCCCGGGGAAATCGGCCTGCTGCTTTCCGGGGCCCCCGAAAGGCAGGTGTGCGCCGACGGGAGCAGCGCAAGCCCCCTGATGGACAGGGTGACCTTGGACAGGACGAAGCTGAACAAGGTTTACCTGGCGCTGAAGATCCGCTCCAGGACCCTGGGGCTCAGGGGGATGACCAGGACGGAAATGGCAAAGGAGACCGGCCTAGAGGACAGGCGGCTGTACTGCGCCCTCCACTGCCTTGCGGCGGCTGAACTGATCGGCTTTGCGTGGTCGCCTTTCCAGGTGGAGATGAAGCCCTTTAAAAAAGCGGACCCGGACGGGACCGCATGGGAAAAGCTGGTTTGCAGGCAGTGACGGCGTTTTGACGCAAGAAAAGGCGACCTGAGCGGATTCGGATCTGATAAAACGGACCGGAGGAAATATGGCTGATTCCAAAGCAATTTACCTGACACCCGAGGAGCTGTGCTCAAAGGCTGAAAAAAGCGTTCCCGGCAGCGGCGCAATGATCAGGAAGGCGTATGATTTCGCGGCCAAAGCCCACGCCGACCAGAAACGGAAAAGCGGGGAACCTTATATTGAACATCCGAGGTGCGTAGCGTCGATCGTGACCGAACTGATGATCGACCCTCCGTCCATCGCGGCAGCGCTGCTCCACGATACTTTGGAGGACTGCGAGAACGTTACCCTGGAGTTCCTGGAAAAGGAGTTCGGCGAGGAAGTCGCCCGGATGGTGGACGGCGTCACCAAGCTGGGCCGGCTGAACTTTGCCGACCGGGAAGAGCAGCAGGCGGAAAGCCTGAGAAAGATGATCTTCGCCATGTCCAGGGATATCCGGGTGATCCTGATCAAGCTGGCGGACCGGCTGCACAACATGCGCACCCTGGAATTCAAGCCCCAGGACCGTCAGATCGCCATCGCCCGGGAGACCCTGGATATCTACGCCCCCCTGGCCCACCGCCTGGGCGTGTATGCCATCAAGGAAGAGCTGGAGGACCTGTCCCTTTATTATATCGACCGCGAGGGCTATGACCTTGTGAAGCGGAAGGTGGGCATGGAGCGCGCCGACCGGGAGGCGAACATCAAACTGGTCATTTCCCAGCTCAAAAGCAAGCTGGACGAGGAAGGGATCAGGTATGAGATCGACGGCCGGCCCAAACACCTGTACTCCATCTACCGCAAGATGGTCATCCAGAACAAGACTTTTGACCAGATCTATGACCTGATCGCTATCCGCGTGATCGTGGATACGATCCCGGACTGCTACCGGGTGCTGGGTATCGTCCATACCCTGTGGATCCAGGTCCCCGGGCGGTTCAAGGACTATATTTCGGTGCCCAAGGCCAATATGTACCGCAGCCTGCATACCACGGTGATGGGCGGCAGGCAGATCCCCTTTCCCTTTGAGATCCAGATCCGCACCTGGGAGATGCACCAGGTGGCGGAATACGGCATCGCGGCCCACTGGCGCTACAAGGAGGGCGGGGGCAACGACAGCCTGGACAAAAAGCTTTACTGGCTCAGGCAGATCATGGACTGGCAGAGCGAGACCAAGGACAGCCGGGAATTCATCGACGGGTTGAAGACCGACCTTTTCAGCGAAGAAGTTTTTATCTTTACCCCCAAGGGGGATATCGTCAACATGCAGCGGGGGGCCACGCCCCTGGATTTTGCGTACCGCATCCATTCCCATGTGGGCAATTCCTGCGTGGGCGCCAAGGTGAACGGGAAAATGGTGCCGCTGGATACGGAGCTGGAGACCGGCGACCGGGTGGATATCCTGACCTCCTCCTCCTCCCGGGGCCCCAGCATGGACTGGATCAACGTGGTCAAGACCCAGCAGGCCAAGGCCAAGATACGCCAGTTCTTTAAAAAAGAGCTGCGGGGCGAAAACGTCCAGAAGGGCAAGGAATCCCTGGAACGCGAGGCCAAAAGGCGCAATGTGAAGCTGAGCGACTACATGAAGAGCGAGTATTACGAGCCGATCATGCGCAAGTACCAGTTCCAGGAACTGGACGACCTGTACGGGGCCGTGGGCTACGGCGGCGTCGCTTCGCAGTATGTGCTCCAGCGGCTGATGGACGAAAAAAAGCGCCTGGACGAAAAAAATACCCCCAGGCCCCTTCCGCCCCCCGTGGAGCAGGCGGAGGAGCCCCGCCACATGGGAACGCCCACCCATGGCGTGTATGTGGAGGGGGATCCCGGGATGCTGGTGCGCTTCGCCAGGTGCTGCAACCCGGTCCCCGGCGATGAGATCGTGGGCTATATCACCCGGGGACGCGGCGTGACCGTCCATAAGGCGGACTGCGTCAACGCCCTGCATTCCGAGCCGGAGAGGGCCATCAACGTGGCCTGGGCCGACGACAAGAGCGAAAGCTTCACCGTCAACCTGCAGGTGATCTGCTACGACCACCCGGCGCTGCTGGCTGAGCTTGGAACGCTTTTTGAGGAAATGAAGATCCAGCTGACGGCGATGAGCGTCAGGATCAACAAAAACAGCACGGTCACCATCACCTCGACCCTGAGGGTCACCAGCCGCGAACAGCTGGACGCGGTCATCAACAAGCTGCGCAGGCGCTCGGACGTTATCGAGGCCTACCGCGGCAAGGCCTGACGGCGCGGCCGGAAACAAAAAATACGAACCAGTGAGGTCAATTATGTCAGAAACAGCGAACCTGGCCAGGGAAGTGGCCCGGAGAAGGACTTTTGCCATCATATCCCACCCCGATGCGGGCAAGACGACGCTGACGGAAAAACTGCTGCTCTACGGCGGCGCGATCCGTCAGGCGGGCTCGGTCAAGGCCCGCCGGGCCGAAAGGCACGCCACCTCCGACTGGATGGAGATCGAAAAACAGCGCGGCATCTCCGTCACCTCCTCGGCCATGCAGTTTTCATTTGACGGCTGCAATATCAATATCCTGGATACCCCGGGCCACCAGGATTTTTCCGAGGATACCTACCGGGTGCTGGTCGCCGCCGACAGCGCGGTGATGCTCATCGACGCCGCCAAAGGTGTGGAAGAGCAGACCATCAAGCTGTTCCGCGTCTGCCGCATGAGGGGCATTCCGATCTTTACCTTCGTAAACAAAATGGACCGCGCCGCCAAGGATCCCTTCGAGCTGATGGAGGAGATCGAAAAGGTGCTGGGCATCCGCGCCTGCCCGGTCAACTGGCCCATCGGGGTGGACGGGGATTTCCAGGGGGTCTATCACCGGGACGAAAAGACCGTGGAACTGTACGTCGGCGGCGACCACGGCCGCACCAAGGTCAAAAAGACGGTGATCCCCCTGGACGATCCCACCATCGAAGGAGCTTTGGAGGAGCATTACCGTGCAAGGCTCGCCGATGAGATCGACCTGCTTGATGAGGCGGGTGATGCCTTTGACCTGGAAAAGGTCCGCGCAGGTGAACTGACCCCGATGTTCTTTGGCAGCGCCGTGACCAATTTCGGCGTGGAGCCCTTTTTGTACCGCTTCCTGCGCTATACCCTGCCGCCGACCCCAAGGGAAAGCGACGCCGGGCTGATCAGCCCGGAGGACGAGGGCTTTTCCGGCTTCATCTTCAAGATCCAGGCCAACATGAACCCGGCCCACCGGGACCGCCTGGCCTTCCTCAGGGTGGTCAGCGGCGTGTTCCGCAAGGGGATGACGGTGTGGCATTCCGGCACCGGGAAGGAGATCCAGGTCAAACAGCCCCAGCAGTTCATGGCGGACGAGCGTGAGGGTGTGGAAAACGCCTGGCCCGGGGACATCATCGGGCTTTTCGATCCGGGCATCTATCACCTGGGCGACACCCTCACGGAGGGCCGCAAATTCCGCTTTGCGAAGATCCCGGTGTTCGCGCCGGAACGCTTTGCCCGGGTGCGCCCCCTGGACAGCATGAAACGCAAGCAGTTCCAGAAGGGCATCGTCCAGCTCAGCGAGGAAGGCGCCATCCAGACCTTCCGCCGCAACGAGACGGGCCTGGAGGAAATGATTGTGGGCGTGGTGGGCGAATTGCAGTTCGACGTGCTCACCTACCGACTCAAGGGCGAATACGGCGTGGACCTGGTGATGGACCGGCTGCCCTGGCGCTTTGTGCGCTGGATCAGGGAAAGCGGCGCGCCGATGGACAGCCTGCAGCTGACCTCCACCTCCGCCAGGGGCTGGGACGGTGCCGGGCGTGAAGTGCTCTTTTTTGAAAACGACTGGTCCATCCGCCTGGCGGGCGAAAAGAACCGCGGACTGGAGCTCAGCGAGATCGCTCCGGAATATGCGGACAAAGCGTAAAACCATCGATTGGAGGAATGATCAATGGAACCGATCTCCAAGGCAGTCGTTACGGTGCTGGGCTTTGACCAGAAAGGGATCATCGCCCGGGTGGCCGACCGGCTGTATAAACACTCGATCAATATCCTGGACATCTCCCAGACCGTCGTTTCGGGATATTTCAATATGATCATGCTGGTGGACATATCCTCCCCGGACTGCTCTTTTTCGGTCATCCGGGAGGAACTGGACCGGCTGGGCACCGACATCGGCGTGCAGATCCGCATACAGAAAAACGAGATCTTTGAAGCGATGCACCATATATAAAAAATTGCCTGCCGGTCCGGGGGCAGGTCCCTGCGGAGCGGCGGACGCTGATTTTCCGCGCGGTTTCGGAGGACAAAGATGATCAATACCAATGAGATCATGGAAACACTGCACATGATCGACCAGGAAAAACTGGACGTGCGCACCATTACGATGGGCGTGTCCCTGTTTGAATGCGTATGCGACGATGAAGAGCGCCTGGCCCAGAGGGTGTACGACAGGGTAACGTCTGAGGCGGAGCGCCTGGTGCAGGTGGGCGAGGAGATCGAAAGGGATTTCGGCGTGCCCATCGTGAACAAACGCGTTTCGGTGACTCCCGCCGCCCTGGTCACCGGCGCCGTCCGCGATCCACTGCCCATAGCGCGGGCGCTGGACCGGGCCGGGAAAGCGGTGGGGGTGGATTTTATCGGAGGGTATACCGCCCTGGTGCAAAAAGGCATGACGGGCGCAGACGAAAGGCTGATCCGGAGCATCCCCGAGGCTCTGTCGGAAACTTCCATCCTCTGCTCTTCGGTGAACGTGGCCTCCACCCGGGCCGGCATCAACATGGACGCGGTGAAGCTCTGCGGCCGGGTCGTCAGGGACCTGGCGCAGCGGACAGCGGACAGGGACGGGCTGGGATGCGCCAAGTTCGTGGTGTTTGCCAACGCCGTGGAGGACAATCCCTTCATGGCCGGGGCCTTTTTCGGCACCGGCGAGGGCGACTCGGCGGTGAGCGTGGGCGTTTCGGGCCCCGGTACCGTGAAGCGTGCCCTGGAAAAGATCAAGGGCGCGCCGCTGGACGAGGTGGCGGAAACGGTCAAGCGCACCGCGTTCCGCATCACCCGTGTGGGACAGCTGGTCGCCAGGGAGGCCAGCCGCAGGCTGCGCGTGCCCTTTGGGATCGTGGACCTGAGCCTGGCGCCGACCCCTGCGGTGGGCGACAGCGTGGCGCATATCCTGGAGGAGATGGGCCTGGAAAAATGCGGAACCCACGGCTCCACCGCCGCCCTGGCGCTGCTCAACGACGCCGTTAAAAAGGGCGGGGTCATGGCGTCCTCCCAGGTGGGCGGCCTTTCCGGTGCGTTCATTCCCCTGAGCGAGGATATCGGCATGATCCGCGCCGCCGAATCCGGCGCGCTGACGCTGGACAAGCTGGAGGCCATGACCTGCGTATGCTCCGTGGGGCTGGATATGATCGCCGTGCCCGGGGACACCCCGGCCGAGACGATCTCCGCCATCATCGCCGACGAGGCGGCCATCGGCATGATCAACTCAAAGACCACGGCGGTGCGCGTGATCCCCGCGCCGGGCCGCCGGGTGGGTGACAAGGTGGAATTCGGCGGGCTCCTCGGCTGGGCGCCGGTGATCCCGGTTCACCCCTTCTCCAGCGCGGAGTTCATCTCCCGCGGCGGAAGGATCCCCGCCCCCCTCAACAGCCTGAAGAACTGATCTGTCTTTTCGCACCGGCATACAAACGCTTCCCCATACGGGGAAGAAAAATACGCCGCGGGACGTTGTTTTTATGACGTCCCGCACAGCGGGAAAGGAACGGCCCAGGCCGGAAGGGTGGAAAGGAATGCTCAAAAGACTCGCGGCATTTATCCTGTTCCTGGTGACGCTGTCGTATGTCTTGCCTGCCGCCGGGGCGGGCCGGGCCGGCGACCTGAACGATTACGCCATCTGCTCCTTCTCCAGGAGCTTTCCGGTGTACACCGGGCCGGGGGAGGAGTATTTCCGCGTTGACGGCAGCGCCAAATACGGCAGCGGTTCCTGCAGGGTGTGGGGCACCGCGGGCGACTGGCTGATGGTGGGCTTCCTGGTGAAAAGCGGAAAGTACAGGATCGGCTACATTACCAGGGACGCGCTTTCCTGCGCCGTGGACCCCAGCGGGAAACTGGACAGGGAGCTTGCCTTCCTGGACCGGAAAGCCACGGTGGTCAGGACCGGCGCTCCGCTGACCGACGACCCGGTATTGAACAACGAGCGTTTCTGTTATATGGAGGGCGGGCAGGAAGTCGTGGTGCTGGGCTATTACGGCAACTGGGCCTATGTGGAAACAGATATCACCGCGGCCCAGCGGGGACGCGGCTTTGTGAGAAAATTCAACCTGGTCATGTCCGCCGCTTCCACTTCCGTTTCGACGCCCGCTCCCACCGTGATGCCTACCGCGCTGCCCGCTTTGACGCCCGTCCCAACGGTGGGCGACTGGGCGATGGAGGCGGACGGGATGTTTTTGAGCACCTGGGTGCCCCAGGCGACGGCCCGGGCTGAGGAACAAGCCCCGGCGGAGGAAGCGGCCCCGGCACAGGGCGCGGCAGCCTTCGGCGGCAGCCTGCTCCTTTCCCTGGAGCACAACTGCCCCGCCACCGGCGTCATGCTTCCCGCTTCCTTCGATCCCCGCGTCACGTCCTATGTGCTGACGGTGGCGTCCTGGGTTAGCAGGATCCGCTTTACGCCTGTGGCGGCGGACGAAAACGCCATGATCACCGTGAACGGGGAATACGTGCCTTCAGGCGCGCCTTCGTCATACACCACCCTGGGCAACGAGCCCAAACGGGTCGAGATCGTCGTCTGGGGCGCGGGCGGATCGCAGACGGTGTACACCGTTTTCCTGCAGCGCCGGCCCTCCGAAAAAAAGACGGGCATCGCCGTGGCGCATATCCGTTCCGTCGCAAAGAACGGGGCGGAGTGGCTCCTGACCGCGGACCCGGTGGACCTGATCATGCCGGAAAACGACTATATGAACGGCTCCAGGTCCACCTGGGCCGACACGTCCTCCGAACAGGTCGTTTTCACCGTGGACCCGCACTGCGACCTGTGGTACGGCAGGCCGGACAGCGCCTTCCAGGCCGCCGACATCATGGCGTTTGAGGCCGGCCGCCCGAATGACGGCACGGAACTGTACTACATCGTGTACATCGAGGACGCCGCGGTGGCCGTGATGCCGTACGAAGAGGTACGGGTCAGGTGACGGCGGGATGTGAGGGGTGAGAGACGCATCCCCATTTCTTCAGGGCCTCTTATTTTATTCATGGAGAAAAATCAAAAAGCGAAGAATGATCGCGTATTTTGATGAATTTATTCAAAAAAGAAGAATAATTGGGAAAATAGCGCTGAATAACCGGAAAGCGGTGTTTATTTGCCTTTTTGGTATTTGACTATCTTTGACCAATGGAATATACTATAGTCACCATCAAGGGAGGGGGATCGAAAGAGAACCCGAACGGGATGGAATAAAATGCGACCCTGCAAGCGTGGCGGCGAACCAAGCGTACAAGGCCAATTGGAGGTTTGCATTATGAGTACTTATCTTCCTAGCGTGTTTGGTGAAAACCTGCTGGACGTGTTTGACGATTTCGACCATGACTTCTTCCGCGGCTTCGGCCGTCCCGAGCATGTGCTCTACGGCAAGAACGCCGGCCGCATGATGAAGACCGATGTGAAAGAAACGGACGAAGGCTACGAAGTGGATGTGGACCTGCCCGGCTTTACCAAGGACGAGATCAAGCTGGAGCTGAACAACGGCTATCTGACCATCTCCACCGAAAAGAGCCTGAACAAGGAGAACAAGGGCAAGATGCTTCGCCAGGAGCGCTATGTTGGCACCATGCAGCGCAGCTTCTATGTGGGTGGAAGCATCACCGAAGAGGACATCAGGGCCAAGTATGAAAACGGCGTGCTGAGCCTGAAGCTCCCCAAGAAGGAAGCCAGGAAAGTCCCTGAAAAGAAGCAGATCCTGATCGAAGGATAAAACAAAAAAAATACATGGCCCGCCGGAACAAAAAATCCGGCGGGCTTTTGCGGTGTGCTTTCTTCCGGCCGCCGCGGCCCCGGCGCTTTGCTCGGCCTGGCCGGGACGCCCCGCCGTGTGCCGTAAAAATGCCGTATTCCCTGCCCGACGAAATACCGGGCGTAGGCGTCGTTTGGCTGCCCGATGGGGAAGAAGACGCTCGTCCGGTAGCGGTCCTTTTCCGTGAGCGCGCTTTCCTCTTCGTTCCATACCTCCTTCGCCAGGCGGAACACCGCCCAGCCCTTCGGCCAGCCGATATACATGGCGGCGTGGGTGACGATGGCCGCGATCTCCTCTTTCGTTACGCCATGGGCTTTCGCGTTTTTGAAGATGGTAGGTCAGGGAAGAATCCGTGACGCCGGACGCCATCAGTGAGACTACGGTGACGACGCATCTGGTCTTTATGTCGATGGCGCCGCCTGCCGATCTGCTCATTTCAGACAGGGCTTCGGGCATGCATTCTGCGCGGCGCCGCGGCTGCTTTATAAACAAATAAGAAACAAATCCGTCCTTGAAGTAAATGAAAAAGTGCTTTATAATATTCTGCGGTCCGCCCGCGGTCGATTTCCGCCGCTTTTGACGGAAGGACGCGGAGCAGGGCTTTCCGGCCGCGCGGGCGGCTTTGCAGAAAGAAAGGGGAATTCCATGCCGCAGAGAACAGACATTAAAAAAGTCCTCATCATCGGTTCCGGCCCCATCATCATCGGCCAGGCCTGCGAGTTCGACTATTCCGGCACCCAGGCCTGCAAGGCCCTCAGGAGCCTGGGATACGAGATCGTTCTGGTCAATTCCAATCCGGCCACCATCATGACGGACCCCGAAATGGCGGATGTCACCTATATCGAACCACTGAACGTTCAGCGGCTGGAACAGATCATCCGGAAAGAGCGTCCGGACGCGCTTCTTCCCAACCTGGGCGGACAGAGCGGCCTGAACCTGGCCAGCGAGCTGTACCGGGAAGGCGTCCTGGACAAATACAACGTGAAGGTCATCGGCGTGCAGGTGGACGCCATCGAGCGGGGCGAGGACCGGATCGAATTCAAAAAGACCATGGAATCCCTGAATATCGAAATGGCACGGTCCGAGGTGGCCTACAGCGTGGAGGAAGGCCTTGAGATCGCGGACCGGCTTGGATATCCGGTGGTGCTGCGCCCCGCCTACACCATGGGCGGCGCCGGCGGCGGCCTGGTCTATAACAGGGACGAGCTCAGGACGGTCATGGCCCGCGGCCTGCAGGCCTCCCTGGTGCACCAGGTCCTGGTGGAGGAAAGCATCCTCGGTTGGGAGGAACTGGAGCTTGAGGTGGTCAGGGACAGCGAAAACAACATGATCACCGTCTGCTTCATCGAAAATGTGGACCCCATGGGCGTCCATACCGGCGATTCCTTCTGCACCGCCCCGATGCTGACCATATCAAAGGAAGTCCAGGACCGCCTGCAGGAGCAGGCTTACAGGATCGTGGAGCATATCGGCGTCATCGGCGGCACCAACGTGCAGTTCGCCCACGACCCCGTGAGCGACAGGATCATCGTGATCGAGATCAACCCCCGCACCTCCCGCTCCAGCGCTTTGGCCAGCAAGGCCACCGGCTTCCCCATCGCCCTGGTGTCGGCCAAGCTGGCCTGCGGCCTGACGCTGCGGGAACTGAAATGCGGCAAATACGGCACGCTGGACAAATATCGCCCCGACGGGGATTACGTGGTGGTCAAGTTTGCCCGCTGGGCTTTTGAAAAGTTCAAGGGCGTGGAGGACAAACTGGGCACCCAGATGCGCGCCGTGGGCGAGGTCATGAGCATCGGGAAAAACTATAAGGAAGCCTTCCAGAAGGCGGTCCGCAGCCTGGAAAAGGGCCGCTGGGGCCTGGGGCACGTTTCAAATTTTAACGGGCTCAGCCGGGAGGAACTTTTGAGCCGCCTGATCTCCCCGTCCTCCGAAAGGCACTTCATCATGTATGAAGCCCTGCGCAAGGGCGCGACGGTGGAGGAGATCCACAGGCTCACCCATGTGAAGGAATGGTTCATCGAACAGATGAAGGAACTGGTGGAGGAAGAGGAGGAACTGGTCCGCTCGGGCGTTCCCACAGACGAACAGCTGATCCGCGCCAAAAAGGATGGCTTCAGCGACCGTTACCTCAGCATGATCCTGGGCGTAAAGGAGGATGAGATCCTCAGCCGGCGGGAAGCCCTGGGCGTTACGGAAAGCTGGGACGGCGTGCATGTTTCCGGGACCGAGGACAGCGCCTACTATTATTCCACCTACTGCGCCCCGGACAACGACCCGGTGAAGACCGACCGGCCCAAGGTGATGATCCTGGGCGGCGGACCCAACCGCATCGGCCAGGGCATCGAATTCGATTACTGCTGCGTCCACGCGGCCAAGAGCCTCAAGAAGCTGGGTTTCGAGACCATCATCGTCAACTGCAATCCCGAGACGGTGTCCACCGATTACGATACCAGCGACAAACTGTATTTCGAGCCCCTGACGCTGGAGGACGTGCTGAGCATCTACCGCAAGGAAAAACCGGTGGGCGTCATCGCCCAGTTCGGCGGGCAGACCCCCCTGAACCTGGCGAGCCGCCTGGAAAAGCACGGCGTCCGCATCCTGGGGACCACGCCCCAGGTGATCGACCTGGCTGAGGACCGGGACCAGTTCAGGGCCATGATGGAGAAGCTTTCCATCCCGATGCCCGAAAGCGGCATGGCCTCCACCGTGGACGAGGCCATGAAGATCGCCCACACCATCGGCTATCCCGTGATGGTGCGGCCCAGCTATGTCCTGGGCGGGCGCGGCATGGAGGTCGTGTACGACGACGATTCCATGATCTCTTATATGAACGCGGCCGTGGGCGTCACGCCGGACAGGCCCATTTTGATCGACCGTTTCCTGAACCATGCCCTGGAATGCGAAGCCGACGCCATTTCCGACGGCGTTCACGCCTTTGTGCCCGCCGTGATGGAGCATATCGAACTGGCGGGCATCCATTCCGGCGATTCCGCCTGCATCATCCCCTCCAGGCACATCGATGAGGAACACCTGGAAACCATCCGCTCCTACACCCGCCGCATCGCCGAGGAAATGCACGTGGTGGGCCTGATGAACATGCAGTACGCCATTGAAAACGGCGTGGTGTATGTGCTGGAAGCCAATCCCAGGGCCAGCCGCACCGTGCCCCTGGTCAGCAAGGTGTGCGGCATTTCCATGGTGCCCCTTGCGGTGGAGGTCATCACCGCTCAGCTTACGGGCCGTCCGTCCCCGATCGCCGGCCTCCGGGACCGGGTGATCCCCTATTTCGGCGTCAAGGAAGCGGTGTTCCCCTTCAACATGTTCCCCGAAGTGGATCCGCTGCTGGGACCGGAAATGCGTTCCACGGGCGAGGTGCTGGGCCTGAGCACCGTAACAGGCGAAGCGTTCTTCAAGGCCGAGGAAGCTGCCCAGGCCACCCTGCCCGTTTCCGGCACGGTGCTCATCAGCGTCAACGCCAAGGACAAGCCCGAAGTGCAGGACCTGGCGCGGTCCCTGTATGAGGACGGTTTCGCCATCCTGGCCACCTCCGGCACCGCGGCGCTGATCAGGGCTGCCGGCATCCCTGTGGAGGAGGTCAAAAAGCTGCACGAGGGGCGGCCGAACATCGTGGACCTGATCACCAACGGCAGGATCCAGATGATCGTCAATTCCCCCGTGGGCAAGGACAGCATTTATGACGACAGTTACCTGCGCAAGGCGGCCATCAAGCACAAGGTGCCCTATATGACCACCATCGCGGCGGCCAAGGCGGCGGCTGAAGGCATCCGGGGCGTGAACGAGAACGGCAGGGGAGACGTCCGCAGCCTGCAGGAATGGCACAGGATGATCCGCTGAAAAAGCTTTGACGCCATGCACATCGACGGCAGAAGGGAATAAAGATAATAATATGATACGTATCTTGTCTGACAGCACCAGCGACCTGGGAAAGGAATTGATCGAACGCTACGGCGTCACTGTCCTGCCGCTGCATGTGCTGCTGGGAGAAAAGGATTACCGGGACGGGGCGGACATCACCGCCGAAATGATCTTTGACTGGGCCAATGAAAACAGGTCCGTCCCCAAGACCGCCGCCCCTTCCGTGGAAGAGGCCAAGGCTGTCCTTCGGGAGGGCCTGGACGCGGGGGACGAATGGGTCTGCTTTACCATTTCCTCCGAAATGTCCGCCAGCTTCAGCGTACTCCAGATGGCTGCGAAGCAGCTTCACGCGGAAGACAGGATTTCCGTGGTGGATTCCCGCAACCTGTCCACGGGCATCGCCCACCTGGTGATCGGCGCATGCGAGAACGCGGCGGCCGGGATGAACCGCCGGGAGATCGTACAGCGGGCGACGGAGGATATCCCCAGGGTGCGTGCCTCCTTTGTGGTGGATACCCTGGAATACCTTCACCGGGGCGGCAGGTGCTCGGGGCTCAGCGCCATGATGGGCAGCATCCTGCATATCCATCCCCGCATCGAAGTGGCGGACGGGAAAATGCACCCTGACGTCAAATACCGCGGGCACCTGGAAAAGGTGATCATGCACTATGTAAAGGACATGGAGGAGCAGCTTAAAAAAAGCCGCCCGCGCCGGGTGTTCATCACCCATTCCCATGTGGATGCGGCCATCGTCGACAAGGTACGCGAATACCTCCGGTCCCTGGGGCACTTTGAGGAGGTCCTGGAGACCTACGCCGGCGGCGTCATCACCAGTCACTGCGGCCCCGGTACCCTGGGCGTATTGTACATGGAATAAACAAAGCGCCCCCTCCCGCCCGGGAGGGGATTTTTTAAGGGGAATGAAGGAGCGGGGATATTTACAAACAGCCGCCGCCGGTTGAGAGGGGTCTCAATCCGCAAGGAAGGGGCCGAAGGCTTCGTCCAGCCGGTCCCGGTTGCAGATAAGGAATACCTCCGCGCCCATGTTTTTGAGCCCGGAAACGGTGCCGGCGGGATCGGCGCCGAAGAGTTTTACGTCGCAGTGGTCCAGGATGGCCTCCAGGTCCGACGGCAGGATCGCGTGGCCGTCCAGGTGAACGATCATGGCGCTGTTTTCCCTTTGCCCCCACAGATCCCACACCTGCCGGGAGGCAAGCCAGGCCAGGCACTGGCCCTCGGTGTTGTTCCAGCCTTCGGACATGACGCCTGTCACCACGATCAGGTGCCGGTTTTCTCCCGCGCACAGGGCGCAGAGCATGTACTGCTCCACCGGGATGCATTTTTGAGAGGGAATGAGGGTGAAATTTTTGCAGAACCAGTAACCCTCGCCCCCCTGCAGGTTGGCAAGGGGCTCGTTGATGGATTCATTTTCCCAGCTTTCCGGCCCGCCGAGGGAGGAAAGGTCGTATTTTTTGCCGTGATTGTCCCCCCGGAAGACGGCTGCGCCTCCCGCGCCGGAGCAGGAGGGGACCGTGACGCGGATCCGCGGGTCATAGGCGCCGGCCACCAGGACGGACTTGCCGTAGCGGGACACTCCCGCGGCGATGCAGCAGGACGCGTCGATGTTCATCTGCCTGCCGGCGCCGCCCTCCAGTGCGTCGATGATCCGGCTGACGCCCCAGCCCCAGATCGCCAGGACCCCGGGAAATTCGGCGTTCGTCGGCTCAAAGGGGTAAAGAGTATAGAACATGCCGAGGTGCAGGCTGTTGTCCCCGGCCACGTCGGTGGGGATGTAGGTGATGCCGGCATAGCCCCGTTCCGCCGCGGCCAGGCAGTTGGGAGAGGGGGACGGCGCCGCGCCGCCCCACAGGAAGCCGTATTCGATATAGCAGGGGAAGCCTTTTTCAGGGGCATTTCCACGGGGCAGGGTGATTAAAACCGAAAACGAGGCGGATATTTCGCCCCGGGCGACGCTTATCGTCATTTTACGAGTGTTTTCCCAGGCGGTATCCTTTATGGCGGAGGAAACGCTGATCTCGTCCTCCGGAAGGGTGCCGTATACGTAGTGCCGGTAAAGCTCCAGGATCTCTTCCCGGCGCTTTTCCCAGTCCGCGGGCGAGGACACCCGCGAACCGTCGTTCAGTGTCATCAGGTCCGGCCATTCCTTCAGGGCGGGCAGCCGGTGTGGAGGGGGAAACCCTTCCGCACCGGCGGCGAATGCCCCGGAGGACAGGACGGCGGCGGAAAGAAGCAGGCTGAAAACGGTGCGTGCCATGGATGTTTCCTCCTGGTTTGTTTTTTTGCGGGAAGACCCCCGGGAAAGCCGGCCTTTTCCGGTATATGGCTCCGGATAAGGAGGGAAATGCCTTTTGATTCTATCACAGGGCGGATATGAATCAAAAGAATCAAACAGTCACAAAAATGTAAAGAAAACGTAAAATATCGGGCACCGGGGCGGAAAATGATTGGACGAACCGGGGCTTTTCTGTTATTATATCATAGCAGTTTAATACCCGTCAGACTGCATTAAAAAGGAAAGGAACCCTGAATGAAGATACTTGGGATCGATCCGGGCCTGGCGACCATGGGCTGGGGCGTGGTCGAAAACGAGGGCAGCCGGATGCGTTTTGTGGCGGCGGGGGCGCTGATCACACGCCCGGAGGAGAGCCTTCCCGAAAGGCTGCTGTCGCTTTTTACCGGCACGCGGGACCTTTTGACCCTTTACCGGCCCGACGAGATCGCCTTTGAGGAGCTTTTTTTCGCCAAGAATATCACCACCGCCATCGCCGTCGGGCATGCCAGGGGCTGCACGCTGTGCGCCTGTGCGGAATACGGCAGGCCCATATACGAATACACCCCCATGCAGATCAAGCAGTCCGTCACCGGTTACGGCAAGGCGGACAAGCACCAGATGCAGCATATGGTCCGGCTGCTGCTCGGCCTGGAAGACATCATCCGCCCGGACGACGCGGCGGACGCCGTGGCCGCGGCCCTGACGCATATCCAGGCCGGGCGGCTGAAGGAGCAGTACCTGATGAAATAACTTCCCTGCCGCCTGAACATCAGGCATTCCCTGACATGACCGACCTTCCGGACAGGAGGAAGAAACATGTTCGCTTATCTTGAAGGCGCTGTGGCGGAAAAGGACCTGAATACCCTGGTCCTGGACGTTTCCGGCGTCGGCTGGCAGATCACCTGCTCCATGAACACCCTGAGCGCGGCCCCGGAGACCGGCGCAGTGATGAAAGTCTACACCCATCTGAGCGTCAGGGAGGACGGGGTGGAGCTGTTCGGCTTCGCATCCCGGGAGGAGAGGGCCATGTTCCGCTCCCTGACGCAGGTCAGCGGCATCGGGCCCAAGACAGCGGTGCAGATCCTGTCTTCCATGCCCCTCAGGGACCTGACGCGGGCCATTATGGAAGGCGACGTCACCGCCCTGAGCCGCGCCCAGGGCGTGGGCAAGAAGACCGCCCAGCGGATCGCGCTGGAACTTAAGGGCAAGGTCAGCGACGACGAGCTCAGGGCCATCCTCGGCGACGAAGCCGGGACCGTTTCGGCCGCTTCCGTCCGTGCGGCGGCGCCGGATTATGAGGCGGACGCCCTGGCCGCGCTCCAGAGCCTCGGCTACACCCCCCAGGAGGCACGGAGGGCCCTGGACAAGTGCCGGGGAATGACCGAGGACGCCAATGAGCTCCTGCGCCTGGCCCTGAGGAGCATGTAACGGTCCCGGAACTTGCGGCGCGAGGCGCTTCAAATTGATCATTTCGATTTGAACAGTATCAGACATTTGGAAAACACGCTTTTTTCAAACCCGACGCCCTTATCAGGAGAAAAAAGATGAACGAAACAGACAGGCTGCTCAGCGCGCAGCTGCGCCCTGAGGACGCGGAAAACGAAACCAGCCTCCGCCCCCGGACCCTTCGGGAATACGTGGGACAGGAAAAAATGCGCCGCAGCCTTCAGATGTATATCGAGGCGGCCCTGCAGCGGCACGAGCCCCTGGACCATATCCTTCTGTCGGGCCCGCCGGGTCTTGGCAAGACCACCATGGCGGAGATCGTCGCCTCTGAGATGGGGCAGAATATCCGCATCACTTCCGGTCCGGCCATAACCCGCCCCGGGGACCTGGCATCCATCCTGACAAATATGGACAAGGGGGACGTGCTCTTCATCGATGAGATCCACCGCCTCCCACGCACTGTGGAGGAGATCCTGTATCCCGCCATGGAGGATCATGTGCTGGATATCATGATCGGCAAGGGCCCCATGGCCCGATCCATGCGGGTGGACCTGCCGCGCTTTACCCTGATCGGGGCCACCACCCGCCAGGGCATGCTGTCCCATCCCCTCAGGGACCGGTTCGGGATCATTTACACCCTGGAGCTCTACACCCCGGAGGAACTGGGGCGGATCGTATCCCGGTCCGCCGGGATCCTGGGGGTGAGGTATGAGGAAGAAGGGCTGATGGAGATCGCCAGGCGGTCCCGGGGCACGCCCCGCATCGCCAACCGGATGCTCAAGAGGGTGCGGGATTACGCCCAGCTGAATAGCGGCGGCGTGATCACGCAGGACAGCGCCCGGCAGGGGATCGACCTGATGGAGGTGGACGAAATGGGCCTGGACCGGATGGACCGGGAGATCCTGCGGGTGCTTACGTCGGTTTTTGCCGGCCGTCCCGTGGGCCTGGACACCCTTGCCGCGGCGGTCAACGAGGACCCGGGCACCATCGAGGACGTGTACGAGCCCTTCCTGATGCAGCAGGGACTGATCATGCGCACCCGTTCCGGACGGGTGGCCACGCCCCAGGGCTACCGGCACCTGGGCCTGACCCCGCCTCCCGAGGAGGCCGGCGGGCCCGGATGCGAACAGACCAGCCTGATCTGACGCGGGATCGGCGGACCCCCTTTTTCATTGGGGAGGTCCGCAGGCACGCCATGAGCTGAAAGGAGATAAAAAATGGAAAACGTAGAAGACCGGTTCCTCAGATACGCGAACATCCTGACTGCCTCGGACGAGGACTCCGGGAAGACCAATCCCTCCACGGACTGCCAGTTCGACCTGGCGCGGCTCCTGGAAAAGGAAATGAAGGAGCTGGGCCTTGAGGACGTGCGGCTTTCGGACCGCTGTTATGTGTACGGCATCCTGCCCGCCACGGCCGGAATGGAAAACAAAAAATGCCTGGGGCTGATCGCCCATATGGACACGGTCAACTGCGTGCCGGCCGCCCCCCTGAAAGCCCGCAAGCTGCTTTACGAAGGCGGGGATATCATCCTGAACGCCGAAAAGGGCATCGTGATGCGGGAGGAGGACTTTGACAGTCTGAAGAAGGTCCGCGGACATCATTTGATCGTCACCGACGGCACCACCTGCCTTGGCGCCGACGACAAAGCCGGCGTCGCCGAGATCATGGCGCTGATGGAATACTACCGTGAGCATCCCGGGGAAAAGCATTCGCGGATCGCCGTGGGTTTTACATGCGACGAAGAGATCGGCTGCGGGGCGGACTTTTTTGACGTCGGTGCCTTTGGCGCTTCTTACGCCTACACCGTGGACGGCGGGGAGGCCAATGAGATCGAGGTGGAGACATTCAACGCCGCTTCCCTTTCGGTCAGGGTGAAGGGACTTTCCATCCATCCCGGGAGCGCCAAGGACAAAATGGTGAACGCCGCCAGGGTGGCCATGGAATACGATTCGCTGCTTCCGGAGGCCGAGACGCCGGAGCATACCGAAGGCAGGGAAGGGTTTTACCACCTGTGCGATATGACAGGCAGCGTGGACCACGCGGTCCTGCGCTACATCATCCGGGACCACGACCGGGAGAAGTTCGAAAAACGCAAGGCGTTCGCCCGCCGCGCCGCGGAATACCTGAACGGGAAATATCCCGCCGGCACCGTGGAGATAGAGATCCGGGATTCCTACTTTAATATGGCGGAGATCCTGAAGGACATGCCCGAGGTGTCCGAACGGGCCTGCCGGGCGATCCGCCGGGCGGGCATGGAGCCTGTGTCCCATCCCGTACGGGGCGGGACCGACGGCAGCCGCCTCACCTTTATGGGCCTGCCCTGCCCCAACCTGGGGACCGGCGGGCGCAACTGCCACGGGGTGTACGAATATGCCAGCGTGGAGGAGATGCGCGCCGTGGTGGAGGTACTGAAGGCGCTGACAGGCCCGCAGGACGGGGAATAAAACCCGTGCCGCCCCCGTTGCATGAATGGATATGGCAGGGTGTTTGCGGATGGCTTTTTCCCGGGGGCGTCACCCCTCCGGGGGCAGGGAACGGGAACGTGGCGGCGGAATGCACATGGCCGGACAGCCTGAAGGCGGCCACGGAGCGCCCGGATACGCCGAGCCGGTGAAAAACTTGACCTGGAAGGAAAAACAATATGGACAAAAAGGAATGCTGCGTGCTGATCCCGTCCCTGTCGCCGGACGAACGCCTGGTGACCTACGCGGACAGCCTGCTGGAAGCGGGCTTCGGGTGCGTCCTGGTGGTGGACGACGGTTCAGCGCAGGAATACCAGCCGATCTTTGACCGTCTGGCCCGAAAAGACAGGTGCCATGTGGAGCATCACGACGTCAACCACGGCAAGGGCCGTGCCCTGCGAACGGGATTTCGGTGGATATGGGATCATACCGCCTTCCGCGGGGTGGTCACCGCCGATTCCGACGGGCAGCACACCGTGGAGGATACGCTGAACCTGTGCGCGCTTTTAAAGGACGGCGCGGACGAATTGCTCCTGGGCAGCCGGGATTTTTCAAAAAACAGCGTCCAGGTGCCCCCCAAGTCCAGGGTAGGGAACCGCATCACGTCGGCAGTGTTCCGCGTCCTGTACGGTCCGTCCCTCCCGGATACCCAGACCGGCCTAAGGGCTTTCCGGAGGGAAATGATCCCGATGATGCTGGAGGTGACCGGCGACCGGTTCGAGTATGAAATGAACCAGCTGATCGTGTGCGCCACAAGGAAGATCCCCATGACCCCGGTGGGGATCCATACCATTTACCATGACGAGAACAAGGGGACGCATTTCCATCCCATCCGGGATTCCTGGCGGATATATAAGCTGATCCTGGGCAATTTCTTCCGCTACGGCGCGGCAAGCATCATATCCTTCCTGGTGGATTACGCGGTGCTGAGCCTGACCATGTTCTGGATCTTTTCAGGGCGTGCGGAGGACACCATCCTTTTTTTGGGGATCCCCTTCAGGTTCCGGGCCCTGGTGGCGGCTCCCATCGCAAGGCTCTGCTCGGCGCCGGTCAATTACCTGCTGAACCGTAATTTCGTGTTCAGGGCCGGCAGGGACCGCACCGCCGTGAAGCGCTACGCCATACTGTGCGTGTGCTCCCTTGTCGTGACCACGCTCCTCTTCGGGTTCCTGGACCACTTCGTCAATACGGCCTTCCTGCACATCCTTCTCAAGGTCGTTATCGACGTGGCGATGTACTTTGTTAATTACCGTTTCCAGCAGGGCTGGGTGTTCAAAAAAGCCCGGACCTGAGAAATGCGTGAAAGGAAGACAGATCCATGAAAAAAAGCGTTCGTATCTTTCTGACCGCGGTGTGCGTGCTGATGTGCCTGTGCCTGCCCTTCATCCTCTGCTCGGCCTCGTCCCTGGCGGAGGAAGCGGAAACAGCGGAAGCGAAGGCCCTGCCGGTGGATTTTTCCGCGGGATCTGTGCCTGACCCCGACGGCTGGACCGAGGACGGCTACCGTGACGATACCATCACCGTGCGTGTGGAGACCCGCGAGGAGGACGGGGTGATCTGGCGGATCATTTATGCCGATATCGCCCATCCCAGCCAGCTGCGCACCGCCACGGCGGGCAAGCTTTCGTCCACCAAGGTGGCAAGGCCTTCGTCAATGGCGGAAAGCAAGAACGCCGTCGCGGCCATCAACGGCGATTATTTTTCCAACGATCCCAACAAAACCACCTTTGAATACCGCCAGGGCCAGAAGATCCGCCAGAAGACCAACAAAAAGAAGGACCTGCTGATCATCGACATGGAGGGCAATTTTCATACCTTTGTCAAGTGCGGGGCTGACGGCAAGGCGGAGCTGGAACGTTACCTGGACGAGGGCGGCACCATCATGGACGCCTTCACCTTCGGCCCGGTCCTGGTCAAAAACGGGATGCGCATGCGGATGGACACGGAATACGGCTACAATCCCAACGGCAGGGAGCCCAGGGCGGCCATCGGACAGATGGGGGATTTGAGCTATGTAATGGTGGTGGCGGAGGGCCGCAGCTCTTCCAGCGACGGCGTGACCCACCAGGAACTGGCAGATTTCATGTTTGACCTGGGCTGCATCGAGGCCTTTAACCTGGACGGCGGAAACAGCGCCACGCTGATCTTCCACGGCGATTTCTATATGGACCGCACTCCCTCTTCGGAGCGTTCCCAGAGCGATATCATTTATTTTGCTTCGGCCAGAGAAGCCGAGTAAGGAGGCAAAAGCATGTTTGCCTTGGCTGAAGACGCTCCGCAGACCGTGTTCCTCGGGGTCAGGGTCTATGCCTGGGGGCTGTACTGCTTCTTCGGTGCGGTTCTGTGTCTGCTGGCGGTCATGTTCCACAGCCGCGGAAAAATGAAAAAAGGGACGGCGGCCCTGTACGGCGTCCTGGCGCTGCCCATGGCTCTGATCCTCAGCCGCCTTTTGTACTGCCTGTTCGACGCACGGATGCGGGTGTTCGAGGAGCTATTCGACGGGAGCGTCGGCTGGGATGAATACTTTGCGGACGTTTTCGGGGCTACCCTTGGGGGATTCAGCATGTTCGGCGCCCTCCTGGGCGGCGTCCTGGCAGCGCTTTTGTGCGCCGGGATCCTGAAGGAGGACAGGCGGGCGCTGCTTGACGCCGCAGCCTGCGCCCTGCTTTTGTTTATCGCCGCGGAGCGGCTGGGCGAAGGCCGCCTGGAGGATTTCGGCGTGTCCCGGCCCCTGAACGAAAGGACGTCCTGGTGGGGACTGTTCATTACCCACGGCGAATATGACGACTGTATCTCCACCTATATGCTGGAATCCCTGACAGCCCTTGCGATCTTCGTGCTTCTGGAGTGGCGCAGGCCCAGGCTGAAGCGGGGGGACGTGTTCCTGACCGGGGCCCTTGTTTTCGGACTTTCCCAGGTGCTGATGGAAAGCCTGCGGTTCGACCAGCATATGCGCTTTTCCTTTGTGAGCGTGCAGCAGCTTTTCGCCATGGGCTGTGCGGTCTACGCCCTGTGCGTCTGGGCCGTGAGGCTCAGAAAACGCGGCGTCCCGTCCCGGCTGCCCCTGGCCGCCGCAGCGGCGGTCCCGGCGGTGATCGGACTGATCATCCTGCTGGAATTCATGATCGACCGCTCCGGCATATCGCGCCTTCTTCTTTATATGGCTTATATCGCGCTGCTTTCGTGCCCGCTTGTTATCGGCCTGAGGATGAGGAACGCGCTTGCAAAGGCCGACCCCGAAGGGACGTAAGGCGCCGTGGGGGCCTATATCTGAAAACACAGGAGGTTGGAGATGGACAAAACCGAGATCGACAGGATCAATTTCCTGGCCCGGAAAAAAAAGGCCGAGGGGCTCACGAACGAGGAGACCCGCGAGCAATGGGAGCTGAGGCAGAAATACCTGAAGGAATTCCGGGATTCGCTGCAGGGGACCCTTGACAGGGTGTATGTGCAGCAGGAGGACGGCAGCTATAAGAAGCTCGAAAAGAAAAAAACGGCGCCGAATGCCAAATAATCGGCCGGAAGAGAGGCGCATCCATAAAAAAACCCTTGCCCGGGAGCGAGTTTTCCTGTATAATTGTCAAAGTCGCATAGTAAACAGATTGGAGATGTCCACTTAATGAAGAAACAGACACTTATCGCCCTTTTGATCGCCGCGGCCCTCATCCTGAGCGGCTGCTCCCTGAACACCGTAGACAAGGCCGCTGACGGCAAGCAGGTCATCCTGAAGGTCGGCGACAGGACGCTTACCAAGAGCGATGTCGCCAGCCGGGTCTATAGCGCCCAGCAGTACTATGCCATGTACCAGCAGTACGGGCTGGTCAGCGAGATCCCGGACGCGCACGAGCTCCTCGACCAGGTGATCACCTCCAGCACCGAGCGGTTCGTCCTTCTGAACAAGGCCGAGCAGATCGATGAACTGAAGCTGACCGAGGAAGAACTGGCTCAGGTCACGGAGACTGCGGAACATGAGTTTGATCATCTGATCGAAGATGTTGAGTCCGCGTATATCACCAGCGGCGCCACCGGCGACGCCCTCCGCCAGGAAGCCATCGCCTACGCCGAAGCCCACGGATTCGGCACCATGGATACTTACCTCACCTCCGCGAAGGAAGACAAGCTGGTTGAGAAGATCACGGAATACCTCCACAAGGACGTGACCGTGACCGACGAAGACCTGCAGGCCAAACTGGACGAGCTTGCCGCCGCCAACAAGGCCGATTATGATGCGGATCCCACCGCCTACGGCACGGCTGTCAATAACGGCACCGCCGTCTACTACGCGCCCGAGGGATATCGCTATGTCAAGCATATCCTGATCCAGTTCAACGAGGAAGACACTGCGGCCGTATCCGCGGCTTCCGAGGCGATGAACACCGCGAAGGCCGCTGCTGACAGCGCCGCCGCCGCCCTCACCGAGGCCCAGGGCGCTCTGGATGCCGCCGCCGCAGACGCCGACAAGACGGCCCTGCAGACTGCCGTTGACGAAGCCAAGGCCGCCCTGGACGCCGCCAATGCCGATGCTGAAGCCGCCGCCGCTTCCTACGACAGCGCCAAAGCAGCCGCAGCCGCCAACATCCAGGCCAAGGCCGACGAAGTTTATGCCCTGGCGACCAAAGAAGGCGCGGACTTCGATGCCCTGATGGCGCAGTACGGCGAGGATCCCGGAATGAAGCGGGCCCCCGCGATGACCAAAGGCTACGCGCTGTGCGCCACTTCCTCCTATGTTCCTGAATTCCTCGCTGCTTCCCTGGCCCTTGAAAAGGTAGGCGATATCTCCGCCGAAGTGGTGACCGAGTACGGTATCCACATCATCAAGTACGAGGCGGAGATCCCCGCGGGCGTGGTCTCTCTGGATTCCGTCAGGGATTCCCTGACCGGCACCCTGACCACCGAAAAAGAGAACGCCGCCTATGCCGCGGCCCTGGAGGAATGGACCGCTGCCAGCGATATCAAGAGCTATCCCGATAAGATGGGCTACTGATATCTGTTAATCACATAGAAAAGGACCGGGAACGTCTCCCGGCCCTTTTTAATCGTTTCCGGCAGTGCGGAAGGATTGACAGATACAGCTTTCACAAAGTACAATTGTCGGTGGAAAAAGGTTTTTCTGTCCGAATCGGCGTCTATGAGCCCCGCGGGGTGCCGCCGGGCCGGCTTGGATATCATGAAAACAGCGCCGGAGGATAACGTATGCGGATCATCTTCGTGCGGCATGGCGAGCCCGACTATGACCGGGACTGCCTGACCGAAACGGGCAGGCGGCAAGCGGCCGCCGCGGCGGCGCGCCTTGCGGGGGAAGGGATCGAAAAGATCTATTCTTCCCCGATGGGCAGGGCCCGCCAGACGGCGTCATATACGGCCGAAAGGCTGGGGCTCGGCATCGAAACGCTGGATTACATGCGTGAGATCACCTGGGGCGGCCCGGGCATTCCCTGCGAGGGGCATCCCTGGACGCTGAGCGACCTGATGATCGCACAGGATGATTTTGACTTTTTTTCGAGCGACTGGCGCAGGCATCCCTATTTCGACGGGAACGCGGCCGCCGATGCGCTGGATATGATCGCCGTACGGTTTGACGAACTGCTCCTTACCCTGGGCTACCGTCACGAAGGCACCCGTTTCCTGTGCGAAACAGACAGGGCGCAGACGGTGGCCGTTTTCAGCCACGGCGGCTCCGGGGCCTGTGTACTGGCCCATCTCCTTTCGCTGCCGTTCCCCTATGTATGCACGGTGCTGCCCTATGAGTTCGCTTCCGTTATTATCCTGGAATTCCCGGTGCTTAGGGGCAGATACGTGCATCCCCGGGTGGAACTCTTCAACGATACGGCCCACACCCGGGAGATCTCCCGCGGGCTCGTATTCCAGAAAAAGAGGGACTGATGCGCCTTTTTGCCGCCGGAGAGGCGGTACCGATAAAACAAGGAGGATCACAAAATGGAAAACATCGAAAAAGTCAGCCGTTTCCTGGAGGAAGCGGGTACCTATTACCTGGCCACCGTCGAGGGCGACCAGCCCAGGGTGAGGCCTTTCGGCACGGTGCTGGTGTATGACGGAAGGCTGTATATCCAGACAGGGAAGGTCAAGCCCGTCTCGAAGCAGCTGGCCGCCAACCCCAAGGCCGAGATCTGCGCCTGCAAGGGGCCGGAATGGGTGCGTGTATCAGGCGAACTTGTCAACGACGACCGCAGGGAGGTCAAGGCAGCCATGCTGGATAAGATGCCCGCACTGAAGGCCATGTACAGCGCGGACGACGACAACACCCAGGTGCTTTACTTCAAAAACGCCGAGGCGACCTTCTCGTCCTTCACGGCGGCGCCGGAAACGGTCCGCTTTTGATCCGGCGGGAACACGTTCAAAAAACGGCCTCCCCTGCCCGTGGGGGCAGGGGAGGCCGTTTGCGGACGGAACTTATAAAAGCTGGATGCCCGCTTTTTCGCAGGCCTGACGGGTCCCTTCGTCCCAGATGGAGGACTGGACCTCGCCGATGTGGGCCTTGCCCAGCAGAAGCATGCACAGCCGGCTCTGGCCGATGCCGCCGCCCATGGTGAGGGGAAGTTCGTTGTTCAGGAGCATTTTGTGGAAGGGCAGTTCCCTGCGGCTGTCGCAGTGCGAGATGCGCAGCTGGCGGGAAAGGCTCTCCGCGTCCACGCGGATACCCATGGAGGAGATCTCCATGGCGCAGTCCAGGGTGGGATGGTAAAACAGGATGTCCCCGTTCAGGGCCCAGTCGTCATAGTCCGGAGCCCGGCCGTCGTGGGGCCTGCCGGAGCGCAGCGCGCCGCCGATGCCCTCGATGAACACGGTGCGCTTTTCCCTGACGATCAGGGTCTCCCGCTCCTTGGGAGAATTGTCGGGATACATGTCCTCCAGTTCCTGGGACGTGATAAAAAACACGTCTCGGTTCAGAAGCTCACCCCCCAATTCCGGAAAACGCCCACGCACGGTCAATTGGACGTCGCAGATGCATCCGACGATGGCCGTGACGGCCTCGTGCAGGGTATGCCTGTTCCTGAGCTCCCGGGTGATCACCTTTTCCCAGTCCCACTGGTCCACATAAACGCTGTGGAGATTGTCCAGGTCCTCGTCCCGGCGGATGGCGTTCATGTCGGTATATATGCCCTTGCCGGGGTGAAAGTCATAGCGCCACAGGGCCATGCGCTTCCATTTGGCCAGGGAATGGACCACGGCGGCGTCGGTGCCGGCGCTGGGAATATCAAATGTGACGGCCCTTTCCACACCGTTCAGATCGTCGTTGAGGCCGGTGGATGGGTCCACGAACAGCGGCGCGGACACGCGCTTGAGGTTGAGCGCGCCGGACAGGGAATCCTGGAAGGTGCGCTTGATCAGGCTGATGGCGTGCTGGGTGGAATACAGTCCCAGGCGGGGCCGGTATCCCCTGGGGATCATGGTGCCGGACATGGTGCATCGCTCCTTTAACGCATGCCTCCGTCAGGGAGGCCGCGGTTTTTTTATTCTCCGGGTGTCGCTTGGCAACTGCCAAGGCGGTTCCGGACTGTCCGGAACGCCATCCTATTATACACTTGATGGGCCTGCGTGTCAGCGTCCAAACAGAATAAAAACAGCCGGGTTTGCCCCCGCCCGAAGGAAAAGCTTCCCGACCCGTAAAAAGTCAGAGGACCCGGAAAGGCCGCCAGTTCAGGCAGTCGCCGCTGACCAGGGTATAGCGGATCCCCTTGTACATGCCGCGGATGGAATCGTCGAAGCGCTGCCTGCCGTGGCAGTGGGCGTAGATCACCTGTTCTGCGCCCCATTTTTCGGCCATGCGGCAGAAGACGCTGGTGCGCTGTATATAATTGGTGGGGGGAAAGTGCAGGAAGACGATAAAACGGCTGAAGCCCTCCCGGGCGGCGCTTTGGAAGGACAATTCCAGGCGCTCGGCCTCCCGCGCCACCAGCATTTCAGCGTGCTCCGGGGGATCCTTGCCCTCCCAGGCGTAGCCTTTGGTGCCCACCAGGGCCACGCTGCCATAGGAAAAATGATTGTTCTGCAAAAAGGAGAAGGTCCCCTTCCAGCGCTCATTGAGCTTTTCGGTCTTTTTGGCGTCCCAGTAGTTGTCGTGGTTGCCCCGGAGAAGGATCTTGCGTCCCGGGAGCGCCGCAAGGAAGGCAAAGTCCCTGCGGCACTGGGTTTCGTTTCTGCCGAAGGAAATGTCCCCGCAGACGACAACGGTGTCCTCTTCCGTGACGGTGTGGAGCCAGCCCTGCCGGAAGCGCTCCTCATGGTCGCGCCACAGCGGAGAAGAGGTCTCCATGGGCAGGCTCAGGGGAACGCTGAAATGCAGGTGCGGGTCTCCGATGGCGTAAAGCATATTTCCCCCTTCTCCGAACGGCGGTCGTGTCCCGCGTTTTTTTCCGCGTCTGTGAATATAAGGCCCTGCCGCAAAAGCAGGAGCCGGACAGAATGAAAGGAACAGCCATGCGTACGATGGTCCCCGTGTATTATCCGTCATTCCGATGCATCGCCTCCTCATGCCGTCATACCTGCTGCGCGGGATGGGAGATCGGCGTGGACGCATTATCCCGGGAGCGGTATCTCGGCATTTCCGGGCCGATCGGAGATGACCTGAGAAAATGGATGCGGGAGGATGAAGAAGGCGAATGGGTCTTCCGGCTCCGGGAGGACGGCCGCTGCCCCTTTTTGAGGGAGGACGGGCTGTGCCGGATCATCCTGGAGATGGGGGAGGATGCCCTGTGCCTTATATGCGCCGACCATCCCAGGTGGCGGAACTTTTTTTCCGACCGGGTGGAGATGGGCTTGGGGCTGGCCTGTGAGGAAGCCGCGAGGATCGTCCTGCATGAAAAACGGAAAGCCGTGATGATCCCCTTAACGGACGGGGAGGAGGAATCCCTTTCCGGGGACGAGGAAGCGTTTTTTGCTTTCAGGGACCGGGTGCTCGCGGTCCTTTGGGACCGGGGGATCCCCCTTACCCGAAGGCTTGATAACCTGGAGGAGGCAGGCCTGGCCTGCAGGACCGGGAATATATCCGGCTGGAAGGAAAGGCTCATGTCGCTCGAGAGGTTGGACGAAAGCTGGACCGCGGCGCTGGAAAGCCTGGAGGACATGGGGGAGAGCACCGGGGAAAAAGACCTGTCCCTGGAGCAGGCTGCCGTTTATTATGTGATGCGGCATCTCTCCCCTGCCCTGGAGGACGGGCTTACCAGGGAACGCTGCGCCCTTGCCGTGCTGCTGACACGTTTGCTCCATGCACTTTCACGGGATGGGGACATCGCCGAATGGGCGCGGATGCTGTCCTCGGAGATCGAATACAGCGACGAAAACGTGCCGGAGATCCTTGAATGGATCCTGTCCGACGAAGAGGCCGGAGCGCTTTGACGCGCTCCGGCCTGATGATATTCCTGAGGGCATCAGCCGCGGACGGAATGATAGATGTCCTTGGCCTGCTTTGAAAGCTCTTTGATCTTGTCGAAATTGCCGCCCTTGATGTCGGCCGGGGCGCAGACCCAGCTGCCGCCGACGGCGTAGATGAAGGGCGCCTGCAGGAATTCGGCCAGGTTGTCGGCGCTGACGCCGCCGGTGGGGATGAACTTGAGCCCCACGAAGGGCGCGGACAGGGCTTTGAGGGCCTTCAGGCCGCCGTAAACGCCGGCCGGGAAGAACTTGATCACGTTGATGCCCATGGCCTTGGCAGCCATGATCTCGGTGGGGGTCACGCAGCCGGGGGTTACGGCAACGCCGTTTTCCTGGCACCATTTAACGGTTTCGGGATCGAAGCCGGGGCTGACGATGAACTTTGCGCCGTTCTCGACGGCCTTCTTGGCCTGCTCAACGTTCAGGACGGTACCGGCGCCCGCCAGCATGCCGGGGACCTTTTCGGATACCTCGCGGATGCAGTCCGCGGCGGCGGCGGTGCGGAATGTGATCTCCATCACGTCGATGCCGCCGGCCAGCAGCGCTTCGGCGGTGGGCACCGCGTCCTCGACCTTTTCAAGCACGACCACAGGCACGATACCGGCCTGGGCGAGTCTCTCCATCACTCCCATGGCTATCTCCTCCTCAAATCGATTTGAATGATGTTGTAAACGGAATATTTTCCGCCGTCTTTATTATATCAGCACCGGAAGAATTTTTCAATGACTATGATGTTAGATATAACGAATTATCCGCATCAGGAACGGCTTTTGCGCCGGAAGATGAATTTCCTTGCGACTGCGGACGCTGCGCGGTAAGGCAGGGGACGGAGCTCCCTGTCCGCCTTCCTGAGGGCGGCGGGAATGTCCAGGTGCTGGGGACAGTGCTTTGCGCAGCGGCCGCAGGCGATGCACTGCGAGGCGAAAGCCGACTTCAGGCGCAGGCCCACCGTCTGGAAGTATTCATGCCGTCCTGTGCTTTTTTTCTCGGTATACATCTCGTTCCAGCAGCGGAATGCGGCGGGGATGTCCACATTCTTCGGACAGGGCATGCAGTAGGCGCATCCGGTGCACATGATCCTCATCGAAGCGGAAATGGCGGCGCGGACGCCGTCGATCAGCGCACGGTCGTTTTCGTCGAATTCGCCCACGCGGCAGTCGGAGGCAATGCGGCAGTTTTCCTCCACCATGGCCTCGGAATTCATCCCGCTCAGGACACAGGTGACCTCCTTCTGGTCCCACAGCCACCGAAGGGCCAGTTCCGCGGCGGTGCGGCCCTTGGGATCCGCGGCGATCAGGGCCCGGGCTTTTTCCGGGAGCATGTTTACCAGCTTTCCGCCGCGAAGCCCCTCCATGATGATGACCGGGATGCCTTTGGCATGGGCGGCCTTAAGGCCCCGGCGGCCGGCCTGGCTGTTTTCATCCATGTAATTGTACTGGATCTGACAAAAATCCCAGTCGTAGGCATCCAGGATCTGAAGGAACATATCCGTCCCGCCGTGGTAAGAAAAGCCGATCTTCCGGATGCGTCCGGCGGCTTTCTGCTTTTCGATCCATTCACGGATGCCCAGGGCGCATAGTTTGTTCCAGGCCTCGGTATCCGTCAGCATATGCATCAGGTAATAATCGATCCGGTCGGTCTTCAGGCGTTTGAGCTGTTCGTCAAAATATTTGTCGATGGAGGAGGCGGAGGTGATCAGGTACTGGGGCAGCTTGGTGGCGATATTGATCCTGTTCCGGAGGCCGTTTCTTTCCACTATGGTCCCCAGGGCCTGTTCGCTGCCGGGATAGATGTAGGCGGTATCAAAGTAATTGACGCCGTGTTCGACGGCCCGGAGGATCTCCTTTTCGGTTTTTTCCAGGTCCACGGCGCTGCCCTTCCTGGAAAAGCGCATGCATCCGTAGCCCAGGACGGAGAGCTTTTCACCGTCCCTGTCCTTTCTGTACTGCATAATTCCTCCTCGGGTGAAATGGCTTATTTCCAGCGGATCCAGCGGCACACGGCCCCTTCGTCGGGATTATAGACGGTCAGGTGATAGCCTTTGAAATCGATATAGGGCATGGAAGTTTTGTCCAGGTTCTGAAGGATCCCGTCGCAATCGTCTTCGGAGCATCCGAAGACGGATACCATCACGCCGCCGTCGGTGGTGTTGGCCCATGGGGCGTTTGCCCGGTTCCAGATTAAATACCGGTCGGTATAGTCGCGGTTCGAGGAACAGTGGATCATCAGCGGGTAATCCAGTTTGTTCCGGAGCTTCGCCCCGACTTCCTCCTGGGAGAAACCGAAATCACGGAGGGTGCCGATGTACATCATGATATGGTAGCCCCCGGACGCATGCCGGATGGCCAGCAGGTCCCCGACCTTGAGAAGCTCAAACAGGATCAATGCGGGCTGCCCTTCGGTCATGTCGATCCGGCAGGCGGCGCCCCTTTCCCCCACCAGGGCCGAAATGGAAGGGTGTTCGCTGCGTCCGCTTTCGGCAAAGACCCAGCGGGTGAAGCCCACGCAGTCCAGCCCCGCGGGATACCATTCCCCTTCCTTATAATAAGTGGAGGATTCCCAGGCCTTGCGTGATTTCCCGATGAGCGAAACGTCTTTTCCGCCGAAAAAATACGGGCAGCCGTCCGGAAACCGTGCGGAGATATCCGCTCCGGTCTGTTCGTTGTAGGCGGTGATGAAGGGATTGCCCTCTTCCAGCATGGACAGGGCCGCATCCAGTTCCGGGGAACGCTCGACCGCAAAGGCGGAGTACGGCAGGATGATCACAGCGGCGAGACACAGGGCGAGTAAGCAGACCGGGCGTTTTGAGAATGTTTTGATCATATTGTCACTCCTGTTTTAAGATCGGTCGGGTTAAATTTCCGCTGCGCAGGGCGGCCTGCGGATCACGGCCTCCTTCCGGTTTGGCGGAAGGAAGCTGCCCCGGGAGCTTCAGCAATTCAGGATGCCGCTTCGACGGATGCTCTCCACCGCATCGGCGATGCCCTTTTCATCCAGCACCAGCGCAAAGCGCACATATCCTTCCCCATGGGGGCCGAAGGACGCCCCGGGGGTGCAAAGCACCGACGCTTTTTCCATCAGTTCCATGCAGAATGCCATGCTGTCGGTGCGCCCCCCGGGCAGGGGAGCCCATACGAACATGCTGCCCCGGGCGTCGGGGATATCCCAGCCGATGCGCCTGCAACCCCCGCACAGGGCGTCCCTGCGGGCACGGTATTTATCGCACTGCTGCCTCACCTGCTCCCTGGGGCCCCGCAGCGCGGCGATGGCGGCCTTCTGGATGGGGATGAACATGCCGAAATCGATCTGGCTGCGCAGCTTCCATACCGCGTCCACCACATCCTTCCTGCCGATCAGGAAGGAGATCCTGGCGCCGGTGACGTTGAAGGATTTGGAAAGGGAAAAGAACTCCACACCCGACTCCAAGGCGCCGGGAGCAGCCAGGAAACTGCCGCCCTCCCCCTCGAAGATGATGTCGCTGTAGGCGTTGTCATGGACGATGATGACGTTATGCGCTTTTCCCCAGGCGGCCAGGCGGTCATAGAATCCGGCGGGGGCGATGCTGCCCACGGGATTGGCGGGAAGGCTGACGATCATCAGTTTTGCCTTTTCGGCGGTTTCTTCCGGGATCTCCTCCAGGCAGGGGACGAAGCCGTGCTCCCTGTCCAGGGGATACCAGGCGCAGTCGGCGCCGGACAGGAGGACACCGGCCTTGAAGACCGGATAGCAGGGGTCGGGCAGCAGGACGGTGTCTCCCTCGTCGCACAGCGCCAGGCACAGGTGTCCCACGCCCTCCTGGGTGCCATAGCAGCTCATGACCTGATCAGGGGATATGCTGACGCCGTAGCGGGACAGGTAATAATCAGCTACCGCCTGCTTTAATTCCGGCAGGTCGCGCAGGCTGTATTTCCAGGACTCCGGGTCCAAAGCGCTTTCCGTCAGTGCCTGGCGGATGTGAGCGGGGGTCTGGAAATCCGGCGTGCCGATGCTCATGTTGAAGATGCGGCGGCCTTCTTTTTCAAGGGCCAGTTTGCGTTCGTTGAGGGAGGCGAAGATCTCGTCTCCGAAACGGGAAAGACGTCTGGAAAACTGCATGGAAGGTATTCCTCCGTATTCAATCACTGATGATGCCGCGCTGCCTGAGGATCTCTTCCGTCAGGGTGACCGCCTCGAAGACCATGGCGTCGCAATGGGGCTTTTTTTCAAGGCCCCTGTCGGCATTCATTTTCAAAAGTGCGGCGCAGTCGATGGCGCCGGAATGGTTTTCCCGGATCCTCCGGGCGAGGAGCTGCACCGTGGGCGGGTCGTCGACGCCGCAGAGCCCCAGGGTGATGACGGCCCCGACAAAGGCCCCGCAGGTGGCGGCGATGCGCATGCCGCCGCCCAGGTTGGCCGCCAGGCGAAGCCCCTCCTCCTCTGTGATCCCGCACAGGGAAACAAAGGGCAGGATGACCGACTGGGCACAGTTGTAATGGGGGGTCACGATGGCGCGCAGTTCCCTGGCGCGGTCAAGATAAGCGCTCATTTTATCCTCCGGAAACGGCCCGCGGAGTGTTTTCAGACCCGGAGGCGGGCCGGGATCGCTTCCCCCTGAAAAGGGGAAACGTGTACCGGTTCATTATACCCTTTGCCGGTGTGTCTTGGCAAGAAAAAAGCCCGAAACAGGCACGGCTCACGCATGAATGCGTGAGCCCACAGGGGGGACTCAACGTCCCCCCTGTGAGACCCCCCGGCGGCTTTGCCTGTCGCCCCTACGGGGCCTTCGGCCCACAGTTCGCAATAGCGTTATGCTGTCGCTGTCGCTCCG
>JAFXUZ010000070.1 GCA_017524725.1 Clostridia bacterium | reverse complement strand
ATGTGGTCAACTTCCTGTTAAGCGCGAAAGTCCTTGCCTTGCCCAATAAGAAAGAGAACCGACCGGGCTTGGTCGATCCTCTCGCTTATTACCTGAGAAATACTTGAAACCATGTTGCGATGTAGCGCCGTATACCCGACCGGTACGTACGGTGCAACGGGAGGGGCGAGGGCTAACGCCCTCCCTCTACCCTATCTGCCGGAGGGAGAACGATCCGTGGATATGTTTTGCGCGTTTTTCCGCAAAAAAGCAGGGCATGGATTATTTGGTATCCATAAATGATTAAAAATACGCACTTCATTAGTCAATTCTGTATAAAATAAAGCATTTGACAAATCAGGTCTTTCATATTTTTCGTTTCCGGGGTATGCTTTCTGTGCGAGCCGAAGAACGGGAAGCGCAAAAAAACAGTGGAGGAAACAGAAATATGATGACAAGACGAAAATCCCATGGACCATCCCGCCGCTTTGTCCGCCGCGCGCGCCGCGCGGCCCGCCCCTCCCGGCGTTCCCCACGCCGGTCCGGGATCGCGCGGGCATCCGTTGCCGAAGACCGCCTGCGCATGATCGCGGCGCTCATGGACATGGAGAAATATCCCGGTGAATACCGGGAAGCGGTCAGGCTGCTGTCCGGCATGCGCAAAGGGACAGGCCTTCCGCGGTCCGCGGAGCGCTGACGGCAACCCGCGCCTGTCTGACTGTTTTGCGGCGCGGCGGATCGTGGTATAATCAGAATATCCCTTTCAGCCCGGCGGCCCGGGGCAGGCGGCGGAAAAAGCGGCCGTAAAGCCCCGACGGGCGGACGCTGGAGGGATGGGAGGAAAATGGAGTGAAAATGACGAAAACGTTTGTGAGATCGGCCCTGTGTCTTTTTGCCGCGGTCCTTGCCTGCTGTTTCCCGGCGTCGTCGGGCGCGTCCCCGGAAAGCTATATCGAAGAAGTCCTTCAGGGAGATCTTGGCGCCGGCCACCTGCCCGTGGTAAGGCTGAACATCGATCCGGAGGAGTTTGCCAGGGTCAACGAAAGCGAGGACCACTCTTACCGCGCCGAATCGGGATCCGTCCGGATCCTTTTCCCGGACGGGTATACGGCGGATCACAGCGAGGATACGGGAGAGATGGAGCTCGACTACATCCGCGGGCGGGGACATGGCACGTGGGCCGCGGACAAAAAGCCCTACAGGATCAAACTGAAGGACAGCGCCGACCTAAATGGCATGGGGAAAAACAAGCACTGGGTGCTGCTGGCCAACCGGTACGATCCGAGCCTTTTAAGGAACCGCCTGGTCAGCTTTATCGGCGATGAGTTCGGCCTTCCCTTCACGCCGGAATGCCTTCCGGTGGACCTGGTGGTGAACGGGGAGTATTACGGCAGTTATCTCCTGTGCGAACAGGTGCGGATCGGGAAAAACAGGGTGAATATCGACGAACTGACGGAAAAGGACGTAACGCTGCCGGAGATCACGGGAGGATACCTGATGTACCTGAACCCGCTTTGGGACGAGCCGTTGGAAAACGTGTTCATCACGGACAGGCTGGTCCGCTTCGGGATCGATTCCCCGGGATTTACGCCGGAAGACGCCGGCCAGCCAGCCCAGAAGGAGTATATCACGGGATTTCTGCAGGATACGGAGAACGCTGTCTTCAGCGTGGGTCTTACGGACGGCGGCCGCCCGTATTCGGAATACATGGATATCGATTCCGCGGCGCGCTACTGGTGGGTCCAGGAGTATTCCGTGAATTTCGACGGCATGAGGACCTCCAGCACCTACCTGTATAAGGAGAGGAACGGCAGGCTTTTTTGGGGTCCCCTTTGGGATTTTGACCTTGCCCTGGGGGCCGGGGACGGCGGCACGGAGGGCTTCGAACACTGCGGCATGCCCTGGCTGGATCACATGAGGGCGTTTGATGAGGGATACCGGCGGACGCTGGCGGAACGCTGGGCGGAACTGGACGGGATCATCGGAAGGGTCCTTGCGGAGGGCGGCGCTTTGGATACCTTCGCGTTGGAGATCCGGGCGTCCTGGGAGGCCGATTCGCTGCGCTGGGGACCTTCGGACGGGGACGGCGCGGCGCCCGGCTTTGACGAAACGGTCCGGGAGCTCAGGAACTGGATGTCCGCGCGCCGAAATTGGATAAGCGAAAACATCGGGAAGGAACTGACCCATGTTTACGATACGGTCAAGCTCCTGTCGGACGGACAGGCGATCGGCACTGTTTCGGTGCCGCGGGGCAGATGGCTGGACCCGATCCCGGCAGGGCCCGTCAGGGACGGCCTGGTTTTCGCCGGCTGGGAACGGGACGACCATACCCCCTATGAAGCAGGGGATACGATCGACGGGGACACGAGGCTGAATGCCGTGTATATCCCGGAAGAAGAAGCGGTGAAGGCCGAGGGGATCTATTTCCCCGAATACCGGGTGTATCTTGACATCCATCGAAAGAAAGACAGCTGCGTATACACCCTGGTCCCGGAAAACGCCCTCGAGCGCACGGTCACCTGGACGTCGTCGGATCCCGAAACGGCGGAGGTGGACGAATACGGCGGGCTTTGGCTCCGGAAGACCGGCGAGGTAAAAATCACGGGCACCTTGAGGTCGGGGAAGGAAAATTCCTTTGTGCTCCGTATCTACGATTCGCTTATGACCCCGGAATGTGAGGCGGAGCGGATCGAGATCCTTACGCCTGTGCTTAGGCTGAGCCCGGGAGAATACGGCCAGGCGGTCGCGGAGATCCTCCCCAGGCCGAACGGGGCAAGCCTGTCCTTTTCGTCGGACGATCCTTCCGTGGCGGAGGTCGATTATTTCGGCGTCGTGCGGGCGGTAAGCCCGGGCACGGTGACGCTGCACGTCACGGAGGCGGGGGACGAAACGGTGCCCGGAGGCGAAGTGACCGTCATCGTTCAATAAGGCCCGGCGCCCTTCCCGGACGGCGGACGTGCTCACTGCCGCCTCGCCGGGGATTGCCGCGGCCCTTCGGCAAACAAAAACAGCCCCCCGCACGGAGCCGCCGGTTTCCGGCGGTCGCTCCGGGGGGGCTGTTTTTCTGTGTTTTATCGTCAGTGCTTACTGTCGCAGTAGATGCAGCGGTAGACGCCCTTCTCCCGGTCGGCAAGGACGAACACGTGGTCCAGGGCCGGCTCGACGGAGGTGATGCAGCGGGGATTTTTGCAGTGGATGATGTTGGTGAGTCTCTCCGGCAGGCTCAGGTGCTTTTTTTCCCTGACGGTGCCGTTTTCGATGATGTTGACGGTGATGCCGGGATCGATGTAGCCCAGCACGTCCAGGTCGATGGAGATGTCCTCGTCCACCTTGATGATGTCCTTGCGGCCCATGGCGTTGGACTTGACGTTTTTGATGATGGCCACCGAGCATTCCAGTTCGTCCAGGTGCAGGTACCTGTACAGGTCCATGCTGCGCCCGGCCCGGATATGGTCCAGCACGATGCCGCGCTTGATGGAATCGATATTCATATGCTGCCTCCTTATATGAGGGTCAGGCCTGCTCCAGGAGCTTTGTGATCAGGGCCATGCGGACGTAGCGCCCGTTTTTGACCTGCTTGAAATAGGCGGCCCGGGGATCGGCGTCCACTTTGACGCTGATCTCGTTGACCCTGGGCAGCGGATGCAGGATGCTCAGGTCGTCGCGGGCGAAACGCAGCTTGTCGGTGTCCAGGATATAGGTGTCCTTCAGGCGGATGTAATCGGCCTCGTTGAAGAAGCGTTCCCTCTGGACCCGGGTCATGTACAGAACGTCCAGGCGGTCCATGACCGATTCCATGCTCTCGGCTTCGGTGTAGGGGATGCCCTCGGCGCGCAGCCGGGACGTCACATAGTCCGGCACCCTGAGTTCCGGCGGGCTGATGAGGACGAAGTCCACGCCTTCATAGCGGCTCATGGCCCCGATCAGGCTGTGAACGGTGCGGCCGAATTTGAGGTCGCCGCACATGCCGACGGTCAGGCGGTCCAGCCGGCCCTTTTCGCGGCGGATGGTCATCAGGTCCGTAAGCGTCTGGGTGGGATGGTTGTGGCCGCCATCCCCGGCGTTGATGACGGGGACCTCGCTGATCAGGCTGCCGGCCAGGGGCGCGCCTTCCTTGGGATGGCGCATCGCGATGATGTCGCAGTAGCAGGAGACGGTGTGGATGGTGTCGGTGAGGCTCTCCCCCTTGGAGGTGGAGGAGGAGTCCGCCGTGGCGAAGCCCAGGACGCTGCCGCCCATGGAGAGCATGGCGCTTTCAAAGGATAAGCGGGTGCGGGTGGAGGGCTCGAAGAACAGCGTGGCGAGGATGCGGCCCCGCTGGGATTCCCGGTATTTTTCGGGGTGGGAAAGCATCTGGTCCGCCAGGTCCAGGATGGATTCGATCTCCCCGGTGGAAAAGTCGGTGATGTTGATCAGATGTCGCATGGCGTTTCCTTTCATGAAGCGTTGGGTCGGGCAGCGGGATCAGGCGTTCATCCAGCCCTCGTCCGAGGGGTCGTCCCTGAACTTTTTCAGGCGGACGATGTCCTCCGGGCGGATATACCCCTCTTCGGCGGCGACCTCGCACAGGGCGTCCAGGTCGCTGAGGGACACGTTCCTGACGTTTGCCGCCGCCAGGCGGTCCAGGCCTTTCTTCATGCCGTAGGTAAAGATGCTGGCGATCCCGATCACGTCTCCGTCCTCCTCCCTGAGGGCGTCCACCACCTCCAGGACGGACCCGGCGGTGGAGATCAGGTCCTCCACCACCACGACCTTCTGGCCCTTTTCAAGTTTTCCTTCGATGCGGTTCTGCCTTCCGTGGTCCTTGTTCCCGCTGCGGACGTATCCCATCGGCAGGCCCATCAGGTGGGCGGTGATGGCGGCGTGGGCGATGCCGGCGGTGGAGGTACCCATCAGCACCTGGCAATCCGGGTATTCCCGGAGGATGACTTCCTTCAGCCCTTCCTCCACATGGGTGCGGACCTCGGGTGCGGTCAGGGTGAGGCGGTTGTCGCAGTAAATGGGGCTTTTGATGCCGCTGGCCCAGGTGAAGGGATCGTCGGGCCTGAGAAAAACGGCCCGGATGGAGAGCAGGTCCTTTGCGATGGCGTGCCTTGTATCCATGCTGTGTATCCTCCTGATGCTTAAGCCGCCGTATGGGGGCGGCGTGTGATGACGTGTTGGGACAAAGAGATCAGCGGCCCAGGAATTCCGAGACGCAGCGCCCGTAGGCGGCGACGGGATCGGCGGCCTGGGTGATGGGGCGGCCTACGACGATATAATCGCTGCCGTTCTCCCGGGCCCGGGCGGGGGTCATCACCCGCTTCTGGTCGTCGGCCGCGCTGTCGGCAAAGCGGATGCCCGGGGTCACGGTGATAAAGCCGGGGCAGGCCGCCTTGACGGCCGCCGCTTCCAGGGGACTGCAGACCACGCCGGCAAGGCCCGCCTTTTGGGCGTTGCGGGCGTAATGGAGCACCGTTTCCTCCATGGAGGCGTTGATCAGCAGTTCCCGGCGCATGCGCTCCTCGTCGGTGGAGGTGAGCTGGGTGACGGCGATCAGGTCGGTATGCCCGCCGGGACGCTCCAGGCCTTCCAGGGCGGCTTCCATCATCGCGACGGTGCCGGCGGCATGCAGGTTGGTCATGTCCACGTCCAGCGCGGCCAGCACCTTCATGGCCTTTTTGACGGTGTTCGGGATATCGTGAAGCTTCAGGTCCAGGAAGATCCTGTGCCCGCGGTCCTTGATGCGGCGCACCATGTCCGGGCCCTCGGCGTAAAACAGCTCCATACCGATCTTCACATAGGGCTTCGCGCCGGTGAAGCGGTCCAGGAAAGCCATCACGTCCGCGGCGCTGCTCATGTCCAGAGCGACGATCACATCCTTAGCCATACAGGTCCCTCTCTTTCGGTTATATTATTCCACTCTCCGGATATCGGAGAGGCGCTCGATGCCGTATTCGTCCATCACCCGCGGCAGGTCCTCGATGATCTTTTTGCAGGCGAGGGGATCCGTGAGGTTGGCGGCGCCCACCTGGACGGCTTTGGCGCCGGCATACATCATTTCGATCACGTCCTCCGCGCTGGAAACGCCGCCCATGCCGATGACGGGCACGTCCACCGCGCCGGTCACCTGCCACACCATCCTCAGGGCCACCGGGAAGATGCCCGGCCCCGAATAGCCGCCCACCTTGTTGGCGAGCACCGGCTTTTTCCGTTTCAGGTCGATGCGCATGCCGAGCAGCGTGTTGATCAGGCTCAGCCCGTCGGCGCCCGCGTCGACGCAGGCCCCGGCGATGGATACGATGTCGGTCACGTTGGGGCTCAGCTTCATGTACACGGGCTTTACGGCGACCCTCTTTACCGCCCGGGTGATGGCCGCGGCCATCTTTGGATCGGTGCCGAAGGCCATGCCGCCGCCATGCACGTTGGGGCAGGAAATGTTGATCTCCAATATCGCCACCGCGCTGTCCTGCTGGAGCACCTCCACGGCCTCCACGTAATCCCTTTCCGAAAAGCCGGAGATATTGGCGATCAGCGGCTTATGGAAAAGCTTTTTCAGTTCCTTAAGTTCCCATTCCGCCGCGTGATGAGCGCCGGGGTTCTGTAATCCGACGGAATTGAGCATCCCCGCGGGACATTCCGCGACGCGGGGCGCCGCATTCCCGTCCCTGGGGGCGATGGTTGTCCCCTTGAAGGAAAGGGACCCCAGGATGTCCAGGTCGTACCAGTTTGAAAGCTCCTTTCCGAAGCCGCAGGTGCCGCTGGCCGGGATCACCGGATTGTCCAGCGTGACGGCGCCGAGGGATACCTTCAGGTCCTTCACCAGATCACCTCCCCGCCGGAAAAGACCGGCCCGTCCGCGCATACCCTTTTCATGCCGCTCCGGGTGGGCACGGAACAGCCCATGCAGGCGCCGAAGCCGCAGGCCATCCGTTCCTCGAAGGAATACTGCCCGGGGCGGTCTGTTTTATCGAACACGGCCTTCATCATGGCCCGGGGGCCGCAGGAAAAGACGCTGTCGTAATCGCATGCGTCCATCAAATCGGTGACCAGGCCTTTTGTCCCCAGGCTGCCGTCCAGGGTGGATACGCGGACATCGCATCCCAGGGATAAGAATTCCTCCGTCAAAAAGGAATCCGACGCCGAGGAAAAGCCGCACAGCACCGTGGGGCTTTTGCCCAGGGCGATCAGTTCCCCGCACAGTCCCAGGAGGGGCGGCAGGCCCACGCCGCCGCCCACCAGGAGGGGCTTCTGCCCGGCCAGGGAAGCGTCAAAGCCGTTCCCCAGGGGGAGAAGGGCGTCCACCCGGCTGCCGCACGGGAGTGCGCGCAGCGCTTTGGTGCCGCGGCCTACTTCCCGGATGACCAGGGTCACGGTGTTTTCGTCCCAGCGGCACAGGCTGATGGGACGCCTCAGGTACAGCCCCGGCACGCTGACCTGGGCGAACTGCCCGGGACGGACGGAGCCGTGGGGGCCCTCAAGCACCAGGCGGTAGACCGTGGGGGAGAGGGAAGTGTTTTCGGTGAGGGTGAAGATCATTTTTAAGGCTCCTTTCCGCGGGGGGTGATCACGTTTTCCCCGCAGCAGGTCATATGCCAGCGCCCGCGGACGCGCCAGCCCTCAAAGGGCGTCGCCCGCCCCATGGAATAGAAATGCGCCGGGTCGATGGCGTATTCCTCGTTCAGGTCAAAGGCGCACATTTCGAATCTTTCACCGACCCGGATGCCTCCGTCGATGGAAAAGATCCGGCGCGGGGCAAAGCATATCCTGTCCAGAAGGTCCTTAAGCGGCATCAGGCCCGTCAGGACGAAATGGGTGTAGACCAGGGGGAAGGCGGTCTCGATCCCCACGATGCCCATGGCGCTGCCTTTCAGGCCCCGGGATTTTTCCTCGGCGCTGTGGGGCGCGTGGTCGGTGGCAAGGCAGTCCACGGTGCCGGAGATGAAGGCCTTCACCAAAGCTTCCCGGTCCTCCCGGGAGCGGAGGGGCGGGTTCATCTTGAATCTTCCCTCGTCCCTTAAGTCCTCGTCGCACAAAAGAAGGTAGTGGGGGGCGGTCTCGCAGGTGACGGGAACGCCTTCGGCCTTGGCCCGGGCGATGGCGGCGACGCTTTCCTTTGTGGAAATGTGGCATACATGGTAGCGGCAGCGGGTCTCCTTCGCAAGTTTCAGGTCCCGCACGATGGGGCCCCATTCGCTTTCGGAGGGGATGCCGTCAAAGCCGTGGGCTTTCGCCCACGCGCCGTCATGCACGGGAGCGCCCCTGGGGATCAGGGACAGGTCCTCGCAGTGGGCCGAGATCAGGGAGCCCGCTTTGGCTGAGCGGCGCATGGCCTCCCGCATGGTGCTTTCGTCGGCTACGCCCGTGCCGTCGTCCGAAAACCCGCAGACCCGGCCCTTCAGGCTTTCCATATCCACCACGTCGCCTTCGCCCCTGCGGCCCACGGTAATGGAGGCGTAGGGCAGCACGCGGATCACGGCGTCCCGGCGGATGATCTCCTCCTCCGCTGCCAGGGCCTCGGGGCTGTCGGGGACCGGGGAAAGGTTCGGCATCGCGCATACGGCGGTGTAGCCTCCCGCCGCGCAGGCCATGGAGCCTGTGCGGATGGTCTCCTTATATGAAAAACCCGGCTCACGCAGATGCACGTGGACATCCGCGAAGCCGGGAAAAACACTGAGACCGTGAAGATCGAAAAACCTGTCCGCCGCCGACCGGGAAATGGAAGGCCCGACGGCGGCGGTCACTCCGTCCGTAACAAGAATGTCGGCCGGCGCAAACCCGCTGCCGGAGAAGACAAGCCCGTTTTTGAAAAGCGTCTTCACATTGTCCTCCCTGAAATTTGATCCGGGATATTATACCCAGAGCCACCGGGAAAAGCAAGTCTTTTTTTATCCCGGAAAACACGCTTTTCCCTCCCGGGGAGGATCTTATGCGGAAACCAAATAAGGATCGGAAGTCTTTTTCCGCTTTCAGCGGCTCCCGGATACCATGAGCGGATCTCTTTTTACGGCGCACCCCGCCTGATCGGGGGAGAGGGGCCAAACGCTTTCTTCCGGGATATGTCCCGGGACGGGATCGGAGGGATCCGTCAGGAAGTACTTTTCCGGGTTCCCGCCGCCCGAGTCCATCCACGTCAGGTCCACGTCCAGCCATGCGCCGTCAATGAGTGCCCGGTTCCAGGTGTGGCTTTCACCGGAGCGGTTCCAGCCGTTCTGGTACCTGACTTCAAAGCCCGCCAGGGAAGCGGCCAGGAAAAAGGCGTCGGAGTACCCCTGGCAGTTGGCGCGGCCCCGGGTAAGCGCCGTAATGCAGCTTTTCACATCCCACCCCTCCGGGGCGTTCCGCGGGTCCAGGAAGGTGATGGCGTCGCAGAGCGCCCCGCACAGCTGAAGGAGCCTTTCCCGCGGGGGAAGGGAGGGATCCGCACCGGCGGCGATGGCCTTCGCTTTTTCAAGGGCGGCGGACTCCGGGGCGCTGAGGGGCCCGCCCTCCCGGCTGGCGTCAAGCAATCGCACGCCGTCACGGTAATAAAAATACAGGTCCACCCGCATTTCCCCGTCCCGGGGGTATACGGCGTAGGACATCATATAGACCGATGGGAACAGGTAGATCATGTTCCATACGGCGTCGTGCTCATCCCACTCTCCCGGGGTCCCCTTGTCCTCATGGATGCGGTGGGGCTGGTTCAGGACGGCGGCCGGAAGTGAAAAACGGACCTCCCCGGCCCTCGCGTCTTCGGCGGCCCGACCCAGGAAATACGCGTCCCGGAGGGTGGCGCAGGGAACGATCTCGCCGGCGGCCGGGGAAAACAGCAGCGCCGCGGACAGCATAAACGCCGCCGCCCGGAGGTATGCCCTCCGGGCAGCGGCGTTCGGGATGTGACGCGTCATGCCTCCAGGTCCCCGAAAAGGGGACGGGTGTAGACGCCCCGGGCAGCAAGGGCGGCCAGGTTTTCGGCCACGGCGTCCCTGTCCTCATGGTAGGTGACGCCGAACCACTTGTCCGCGGTGGGGAGGACGTCCACCGACACCTTTTTCTCCTTAAGCAGCCCGCCAATGTAGATGGGCAGGAGGAATTCGTCCTTTTTGGGGTCGGTCATGCCGGAAAGGAAGGCGGAAAAGGCCTTGCCCATGTTGTCGAGGAAAGCGGGGGTCAGGCCCCACATGTTCATGGATACCGGGGTGGAGGGATCCAGCTTGACGCCGCCGGCTTCGGGGCCTTCGGGGGTCTTGATGATGTCCTTGGTCTCCACCACGCTTGTAAGGCGCGTGCCCTCGGTGCGGCACAGGCCGCGGGTGACGGAGCCGTTGTCGCTCAGGGTGTTTTCAAGGATAAAGCCCGCCATGCACAGCCTTGAAGGATCGGAGGCGTCGGCGTTCTTAAGGAAATCGGCCAGGCGAAGGTAGGCTTCCTTGCCGTAATAGTCGTCGGCGTTGATCACGGCAAAGGGACCGGTGATCTTTTCCCTGGCGGCCAGGACCGCGTGGCAGGTCCCCCAGGGCTTGGTGCGGCCTTCCGGAACGGAAAAGCCCTCCGGCAGGGCGGAAAGATCCTGGAACACATAATCGCACCGGACGTTCCGTTTGGCGCACAGCTTTTCGATGCGGTCGCCGATGATCTCGCGGAATTCCTTTTCGATATCCCTGCGGATGACGAATACGATCTGGTCGAAGGAAGCCTGGATGGCGTCGTGGATGGAATAATCCATGATGATCTCGCCGTCGGGACCCACTTTTTCCAGCTGTTTGATGCCGCCGCCGAAGCGGGAACCGATCCCGGCGGCCATGATGACCAGAGCAATGCCCATGATACGCGCACTCCTTTCAGTTGACAGACCGTTTGCGGGCCGCGCCACATATGGCCGGCTCCGGAAATATTATACCCGGAAAATACAAAAATGAAAAGGCTTTTCGTAAATGTTCAGTCTTGTATGAAGGAGAACGAACGTATGGCAGCAGAGGGGAGGTATCGGAGGGAACTCCCTCCGATTATGATCCGGTTCAGCGGCGTGTACGGTGAAGCGGAACGACACCCCGAACCGTTCCCGCAGGATCGGTGAGGGGTTCGTACCCGGCCGGCGGTGCCGCTTGGACGCAGGAAACCGGCGCCGCCGGCGGGTTGGGGACTCGGGGAAGGGGTT
>JAFXUZ010000069.1 GCA_017524725.1 Clostridia bacterium | reverse complement strand
GTAAGGAAAAATTGCTCCGCAATTTAACCTCGGTCACGTACACGCCGCTCCCTCGGATTTCAATCAGGGGGTGTTCCCCCTGATAACCCCCCTGTGTCGTGTTTGATTCGTGTTCTTTTGCTTCGTGCGTAAGCCCTGTGGCTGAACCCCGGCAAATAAAACGCGGGTCCGGAAAGCCCCAAACCTTCCGGACCCGTGCGCTGCGCCGGATCATACTTTATTTATTTTCCCAGATCGTCCCCATGGATATATTTTTTCAGGGGCTGATAGATCAGCATGGCGACGATCTCGGTGACGATGAGCTCAGCCAGCATGTACCAACCGTTGTAGAGGAAGGAATAGATCCAGGGATTGGTCATCGTCATGTTCATAAAGGTCTCAGGCATCCATTCGCCCCAGATCCAGGCGCCGGTGACCAGGTGGCACAGGAAACGGATGCAGAAAGTGACGGCGATGCCCGCAGCCAGGGCGATGCGGGTCTTGCCAAAGGGCTTTTCCAGCATGGCGGACAGGCCGATCGCGGTATAGGCGACCACGTAGTCCAGCAGAACGACACCCGCGGCCGTCGCGAAGGTTTTCGCGTAGCCAACGTTGTCCAGGCCCAGGAGAAGCTGGATCAGGCTGTAGACGAAGGCGGTCAGAAGCCCCCATTTAACACCCCAGCGGTGGCTGATCAGCACAATGGGAAGCATACTGACGACGGTCACGCCGCCGCCGAAGGGCAGGTCGATCTTAAGAATGCTCAGGACGGTGGCAATGGCGATAAAGACGGCGCTTTCAGTCAGGTAACGGACCATTTTGTTTTGCATGGAAAATCCTCCTTTATGAATTGTGAATATCCGCAAACGAAAATCCCGCGTGGGCTGCACGCGGGAAGCAGGTAACGCGCCGGACGGCGCTTGATCCGCTTCCCTTCGGTAGGATAATCTACACAGGTTCCAAGGGTCAGGCCCGAACGGGCCCTCTCAGCGGCAAAGCCGCACCCCCAGCGGTAAATTCATTTGTCGGTATAGATTATATCGTTTTTTTTCCAATTGTCAAGCCGCCGGCGAACGCCTGTGTTGGGCCGCAGGTAAACACGGGCACGACAGGCGCCATCCGCGGCGGGGAACGATCCCCGCCGTTTTTCGTTAATTTTTTATTTCAGGATATAACGCGGAAGGTGTATAATGGATCCGTCATACACCGCTTTCGGAGGAGGAAAACCTATGCCGCAGGGATCCGCACCCAGGCAGATCATTTATGAGTATATCAAGTCCAATACAAAAGACGGACGCCTTCCCGAAGGATTTGATATCCCGTGGCTGGAAGACGTGTGGGCGCCCGGAGCCCAGGACGGCGTCGCCCTGCAGCATATGGTCCCCATCGGATCGACGCGGGATCCGGAGCGGGATGAGAAGATCCTGAAAGGGCTGAAGCTGATGGCCTCCGAAAACAACGCTGCCCATGTGGACGAGGTTTTCGCCGTTTTCGGGGAACTTGACAAAAAGGATTCCATCGTGCGCCTCTTTGATCCGATCGTCCGGACCATCGCAAGCCGCCGGGAGGAACTGGATCTCATGGCTTTGCTTGATTTCGGGGATTTTCTGATCTGCAACGGGACTTCCCTGCTGGCGGTCAAGCTGGGACTGAATGTTCTTGCGCCGTTCAGCGTGCCGTTTGTTGAAGAAGTCGCAATGGAATTCGGCGTATACGATGAGTTTACGTATTATGCGGCCAGGATCCTGGGAAACCGGCAATGGCCAAACGGCAATGCGGAACTGTTTGATCTTGCGAAAAACGTCAGGGGCTGGGGACGGATCCACGCTGTCGAATGGCTCGTGCCGGCAACGCAGGAGATCCGGGACTGGCTCTTGTTTGAAGGCGCGGACAATACCGTCATACCGCAGTATTCCGCGGACATCTGCCTGCAGAAGGCGGAGGCGGAGAAGCGTCTGGAGGGGCAGCTGACCGAAAAAGAATATTATGCGATCGAAAATCTGATCCGAGAATCTCTGACGCCGGGGGGACCGTGCCCGGGCGTCACGGACGGCGACCGGCTTCTTCCTAAATTTATCGAAAAAGCCGCGGTATTCCCGCCCGACACCGGGGTGATCAGGATGATCCTGGATTCGGCCGCCGAATACGGATTGGACCAGAGCACGATCGAAACCGCAAAAAAGCTTGCCGGCAGGTAATAAAATCGGGACTGACGGCCGGCTCGTTCCGCGTACGGCGCAGGTTTTATTTGTCGTCCACGCGGTCCTGTGGTATGATAGAAAAGCCGCTGCCCGGAACGGCAGGGTTTTGCACGCTTTCACCGGCGCTCATACAGCATGGGGAGCCGCTTTTTACCGGCTTGCCCCTCTGGACAGGATGACCCATCCGGGCACGGAGACGGAAAGGAGAGACTGAACATGGTTTATACAAACGTTCTGGATCTGATCGGGAACACCCCGCTGATCAGCCTGGAGGAGACCACCGGGCTGCAGGTCTTTGCCAAGGCCGAATTCCTGAATCCGGGCGGCAGCATCAAGGACCGGATCGCCCTGAACATGATCGAGGCGGCGGAAAAGGACGGACGGCTGCGGCCGGGGATGACCATCGTGGAACCCACCTCGGGCAACACCGGCATCGGGCTTGCGCTGTGCGGCGTAAGGAAGGGCTACCGCGTGATCATCGTAATGCCTGAAAATATGAGCGAGGAGCGCAAAAAGATCATCCGCGCGCTGGGGGCAGAGCTGGTGCTGACGGACCCGGAAAAGAGCATCGCCGGGTCCGTGGACAAAGCAATGGAGATCGCGGGCTCCTCCGGGGAATATTTCGTTCCCCAGCAGTTCAAAAATCCCGCCAATCCCGAGACCCATTACCGCACCACCGCCGTGGAGCTTGCGGAGCAGCTGGGAAGGAAGATCGATATCTATGTTTCCGGGGTCGGCAGCGGCGGAACGCTGCAGGGCGTGGCCCAGTACCTCCTGGAGAGGAACCCGGACTGCAAGATCGTCGCGGTGGAGCCGAAGAACGTTTCCGCCCTGCTGGGGGACGAGCCCGGACTGCACCAGATCCAGGGGATCGGCGACGGATTCATCCCGGACATCCTGGACACCTCCATCATTACCGACATCGTCGAGGTGTCGGACGAGGACGCCATCAATACCGCCAGGGAACTTGCCCGGGTGCAGGGGCTGCTGGTGGGCACCTCTTCCGGGGCCAACGTCTGGGCCGCTAAAAAGATGGCCGAAAAATACGGAAAAGACAGGGTCGTCGCAACCGTCCTGCCCGACCGGGCGGAAAGGTATTTCAGCACGGCGCTGATCTGAAAAAAAGAGGGAGCCGGCATCGGAACACATGTTTCATATACCGGCTCCTTTTTCATTTTTGACCCGTCCCCCTCCGCAAACCTCGGCATTTGCTTCAGGCGGGACGGTCCCGTTTTCCGAAGCCCGCACATTTGCCGAGATGGGGTGCAGGGGATCTCATCCCCTGCCGGGGGGACCCGGGGCCGCGGAGGCCCCGGGTCAGGCCTTGAGTTTTTCGGTGATCTTGCCGAAGGCCTCCTGCCAGTTCTTGAGGAGCTCCTCCGCCTCGGCGGGGGAATCTCCGCGGACGGCGTGGTAGATCTTCAGCTTGGGCTCGGTGCCGGAGGGACGGACCACGGCGGTCACCTTGTCGCCGTAGTAGAACTTCAGCACGTTGCTGGTGGGCAGGGTGATGGCGGTCTTCGTGCCGGCGGCAAAGTCGGTATCGACCTTCTGCTGGTAATCCTGCAGGCGCTTGAGCTTCAGGCCCATGACCTCCATCGGGGGATTCTCACGCAGGGCGGACATCATGCCGCTCATCTTGATCATGCCCTCCTGTCCGGCAAAGGCATGGTTCTCAAGGGCGTTGCGGAAAGCGCCGAAGCGTTTTTCGGCGTCCCTGAGGGCGTCGGCCAGGGTCATGCCCAGGGCCTTGTAATGGGCGGTCATGCGGCAGATGACCAGGGAAGCGTTGACAGCGTCCTTGTCGCGCACGTCGGTGCCAGTGAGGTAGCCGTAGCTCTCCTCAAAGCCCATGATGTAGCGCTCGGGATGGCCTTCGGCTTCCAGGTGGGCGATCTGTTCGCCGATGTACTTGAAGCCTGTAAGCACGTCACGCATTTCCACGCCGTAATACTCGGCGCAGCGGCGGGCCATGTCGGTGGTCACGATGGTCTTCACGGCCACCGGATCCTTGGGCATGGTGCCCTCGGTCTTGCGCTTGGAGCACAGGTAATCCATCATCAGGACGCCCATCTCGTTGCCGGTGATCAGGCGCTGTACGCCGTTGTCCCACACGGCGGTGCCCACACGGTCGCAGTCAGGGTCGGTGGCCAGAAGCAGGTCGGCCTTCTTTTCGGCCATCAGCTTAAGTCCCAGCTCCAGCGCTTCCTTGAATTCGGGGTTGGGATAGCGGCAGGTGGTGAATTCGGGATCGGGCATTTCCTGCTCGGGAACGACGGTGACGTCGGAGAAGCCGTTCATCGCAAGGATCCTGGTGACGGGCATCCTGCCGGTGCCGTTGAGGGGCGTGTAGACCACCTTCAGCGCGGCGGCTTCTTTTTCATCGCCGGGGGCCAGCTTGGAGACCATGGCCAGGAAATCGTCGATGACTTTCTGGTCGATGTAATTGATCATGCCGGAAGCGAGGGCTTCCGCGAAGTCCGCCTTTTTGATGCCGTCAAAATAGTCCTGGCCGGCAATGGCCTTTTCCACGGCGTGGGCGTCGTCGTCGGTCAGCTGGCAGCCGTCAGGCCCGTAAGCCTTGTAGCCGTTGTAGATGGCGGGGTTGTGGCTGGCGGTCACCATGATGCCGCCCTGGCATTTGTGGACACGGGTCGCCCAGGAGAGCATGGGGGTGGGCATCAGTTCGGAATACATATACACCTTGATGCCGTTGCCGGCCATGATGGCCGCCGCCGCCCGGGCAAATACGTCGCTGTTCTTCCGGTTGTCGTGGCTGATGGCGACACTGGCCTCGCCGTAGCGTTCCTTCAGGTACACCGCGTAGCCCTGGGTGGCGCGGCCCACGGTGTAGATGTTCATGCGGTTGGTGCCGGCGCCGATCACGCCGCGCAGGCCGCCGGTGCCGAAGGTCAGTTCGGAATAAAAACGGTCCTCGATCTGGGCGTCGTCTCCACGCACGCTTTCCAGTTCGGCCTTTACGGCCTCATCGTCCACATTCTCCAGCCAGCGAAGGTACTCCTGATTCATGTCGCATCAACTCCTTTATTTTCATCCGCTTTTTCAGCGGGTGACTCCGGTGTGGGGGAAAATGCTTTTCCGGCGTTGTCCGCGCTTTTTCCGCGTCCCAGGATCAGCCGGGCTACAGGCTTTTCAAATCCGTAGGTCAAAACCACGGACAAAAGCAGGGGCACAAGGAAACATACCGCGGTGTATATCGGCTGCCAGGGCCATTCCCCGGCCATGTTCGGGTTCTCGTTCACCGAGGGCACCCATCTCCACTGCTTGATCAGGACAGCCAAGACCTGATGGTACATGTAAAACTGGAACGTAACCGAAGACAGGAAAGCCATGACCCGGTTCGACAAAAGCCAGCGGACGCCCTCGAAGGTGAACGCCAGGGACACCATCAGTACCGTCAGGGCAAGGGCCAGGGGCAGGCGGTTGGTCATCTGTCCCAGGCGGATCATTTCCTGGGAGCCGCGGGAAGCCTGGTCCCTGACCAGGCGGTATAGGAGCAGCAGGGAAAGCACGGCGCAAAAGAGGAAAAACGCTTTTTCATATCCGCCCCTGCGGACAAGTTTTCCCCTAAGGACGCGGTATCCTTCGGCGCCGGCCATGCCCAGGGCATAAACGTCCAGGAAAGCCGGCAGCTGGTTGAATGCCATGCCGCAGTCCCTGAGGGTGGAAGCCCAGTACCGGAAAACCCACGCGGCCGCGCACAGGACGGCAAAGGTCCAGCCCGGCTTTTTGCGGAACAGGTACAGTATCAGCGGGAACAGGAGGTAGAACTGCACCTCCACCCCCACCGTCCACAGCGCGCCGTTGATGGGACTGCCGTAATAGGTAAAGTACCAGAAGGTGTGGGAAAAAGTGAGGTGCGCCGCCAGGTCCCACAGGGCGCGGCCCGTGTTCGGGTATTTTGACAGGTTCAGGAAAAAGAACACCAGCACGTTCAGGGCATAGGACGGATAGATCCGGGCAAAACGTTTTTTATAAAAACGCAGCGCGCCCTTCCTGTCCATCGGGCGGTCTCCGTAGGTCAGGAACAGCAGGAAGCCGGACAGCAGGATCATCCCGTCTACCCAGATATAACCCGACCTGAGGAGCGGGTCCATGGACCAGAAGTACTTCCCGAACAGGACCGCGGACGGTGTCAGCCAGCTCTGCTGCCAGATATGAAAGCTGCCCACCAGGAAGATCAGGATGGTCCTGACGCCGTCCAGGACCCCGACGCGTCTTTCGTCCGGGGGCTGAAGGACCTTTGCCTTCGGAACGACAGCCGTCATTGTTCATCCTCTCCGACGCGGGAAAACTGGTAATACGTGTTGGTCTTCATGTCTTTCAGCTTCATGGAGGTGCCGCTGCGGCTGAAAATGTTGTAGGCATACGCCATCTTTTCCGGGTCGTCTTCATCGCCCATGTATATGGCGTACTGTGTGGAGTAATAGTACTTTTCCTTGCCGAACACCGTGCAGGTGCCGTCGTCCCGGAAATCGATGTTCCCGTCCTTTTCGGTGGCCCACAGCCCCAGGATGGCATAGCAGGTGCGGTTCAGCTTTTTGGAAACGTCTTTATAATCAGGGATCAGGCGGTAATAGCGCAGCGCCTCATAGGGGCGGGAAGCCTTATAGAGCTTTTCCGCCGCCTGGTAAGCCGATTCGGAAAAAACGTTTTCCAGGGATCTGTAGCGCTCGGGCAGGCCTGTCAGGTCCATCCCCTCCAGGATGGACACCACCTGGGGATAATCCTTGCTTTTGTATGCCTCCATCGCCTGGTCGTAGGCCTGGGAATAGTACATGTCCTCGCATTCCCGGGCCTGGGCGGCGCTGTCCTCGTAATCCGGGATCCGTAAAAACCATTCCGCAGCCGCGGCGTATTCCCCGCGGGCGCGTGTTTCCCCGGCCACGGAATAGACCGTGGCGGGATACAGCGTGTCGGCGTCCCGGTAGCCCGGGATCTCGGCAAGGCATTCCGCCGCCCGGGCCTTGTCGCCGGCGGCAAGAGCCTCGGACGCCATTTCGTAAAGGCATTCCATGTACTGGTCGTCGCTGTCGGCGTACAGTCGGATCACCCTGAAGATATCCGCCGCCCTCTGCCATTCGCCGCTGTTCTTCAAATCCAGCGCCATCAGATAGCGGGCGTGGTCCAATTGGTCCGGGGCGTCCTCGTAATCGCCGATCTGGTCAAAGAGGATGACGGCGTCGCCGTACCGCTCCTCGTCCATCGCAAGCAGTCCCAGGCGGTAGCGGGCCAGGAGCAGATCCTTGTCGCTGTTTTCATAGCTGCCAAGCTCGGCCAGGATGGGCTCGGCTTCCCCGTAAGACTCGTTTTCCATAAAGCCGCGGGCCCGGGCGTAAAGGATCTCGTAGCGGTAGTTGTCCGCGTCCTGGAAGCCGGGGACCTCGGAGAAAAGCTGCTCCGCCCGGTCAAGGTCGCCGTCGTCATACGCCCTCACGGCTTCCCGGTAGATGCATTCGCTGAGCAGGGTGGAGGCCAGGACATTGTCGGAGGCGATCAGGTTGAACCACTCCATTGCGCCTTCGTAGTCTTCGGCGGCCATGGCCTGCTGGCCCAGGTTCATAACGCAGGTCTCCCACTGGGCTTTAGCGTCGTCAAAGGTGAGGATCTGCTCCAGTTTTTCGGCCGCGGCCAGGTAATCGCCCCGGCCCATGTCGTCCATGGCCGGATCGTACAGGCACTGCTTCAGTTTGGTCCGCGCATTCCTGAAATCCCCCGCCTTGGAATAATACTCGGCCGCGGTATCATAATCCCCTGCGGCAAAATATTCCTCGCCCACAAGGAAGCATGCTTCCAGGCGGCGCAGGTCCACGTCCATATAGCCATCCAGTTCAGGATCCGAGAAAGCCTCCAGGGCCCTGGCCGGATCGCTTTCAAGCAGCTTCAGCGCCGGCTGGTACAGGCAGTCCCTTGCCATGGAGGATGAATCCATGTAAGTGGGGATCAAAAGGTATTTTTCCCTTGCGGCAGGGTAATCCCCGGCCTTGAACATTTCGCCCGCCCAGGCGTAGAGGGCCTGGACGCGCTTGCCCGAGGCGTCGGAATAGCCGGTCACCTGTTCGTAGGTCTCCACGGCCTCCTCCCACCTGCCGGCGGCAAAGTATTTTTCACCCCGGGTGTAGGCCGCTTCCCGGGCGCGCTCGGCGCTGTCCTTGTAATCCCCCAGGGCCTCGAAGGTCTCCTGGGCGGTGGTCAGCGAAGTATAGGTGCCGTATTTCAGGCCGCTCATCGCGCCCCGGTAATCGCATTCCAGCACCATTTCGGCGCTGTCGCTGTAATCCCCCAGGGCGACGAACTGCTCCCGTGCGGAGGAGAACTGGCCGTTCTCCAGGGCCTGGGAGGCGCGCATATAGCGGTAATAGGGAATGCCGAAAAACCACACCAGCACAAAGGCCACCGCCAGCGCGGCGACGGTAATGACGGTGTTCCGTATGATCCTGCCGCGGCGCTTCTTTTTGCGCCGGATCTCTGCCTTTTCCTCCTCGGCCAGGCGCTCCTTTTCCCTTTCGGCGCGTTCCTTTTCCTCCTGCTCCCCCCGCCGGCGGAGAATGACCTTTTCCAGTTCCGCCTTGTTCAGTTTCAGGAAAACGTCGTGCTTGTCCCTGCCGCAGCGCACGCAGGCGTCCGCCTCGGGCGCGTTGACACGGCTGCAGACGCAGATCCATACATTGCCCTGGTCCGAAGGAAGGCAGGTGGCGTCAGGCCCCGCCAGGGCCTGCATGACCTCCAGCTGTTCTCCCTCCAGGGGCTTTTCCCGTTTATACTCGGTCATTTCGCTGACGCCGCGGCGCCAGACGGAATCGTCCTCAAACCAGACCTTCTCGACCATGATCCTCAGGTCAGAGACGTAAACATCGTCCTCATCCCGAACGGACAATTCAAACACGTGCTGTGCCTTCGCTTCAGGCGTCAGCACCCGCTCCGCATGCCTGGAGATCTGCTCCCCATCCCCGTCATAGCCAAGGATGGCGACCTGCAGACTGGATACATCCTTCCGGGAAAGGTTGTACATCTGCAGCGTGCAGAATGGATTATCCGCGGTGGGGATATGGGCGCTCCACACCTCCACCGGACATGTCAGATCGATCCGCATAGCTGTCCTCCAAGGTCACATCCGCCTCGCGGGCGGCGATCGATTTATATTTGCCGGTCTTCGCCGATCCTGCGGACGCCGTTTTCGTCCACCACGTCCCAGATAAGCCTGGAAGGGGGGCATTTTTCGTCAGCAAAGGTCAGCGCCTCCAGGATCTCCCTTTCGGCCCGGAGGGCGGAAGCTTCGTCCGCGGCGTGGACAGCGCACAGGCTTTCACCCCGTCGGCAGAAATCGCCGATGCGTTTTTTCATAACGAAGCCTACCCGAAGGTCGATCACGTCCTCTTTGCTGGCCCGTCCGGCGCCCATGCGCTGGGCGGCGTAGCCCAGGCGCGTGCAGTCGGTGGCGCAAAGATAGGCGTCCGCGGGGCACAGGATCTCCCGTACGACAGGCGCCGTGCCCAGGAGTGCGGTATCGTCGCACACCCGGGGATCGCCGCCCTGGCGGACGATCATCTCCCTGAGCTTATTGAGTCCGCTCCCGTCGCGCAGTTTTTCAAGCAGCATGGCGCGGGCGCAGTCCAGGTCCTTCGCGACGCCGGACAGCGTCAGCATATGCGCGCCCAGGTACAGGGCCACCCGCGTCAGCGGGAGATCCTCCGGGCAGCGCCGGCTCAAAACGTCGATGGCTTCCTTCACTTCCAGGGCGTTGCCCACATGGCTGCCCAGGGGTTCTTCCATGCCGCTGATCACGGCAGTGATCTTCCTGCCGGAGAGGGCGCCGATGCGCACCATGGCGCCGGCCAGGGCGATGCTGTCTTCCTCGGTGGGCATCAGGGCGCCGGAGCCGGTCTTGACGTCCAGCACGATGGCCCGGGCGCCGGAAGCAAATTTCTTGCTCAGGATGGAGGAGGCGATCAGCGGCACCGAATCCACCGTGGCCGTCACGTCCCTGAGGGCGTACAGGCGCTTGTCCGCCGGCGCCAGCTGGGCGCTCTGCCCAACCACGCAGCATCCGATCTCCCGGACGGTGCGCACAAATTCCTCCTCCGGCATGGTCACGCGCATGCCGGGAATGGATTCCATTTTATCGATGGTCCCGCCGGTATGGCCCAGCCCGCGGCCGCTCATCTTCAGCACTTTGCCGCCGCAGGCGGCCACCAGAGGCGCCAGGATCAGCGTGGTGGTGTCCCCCACCCCGCCGGTGGAATGCTTGTCCACCGGCACGCCGCCCACGTCCGGGTCCAGCATGTCGCCGCTCTCGGCCATGGCCAGGGTCAGGTCCCTGGTTTCCCGGTCCGTCATGCCGTTGAGCCGGATGGCCATCAAAAGCGCCGCCAATTGGTAATCCTTCACGCTGCCGTCCGCCGCACCCCCGGCAAAGGCGCGGATCTCTTCATTCGTCAGTTCCTCGCCACGTTTTTTACGCTCTATTACGGATACAAAATCCATACCTTTCGCCATTCCCTTTCTGCAGCCTGACGGTATGCGAAAACAAATCAAAAATATCCAGACTCAGTATACCATAAACCTTCCGCCCCGTAAAGAAAAAGGAACACCGAAGCACGGCAAAAAAAGAAAAAACAAAACACAGGAAACGAAAAAAAAGGCGGAAAAGCGCAAAAAAAGCGGGGATCGCTCCCCGCCCGATAATGATCCGCGCACATTTGGTCCATCCGGGGCTTCCGCGCATGTCACAGCGCGTTGGCAAACGCCTCGGCAAAGCCGGGACACGCCCAGGCCCCGCAGGCGGAAAGGGTGTCCCCGCTGACCGCCATCTGGAATGTAAGGCCGTTGTCCAGGGTAACCAGCAGGTTCCTTCCGGTCTCGGCGCAGGACGCGTTCAAATAGACCGCCCCGGCGCACAGGTAGGACCACATCTCCTCCGCCGCGCTCCCGGTGAGCCTGCCGACGCCGCTGAGTTCCATGGCGCTCACCCTGCCGCCGAGGGTATCAGACAGGTGCTCGCTGCCCACCAGGCCCCGTCCGGCGAAGGATACCCTTTGGAAGAGGCGCATCCTGCCGTTCACCTCGGCCGCCGCCAGTCCGCTTGCGCCCCTGAGGGCATAGATCACAGTCCCCTCCGGGCAGATATTGGATACCGTTTCAGCGCCTGACAGCGCCGGCTCCTGGGTATATTCGGCCACCGTCCCCAATTCTTCGCCCAGCAGGCCATGGGATACTTCCGAAGGGGACGCAAGCATACGGAAATATTTGCCCTGCACCGCCACCAGGGGGAAGTTGGCCCCGTTTCCCTGCACCCAGAGGCTCCGGGATTCCGGGGCGGAGGCATTGGAGATGAATACCATGCCCTGGGGCACGTCCGCCACAGCGCTTTCCCGCGCGCCGGCGAGCGGGGCTTCGTCCTGCTCCTCCGTCTTCGCAAGCATGACCTTCTCCCCCGCGCTCTGGCTGGTAAGCATCGCCTGGGGGGCTTTTTGAACGTTCCGCGGAAGGGTGAACGCCAAAGCCGCGACCGCCGCGGCGCATGCCGCCCCAGCGGCGATCCACCGGACGGGCAGGCGGTGCTCGGCCTTTTTATCCTTCGCGGCCTCCAGGATCCTGCGCCGGAGCTTATCATCGGCCGTGATCGCTTTCAGCCCGGCGTCTTCAGGCAGCTCGCGAAGTCTGTCTTCAACGCTCTTCAAGAGTCCTCACTCTCCTTTTAGATCTTCCTCCAGCCTTTTCCTCGCCCGGGAAAGCCTGCTGGAGACGGTTCCTTCCGGGACACCTAGGATCCCGGCGATCTCCGTGATACCCATGCCCTGGTAATAATGCAGCAGCACCACGTCCCTGAATGCCGGAGGCAGGCGCCTGACGGCTTCCTTCAGTTCCCTTTTTTCCATGTCTTCGTCCATATCGTGGGGATCGCGCTTTCTTTCCAGCGACTCGCTCCCGACGACCACCCGGCGGAACCAGTTTTCCCGCCACAGGTCACGGCAGCGGTTAAGCGCCACCGTAAGCAGCCACGCTTTTTCCTTGCCGGGGATCAGATCCGGGTTGGAGCGGATAAGGCGGACGAACACGTCCTGCGTCACATCCTCGGCTTTATGGCGGTCGCCCAGGTAAAAGCAGCTGACCCGGAGCACGTCCCCCGCATAGGCGCGGTAGAGCTCATTGAAACGCTCCTCGTCCATCGGAGCCTTTCTCCTGTCTTTGTCCGCACTCATTCAACGGCCGTCCCTTTCATTTCATTCCATGATCTGTGTTTCTTTTTCGCGTGTTTTTTGTTACTTTTATTTCATAATCGCCGCCCGTCCCGGGAAGACGGAGCCGTTTCCTCCCGCGCCCTGTTAAGGGCCCGAAGGGCTTCGGCATAGGCGTAGCCGCGGCGGCGAAGGGCCAGGAACACCCTGTCCGGGTCCTTGCCCCGGGCAAGAAGCCCCTGGGCCAGGCGCAAGGCGCTCTGTGCTTCCTCCTCCGGATCCAGTTCCTCCTCCAGGGCCGCCCTGGCAGTTTCCCCGTCCACGCCCCGGGCGCGCATCTCCATCATCAGGCCTTCCCTGCCGCGGATGCGCTTTTTTCGGCGGATGAGGCTTTCACAGCATCTCAGGTCGCTGACTGCCCCGCACTTTTCCATTTGTTTAAGGGCGTCTTCCGCCGCCCGGGCGGGATAACCCATCATCCTCAGCTTCCGCTTCATTTCGGCGGCGGCGTGATCACGCCGGGACTGCCACTCGATCACCTGTTTCAGGCAGTACGCAGGCGCCTTTTTTTCAACAAGAGCCGTCACGCTGTCCGGGTCGGCGCGTTTGCCCGCGGCCAGGGGGATCTCCTCCAGCATCGCCGACGGGATCACCAGGCTCCTTCCCGATTCGAAGGCAACGCGCGCGGCGCCATGGCCGCATGCCACCCGGATCACCGTTTCTTCCATACGCCCTCCTCCGGCGGAGCCAGGTATTCCGCGATCAGGGCGCGGTTCAGGTCCGTCAGTACATACTCCCTGCACAGGGAACAGCCGGAGGTCAGGATCAGCGCTCCCCTTTGGGACCCGGGATCGAAAAACACCCCGTGGGCCGCGCCGTATGCCAGCCCCTGGTGCCCATAGATGACCCGGCCCCCGCTTTCGGGATACCTCAGGACAAAGAGGCCCTTTCCCTCGGTGATCCACGGGTCCCTTTTACCCATCGGGATCACCTCCAGGCGCATTTCGCGGTACTTATCGTCCGTCATCAGGGCCCGTGCGATCCCTGCCAGACCCTCCGCCCTCAGGCAAAGGCCGCCGTGGGCCCGGTTCCAGTTTTCCCCCGGGCGCCTCGGGGCGGCCGATGCCGCGCGGCTCTCCGCGCTGCCGGAAAAAAGGGTCTTTCGACGGGGCAGGATTCGGATGCCGTCGCTGAGCTGTGCGTCCGCGGGGAGCCGTGAGGGAAAATACGTCCCGACGGAGCCGAATTCCCTGGCCAGGATGGCGTCCAGGTCCTCCCCCGCGGCTTTTTCCAGTGCCGCGCCCAGGAGGGCAGCCCCCTCGTTGGAATAATTGAAAGCCTTCCCGGGCTCTTCCCCGGTGAAGGACAGGCGCTCAGCTGCCTCCGACAGGCTGTACTCGGGGTGGAAAAGCACGTCCGTATCGCGGACCGCAGCGGTATGGCTGAGAAGCATCGCCGCGGTGATGGGCACATGGGGCCATTTGGGGGCCCTCAGGGGAAAGCCCAGCAGATCCGACACGTCCGCGTCCATGTCCAGAAGGCCCCGGTGCTTTAGTCCATGCGCCAGGGCGGCGGTCACCATTTTGGATATCGAGGCCGTCCTGAACCAGGTGGAAGGCAGCGCGCTTTTCCCGCCGCCGGCGCTTCCGCACGTAAGGACGCCCACCATGCCGGCGCCGTCAAAAAGGCACAGGACCGCGCCCACCGCCCTTCCTCTGCGGAGCAGGCGGCACGCCCGCTTCCGGGCCTCCCCGTCCGACGCGAAAACGCCCATGGCGCTGCCCACGGAGGAGTCGGTGCGCACGAAGCCCGCCATGAAACGGTAGATCCCGCGGTACCTCATCGCGCGTTCCTTTCCCTCACGGCAAGGACCGCGAGCCCGGCAGCAGCCAGGGCCAGGCTGAGCACCTGGCTCACCCGGAAGGGGCCCCACCACAGGCTGTCGGAGCGAAGTCCCTCGATAAACGCCCGGCCCACACCGTAGAAAACAAAGTAGAGAAACAGAAGATCCCCGTCCGCCCGCATTTTTTTGCGCACCAGGTGCAGGAGGAGGAAACCGAGAAGATCCCACACGGACTCATAAAAGAATGTGGCCTGGTACCACGCTCCGTCCACCTGCACCCCGTAGGGGAAAAAGCACCACTTCGGATCGGTGATCAGTCTTCCGTAAGCCTCGCCGTTAAAAAAATTTCCCCAGCGCCCGACAGCCTGGCCAAGGATGACCGCCGGGGCGGCCATATCCATAAGCTTCATCAGGGGCAGCTTTTTTTTGCGGGAAAGGAAAAGGACGCCGAGAAAGCCGCCGATGATGCCGCCGTAGATGGCCAGCCCCCCGTTCCATATCTTCAGGATCGACAGGGGATCGGGGGCATACAGGTCCCAGGTGAAGGCGACATAATAAAGCCGCGCCCCAATGATGCCGGCAGGTATCGCCCACAGCGCCATATCCAGCGCCGTGTCCTTCGGAAGGCCCAGCCGCTTTTCCTGGCATCGCATATACAAAACCGCCAGGACCATACCGGTCACGATGAGGATGGCGTACATCCTCACCGTGACCACGCCGAAAAGGTCAAAGCTCATACGCTGACTTGAAAACCGCCGCTTTCCGTTTTTTTGAGGAGTTCGATGATCCCAAGGCTCTGGGGGCAGACGCTTTCGCACTTGCCGCACTTTACGCACCGGGAGGGCCCGGCCTCCTCGGCCCTGAAGTTCTCGAGCCGCCGGGCCAGTTCTTCCGTGCGGTCGAACATGACGGCGCGGTTCACCGCCTCAAAGATCTCCGGGATCTTCACACCCCGGGGGCAGGGCTGGCAGTAGCGGCAGCCGGTGCAAAGGATGGGCTGCCGTGCAAGGAAGGCTTTTTTGATCTCCCTGACGAACCGCAGGTCCTCTTCGGTCAGGCTGCGGGGCGGGATGCCGTCGAAAATGCGCAGGTTGTCCTCCAGCTGTTCCTCGCTGCTCATGCCGCTCAGGACCACCTTGACCTCCTCATGATCCGCGGCAAAGCGGAAGGCCCATTCCGCGGGACTGCGCTTCACCTGATAGCCTTCCATCTTTTCGGCGATCTCCCGGGGCACCCGGGCCAGGTTGCCGCCCCTCAGGGGCTCCATGATGACCACCGGAACATTTTTTTTGCCGGCGTACAGGAGGCCCTGTTCAGTGGCCTGGCTGTCGTCGTCCAGATAATTGTACTGGATCTGGCACATTTCCCAGCCGTCGTAGTCGTCCAGGATCTCCCGGAAAGCGTCGGCGCCGTCGTGGAAGGAAAAGCCCACGTGCCTGATCCGTCCGTCATTTAAGGCCCTGCGGAAAAAATCCTTGAACCCCAGTTCCTTCATCTTCGCGTACCTGTCCCGGTTGAGGGCGTGGAGAAGGTACATATCGATGTAAGGCAGGTCCAGCCGGCGCAGCTGTTCGTCCAGGAGGGCGTCCATATCCCCGCTCTCCTTCACCGCCCAGCAGGGAAGCTTGTCGGTAACGGTGACCTTTTCACGGTATCCGCCTTTCAGCGCCTTGCCCGCGGTCACCTCGCTCTGTCCGCCGTGATAGGGATAGGCGGTGTCCAGATAGGTGATGCCCCCGTCGATACCGCGGCGGATCAGCCTGACCGCCCTTTCCTCGTCCACCTGTCCGTCCCTGACCGGCAGGCGCATCAGCCCGTAGCCCAGGCGGCTCGCCCGGCCTATACCCCTGAAATCGTTGTACTGCATTCTTTTGCCTCCTCATCAGGGCCAGCTTCGGTGCCCTTTTGGATATTATACAATCATTTCCCGCCCTCGTGCAAGTATCATTCCGACAGCGGGGATATTGCATCCGCGTTTTTAAAGTGGTATGCTCTCATCAAACCGATCCCGGCCCCGCAGGCAGGCTGTTTCCGGAGGTATGTATGCCCACTGTCGCTTTCCACACCCTGGGGTGCAAGGTGAACCAGTACGATTCCCAGGCCATGCTGGAAAAATTCCTTTCCCACGGCTACACCCAGGTCTCCTTTGACTCGTCCGCCGACGTATACGTCGTCAACACCTGCACCGTCACCGGCACCGGGGACAAAAAAAGCATGCAGGCCGTTCGACGGGCTGTAAAAACCAACCCTTCCGCCGACGTGATCATCGCCGGCTGCCTGGCCCAGAGGGACGGGGAAAAGCTGCTTGAAAGCGGCGCCCGGCTGGTCATCGGCGCCCGGGACCGGGACAGGATCGTCGAATTGTATGAGCAGGCCCTCCGGCAGGGTGAAAGGGTCTGCCATGTGGACAGGGATATTCTGCGCATACCCTACGAAAGCCTTTCCATCTCCGGCTTTTCGGAGCGCACCCGCGCCGCGATGAAGATCCAGGAGGGCTGTGACCGCTACTGTTCCTACTGCATCATTCCCTACGTCCGGGGCGGCATCCGTTCCCGGCCCCCGGAGGATATCCGCGCCGAAGCGGCGCGCCTCGGGGAGGCCGGATTCGGCGAACTGGTTTTGACCGGCATCCACCTGACCAGCTACGGCCGGGACCTGGGGGACAGGGATCTGGCCGACGCCATCCGCGCTGCCCGGGCGCCGGGGATCAGGCGCATCCGTCTGGGGTCCCTGGAGCCGGTGGTCGTTACCGAAGCATTCACACAGGCACTCCGGGAGGTCCCCGAGATCTGCCCGCAGTTCCACCTGGCGCTGCAAAGCGGCAGCGACACCGTCCTTAAACGGATGAAACGCAGGTACACATGCTCAGAATTCCGCACATCCGCCGCCCTGCTGCGCAGTGCCATGCCCGGGTGCGCCCTGACCACCGACGTGATCTGCGGCTTCCCGGGCGAGACCGATGAGGAATTCCTCGAGACCCTGGCTTTCTGCCGGGAGATCGGCTTTTCCCGGATGCACGTATTCCCCTTCTCGGCCCGGGAAGGCACCCCGGCGGCTTCCATGCCCGGCCAGGTGCCCCGCCGTGTGCGGGAGGAGAGGACGCGCCGGCTGATCGCCCTCGGGCACGAGATGGCGGCGGAATACCACAGGAGCATGGTCGGCTCCGTCAGGGAGATCCTGTGCGAGGACGTGTCCCCTGAGGGCGTGTCCGGCTATACACGGGAATACGTCTCCTGCACCTGCCCGCCACGGGAGGGGATCAGGGAGGGGCAGGCCGTGCAGGTCAGGATCACCGGCTCCGATCCCGACGGCGTTGCCGGACAATGGGAGGACCTTCCCATATCACCCGGCTGACCGTATCCATGACGGACCTCTTTTCCGGCCCCGACTCTACTTGGGAGAAAAAACCATGAACTGTAGCATCCCCGAAGAAAAAAACATCCTGATCCGCACCGCGTCGCCGAAGGACGCCGGGGCACTGCTGGATATCTACCGGCCCTATGTCACCGATACCTGCATTACTTTTGAGACCGACGTTCCTGCCCCGGACGAGTTTGCCCGCAGAATCCAAAGCATCCTCCGCAGCTATCCTTACCTTTGCGCCGAGGAGGATGGGAAGATCATCGGATACTGCTATGCGTCGGCTTTCCGTACGCGCCGGGCCTACCGGTGGACCTGCGAAAACTCCATCTACCTGGACATGCGTGCCCGGGGCCGGGGCGTGGGCAGTCTGCTGGAACGCCGCCTGGAGGAGATCCTCATCCGCCAGGGCTTCACCGGCCTGGACGCCTGCATCACCTACCCCAATCCCGAAAGCGTCGCCTTCCACGAAAAGCACGGCTTTACACTGTGCGCCCATTTCCACAAATGCGGTTACAAAATGGGCCGGTGGCTGGACGTGGTATGGATGGAAAAGGAACTTTCCCCCCGTGTCCGCAACCCTGAAGGGCCCGTCCCGTTTCCGGAAGCGGATCTGGAGGGGATCCTGTGACCGGCCCTCACATGAAGCGTCAGGGCCGCCCGTTTATGTGCCGGCGCAGGCGACAGAAGGTCTTTTTACGGAATAACCGGTATTCAGGAGGATCATCAACGTGAAACTGAAAACGCTGAACCTGCTCCTTGTCATCGCCGCCGTCGTTTTCGGTGCTGCGGGCCTGGTGCTTGTGCTGCTCTCTGTCTTTAACGGCAGCGACACCCTGATCCCCGCCCTCGCCTGCGTGGCGCTGGGAAATGTATTCAACCTGATCCGCATGCGGACAAGCCGAATGACCGGATTATAACCGGGTGTGATCCCCGCCGGGCCCTTGCCCACGGCGGGCAAACAACGCAGGGGCTGCGGCAGAGATGATTTCTGCGGCAGCCCCTTGCTTATCCCCCGCCTCTCCGGCGGGTTAAGATCACCGAATTTTTACGTTGTGATTCTGATCCGCCCCCGCGGGGACATGCATTGGCAAAAACACAGTCCGGTCAGCCTTTGAGGCCCCTGGACTGGCGGAACATGTCCTCCACCACGATGTCGTAGATCTCTCCCAGGGTGGAGCAGTACTCCAGCACCTTCCAGGGCTCGTTGGTGTGGTAATGGATCTTGATCAGCTCGTCGTCACCCACCGCCAGGAGGCAGTTGCCCTGAAAATTTTCGGTAAAGTAATCGCGGATCTTATCCTCGTCCAGGTTCTCCCCCTCGATCAGCAGCTGCGTATCATACCTGTATTCCGAATATTCTTCATCGTTATCGAATTCAGTCATTTTCTTTCTCCTTTCCCGTTTTCTCCGGAATGATTATACCACATTCGGCCTCCTGTGACCATACCCATTTTTATCCCCATAAGCCGCGCATGTCGTCCCATCCGGCAGGCCCGTTTTCCGGCGAGGGAAAATAAGCCTCCGTGAAGCAATGCCGGTCGTGATCCCGGAAAAATACGCCCATGGTCCCTTCCCGGTGGATATGCAGAAAAACGCTTCGGCAGGATCTTCCGCGGATATTCTCAAAACTGGAAACGTCGATCTGCGGCACGTCGTGCCAGTCCACCCAGCTGATCCGCCGCCAGGCGTCCTTCTTCGCCCATTTCCAGTCGCCGATATGCGAATGCCCGTAAAAATAGACGGGGTATTTCCCGACCTCGGTGTGGAACCAGAAATCCTCACAGCTGTCCGCGGTCTTCCATCCGGGATGGTCCCGGACCGTTTCATAAAACGGGAGCCACGGCACCTGATCCCGATGGGCACGCGCGTAATCGTAATCGTGATTCCCGGTCGCGTAGCAAAGCGGGAGTGAAAGGGAGGCAAAGGCCTCTTCCTGCAGGCGGCACATGTCCCTGAGCCTTTCCTTTTCCTCTCCCTCCACCGCGTCGCCCAGATACCAGATCTGATCCGCGGGCAGCCCCATGGATTTAAAATCGGATATTCCTGCGTCAAGACAGCGCCGGGTATTTTCCGGCAGCGCCTGCTGGAGATCCGACAGTATCCATATCCTGTGCTCCGCGCGGGAAAGAGATTCTTCGTACAGGCAGTCGAACATGCTCCGGTCCCCTTTCTTTTTTCTTCCGAGGACTGTTCAAAAAGACCGCCTCCCGTACGGAAGCGGTCTTGGATGCGCATTTTTACGATCAGTTCTGCAGGAAGCCCTTGTAGTGGCGCATGGTCAGCTGGGCTTCGATCTGCTGCATGGATTCCAGGGCCACCGAAACGGCGATCAGGATGGAAGATGCGCCGAAGGGGATGGACACGGAACGCCAAACGGTCAGGATCGAAGGCACAGTGGACAATACAGCCAGGAAGATGGCCGCAAACAGCGTCAGACGATTGGAAGTCCTGGAAAGGAAATCGATCGTGGGCTGGCCGGACCGGATGCCCGGGATGTGGCCGCCCTGCTGCTGCAGGTTCTTGGCGATGTCCTGCGGATTGAAGGTGATCGCGGTATAGAAGTAGGCGAAGGCGACGATGAGCAGCGCGCACAGGAGCATATAGCCCCAGGTGAACTGGTTCATGTTGGCGCTCCACCACTTATACGCGCCGGAGTTTGTCCCGAACATGGCCATGATGGTGCCCGGGAAGGCCATGAAGGAGTAGGCGAAGATCAGAGGAAGCACGCCCACCGCAAGGACCTTCATCGGGATATGGGTGCTCTGACCGCCATACATCTTGCGGCCCACCACACGCTTGGCATACTGCACCGGGACACGGCGCTCGCCGCGGTCCACGAAGGTGACGACAGCCACGATGATGACGGTGGTCACAAGGATGATCAGCAGGCTGCCGATCGCGCCGGGAATGTTGGAAAACACATTCGACACGGCGGCGACGATGCCGTTGAACAGGTTGGAAATGATGCCGGCGAAGATCAGAAGGCTGATACCGTTGCCGATACCGTTCTTGGTAATCCTCTCACCGATCCACATGGCCAGGGCCGTGCCGCCGGCCATGATGATGCCCACGGAGCAGAAGCCCCAGAAATTCTTGTACTCAGCCTTCAGGCCGTTGAGGCCGGCAATGATGCCGATAGCCTGCAGGGCGGCCAGCACGACAGTGGAATACCGGGTGATCTTGTTGATCTTCTTGCGGCCTTCCTCACCGCCGTCCTTCTGCAGCCTCTCCAGGGCGGGGATCGCCACGCAGAGAAGCTGCATGATGATGCTGGCGTTGATGTAGGGGGTGATGCCCATGGCCATGATGGTCATCTGGCTGAACTGGTTGCCGGTCATCATGTTGACCAGTCCCAGAGCGTCGTAATTGGCGATAGATGACTGGATGGCGTTGAGGTCGATGCCGGGGACCGGCACGACGCCGATGAGGCGGAAGAGAAGCAGCATAAGGAACGTATAGATCAGCTTCTTGCGAAGTTCCGGAACGCGCCAGGCGTTTCTTAACGTTTCACCCATGCTCACTTCACCTCGACTTTCCCGCCTGCCGCCTCGATCTTCTCCTTTGCGGACGCAGTGACCTTATCAACGGTCACGGTCAGCTTCCTGGTCAGTTCACCGCCGCCCAGGATCTTGACGCTGTCACGAACGTCCTTGATGAGGCCGTTGTCCCTGAGGACTTCCGCGGTGACCACGGTGCCGTCATCCAGCGCATTGAGCGCAGAAACGTTGACGATGGCGTATTCCTTACGGTAGATGTTGGTAAAGCCGCGCTTGGGCAGACGGCGGGTAAGGGGCATCTGGCCGCCTTCGAATCCGGGACGCTTGCCGCCACCGGAGCGGGCCTTGGCGCCCTTGTGGCCTTTGCCGGACGTTTTGCCGAGTCCGGATCCTACGCCCCTTCCGAGGCGCTTCGGTGCGGCCGTGGAACCGGCCGCGGGCTGCAGCTCGTGCAGTTTCATAGTAGCCACTCTCCTATCAATCGTTGATTTCTTCCACTTTCACCATATGCTTCACCGTGAAGATCTGGCCCCGGACACAGGGATTGTCTTCCCTGATCACGGACTGGCCGATCTTGCGCAGGCCAAGGGCCTTGACGGTGTCGATATGCTTCTGAAGGCTGGAGATAGGAGACTTGGTCAAAGTGATCTTCAGTTTCATTCTGGCACTCTCCTTATCCCAAAATCTCTTCCACGGTCTTGCCGCGCATCTGGGCGACCTGCTCCGCGTTGCGGAGGTGGGCAAGCCCGTCGATGGTGGCCTTGACGGTGTTGATGCGGTTGGACGTTCCGAAGGTCTTGGTGCGGACATCCTTGACACCGGCCAGTTCCAGCACGGCGCGGGCGCCGCCGCCGGCGATCAGGCCGGAACCTTCCTCAGCGGGGACCAGGACGACCTTGGCGGTGCCGTAGTGTCCGTCGATCGCGTGGGGAATGGTGGTGCCTTCCATGGGAACGGTGATCAGGTGCTTCTTGGCGGCTTCGGCACCCTTGCGGATGGCTTCGGGGACTTCCTTCGCCTTGCCGATGGCAGCGCCTACGCGGCCCTTCTCGTCGCCAACGACGACCAGCGCCGCGAAACGGAAGTTTTTACCGCCCTTAACAACCTTGGTAACACGGTTGAGCGCTACCAGATGCTCTTTGAATTCGCTGACGGGTTCTTCTCTGTCTCTGCGTTGCATGCTTTCAGTCCTCCCTTAGAAGTTGAGGCCGGCTTCGCGGGCGCCAGCGGCCAGGGCAGCTACCCGCCCGGTGTACACATAACCGCCGCGGTCGAAGACCACGTCCTTGATTCCGGCGTTGATCGCACGCTCGGCCACGAGTTTGCCCACCAGCTTGGCGGCACCGGACTTGTCCACTTCTTCCAGCTGGGCCTTGATGTCGGCGTCCAGGGTCGAGGCAGAGACCAGGGTGACGCCCTTGGTATCGTCGATCACCTGGGCATAAATGGATTTGTTGCTGCGGTACACGCACAGACGCGGCATTTCGGGGGTGCCGCTGATCTTTTTGCGCACACGGGCGTGACGGATCACGCGTACTTCATTGCGGTCGCGCTTTTTGAACATATGCGTTCACTCCCTTTCTTACTTCTTACCGGCCTTGCCTTCCTTGCGGCGGATATGCTCGTTCTCGTATTTGATGCCCTTGCCCAGATAGGGTTCAGGCTTACGGATGGCGCGGATATCAGCTGCCAGGCTGCCCACCGTCTGCTTATCGATGCCGTGGATGACGATCTTGGTCTGCACGGGGGTCTCGAAAGTGACGTTTTCGGGGGCGGTCAGGATAACCGGATGGGAGAAACCGATGGCGATATTCAGCTTCTTGCCGTTTTCCTCGGCGGCGGCGCGGTAACCGGTGCCGACCATTTCGAGGGTCTTGGCAAAGCCTTCGGTAACGCCGACCACCATGTTATGCACCAGCGCGCGGTACAATCCGTGCTTGGCGCCCATGGTCTTCTCGTTATCGATGGTGAGAAGCAGTTCATTGTCCTTCAGATTCAGTTTGACCTGAGGATCCACCTGCTGCGTAAGCGTGCCCTTGGGGCCTTTGACGGTGACCAGGTTCTTGTCATCGACCTCGACCTTCACGCCTGCAGGAACAGGAATCGGAAGCTTTCCGATACGAGACATGTTTCATTACCTCCAAAGCGTAATAGGTTTACCAGACGTAGCAGAGCACTTCGCCGCCGACGTTTTCCTTGCGGGCCGCCCGGTCGGTCATGATGCCGCGATTGGTGGAAACGATGGCGATGCCCAGACCGCCCAGGACCTTGGGCAGGTCCTCGCAGGCCGCGTAAACGCGCAGGCCGGGCTTGGAGATCCGGCGCAGGCCCTGGATAACGGGCTGCTTTTTGTCCAGATACTTGAGGGTCACCTTGATGGCGGCCCGGTCGTCTTCGACGACGTTTTCAACCGATTTTACATATCCCTCGTCCAACAGGATCTTGGCGATCGCTTTTTTCATGTTGGAGGCGGGGATCGTCACGCTGTCGTGACGCGCCACCTGCGCATTGCGGATGCGGGTGAGCATATCGGCAATAGGATCATTGACAAGCATGATACAACCTCCTTAATACTTACCAGCTCGCTTTGCGAACACCGGGGATCTGTCCTTTATAAGCAAGTTCCCTGAAGCAGACGCGGCAAACGCCGTAACGGCGCAGAACGGAATGGGGACGGCCGCACAGGCTGCAGCGGGTGTAAGCCCTGGTAGAGAACTTGGCGGGACGGGATTGACGGATCTTCTGACTGGTCTTTGCCATTTTGTTATACCCTCCCTTAACGCGCGAACGGCATACCGAGCAGGCTGAGGAGCTCCTTGGCTTCCTCGTCGGTCTTGGCCGTGGTGACAAAAATCATTTCCATGCCGCGGATCTTCTCGACCTTGTCGTAATCGATTTCGGGGAAGATCAGCTGTTCACGGACGCCCAGAGCATAGTTTCCGCGGCCGTCAAAAGCCTTGGTGGAAACGCCGCTGAAGTCGCGCACCCTGGGAAGGGCGATGGAGACCAGCTTGTCCATGAATTGTTCCATGCGGGCGCCGCGCAGGGTGACCTTCGCGCCCACGTTCATCCCCTCGCGGACCTTGAAGTTCGCGATGGATTTCTTTGCCTTGGTCACCAGGGGCTTCTGGCCGGAGATCTGGGCCAGTTCGGAGATGGCGGTCTCGAATGCCTTGGCGTTGTCCTTGCAATCGCCCAGACCGATGTTGATAATGATCTTCTCCAGCCTGGGGATCTCCATCACGTTTTTATAGCCGAATTTCTGCTGCAAGGCAGGCACAGCTTCGGCCAGATATTTCTCTTTAAGACGGGTAGCCATGAAGATGTGTCCTCCTTATCAGTCGATCTGCGCGCCGCACTTTTTGCACACGCGCACCTTTTTGCCGTCATCAAGGATCTTTTTGCCCACGCGGGTGGCCTTGCCGCACTTCTTGCAGACGATCATGACGTTGCTGGCGTCGATGTAGGCTTCCTTGTGGATGATCCCGCCGGGCTGGCCCTGGGCCGCGGCTTTCTGATGCTTGGTGACCATGGCCACGCCTTCCACCGTGATCTTGCCGTCGGCGGGGCGGACGGAAACGACCTGGCCCTGCTTGCCTTTGTCCTTGCCGGAGATGACAACGACCGTGTCTTTGGATTTAACTACCATTTTGCATTGTCCTCCTTAAAGTACTTCGGGCGCGAGCGAGACGATCTTCATGTAATCCTTCTCACGCAGTTCCCTGGCCACCGGTCCGAAGATACGGGTGCCCTTGGGCATTTTGTCGTCGCTGATGAGAACGGCGGCGTTATCGTCAAAGCGGATATAGGTCCCGTCCGGGCGCCGCTTGGGCTGATGGACGCGCACGATCACAGCCTTGACCACATCGCCCTTCTTGACCTGTCCGCCGGGGGTGGCGGACTTCACGGAAGCGACGATGACATCGCCGATGGAACCGGAACGCCGGAAGGATCCGCCCAGAACGCGGATGCACATGATTTCCTTGGCGCCGGAGTTATCGGCTACCTTGAGTCGCGTTTGCGGCTGAATCATAGGGTTTTCCTCCTTTATGGATTCCTCTTCATGACGCTCACTTACGCATGAGAGGCCGTAAGCAGTTTTTTACTTCGCCTTTTCCATGATCTCCACCAGGCGCCAGCGCTTGGTGGCGGACAACGGACGGCATTCCATAACGCGGACGGTGTCACCCACGCCGGCCTGGTTGTTCTCATCATGCACGTGGATCTTGGAAGTGCGGGTGATGAATTTGCCGTAAAGGGGATGACGAACGCGGGTTGAAAGAGAGACAACGATGGTCTTGTCCATCTTATCACTGACGACCACGCCGATGCGGGTCTTACGAATGCCTCTTGCTTCGCTCATTTTTCTGGCTCCTTTCTTCTTGCCGCGGTCAGGCCTTCTTGGCGGACCGGCTCTGGACCGTCAGGGCGCGGGCGATATCGCGCCTGACCTTCTGGATCTGCATGACGTCATCCAGCTGACCGGTGGCAAGACGAAAGCGAAGGTTGAAGAGCTCTTCCTTGAGATCTGCGATCTTCGCGGTCAAATCTTCGGGGCTCATGGCTGCGAATTCCTTTGCTTTCATTTGCTTTCACCACCTGCTGCGTTTTCTTGGGGTTCGGGTTTGGCAACGATCTTGGTGCGCAGGGGCAGCTTGCCGCTGGCCAGACGCAGCGCTTCCTTTTCGACGGCGGTATCGATGCCGCCGATCTCAAAGAGGATCCTGCCGGGTTTGACAACAGCCACCCAGTATTCGGGAGCGCCTTTACCGGAACCCATGCGGGTCTCGGCGGGCTTGGCTGTAACGGGCTTATCGGGGAAGATCTTGATCCACACCTGACCGCCGCGCTTGGTGTAACGGGTCAGGGCGACACGGGCGGCTTCGATCTGCTGGCTGGTCACCCAGGCGGGTTCCAGGGCCATCAGGCCGACATCGCCGTTGGACACCACGTTGCCGCGATGGGCGGAGCCCTTCATACGGCCGCGGAACTGTTTGCGGTGCTTGACTCTCTTTGGCATCAGCATAGGTTTACTTGCCTCCTTCAACAGCCGCGGGAGCGGCGGCAGGCACGGCCTGCACCTTCTTGGCCTTGGGAAGGATCTGGCCCTTGTAGATCCAGACCTTGATGCCCAGGCGGCCGTAAGTGGTCTTGGCTTCGCAGAATCCGTAGTCGATGTTCGCGCGCAGGGTCTGCAGCGGGATGGAACCCTCATGGTACTGCTCGGTGCGGGCGATATCGGCGCCGCCGACGCGGCCGCTGATGGAAACCTTGACGCCCTGTGCATTGGCCTTCATGGCGCTCTGGATGGCCTTTTTCATGGCGCGGCGGAAAGCAATGCGCTTTTCAAGCTGCTGCGCGATGTTTTCGGCGACCAGCTGCGCGTCGGTATCGGGAGACTTGACGTCGTTGACGTTCACGTTGACGGAATGCCCGACGAACGCTTCAACATCCTTCTTCAGGTCTTCGATGCCCTTGCCGCCCTTGCCGATGATCATGCCGGGCTTGGCGGTGAAGATGTTGACCGTCATCCTGTTGGCGCTGCGTTCGATATCTACACGGCTGATGCCGGTGGAATAGAACTTTTCCTTGAGCATCTTGCGCAGTTCATAGTCTTCCTTGAGCTGCGAAGCGAAATTTTTCTTATTGGTATACCAGCGGGTGCTCCAGTCGAAGATGACGCCGACTCGCGCACCGTGCGGATTGACTTTCTGACCCATGGTTCATCCTCCCTTATTTCTTCTGGTCCAGCACGACGCTGATATGGCAGGTGCGCTTCAGCATGGGCGAGGCGCTGCCGCGGCTGCGGGCTACGTAACGCTTCAGGGTGGGGCCGGGATTGGCGAAGCACTCAGCCACATACAGGCTGGAGCGGTCCATTTCCTGGTTGTTCACCGCATTGGCGATGGCGCTGGACAGCACCTTGTAGATGACCGGAGAAGCGGCCTTGGGAGTGAACTGGAGGATCGCCAGTGCCTTGTCGACCTGTTCACCGCGGATCAGGTCCAGCACGATACCCGCCTTCCGGGGAGAGAGACGGATATGCCTGGCAGTTGCATGGGGGCGGCGGTCGCGCGTTTCAGCGCGCTTTGCGCCCTTTTCACGGGTATTGGTAGCCATGATTATTTCTCCTTCCCTCGATTACTTGCGTTCCGACTTGGAGCCGGCGTGGCCGCGGAACGTGCGGGTGGGAACAAATTCACCCAGCTTGTGACCGACCATATCCTCGGTGATGTACACCGGTACGTGCTTGCGGCCGTCATGCACCGCGATGGTGTGACCCACGAACTGAGGGAAAATGGTGGAGGCACGGGACCAGGTCTTCAGGACGGTCTTGGTGCCATTCTTGTTCATTTCATCAATGCGCTTGAGAAGCGCTTCCTGTACAAACGGGCCTTTCTTAACGGAACGGCTCATGTGGTTCCTCCTTCCTGCTCACCCTGTTACTTGGTGGCGCGCTTGACGATCAGCCTGTTGGAATACTTCTTGTGCTTGCGGGTCTTGTATCCCAAAGCGGGCTTGCCCCAGGGAGTGACAGGAGCCGGCATACCGACAGGGCTCTTGCCCTCGCCGCCGCCGTGGGGATGGTCGACCGGGTTCATGACGACGCCGCGGACGGTGGGACGGATGCCCATGTGGCGCTTGCGGCCGGCCTTGCCGATGTTGACGTTGGCGTGGTCGGTGTTGCCGACGGTGCCGATGGTCGCCATCGCATTGAGGGGGACCTTGCGGTATTCGCCGGAGGGCAGGCGCACCTGCGCGTAGCCGTTTTCCTTGCCCATCAGCTGGGCATAGGCGCCGGCGGAGCGGACGATCTGGCCGCCGCGGCCGGCCTTGAGCTCGATGTTGTGGATCAGGGTGCCGACGGGGATAAACTGCATGGGCAGCGCGTTGCCGGGCTTGATATCGGCTTCGGGGCCGGAAACCACGGTGTCGCCGACCTTCAGGTCCAGCGGAGCCAGGATGTAGCGCTTCTCACCGTCAGTATACTGCAAAAGGGCGATGAAAGCGGTGCGGTTGGGATCGTATTCGATGGCGACGACCTTCGCGGGCACGCCCAGCTTGTCGCGCTTGAAATCGATGATGCGGTATTTGCGCTTGCTGCCGCCGCCCTGGTGGCGGACGGTGATCTTGCCCTGCTTGTTGCGGCCGGCTTTCTTCTTGAGGATCTCGGTCAGAGCCTTTTCGGGGGTCTTCTTGGTGATCTCTTCGTAAGTCAGCACCGACATGAACCGGCGGGCGGGCGAAGTCGGCTTATAAACTCGAATTCCCATTATTCATGCCCTCCCTTAAACCATACCCTCGAAGAATTCGATGGGCTTGGAATCTTCAGTCAAAGTAACGTACGCTTTTTTGATCTCGGCAGTGCGGCCGGAATGCACGCCCTGCCTCTTGATCTTGCCCAGGGTGCGGAGCGTGTTGACGTTCTTCACCTTGATGCCGGGGAAAACCTTTTCCAGGGCCTTGCGGATCTCCACCTTGTTGGCGTCGATGGCCACCTGGAACACATAGCGCTTGTCAGCGATGCCGTCGTAGCCTTTTTCGGTCAGGACGGGGCGCAGGATGATATCATGGGGATCTTTCATGCGTACACCTCCTGAATCTTCTGCATGGCGTCTTTCTCGATCACGATCTTGTCGGCGTTAAGAATATCGTACACGTTCAGGGTATTCACATAGGCATCCTTCACGGTGGGGATATTCTTGGAAGCACGGACGATCTTGTCTTCCTTGCCGGGGAGGACCAGCAGGGTCTTCTTTTCGCTGCCGAGCTCCCTGAGCATCTGGGCCACCAGTTTGGTCTTGGCTTCGCTGAGCGCGATGCGGTCGACCACGATGAAGTCCTCGAGCTTGGAGGTAAAAGCGCTCTTCATGGCCAGGCGGCGCACCTTCTTGGGCACCTTGATCACATAATCCCTGGGCTTGGGAGCGAACACCACGCCGCCGTGGCGGAACTGGGGAGCACGGTTGCCGTGATGCCTGGCATTGCCGGTGCCCTTCTGACGATAGATCTTGCGGCCGCCTCCGCGGACTTCGCCGCGGGTGAGGGCGCTCTGGGTGCCCTGGCGCTGCGCCGCCAAATAAGAGCGGACGACCAGATGCATGGCTGCGGCGTTGACGGGAGCTGCGAAAATATCCTCGCTCAGGTCCATGGTGCCGACTTTTTTTCCGTGCATATCGACCACGTTAACAGTTGGCATAATTCTTTATCCTCCTTGATCAAGCCTTGCAGGAAGAACGGATGAGAAGCAGTCCCTTGTTGGGGCCGGGCACGGAGCCGCGGACCAGGAGCAGGGAGCGCTCGGCGTCCACCTGAACGATGCTGAGGTTCTGGATGGTGACCCGTTCCACACCGTACTGGCCGGCCATCTTCTTGTTTTTGAAGACGCGGGCGGGATAGGTGTTGGCGCTCATGGAACCGACGCCCCTGTGATACTTGGAGCCGTGGGCCATGGGGCCGGTGTGGTGGTTCCAGCGGTAGATGGGGCCGGTAAAGCCGCGGCCCTTGGTGGTGCCGGTGATGTCCACCGCTTCGCCGGAAGCGAACACGTCAGCCTTGATGACCTGGCCGACTTCAAAGGCGGCGCAGTCGTCCAGGCGGAATTCCCGAAGATGCCTCATGGGCTTGACGCCCGCCTTGGCGAAGTGGCCCGCTTCGGGCTTGTTCACCAGTTTGGCGGCACGGTTGTCGGGGACCTGGTCAAAACCGAACTGAACAGCTTCATAACCGTCGTTTTCCACGGTCTTCTTCTGCACCACGGTGCAGGGACCGGCCTGGATCACCGTAACGGGCACCAAACGGCCGTCCGGCAGAAAGATCTGGGTCATGCCCAGTTTTTTACCGATAATCGCCTTTTTCATAAGTGTGTCGTCCTCCTGCCTTACAGCTTGATCTCGATTTCGACGCCGGCGGGCAGATCCAGCTTCATCATGGCGTCCACGGTCTTGGCGCTGGGGTTGTGGATGTCGATGAGACGCTTGTGCGTGCGGCGCTCGAACTGTTCACGGCTGTCCTTGTACTTGTGGGGCGCACGGAGGATCGTAACGATCTCCTTTTCGGTGGGCAGCGGGATCGGTCCCGAGACCCTGGCGCCTGTGCGCTTGGCGGTTTCCACAATGCGCCCGGCGCTCTGATCGATGAGGTTGTGCTCATACGCCTTGAGCTTGATGCGGATCTTCTGGCTGGCCATAATTTTTCCTCCTTGAATTCGTACTCGCGGCACGCGGTGGGAGTCCTCCCATGCCGGGCGTTTCGCTTCGCAGGCTGCGTCGCCATGCAGGGAAGCCCGGTGCCAACCGCGCCTTTGGCGCGACTTGAGTCCGTCGACAGGGTCTCGCCCTGTCTGGTCCACGATAATTACCCGTCCAGGCCGGGACGGCAACTTACCGCTTCATCCCATAAACAGACAACATTAGAATTATACCTCCATCCCGCTTCGATTGCAATAGGTTTTTAAAAGAAAATAAAAATATTTTTGATAAAATTCGCCCGGGAAAACCCCGCAAATCCTTGTATCATGGGCTTTCCCGGGCAAATACATGTGTTTGTTTCCGTGTGTTTCTTTTTCCCTGTTCCAACACGCAAGGCGTCCTTTGGCGATCCGTCGTCCGCAGGCGGCCGGAGGACGAATGACGCCTGCCGCCGCTCCGAACGGGCCTTTTCGGGCCCTGCCTTACCTGTATACGACCTTGACCGACACCGGGATCTCACCGCCGAAGGATGGATCGGAGGGGATGAACAGCGCGCCGATGCTGTCCTGGCCGTCAGGGGCCAGGACGCCGGAAAACCGGTCGTCGTACTTCAGTTTCCCGTCTACCGGAAGGCCGTTTTCATCGACGGCCCGCACTGTCAGGATCCCTTCGGAGGCAGGACGGCCGTATTCCGTTTCCAGGACCGCCTCGACAAAAATATTTCTCACCCCGAAGGACACCGGAACCTTCACGGTCACCGGCAGGTAATTGACGCTGTCGTCGGGGCTGAAGGTAACGTCGTAGGACGTGCCGTCCCCTTCCGGTACAAGGCCGCCGTCGCGGAAGGCAAAAAACCCCGTGATCACGCAGCCGTCCATACCGGCGGCCCATCCCTCCAGCACGCAGGCGGACAAAGGCTGCCCGGGCCACGCGGCGCTGCAGCGCACTGCCACGTCCGGCGTACAGGGAACGCATTCCACCTCCACCGCACACTTCGCCTCATCATAATGGAAGCTGTCCTCGGGCACAAAGACCGCCGCCGCGGTCATGAATCCCACCGCCGGCTCGGCGTTCCCGTCGGCAAAAGCCCAGGAGCCCGCGACCTCGTTTCCCGAGGGATCGGCGCAGATCCCGCCGGAAAGAAACGCCCGGCTGACCCTCTCTCCGTATTCGATGTGCCGCATGCACACGGGCTCCTCCAGGACCGTCAGGGGAATGGGGCGCACCTCCACCTCAGCCCGGAAGGAAACGGAAAGGTAGTTCTCGGTGTCGAATCCCGTGGGCACAAATTCACACTGGCACATCTGCACCCCGACCCCCGGCACATAATCACCGTTGGCCCACATGAAAAATCCTTCCACGCTCTCCCCGGTATTGGGGTCCATCGCCATTCCCCCGATCAGGGCGGATTCCGTGAGCGACTGCCCGTAGATGATGCTTACTCCCACCGGGGGCTCGATAGCCGGCCGGACGGGGACAGCCGCCTCCTCCGCCGGCGCAGGCGCGCACCCGAGGGCAAAAAACGCCAGAACGAAAGCGGTCCATATCCTGCTGATCTTCATATACGCATCCACCTTCCTGCATCCGGCCGCCTGTCAGCGTTCCTCTTCCCCCGCCGGCATGGCGCCGACCAGGGCTTCCAGCTCCGCGGGGGTAAACGTGAACACCGGCACGTCTCCCCCGGGCTCGCACAGGAGCGAAGGCTGGAAATAAAACACCGCGCTGCCGTTTTCATCGGCATAAAAATCCAGGGTGGGGATCACGCTCTGGCAGAAATCCTCCCAGTCAACGCCGGGAAGGCAGACGCCCTGCGCCTGCAGTTCCGTGAAAGCCTCGTACAGCACGGGCAGCACCGCGGAAGATATCTGCTCCGAAGATTCGCCCACCATCACCACGCCCCTCAGGGTCAGCGTCTCGCCCGGGTAATCCCCGCTGACGTCGAAAGTGTCGGATTCCAGGCTCCAGGACTTCACGCCGCCCTTGTCCTCGCATTTGACCGTCAGCACCGAAAAGAAGCGTCCGTTGTTGCACATGACGCGGCCCTCCTCCGTCACCGTCACCGGTCCCGAGGCAGTCATCTCGGGGGACTCGGCGAACATGGGCAGGGCCAGGAGGCGCATTTCGTCCAGGACCATCTGCAGCGTGTCGTTGATGAGCAGCCCCACGGGATCGTCATCCCCACAGACGATCCGGGGGCAGGAATAGACATAATGATAGGTCCAGTTTTCCATTGAGGGATACCAGTCCTCCCCGGAAAGGTTCTCGACCGTATAGGGGGAGACCGCCGAAGCGGTCAGGGGCAAAAGCATCAGCGCGCACAGGCACGCCGCCATCCTCAAGGTCTTAGCCATAGGGCATCCCCCTCATCCAGAATGAATTGCGGATGATCTCAAGGTAATAACTGTATTCATCCAGGCGTTCCTCCGGGAATTCAAGCGTCAGAACGCATCCCGCCTCAAGTTCCCCGCCCCGGAACACCAGTTTCAGTCTCCCGCTGCCGTCTTCCGAAATAATGCCGTATGATCCGTCGTCTTCCCGTTCATCCGTCCCGCTCACTTCGCCGGCGGGACCGGATGGGAAAAACTCCAGGCGCAGCGTGGCCGACCCGTCCGCGGTCTGCCATTCCCGCACGCCTTCGCCGGCATCGCTTTCACCGAACATCGACGGGACGGTAAGGGACCATTCAGCCTCTTCTCCGGTATATTCCTTCCATTCGTTCAGGGCGCCGTCCTGCCAGATACCGCCCAGGCGATAGGACACCAGCTTCCACCCGAACAGTTCGCCTTCGCCACTCTCCGCGCAGATCTCAGCCGAGCAGTACCAGGTCAGATCCTCTTCGGGGATGTCGAGAGGCGCAGTCAAATAATAGCCCCAGGCGGTGTACAGGTCCGCCTTCATGAAAACACGGCCGTCGATGATCCTGGACTCGTATACATGGGCGCCTACCAGGGGAGTCTCGTTCAGCTCGGACAGGTCCATGACCATCGCGCCGCCGTCGATCTTTACGCAGGGACAGCTGCCCTCCGCCGGCATTTCGAACCTGCCCGAGGCAAAAAAGCCGTCATACAGACCGGCGCATTCCGATTCGGTAAGCGTCACGCTGTCCAAACCGAACATATTGTACTCAAACACACCGAAGACCGCTTCGGCCAGTTCTTCGCCGGGCGCTTCCCCTTCCTCCAGTTCGGGCAGGTCCCGGATCACGGCGGCGCTCATCACCGTGGACAAAAAGCCCCTGAGCCCCTCGTCCTCCTGGATCTCCATGGCCTTTTCCCTCCGGACCGGAGCGGCCAAAGCCGCCGGGGCCGGCAGCGCGAGCGCCAGGCAGCAAAGCGCCGATACCGCTCTTTTGATCATGATCATTGCCTCCCGTTCGTCACCTGACGTCCAGATCGTTTTCATAGACATACCTGTATAGCGTTTCCCCGTCGGCCGGAGCAAAGATGGAATAAGCCGCGTCCTCGGTGGAAAAAAAGATACACGAACCCGCTCTCCCGCCGCACATCAGTGCGGGGATATAGGAAGAAGAAATCCTTCCGAAGGGGACCCGGAGGCTCTCGTACAGTTGGACCCCCAGTCCTTCCCTTTTGATCAGGAACGCCGCTTCCCGAGGCCGTACCGCCTGGATGACTACGCCTCCCGGATATGACATGGTCACCCGGACCGCGTTCTTTCCGTCATAGGAGACATTGGTCATTTCACCGAACATGACCTGTCCGGGAAAATAGGGCATCGGGAAACCGCATTCCCTCCTGATCTCGCCGATATCGCCGCTTTCGCCGGGCCTGATCCTGGCCGCGCCGGCGCCTTCTTCCCTGACCTCGAACCCCGAGGCGCCGGCGCGCGCCGTCAAAGAAGGATCAAAGGAATGGAGCCTGATCCCCGCCAGCACCGAAAGCGCTGCGATGAACGCGGCGAAGAGCACGAAGCCCGCCCGGCCGATAAAACGCCTTGCCCATCCGCGGCCGGACGGTTTCCCCATCGCCTTCCCCTGCCCGTTATCCCGCGCCTTTTTTTGCAGTTCCCCGGGTGTTTTTCCCGTAGCTTCCGTTTCCGCCGCGTTCTGCACCTTTACGGCTCCCTTTCGTGTTTTTTCTTTTCCTCTCCGCTCCGGACCTCATCGACCGCCCGGAAAAGGATCGTCTTCCCGTTTCCGCACATCCTTTGCGGCCTCCTCCTCCAGGGCGTCATAGATCCGGCTCATATCGCCATGGGTAAAGCGTTTTGCCGCCTCGCCGACCGCCGAAAGGAGCATCGACCGCTCGTCCGCGCTCAGGTACGGGCAGGAACGCACTCCCTCCAACAGGTTTGCAAAAGCGCCGCTCATCGCCCTCAGCCGGGAGGACGCGGTGGAAAAGCCCAGGACCGCCCCGCTGTGCTCGGCGGAGGAAACGATGAAAAGATCGGAGTATTCGCAGGCCAGGTCCAATAAATAGGCCCGCAGAAACTTTTCCCTGTCCCCGGCCATTCCGAGACATTCCCGCAGGAGAGGGTGGTCGAATATTTCCCTCGCCATGCGCCGGGTCTGGGAAGCATCAAAGCGTTCGGGTTTTTCAAACGGGGTCAGCAGATAGCTCTTGATCCTGGAAAAATCCGCGTCCCGCTTTCCTCCCGTGCCCAGGTCCCCCAGCATCAGCAGGGCATAGCGGGCCTTCAGGCTGTCCGGCGCGACAGCGACCGCCTTTTCAAGGCACTCCCGCCGCTTCCACGGGTCGCCGATCAATTTGTCCGACAGGGCTACCAGGGCGTCCGGATCATCCGGCAGGGGTGTCTTAAGCGTTTTTTTCGCAAACAGCCTGGTCATTTTTTCTCTCCTGTGCGTCCGCATGCCGCCGAAAGACATTTCTTCATTCTTATCATATCACAAAAGCGGATGTTTGAACAGCTTCCGTTATCCCCGCCTCAAATGTTTACAAATCTTCCCGGCAGGATAGCGGACCCCGGCGGCGAAATACGATACATATAATATGAACGTTCCCGGAGGTGTTTTTCCTTGAGGTTTGACCGTGTCGGAAGCGAAGAGGACCTTTTCCGCCTGACGGCGGGCATCGGGTTCCTTCCTTATTTCAAAAACGAGATCCCCGGCTGGTCCCTGGAGGAAAACGTGGACCCGGCGGTCTGGTTCACATCAAACGAAGGGCCCTGGGAATGGAAGGGCCGTCTGTGCCGGGACAGGCGCATCGTTTACGGGAAATTCTTCCGGGGACGGGCTGCGTTTGTATCCGTCACCTGCTTCCCGGACCTGTGCAACTGGCGCCGGGACGGCTACGACGCCGAGGGATACCGGGATGACGGGCTGATGCGGCACAGCGACGGGCTGATCCTGGACTCCCTGGAAAAAAACGGTCCATCGAAAGGCGCTTTCCTCAAAAACACCTCGGGTGTCAAAAAAGGCTTTGACGGCGCCGTCATCCGCCTGCAGATGCTCACCTTTATGATCCCCCGGGACTTTGTTTATGACCTTGACCGGTTCGGGCGTCCCTACGGCTGGGGCAAGGCGCTCTATGACACCCCCGAAAGACACCTTGGGAACGATATCGTCAACGCCTCCTCCGGTTTCAGTCCCCAAGAGTCCATGGAGCGCATGGTCCGCTGGCTCCGCGGCTGGATGCCGGACGTGAACGAAGAAGCCCTTCGAAAAGCGCTCAGATGACGTTTTTCCTTCTCCCGTATATTGAACCCTCCCCCCGGCTTTAATGCAAATTGATTAAAGCGGCCGTGAAAAGCTCCTCGTTTCGCTTTTCACGGCCGCTTTTTTTCCCTGCCGGACAGGGATTTACCACTTGCCCATGTCCATCAGGGTGTTGATCACCTGGTTGTACTGGGAGGAATAATGGTTCTTCACCGAATTTGTATCGGAAGCCGGCGTTCCTCCGACATATTTGGATTTGCTGCCGTTGGATACGTCGCCGCCTTTGGCATTGCCGCCGTTGGAAACATCAGTGGTCTTGAACTTGACGAAATCGCCCCAGACCCAGCCGACGGTACTGTTGTGGCCCTTGATACGCAGGACGCAGTACCAGCCTTTATGCCTGTCAAGGCAGTAGACTTCCTCGCCCTTCATCAGGCCGTCATTGTAGTTGATGATCTGCTTGTGGCCCGATGTCCCGGCATAGCCGGCGCGCATGTTCACATAATCCGCCGTGACGACCATGGTCATGGCGTCCAGTTCTTCCTTGGTGTAGACGTCGGTAGCCGCAAGCGCCGCCGGGATCATGGCGGCCAGCAGCGCCAGCAGGACCGGCACTGTCAGAAAAAGTGCTGCCTTTTTCATCTTTTGTGTCCTTCCTTTCATCCTTACCCGCCCCGCTGTCCGCCGGGCCGGTGTTTTTTAAGGAAACCTCCTCCGGAAAGCACCCGCATATCCTGCCTGCGGAAAATCCGGATAAGGGCGTCCCTTTCCGGTCCCGTTCAATATGCGGTCTTTAAGGGATTATAACATAAGTATTTCTGTTTTGCCACATATTTCTTCACAATTCGTAATGAAAATTTAATTATTTGTTACGATTTTCTTCCTCTTCCCCGCTTTTTTCGCCTGTGGGAACCGCCCGATGGGGCAAAGAGACGTCTGATGACGCTTTCCCGCCCGGGAAGTATGAAAACCTGATCCTCCGTGTTTTTTCCACTTGAAAAACAAACCCTGCCTCACTATAATACAAGTCCCGGACAGGCAGGGCCCCATCCTGCCTGCCCGGCGTCGGCAGGTCCCGGCTGCGGCGTGCCTGCGGCCGTATATTTTCCAAGGAGGCATTGAATATCCATGGAAATGAACTATTTTCTCTGGGTGGCTGTGGCCCTGTTCGCAGGGCTGATGTTCACCCGCGTATTCAAAAAACTGGGTCTGAATTTCCCTGACGTCACCGCGTTCCTGATCGCGGGGCTGCTCATCGGTCCCTACTGCCTGGGCAGGCTGAACGTGGACGGCCTCGGCTTCCATACCTCGGAGGACGTAGGCCGCCTGTCCATGATCAACAACGCTGCCCTGGGCTTTATCGCCTTTTCCATCGGCTCCGAGTTCAGGATGTCCGAATTGAAGCATACCGGCCGGCAGGCCACCGTCATCGGCATCCTGCAGGCTCTGGCGGCGACCCTGTTGGTGGACGCGGCGCTTGTCGCGCTGCATTTCATCCTCGGCCCCGAGGTGCTTCCCCTGCCCGCCTGCCTTACGCTGGGCGCCATCGCGGCGGCCACCGCTCCGGCAGCCACGCTGATGGTGGTCAGGCAGTATAAGGCCGATGGCCCGCTGACAAAGCTTCTTCTGCCCATCGTCGCCCTGGACGATGCGGTGGGCCTTGTCATCTTCTCGGTTTCCTTCGGTGTGGCTCAGGCCCTGCTCGGCGGTGCGCTGTCGGTCTCTTCCATCGTGATCGAGCCGCTGCTTGAGATCGTCTGCTCCCTGATCCTCGGCAGCATTCTCGGTTTTGTGATGAGCCGGCTGGAGAAGCTGTTTTATTCCAACACAAACCGTCTGAGCATGACCATCTCATTTGTGTTCCTGACCATCGCCCTGTGCTTCCTGGAGATCCCCATAGGCGGCGTCACAATCTCCTTCTCCAGCCTTCTGGTATGCATGATGCTGGGTACGGTGTTCGTCAACTGCGCCGAATTCAGCGACGACATCATGCGCCGGGCCGAAAAATGGACCGCGCCGCTGACTGCCTGCTTCTTTGTCATCAGCGGCGCCGAACTGGAGCTGAACGTCTTTGCCCGCTGGGAATATGTGGTCATCGGCGCGGTATACCTGCTGGCCCGCTCCCTGGGCAAATACCTGGGCGCCAGGGAATCCGCCCGGATGACCTGCTGCAGCCGGGAAGTGATCAGATACCTGGGCATCACCCTGCTGCCCCAGGCCGGCGTGGCTCTGGGCATGTGCAACGCGGCCCAGGCCCTGGGAGGCGACGAAGCTTCCATCATCCGCAACGTGACACTTTTCGGCGTGTTCATCTATGAACTGATCGGCCCGCTGATGACCCGCAACGCCCTGACAGCCGCGGGCGAGATCAAACAAAAGCCCACCGAAAAAATGGACCGCACCCGTTTCAAACCCGCCGGACAATGACCGGAACTGCCGTTTCGGTATAAGTGTTCCAGCCGGAAGGGGACGCCCTTCCGGTTTTTGTTTGTTCCTGTTTCGCCCACGGCCGCCAAACAAAGCGTTTTGTCAAAACTGGTCAAAACAATTTCATCCGCTGACTTGTGCAAAACCAAACATTCTGCTATAATTCCCTTGTCTTTTCCTCAGAAAAGACGAACATTCCGACGATTTTTATGATAAAGGAGCGGGTTTATGAAAAAAGCCGCACTGATCCTGGGCAGCGACAGTGATCTTGACAAGGTACAGGGCGCCCTGGAAGTCTTCAGGGAGTACGGCGTGCCTGTCGAAGCGCGCATCCTTTCCGCCCACCGGACCCCGGAGGAGGCTGCTGCCTTCGCGGCCTCGGCCAGGGAGAACGGCTTCGGGGTGATCCTGGCCGCCGCGGGCATGGCGGCCCACCTGGCGGGGGCACTGGCCGCCCGCACCACGCTGCCCGTCATCGGCATCCCGATGGGCGGAGGTCCTTTCGGCGGCCTGGACGCGCTGCTCTCCACGGTTCAGATGCCCTCGGGCATCCCGGTGGCGACTGTCGCCGTCAACGGCGCAAAGAACGCCGCCATCCTGGCAGTGGAGATCCTGTCCCTTTCGGATGAAACACTTTGTGAAAAGCTTTCTTCCGCCCGGGAGGAAATGCACGGCACCGTCCTCAAAAAGGACGCCCTCCTCCGGGACAGGACCAATGGGGAAGGCGCTTGAAAAGAGCTCAATACAACAAATCAACGGAGGGACCCATGGATAACAGCTATTCCGAAAGCTACCGCAGCGCCGGCGTGGATATCACCGCCGGCTACCGTGCGGTGGAACTGATGAAGGAGCACGTCCGCTCCACCTTTACCCCCGGAGTGGTCACCGACATCGGCGGCTTCGGCGGCCTGTTTGCCCCGGATCTTTCGGGCATCGCCGATCCCGTGCTGGTCAGCGGCACCGACGGCGTGGGCACCAAACTGAAGCTGGCCTTCATGATGGACAAGCGCGACACGGTGGGCATCGACTGCGTGGCCATGTGCGTAAACGACGTGGCGGTATGCGGCGCCCGCCCCCTGTTTTTCCTGGATTACATCGCCTGCGGCAAAAACGTGCCGGAAAAGATCGCCGAGATCGTCGCCGGCGTCGCCGAGGGCTGCCGCCAGGCCGGCTGTGCCCTGATCGGCGGTGAGACTGCCGAGATGCCCGGCTTCTATCCCGAGGATGAATTCGACCTGGCCGGCTTTTCCGTGGGCATGGCGGACCGCAGGCGCCTGCTTGACAGGGGAAAGGTAAAGGCGGGGGACATTCTGATCGGCCTGCCTTCCACCGGCCCCCATTCCAACGGATTTTCGCTGATCCGCAAACTGATCGAAGGCCGCAGCCTTTCCGAACCCTTTGACGGCTCCACCCTGGGCGAAGCCCTCCTCACACCCACCCGTATCTACGTCCGCGCTGTCCTGCAGCTTTGCGACAAGGATCTGATCAAGTCCGCGGCCCACATCACCGGCGGCGGCTTTTACGAGAATATTCCCCGCAGCCTTCCGAAGGGCCTCGGCGTAACGGTGGAAAAAAGCGCTCTCGCGGTCCCGCCGATCTTCGATTATCTTCAAAGCCTGGGCGGCATTTCCGAGCATGACATGTTCAACACCTTCAACATGGGCACCGGCATGACGGTCACCTGCGCCGAAGAAAACGTACAGGCTGTCCTGGACAACCTGCGCGGCTTCGACCTGGAGGGCCGGGTCATCGGACGGGTAACAGATGAAGAAGGGGTGATCATCCGGTGATGTTCAGGATCCCCACGGCCGTACTGGTATCGGGCGGGGGCACCAACCTGCAGGCCCTGATCGACCGGGCCGCAGAGGGTAAAATGCCGCATGTGGCCCTGAAGCTGGTGGTCTCCTCCAACGAGGCTGCCTACGCGCTCCGGCGGGCCGAAAACGCCGGCATCCCCTACGCCGCCATCCCCCGGAAGGGCATGACCCAGGAGGCGTTTGAAGAAAAGCTGGTCTCGCTCCTGGAGGAGAATGGCATACGGATGATCGTACTCGCGGGTTTCATGTCCATTCTTTCGGCTGACTTCATCCGCCGCTACGAAAACGCGATCCTCAACGTCCACCCCTCCCTGATCCCCGCCTTCTGCGGCCGCGGCTTTTACGGCCTGAGGGTCCATGAAGCAGCCTTGAAAAGGGGTGTCAAGGTGACCGGCGCCACCGTGCACCTGGTCAACGAGATCCCCGACGGCGGCCCCATCCTGGCCCAAAAAGCGGTGGAGGTCCTGCCGGAGGACACCCCCGAAGAGCTTCAGCAGCGTGTGATGCGGGAAGCCGAATGGATCCTTCTGCCCCAGTGCTGCGAAAACACGGCCGTGCGGCTCCTTGAAAGCGCGGCGGACAGATCAAAGAAAGGGATGTAATCACCATGACTGACCTGATCAAAGCCCTGTCCCTCCCCTACCCCGGCCGCGGCATCATCTGCGGCCTGACCCCCGACGGTAAAAAAGCCGCCGCCGCCTATTTCATCATGGGCCGTTCCAGGAACAGCCGCAACCGCATCTTTGTGGAAAACGGCAACGACGTGGTGATCCATCCCAGGGATCCCGCCCTGGTGGAGGACCCCCGGCTGATCATCTATTCCCCCGTCCGGGTATGCGGCAACACACTGATCATCACCAACGGCGACCAGACCGATACCGTGTTTGACGGCCTGGTGTCCGGCAAAACCTTTGAGGACGCCCTGGAGACCCGGCGCTTTGAGCCCGACGCCCCCAACTTTACCCCCCGCATCTCGGCGCTGCTGAGCCTGAAGGGCCCTTATTCCTATAAACTTTCCATCCTGAAGAACACCGACGGCAGGGGCGAAAACTGCGGACGCTTCACCTATCGCTACGAAGCGGAGCGCGGCGTGGGCCACCTGATCCACACCTACCAGGAAAACGGGGATCCCCTGCCTCCCTTTGAGGGCGAACCCCGCACCGTCAAAGTTCCCTGCGGCTTTGACGAGTGGACCGACACGATCTGGAACGCCCTGAACAGCGACAACCGGATCTCCCTCTTCACCCGCTTCATCGACCTGGAGACCATGGCGGAGGAAAGCCGCATCATCAACAAATACTGAACCGGGAAAAGCCGGAGGAAAGGACAATAAAATGAACGAGATCCAACTGAAATACGGCTGCAACCCCCACCAGAAGCCCTCCCGGGTGTATATGGACAACGGGGCTGACCTGCCCCTTGACGTCCTGTGCGGCCGTCCCGGATACATCAATTTCCTGGACGCCCTCAACGCCTGGCAGCTGGTAAAGGAACTGAAGGCCGCATGCTCCATGCCCGCCGCCGCGTCCTTCAAGCACGTTTCCCCCTCCGGCGCGGCCCTGGGCGTAGCGATGAGCGAAAATCTCAAAAAAGCCTGCTTTGTGGACGACATCCCGGGCCTGGATTCTTCGCCCCTGGCCATGGCTTACGCCCGCGCCCGCGGCGTAGACCGCATGTCCTCCTTCGGCGACTTCATCGCCCTGAGCGACAGGTGCGACGCGGTGACCGCCTCCGTCATCAAGCGCGAGGTATCCGACGGCGTCATCGCCCCCGGCTATGACGAGGACGCACTGGAGATCCTGTGTTCCAAGAGGAACGGCAATTACAACATTATCCGCATCGACGAAAATTATATGCCCGCGGACACGGAACGCAAGCAGGTATTCGGTATCACCTTCGAGCAGGGCCGCAACGACATCGCCATCAACGCCGGCTGCCTTTCCAACATCGTCACACAAAACAAAAACCTGCCGGAAAGCGCGGTGCGCGACCTGCTGGTAAGCCTGATCACCCTTAAATATACCCAGTCCAACAGTGTGTGCTACGCTTTTGACGGCCAGGCCGTCGGCGTGGGCGCCGGGCAGCAGAGCCGCATCCACTGCACCCGCCTGGCAGGCGACAAGGCCGACAAATGGCTCCTGCGCCAGACCGGGCGCGTCCTCAGCCTCCCCTTCCGGGATGACGTGAAGCGCGCCGACCGGGATAACGCCATCGACGTGTACCTGAGTGACGACTGGGACGACGTGCTCCGCGACGGCGAATGGCAGAAAATCTTCACCCGCCGCCCCGACCCCTTCACCCGCGAAGAGCGGCTGAAGGTCCTTTCAGGCTTCAGCGGCCTCAGCCTGGGCAGCGACGCGTTCTTCCCCTTCGGTGACAACATCGAACGCGCGCACCGCTCCGGCGTCACCTATGTGGCCCAGCCCGGCGGCTCCATCCGGGACGACAACGTCATCGCCGCCTGCGACAAGTACGGCATGGTAATGTGCTTTGATTCCATCCGCCTCTTCCATCATTGATTTTGAAAGAAGGAAAACACATGGATCTGCTTCTTGTGGGCGGCGGCGGACGGGAACACGCCCTGCTGAAAGCCCTTTTGAAAAGCCCGAAGGTCAACAAGGTCTACGTCCTCCCCGGCAACGCAGCCATGGAGGGCAGCCGGGTCAAGCTGGTCCCCATCAGGCCGGACCAGATCACCGAGATCGCCGATTTCGCCGTCTTCCACCAGGTGGATTTCGCGGTGATCGGTCCTGACGACCCGCTGGCCATGGGCTGTGTGGACGAACTGGAGGCTTCCGGTATCCCCTGCTTCGGCCCGGACCGGGCAGCCGCAAGGATCGAGAGCAGCAAGGCTTTCGCCAAGGAACTGATGAAAAAATACCACATCCCCACTGCGGACTTCAGGGTGTTCGACCGCAGGGAGGACGCCCTTGCCTACCTGAAGGACTGCCCCATTCCCGTGGTGGTCAAGGCCGACGGCCTGGCCCTGGGCAAGGGAGTCACCGTGGCCATGACCAGGGACGAAGCGGTCCGCGCGGTCCGCGACCTGATGGAAAAGCGCCGTTTCGGCGCTTCAGGGGACAGGGTGGTCATTGAGGAGTACCTGGAAGGGCCCGAGGTTTCGGTGCTCTGCTTTACCGACGGAAAGACCGTAAAGCCCATGGTATCCTCCATGGACCACAAGCGCGCCCTGGACGGCGACAACGGCCCCAACACCGGCGGCATGGGTGTCATCGCCCCCAACCCGTTCTATACGGACCAGGTGGCGGCGCAGGCCATGGAAAAGATCTTCCTGCCCACCGTCCGGGCCATGGAAAAGGAAGGCTGCCCCTTCCGCGGCTGCCTTTACTTTGGGCTGATGATCACAAAAGACGGTCCGAAGGTGATCGAATACAACTCCCGCTTCGGCGATCCCGAGACCCAGGCGGTGCTGCCACTGATGGAATCCTCCCTGCTGGATGTGATGACCGCCTGCCGTGAAGGTACCCTGGATGCGGCCGACGTGCGCTTTTCATCGCTGTGCGCCTGCACGGTGGTCCAGGCCTCGGCGGGCTATCCCGGAAGTTACGACAAGGGCCTGCCCTTCTCCATGCCCGGGGATACAGACGACGTCCGTTTCTATGCCGCGGGCGTTGCGAAAGCGGACAAAAAAGACCCCGGGAAAGGCCTTTGCACATCCGGCGGCCGGGTCGCCTGCGTCACCGCCCTGGCGCCGACCCTTGAAGAGGCCGTGGAAAAGGCCTATGCCCATGTGGACGACATCCGTTTCGACAACGCTTTCCACCGCAGCGACATCGGCCGCAGGGCCCTGAACGGTATTTCCTGATATAAACAATGTCCGTACGCCATGGGAGACCGCTTTTTTGAGCGTGTCTCCCATAATATGAGGGAGAATAACATGGTTTACCGCATATATACCGAAAAAAAGCCTTCGTTTGACCACGAGGCCCACTCTGTCCGTCACGAGATCCGCGCCCTGGGCATAAAATGCGACAGGGTGCGCCTTTTTTGCAGGTACGACGTGGAGGGCGTGGACGAAGAATTGTTCGAACGCGCCGTATCCACGGTGTTTTCCGAGCCTCCGGTGGATAATGTCCTCCGTGCCCTGCCGCAGACCCCCGGCCGCACGCTGATCGTGGAATCGCTGCCGGGTCAGTTCGACCAGCGGGCCGATTCCGCCGCCCAGTGCGTGCAACTCATCTCCCAGGGACAGCGTCCCGAGGTGCGGAGCGCCAAGGTCTATCTGATCGAAGGGAACATCTCCGACGGCGACATGGATAAGATCCGCCGCTTCCTGATCAACCCCGTGGAAAGCCGTGAAGCCGACGATTCCATGCCCGCGACCCTCCGTATGGACGCTCCCGTCCCGCCCGATGTGCGGATCCTGGAAGGCTTCCGCGATATGGACGTTTCCGGCCTGTCAAGCCTTCGGAAGGAACTGGGACTGGCGATGGACGACGGCGACCTCATGTGCTGCCGCGAATGGGCAAGAGAGGAGGGCCGGGACCCGACCCTTACCGAGATCCGCATGCTGGACACCTACTGGAGTGACCACTGCCGTCATACCACCTTCCTTACCCACCTGGAAAACCTGGACATCCGGGACGAAAAGGTGAAAAAAAGTCTGGATATGTATCTGGACCTCAGGCGCGAGACCGGGCGGGAAAATAAGCCCATGACGCTGATGGACATGGCTACCATCGGCATGCGCGCCCTGAAAAAGCGCGGACTGCTTTCGCGCCTGGACGAGAGCGAGGAGATCAACGCCTGCACCGTCAAAATCGACGTGGAGGGCGAAAACGGTTTGGAAAAATGGCTCCTGCTCTTCAAGAACGAGACCCATAACCACCCCACCGAGATCGAGCCCTTCGGCGGCGCGGCCACCTGCATCGGCGGCGCCATCCGGGATCCCCTCTCGGGGAGGGCTTACGTTTATGCCGCCATGCGCGTTACCGGCGCGGGCGATCCCTTCTCCGCCCCGATGGAAGGCAAGCTCCCCCAGAAACGCCTCACACGCACCGCCGCAGCGGGTTATTCCAGCTATGGCAACCAGATCGGCCTGGCCACCGGCCAGGTGAGCGAATGGTATCACCCCGGCTACACCGCCAAGCGCCTGGAGATCGGCGCGGTCATCGGCGCAGTGCCCGAAGACCAGGTGCGGCGTGAATCCCCCCTCCCCGGGGATCAGGTGATCCTGCTGGGCGGACGCACGGGCAGGGACGGCTGCGGCGGCGCTACCGGGTCCAGCAAGGCCCACACCGCTTCCTCCCTGACCACCTGCGGCGCCGAGGTACAGAAGGGCAACGCCCCGGAGGAAAGGAAACTGCAGCGCCTTTTCAGGAACCCCGAATTTGACCGCCTGGTCAAACGCTGCAACGACTTTGGCGCCGGCGGGGTATCGGTGGCCGTGGGCGAGCTTGCCGACGGCCTCAAGATCGACCTGGACCGGGTGCCCAGGAAATACCAGGGGCTGGACGGCACGGAACTGGCGATCTCCGAAAGCCAGGAACGCATGGCCGTGGTCTGCGCCCCGGAAGACACAGACCGCCTGATGGCCCTGGCCCGCGCCGAAAACCTGGAAGCCACCGTGATCGCCGCCGTCACTGCCGAGCCGCGGCTGAAGATGTCCTGGCGCGGCAGGACCATCGTGGATATCCCCCGCTCGTTCCTTTCTTCCAACGGTGCACCGAAAAAAACCGATATCCTGATCCCGGAACAGTCCTTTGCGTCCCCCTTTACGCCTCCGGAAGGCGGGCTTGCGAATGAGCTCAGGGCTTTCTTCGCCGACCTCAACAACGCCAGTCCCCAGGGCCTGAGCGAACGCTTCGACTCCACCATCGGCGCCGGGACCGTCCTGATGCCCTTCGGTGGCAAAAAACAGCTGACGCCCATCCAGGCCATGGTCCACAAGGTCAGCCGGGAAGAGGGCGACACCTCCACCGTGTCCATGATGGCCTGGGGTTTTGATCCCTTCCTGTCCTCCCAGAGCCCCTATGCCGGCGCTTACCTGTCGGTGACCGAGGCGGTCAGCCGCCTGGCGGCCACTTTCGCGGGCGATGGCGCCTGCTATCTGACCCAGCAGGAATACTTCCCCCGTCCGGGGACCGACAGTGCCCGCTGGGGCCTGCCCGCCGCCGCACTGCTCGGCAGCCTGCAGGCGCAGATGGACCTGGGCGTCGCTTCCATCGGCGGCAAGGATTCCATGTCCGGCTCCTTTGACACCCTGGACGTGCCCCCGACGCTGTGCACCTTCGCAGTCGCCACAGGCGATATCGGCGATGTCCGATCCAACGTATACGAAAGGGAGGGCGACAGGATCTACCTGCTTCTCCCTGACACCGACGAAAAGGGCCTGCCCGTCCCCGAAAGCCAAAAAAAGGTATGGAACACCGTTCGCGGCCTCCTCAGGACCGGCGCCGCTTCTTCCGCCTGGGCCCTGGGCCACGGCGGAGCCATGGAAGGCATCGTCAAGTGCGCCCTGGGCGGCATGAAGGGCGTGGACCTTGATCCCGTTTTCCCCGCGGCGGAATTGTACGCCTGGCATTTCGGAGGCATGCTCTTATCGTCGAACGCGCCTGTTGACGGCGCAGTCAGGATCGGCACGGTCACCGGCAGCGGAAAGCTGACCCGCGGGGATGATGAAGTATCCATGGACGAGGTGCTGAAGATGTACGAAGCCCCCCTGGAGCCCATCTTCCCCCGGTACCCCGCCCCCGCCCCCGGCGGGATCTCACCGGTACCGGCCGTCAAAAAAACCATTCCCGCGCCCAGGGCTTCCTTTGCCGCGCCCAGGGTCCTGATCCCCGTATTCCCCGGCACCAACTGCGAATACGACAGCATGAAAGCCCTTGCCCGCGCCGGCCTTCAGGGCGACACCCTGGTCATCCGCAACCTGACCGGCTCCGACATTCAGCAGTCCATCGACGAAATGGCCAGACGCATAGCCCAAAGCCAGGTCATCTTCATTCCCGGCGGTTTCTCCGCCGGCGACGAACCTGACGGCAGCGGCAAATTCATCACCGCATTCTTCCGCTCCGGCAAGGTCAGGGACGCGGTCACGGATCTCCTTGATAACCGCGGCGGACTGATGCTGGGCATCTGCAACGGCTTCCAGGCGCTGATCAAGCTGGGCCTGGTCCCATACGGGCGCATCATGGACCCGGACGAAAACATGCCCACCCTGACATACAACGTCATCGGCCGCCATCAGAGCCGTCTGGTCCGGACCCTGGTCACCAACGTATCCTCCCCCTGGCTCACCAGGGTCAGCGTGGGCGACGTGATCACGGTACCCATTTCTCACGGCGAAGGCCGGTTCGTCGCAAGCGACGCCGTGATGGCGGAACTGATCAAAAACGGCCAGATCTTCAGCCGCTACTGTGACGAAAGCGGCACGCCTTCCATGGACGTCCTGTGCAATCCCAACGGTTCCATGAACGCCGTGGAAGGCATCATGAGCCCGGACGGCCGGGTTCTGGGCAAGATGGGCCACAGCGAACGTACCGGCAAAGGGCTTTACCTGAACGTGGACGGCCGCTATGACCTGGGCCTTTTCGAAAGCGCGAAGGATTATTTCGCCTGAATACATGTTTCCCACTTCGGGGCTGCGGCGTCATGCCGCAGCCCCGATGCTTTGTTTCCTTTCCCTCCGCGGTCCGTTATGACCACTGTCAGGCGGCTGTTTGGAAGGGTTTTTTCATTTTTTACAGAATTACTGATCATACCTGACAGGAGAGTCCATGATCCTTATATCCGGAAAGGAGAACCTTATGAAAAAAGCACCCAAGAGATCCGCGCAGACCCTTGCCGCTTTCCTTGCTGTCCTTGTCCTCATGCTTTGCGCCGCACAGGGCGAAGGCAGCGGCACACAGCAGACCCTTTCTTCCCCGGAGGACGCGGAAAACTTTGTCCGCCTCCTGCTTGGGCCGGACGCCGCTTCCCTTGACGGCAATGTCCTGATGACGCCGCAGATGGAGAGTGCCACGGGCAGTATGGGAGGCTTCTCCGTCCTCGCTTCCCAGCTAGCATCCCTCGGCCGGCCAAGTGAGATCGGCCCGGCCTACGAGACCGTCCTCGGCGGAATGAAAGCCTACCGGGTGCCCTGCCGTTTTTTGCTGATGCCCCTTGATATCGCCCTGGCCATGGACGGGGATGCCCTTGCCGGGCTCACCACCCAGCCCTTCACCGGAGACAGTGTTCCGGCAAACGCGGAAAAGTCTTTCATTTCCGCGGACCTGGGACTGCCGGCCCCTGAGATCGACGAGGTCCTGCCCGGAACGCTGACCCTTCCAATGAGCGGCGGGCCCTTCCCGGCTGTCGTCCTGGTCCATGGCTCCGGGCCCTGCGACCGGGATGAAACTTCCTTCGGCACCGCTCCCTTCAGGGACATCGCGGAAAGCCTGCCTGAAAAGGGCATCGCCGTCTACCGTTTCGACAAGCGTACCTATGCATTTGGCGACAAGGTGGCAAACGATACCGATTTTACCCTGATGGACGAAAGCATCCTGGATGCCGTCATGGCCGTGCGCCTGTTGTCATCGAGGGATGATATCGATCCCGACAGGATCTTCATCCTGGGCCACAGTCTGGGCGCATCCGCCATCCCTGCCATCGACAGCGAACTGAACGGCACGGGCTTCAAGGCACGGGGGTATATCCTGATGGCTCCCGGCGCCCGCAGGCTGGACGTCATGATGCGGGAGCAGGTCGAATTTCTCGCCGAGGTCATGCCGGAATCGAAGGCGCAGCGCGACATCTCCCTTGCGGAACTCGACCGGCTGGAAGGGCTGGACTCCCTGGAGGATGGCGACATGGTCGCCGGGGCATATCCCGCCTACTGGAAGTGGCTTTTCTCCTACGATATCCTCGCTTCCGCGGCCCTCATCGACAAGCCATGCCTCCTTCTGCAGGGCGAGGAGGATTACCAGGTGACCATGGAGGATCTCAGCCTTTTCCGTGAAGCCGTTGCAGGCAGGGACAACTGGACCCTGATCTCCTATCCGGGACTGACCCACATGTTCACTCCGGGCAAAAAGAGCGACGGCCCGAACGCCTATCTTGCGCAGCAGCGCATGGACGGAACTGTCCTGAGCGATATCGCGGATTTCATCCTGGCCCACTGATACACACATTTGCATTTTTTAACATCTCAGGCCAAATAACAACGGGGCGGCATCCTTTTTACGGGATGCCGCCCCTTATGCTATCGGGTCATTGAGTTACGTGCGCCTTTTTTTCTTTTCCGTCCAGGCCAGCGCGCAGATCCCGGCCATGCTGGCTGCTGCCAGAGCGATCCACAGCGTGATCTGACGGCTGTCACCGGTCTTCGGGATCTTGTGGTTGGTGATCACGCCTTCAGAATAGGCTGCATCCGTCGCGCCGCCGGTGGGATTGGTGTAGAAGGTGCGGTATCCGGGCACAGGCCGTTCAACAACGTAGTAGTAGTAGCCTTCCAGCAATCCGCCGATGGAGACCCGTCCCTTGTGTGCCTCGATATCCTTTGCGGAGACGGTAAGGGTCTTGACAAGCAGGCTGGTGCGGTCGGGATTGATCCGGTAAACATCCAGGGTGATATCCGGCAGGACATCCCTGGTCCCGATGCCGCTCCATCTCTTGTACACGTTGATGGATACGTACTTGGGCCCTTCGTAAGTATTGATGATCTCGCCTTCGTTGAACGCAAAGGTGTAGAACCGCTGGTATTCGCCGAGATTGATGTAGCTTACATAGTAATCTTCGGGAATATTGTATTCCTGTACGGCGTATACCAGTTCATTGCCGTTTTCGTCCACCAGGGGCAGGCCGTCGAGGGAGTAGTAGTTGCCGTCCCTGTCCAGCTTGGGCTGCGGATCCATCATCTTCATTTCCATGACGCCCCTGGCGAGCACGTCAGCCTTGATGCCCACATAGACATACAGGTTGATCCTGCCCTTGTCGGGACCGTTCCACCTCTTGGTGACACGGAATCCCGTGGTTGCCTGGGTGTTGTGGAAGATAACGGTGGAACCGTATTCGCCATCCAGAGAACCGGACGCTTCCGAAGCTCTCTCGGCTTCGCCGCCGTCCACGGTCACCGTGGTGATGTACGCTCCGTTCCTTACCTCGGTCACCTTATACTCCGTGCCGATGGGGAGTCCTTCGACCGTTACGTTCTCGCCGTCCTTCAGCTTGAACTCGCCACCTGTGGCGATCTCTCCCTCATAGCTGCCGGTGTAGTGATAGCTGCCTTCGAGGGGCGCGCCATTCAGGGTCATCTCAAGCCGGAAGGTGAACTGTTCGCCGGCGGTTCCGCCGGTCTGCACCTTGGCGATGGTGAGGCTGGTATCGCTGAGCCTGTTGACAAAGGCGATGCCGTCCGTCTCGGTGCCGTCCTTCAGGATGGTCTTTTCTGCCTTGAGCGTACCGTCGCCCCGGTCGGTCACCTCCACAAGGACTGTGTATACGGTCTCGTCGTATTTCAGGCTGCCGTCGCCGCCAGATGTCTCAACGACCGTATATGTATGGGTCCCGAGGTCGTCCAGTGTGTAGGAGATAGCCGGGAAGGCGAAGGTGCCGGAAGCGGTCGAAGCAGTCCGTGCGATCGTCTCGCCGTCTTCCCTGATTTCGAAGGTGAACTCGCCTTCCTTCAGCTCCCTGCCCTCAAGGTACTTGACGCCAGTCAGGGTCACGGAGCCTTCGGCTTCGTAGGTATTCACGAACTCGTTCTTATTGCCGTTGGGCTCAGCCGTGACAGTCAGGGTGCCGTCGCCGTTGTCGATAACCGTCACCGTGATGTCGTAGGTCCTGCTCGCGTAGGTGTAGCCCTTCGCGTCGCCCTTCGCCTCGGTCATGGTGTAGGTGAACTGGCGGCTCTTCACATATTCGCCGTCCACCTTCAGGTCGTCCTGGTCGAAGGTTAGCGCGGAGAATACCACCCTGCCGTCGGCCGTGTTGCTTACGGTCTCCGTGTACCCGTCCGGGCCTTCCAGCGTGAAGCTGAACTGGCCGTCCTCAAGCTCGCGGCCTTCCAGGACCTTGACGCCTGTCAGCACCGTGCTGCCCTTGGCTTCGTAGGTATTGTCGAACTCGTTCTTTTCGCCGTTGGGTTCGGCGGTCACGGTCAGCGTACCGTCGCCGTTGTCAGTTACCGTCACCGTGATGTCGTAAGTCCTGGTCGCGTAGGTGTAGCCCTTCGCGTCGCCTTGGACCTCGGTCATGGTGTAGGTGAACTGGCGGCTCTTCACATACTCGCCGTCGACCTTCAGGTCGTCCTGGTCGAAGGTCAGCGCGGAGAATACCACCCTGCCGTCGGCCGTGTTGCTTACCGTCTCGATCTCGCCGGAAGCGTCGGACAGCGTGAAGCTGAACTGGCCTTTCTCAAGCTCGCGGCCTTCCAGGACTTTGACGCCTGTCAGCACCGTGCTGCCCTTGGCTTCGTAGGTATTGGCAAACGCATTCTCTTCGCCGTTGGGTTCGGCGGTTACCGTCAGGGTGCCGTCGCCGTTGTCGGAGACCGTCACCGTGATCCCGTAGGTCCTGCTCGCGTAGGTGTAGCCGTCTGCGCTGCCCCGGACCTCGGTCATGGTGTAGCTGAACCGGCGGCTCTTCACATACTCGCCGTCCACCTTCAGGTCGTCCTGGTCGAAGTTCAGCGCGGAGAATGCCACCCTGCCGTCGGCCGTGTTGCTTACGGTCTCCGTGTACCCATCCGGGCCTTCCAGCGTGAAGCTGAACTGGCCTTCTTCAAGCTCGCGGCCTTCCAGGATCTTGACGCCTGTCAGTGTTACAGAGCCTTTCGCACTGTATGTATTGACAAATTCGTTGGCCTTGCCGTTGGGTCTGGCGACCACAAGCAGCGTACCGTCGCCCATGTCGGTCACCGTGACCGTTATCGTGTAGGACGCTTCGGAGTAGGTATAACCCTTCGAATCGCCCTTGACTTCGGTCATGGTATAGATGAAGTCACGGGTCGTCAGGTATTCTCCGTCGACGAAGAGATCGTCCTCAGTGAAGTACAGCGGACTGAACGATACGATTCCGTTCGCCCTGTTGGTAACCGTCTCGGTGTACCCATTCGGACCGCTCAGGGTGAAGCTGAACTGGCCTTCCTCAAGCTCGCGGCCTTCCAGCATCTTCACGCCCGAAACCACGGCGCCGCCCTTTGCCTTGTAGGTATTGACAAAGCTGTTGTCCTTGCCGTTCCTGTCCGCGACGACTATCAGTGTTCCGTCGCCGTTGTCGGTCACGGTCACCGTGATCTCATAGGTCTCGGTCGCGTAGGTGTAGCCCTTCGCGTCGCCCTGGACCTCGGTCATGGTGTAGGTGAACTGGCGGCTCTTCACATACTTGCCATCCACCTTCAGGTCGTCCATCGTGTAGTTCAGCGCCGGGAACTCGATGTTCCCGTCAGCCGCGTTCGTCACCGTCTCACTGACGCCGTTGCCTTCCAGCGTGAAGCTGAACTGTCCGGCTGCAAGTTTGCGGCCTTTCAGGATCTTGACGCCAGTCAGCACCGTGCTGCCCTTGGCTTCGTAGGTATTGACAAACTCGTTCTCTTCGCCGTTGGGCTCAGCGGTCACACTCAGGGTGCCGTCGCCGTTATCGACGACCGTCACCGTGATGTCGTAGGTCCTGCTTGCGTAGGTGTAGCCCTTCGCGTCGCCACGGACCTCGGTCATGGTGTAGGTGAACTGGCGGCTGTTTACATACTCGCCGTCAACCTTCAGGTCGTCCTGGTCGAAGGTCAGCATGCTGAATACCACGCTGCCGTCAGCGGTGTTGCTTACGGTCTCCGTGTACCCATCCGGGCCTTCCAGCGTGAAGCTGAACTGGCCTTCCTCAAGCTCGCGGCCTTCCAGGACCTTCACGCCCGTCAGCACCGTGCTGCCCTTGGCTTCGTAGGTGTTGGTAAACTCGTTCTTTTTGCCGTTGGGCTCGGCGGTCACGGTCAGTGTGCCGTCACCGTTGTCGGTCACGGTCACCGTGATCATATAGATCTCGGTCGCGTAGGTGTAGCCCTTCGCGTCGCCCTGGACCTCGGTCATGGTGTAGGTGAACCGGCGGCTGTTCACATACTCGCCGTCAACCAGCAGGTCGTCCTGGTCGAAGGTCAGCGCGGAGAATGCCACCCTGCCGTCGGCAGTGTTCGTGGCCGTCTCCCTGATGCCGTTGCCGGTCAGCGTGAAGATGAACTGTCCGGCCTCAAGCTTGCGGCCTTCCAGGATCTTCTCGCCCGTCAGCACCGTTCTGCCTTTTGCTTTATAGGTATTGACGAACCTGTTGTCTTTGCCATTCCGATCAGCGGTCACGGTCAGTGTCCCGTCGCCGTTGTCGGCCACCGTCACCGTGATCTCATAGGTCTCGGCCGCGTAGGTGTAGCCCTTTGCGTCGCCCTGGACCTCGGTCATGGTGTAGGTGAACTGGCGGCTGTTCACATACTCGCCGTCAACCAGCAGGTCGTCCTGGTCGAAGGTCAGCGCTGAGAACTCGATGTTCCCGTCAGCCGCGTTCGTCGCCGTCTCGCTGGTTCCGTTGCCCGTCAGCGTAAAGCTGAACTGCCCGGCCTCAAGCTTACGGCCTTCCAGGATCTTCACACCTGTCAGTACCGTGCTGCCCTTGGCTTCGTAGATATTGACAAACTCGTTCTCTTCGCCGTTGGGTTCAGCGGTCACGGTCAGCGTACCGTCGCCGTTATTAACGACCGTTACCACAATGTCGTAAGTCCTGCTCGCGTAGGTGTAGCCCTTCGCGTCGCCTTGGACCTCGGTCATGGTGTAGGTAAACTGGCGGCTCTTCACATACTTGCCGTCAACCTTCAGATCGTCCTGGTCGAAGGTCAGCGCGGAGAACACCACGCTGCCATCGGCGGTGTTGCTTACGGTCTCCGTGTACCCATCCGGGCCTTCCAGCGTGAAGCTGAACTGGCCGTCCTCAAGCTCGCGGCCTTCCAGGATCTTCACACCCGTCAGCACCGTGCTGCCCTTGGCTGCCTCATAGGTATTGACGAACTCGTTGTCTGCGCCGTTGGGTTCTGCGGTCACGGTCAGCGTGCCGTCACCGTTATCGGTCACCGTTACCGTGATGTCGTAAGTCCTGCTCGCATAGGTATAGCCTGTCTCGCTGCCCTGGACCTCGGCCATGGTGTAGGTGAACTGGCGGCTCTTTACATACTTGCCGTCAACCTTCAGGTCATCCTGGTCGAAGGTCAGCGCGGAGAATACCACGCTGCCGTCGGCGGTGTTGCTTACGGTCTCCGTGTACTCATCCGGGCCTTCCAGCGTGAAGCTGAACTGCCCGTCCTCAAGCTCGCGGCCTTCCAGGATCTTCACACCCGTCAGGGTCACGGAGCCTTCCGCTTCATAGGTATTGACGAACTCGTTGTCTGCGCCGTTGGGTTCTGTGGTCACGGTCAGCGTGCCGTCGCCGTTGTCGGTCACCGTCACCGTGATGTCATAGGTCTCGGTCGCGTAGGTGTAACCCTTCGCGTCTTCCTTCGCCTCGGTCATGGTGTAGGTGAACTGGCGGCTCTTCACATACTTGCCGTCAACCTTCAGATCATCCTGGTCGAAGGCCAGCGCGGAGAATACCACGCTGCCGTCGGCGGTGTTGCTTACCGTCTCACTGTAACCATTCGGTCCTTTCAGGGTAAAGCTGAACTGCTTGTCCTCAAGCTCGCGGCCTTCCAGGATCTTCACGCCTGTCAGCACCGTGCTGCCCTTGGCCTCGTAAGTGTTGACAAAGCTGTTGTCCTTGCCGTTCCGGTCCGCGACGACTTCCAGTGTTCCGTCGCCGTTATCCGTCACGGTCACCGTGATCTCATAGGTCTCGGTCGCGTAGGTGTAGCCCTTCGCGTCGCCAAGCTCCTCGGTCATGGTGTAGGTGAACTGCCGGCTCTTCACATATTCGCCGTCCACCTTCAGGTCGTCCTGGTCATAGGTCAGCGCGGAGAATACCACCCTGCCGTCGGCGGTGTTGCTTACGGTCTCCGTGTACTCATCCGGGCCTTCCAGCGTGAAGCTGAACTGCCCGTCCTCAAGCTCACGGCCTTCCAGGATCTTCACGCCCGTCAGCACCGTGCTGCCCTCGGCTTTATAGGTATTGATGAATTCGTTCTCTTCGCCGTTCGGCTCCGCGGTCACGGTCAGGGTGCCGTCGCCGTTGTCGACCACAGTCACCGTAATGCCGTAGGTGTTGCTCG
>JAFXUZ010000068.1 GCA_017524725.1 Clostridia bacterium | reverse complement strand
ATCACTTGCCCTTCCTGATCCACCACGCAGGTGTAGAAGCGTTCCACATAGGTGTCGCTGCCTTCTTTCAGCACCTGAAACTGGATGAACCACCGGCGGTAATCGGGCCGCTGGTTGGTTACATACAGGTTGGTCACCACCCGACAGTGATCCAGCGCACTTTCCGGCAGTTCATGGGCCCGCAGAATCGCGCTCTTCGCAATGGCTACCGCTTCCGCTTCTGACAGATCGCCGTTTGTGGTGTTGACGAAGGTATCGTCTGCTTCATTATGGGGCTTGGAGCGGTCGGACTGCTGCTGCCACACTCGTTCCTCCGGGGTGAAGGTGTCGGGGTTTTGCACCTGAACCCGGAAGGTAATCGTTTCCATGGGGATCAAGGGCTTTGTGTACAGATTCCGGAAGATGCCCAGAGTATATTCTTCCTGTACGTTGCTCCTCCCCAGAGATCCAGTTTGCGCGAAGATGCCCTGTTCCTCGTCGATATTATACTGATTGTCGTTGCTGGTGAGCCCACGGGCAAGGAGCTTGACTTCCTTTGCGTCCGCATCCCGGGAAATGAAGCGGAAAGCGGGATGCAGCGTTACAGTCATGCCAGCCACAGGATGATCGTCAAACAGGGAATGAAACAGCGCGGCATCCGTCAGGGAATAGTCGATCTGATACTGGATTTCCTGGGGCAGTACCATGAGCCGCACCTGATCGATACACACGCCGATGGAAGGGATCAGGATCGGTTCCGTGCTCACTAAAACTTTTTCTTCTCCGGACACCGACGCGTGGAAGGTTCGCGTCAGATAGCCATATTCCGCCCGTTCGTAATCCACGGCGAATTCATCGCGCATATCGATCCTGGGCAGCATGCGCACAGAGAAAGCCAGGGTCCTTTCTTCCCTGAGGGTCGAAAGGGGCACTTCGATCTGCCCGGTGTACACGCCGGTTTCTTCATCCAGCACGCCGCCCCCGCCGTATTCCCGAATAAATTCGGTATCGTTGGGGTCGTACACATCGATATCCACTTCCCAGGCTTCGGCATAGCCGCCTGCGTTCCAAACGTCCAGAATGGTCCTTCCATCCTGAAGCATCTTTTCCCGGTCCGGATTCAGATGGGTCAGGCCATACCAGAATTCATCTTCGATTCCCTCAAAAAGGAGGATATCCTTGCTTTTCGGAACCACGTCGTACACCACATGGCAGGATTTCCCATCGTAAGCCGTTTCACGGAAGCGCACGGTAAAATGCTCCGTTTCGCTAACTAACAGATCATGGTCAATGTACTGTTCTGCGTCAGCGGGTACTTCCACGTCTTCTCTTGCATTCCGCGCAAAATCCAGGATGCCAAATCCATTGGTCAGAGCGAAGGCCACCCCCATGGTTGCCAGCATCAGCGCGATAATCAGCGCCAAGCTAAGGCTATAAGTAAGTTTTCTTTTCACTTTTCTTCCTCCTGTCGCGTTTTCAAAGAATTGTTCACGCTGGAAGGAGGTTGTGCGCAGTCCGGAAAGCGTTCTGTTCAGTGACACCTGAAGCTGCTGTTCCATTCGTTTATCCTTCATATGCCTCACCTCCCGTCAGCGAAGTTTTCAGGAGCGCTTCCGCCTGTTTCAGCCGCCGCTGCACAGAGGATTGGGATGATCCCAGGGCGTTAGCTGTTTCCTGCATGGTAAGCCCCTGAAAATAATAGAGAAGAATCACTTGTTTATATCTGTCCGGCAGCTCCATCACAAGGAGCGTCAGGGCTTCATCCTTAGGTTCTACGGAAAGCAGCTGCGGCGGCAACTCCTCCAGCGACTGTTTTCGGTCGACGTGACGGAACCAGGCCGTCCGCCGGTAATCCTTGCAAGTATTGATGGCAATGCGCAAAAGCCACGCTTTTTCATTGACGATCTTTTTGCGCTCAAATTCATCCATGTGCTTCCAGGCTTTGATCCAGGTGTCCTGGGTGGCATCCTCGGCCTGGCTATGATCGGACAGATACAGATAACAGGTTCTCAGGATCGTATCAGAATAATCTTCGATCCATTCTGAGAGTCTTTGCTCCCGGCTCATGCTGGGTACCTCAGCACGTTCCATCGCCGATCACCTCCTTCATCGTTACAGACGAGCAGAAAAGGGGATATTATTCACCGAAAAGGTGTTTTTTGATATTATTTGTAGAACCAACCCTTATATTACCACAAAAAGAGAATGGCGGCCTTCGCAGGCCGCCAAAACCTTTTCATTGTTTCTGGAAGGTCATCCGTTGCCCAGGTTGGCGTGCTCCACCGTCAAATCGAGCACTGTTTTCTCTTCGCTTTTATCATCCGCAGGATACCGAAATTGTACACGATAGCCGTCGGAAAGATAGGTGGGATCGGTGGTGAACATAAAGTCCCAAACGTGCTGAGGTTCACCGGTTTCCACACTGCTGTTCTCCTGATGTATGACACCGGTTTTGTAATCACCCAGCGTTTTCAGGGCATCCGCGCCATACTTTTCCGCAACAGCTTTTCGAGCAATCGCCAGCGCTTTGTCATATTCCTCCTGCGATGGTGCTGTATGGAAACCGCCAAACAGCTCCGCCTGCTTTTCAAGGGGCAGGAAATATATCGAAGCAGCACCGTATTCCGCCTGATATACCGATTCCCGTTCCGCTTGACTCAGCGCTCGCTGCTCGTCGTCCACAGAATTGTACTCCTTTTTGAAGGAAGGAACTTCTGTGAGCAGAGAGAAGGGTACGTACATCATCATGGGGTTGCTGTCCGGAGTATACATGTATTCCCGCACGTCCAGCACTTCACCCGTCATGCAGTCGATTTCCGCGCACCATATGTGGTCGTATCTGCCGCCCTTTTGCTTGCCGTCCAGAAAAACGCGCTGGCAAATCTTATAGATAGGCCGGTCATGATCCGTGCAGCAAATGATGTTTTCGCCGATCCAGCCGGATGCGCCAGTTTCTTTTCGTGCGATCTCAAACGCCTCTTCAGCTCTGATCGCCCCTTCCGGCGGCAGGCAGTAGCCCGCGTGCTGATACAACCAGCCATTTTGGCCCGTCATTTCCATGCCGCTGATTAGGTTGCCAAACTCTGCCCACGTTTCTAAGGACCATTGAGTGCAGGTGCCTTCCCGCTCCTCCAAATCCTCCATCACGGCACCCAAGTCCTTCGTGTTGATGTGTTCCAGGAAACTCGCCCTCCAGGGCACTGCATTCTGCCCGAAGCGGTCAAAGGTCACATCGTAGGACAGGCTGCCACCGCTACGCCGGGAAAACCAAACCGTCCACTGCGCGTTTTCCCGGGGATAACTGTCCGTTTCCGGCTGCCACACAAGTTCAAAGGTTTCATATACTTCCCAGTCATCATTACTTTCTGTCGGCAGCTCCGCGTCGTAAGCATCCTTCAAGGTCTTGACGGCCAAGGCCCTGGCTTCTGAAAGGCTTATTTCCTCGCCTTCCGGAAGGAGCCAGATGTTTCTACCCCATACTCCGATGGTTGCCATTATTTCTCCATACCAGTGTTTTTGCTCCAGTGTCCATAATCCCTGATTTCTGCCAAAGGCACTGCAACAGATTTCATCGATGGTATCCTTTTCCCAATAGCCTTTGCCCGCATGGAATGCTTGCATGAGCGTGGAACCCTCGTCCAGCGTGATGCCGTTTTCATTCAGAATGCTTATTAGTTTTTTTAGATCCTCATAGGTATAGTTTTCCTGCATATTGCTTTGCGCGGTGGGCACAACAACCTGCTCCACAACCTCCTTGGGTGTGAGCAGCACCACCGCCAGCGCTGTGACGGCAATCAGCATCAATACAATGGCCAGCACAAGGCCGACCGATAACCTTTTTTTCACGATGAATCCACCCGTCCTTTCCTGATTCATGATCCGCTGCGCCAGCCAGGGATCTCCCTGCATCACAGAAAGGCCGGAATCGATGGATTCCTGAACAAATCGCTTGTCTCTTTGGTCACTCATCGAAATACACTCCTTTCAGCGCAATGCGCAGCTTGTCTTTGGCTCTTCTGAGCCGTCCTGATACCGAGGAGGGAGCCAGCTCCAGCGCCTCGGCGATTTCCGTGATCTGCATATTGGAATAGTAATAGAGCAGAATCACTTCCCGGAGCTTTCCGGGCAGCCGGGCGATTTCCAGATTCACCGTGAGAGCATCCTCGGAAAGATCGCCCGACAGTTCCGGCAGCATATCCAGGGAAACACGGCGGCTGATATGCTTCCACCAGCCTGTTCTTTGCGCGTCCCGGCAGGAATTGATCGCAATCCGCATGAGCCAGGTTTTCATGCTGCTTTCGCCGCGGTAGTTTGGCAGCGCTTTATATGCCTTGATGAATGTTTCCTGAACAGCATCCTCCGCCAATCCTTTATCCTGCAAGTGCAAATAACACATTCGCAAAAGCTGGGTTTGATAGGTGTTCACAAGATCACAGAATTGCTGTTCGATGCCTGGATCAGGCGCCTTGATCCCTTGCATCCGCTGCTCACCTCCTTCACTTATTGGACGGAATGAAGTAAGGATTATTTCGTATTGGATCAAAAAATATCTAATATAAATCACCATTTTGGAAAACAGTTCTGGACTGCTGTGTAGCTTTCTATATTGATGAATTCTATGATATAGTACCAGTACGGTTCAAAGAATATTAAGACCGCATGGGACGAACTGTTTCATAAAAGCGCCAATACAGGATTTGAAACGACCGGATCCATCCTTGTGACTCTGCTGACAAAAGCCGAAACATTCACAGACAATATATTACGGAGCATTACAAACGAGTTTATCGATGCTTGTGAGTCCGCGGGAGAATATCCCTGGCGGTACTATTACGTAAAATACAGTTCTTTCCGTCCGGGAAGCTACGGCAAGTTCAGCAGCAGCGACACTATGAACAGCAAATACCTGTTTTCTGTAATGCAGACCAGGTTCAATTGGTCGTCCAGTACGTATATACCCTATCTCAAGGAAGCTGATGCGGCTCATCTTGAAGAAAGATACATGGGACAGCGCCTTATATATGGGGACGTACATATTATCTGCACGAACGATTCGTTCGTGCTGCGCAGCAATGCAGGTAATGAGGTCATTGAAACAGTAAAGATCCCGCAGAACGAAGACGGCGTGGATACCCGGGACCGGATCATGATATTAAAGCAGTTCATCAACAAGCTTGGATACTGATCAAAAGCACCATCCTGCATCATTCGTCTTTCTCAGAAAACAACCACAGAATAATCCCCCGGCTCCATCGCTTCCCGACCCCTATCCCCAAACATTGTTTAACGTCAAATAATGCCCCTTCAAGGAGGTCCCTCCCATGAAAATGCTTGTTACAGGCCCTCGGGGATTCGTCGGCGCGCGAATCATGGCGCAGGTGAAGGACGCGGCGCCCTGCCCGTCCCTCAGGGATGCGGACGCGGACACGGTGAAGCGGCTGGTCGACGAATTCGAACCGGACATGATCGTCCACACGGCCGCCATGTCCGATATTTCAGAATGCGAAAAGGACCCGGCCGGATCTTATCACGCCAATGTGGAGATCCCCGTGATGCTTGCGTGCACAAAGGTGAAGACCGTCGTTTTCAGCACCGACCAGGTATACAGGGGGTGCGAAGGGAACGGCCCGTATACGGAGGAAACGGCGAAGCCCGCCAACCTGTATGCAAGGCATAAGCTGGAGATGGAGGAAAGGGTGCTGGACATAAGCCCGGATATCGTGGTCCTTAGGGCCACGTGGATGTACGACATGCCGATGTACGGGGTGCCCAACCGGGGCAATTTCCTGGTGAACATGCTCCGGGGTGGCGAACTGTCCTTTTCGTCCACCCAGCACCGGGCCGTCACCTACGTGCGGGAGGCGGCGGGCCATATCAGCCGGGCCGCGGCCCTGCCCGGCGGGGTGTACAACTACGGCAGCGAAAACAGCCTCACCATGCTGGAAACGGCACAGTGGCTGAAAAACGAGCTGGGCCTCCCCGTCGTCCTCCGTGACGCCGGGCCGCTACCCCATTTGTGGATGGACTGCGGGAAGCTGAAAAAGGCCGGCGTCTGTTTTCAGACCGCTTTGGAAGGGCTCGGGCAGTGCCTCCGGGACTACGGGCTGCGGGCGTTATGACGCGCCTCCCGGCAAACAAAAAAGGGCGCCTCCGAAGAGGCGCCTTGCGGCTTGCCGCGCATTCGGGACACGCGCGGCGCGCAGGGGATCATTTGGCGGGGGCGAATTCCGCCTTCACGGTGATGGGCGCGGTCAGGCTTGTGTAGGGCTCAAAGGTCTTTCCGTCCGGGCCGACCCAGCGGACGAAGGTGAAGCCTTCCTTCACGGGCGCGGCGGGGAAACGGGTGTCCTCAAGGCCCATACGCCGGTAAGATTGCACCTTCGCGTGCACGGAATCGCCGTTCATAAAGGTGATCTCGGCCAGCACGTTGGGCAGCTCACTGTCCAGGTTGGCGGTGACGGCTTTCCTGTGCAGGTTCAGGTCCTCCTTCATGGCGCCGATCACCTGGTCCAGGTCCTTGTCCGTGGGGTTCCACAGCTGTTTGTTGTTTTCCCAGGACTTTTTGATACGGTCGGCGTACCGGTCCAGGACGCCGCCGTCGCGGGCGACCTCCTCGATCACCTGATCCAGCCTGGTCCAGGTCTCCCTGAGGATCTGCTGATATTCCGGGCTGTACTGGCGCAGGTAGTCGAGCCAGAACATTTTGCTGTCCAGGTCCCCGTAGCTGCCCACCGGGTTCAGGGCGATGTCGAAATCCCACAGGGGACCCCAGCAAAGCTTTTTGCCCTTTTCCTTGTACAGGTAGGTGCTGGGGCTCCGGAAAGCGTCGCCGTTGTGGGTGAAATCCTGCACCCACCAGTAGGCGGCGGCAGTCCTGAGGTCCATCAGGTCGCTGTAATGCTCGCCGGCGCCGTTGCGGCCGTCCTTGGCGAAGATGGCATCCTCCAGCCGCTGCAGGTAATCCTGCACATAATCGTGCTGCGCCTGCCGGGCCGCCTGGTTTTCCTCACCGTATCTGGACAGGTTCGGCGTCTTGATCATGAACTTGATGCCGCCTTTGGTGGTGATCCTGTTGATATCGGGTTCGTTGAAATAGGGTTCCATGGCAATCAGGTAGCCGCCGGTGATATCGTCGCCCGCCGCCGCGTCAGGCTTGACGGTCTCGATGTTCAGGCTGTTTTCCGCCACCTGCACAAAGGGGCTGATCTCGTAGCTGCCCATGTATTTGCCGTTGACCACCAGATCCACCGGGACGAATTTGGGATTATGTTCGAATCCCATGGCGCCGCTGATATAGCTGACCACGTGGTTCTTGAGCAGGCTGACGTCATAGGCGTTTGCCATCAGGGCCCAGGTTTTGCCCCTGCCCATGCCGAAAAGGTCCACCTTTTCCGCAAACCTGATCTTGAAGGGCTTCTTTTCCTGCGACCAGGTGGAATGCCCGCGGCCCCGGATGTATTCAAGGGAAAGATCCCTGCCGGCAAACGATAAATCGAATTCGCCGTATTCGCTGACATAGCCCTCCGGCACCGTGATGCGGACGGACGCGCCCGCCGTCTGGTAGTCGTGCATGTTGCTTTCGATCACTTTCCGGTATTCGTCCGGGTCGACGGTCAGGTATACCACCGGAAGCCCGTTATCCTGAAGGGCGACCGTACCGATCTCCGCGTGGGGACGCGGGCCCTGCTCCGCGGTTTCCTCCGCCGCCGCCATGCCGGCCGCGAAGCACAGCGCCAGAACAAGAAAGCCCAGCAATAACCGTTTGATGACCGGCCTGTTCTTTTTTGCCTCATTGATGCTCATATCTTCTGCCTCTTTCCGCCCCTGAGGGCCTGATGCTTTCTTACATTCGGTCCGGTCTGCCGGCCGGACAGAAGTATATACGCGCCTTCCGGGCGCCATGGCAGCGCAGCGGGACCCGCCGGGGGATCTGTTTCGGGAAAAAAAAGCGCGGAAAAAGGGTTTTATTCAAATATGCAGAATTAGTACTGCACGGATCATTGCGGGGACTTGATCCCCAGCGCGGCAGACGTGGGTGAACAGCTGCCGGAAAGAAGGAGAACAAATATGAAGAAGATCATCAGCATCCTGCTCAGCGCCGAACTGGCTTTGGGCTGCTGCGCGGCGCTGGGCGAGGCGCCTGCCGCGGCGCCGGCCGCGGAGGAAACACAGCAGACCCACCGGATCGAAACAAAGCAGGTTCCCCTGTACCTGGGCAATGTGGGCCGCCTGCCCCGGGAAGTGCCACTGTACTTCCTGGACGGCGTGGCGGACATGCCCTACCTGAACCTGCCGGACCTGATGGACGTGGAAGCCCAGATAGCGGAAGCGCTGAAGACAAATACGGTGCTGACCGGCATGTGGGACGAGGAATCCCAGCTGTACGCCATCCTCAACACCGTAAACGACTCCGCCGTGCTGTTCAGCTTTGATATGGGCACCGTGATCTACACCAACTTCGATACCTTTGCGGCGGAGTCCGGCCAAAACCGGCTGGACATCCTGTACCATCCCGGCGTGAACAGCAAAAACCAGCCGGAGCTGTTCAAGCGCACGGGCGACCCGCTGATGAACCGCCCGGGCAACTCCCAGGCGATCTTCCTGGACGAATACCAGATCCCCTATGCGGCGCAGGACGGCAAATACCTTTTGCCGCTGCATACGGCGCTGGAGCTGACCCTCTGCATGCCCTCCGCCTCCATCATCCAGGCGTACAACGGGGAAGCCATTTTCCTGGGCGGCCCCGGGATGTTCGTGCAGGAAAAACGGAACGATGCGGGCGAGAACGTCCTGGAAAAAACGGAGCTGGGCGAACTGTATTACGGCGCGTCCGGCGGGCAACGCAGCCCCGAATTCGCCGAGTACGGCCTGGGCGAACTGTGCATGGAACTGGACCACTTCTACGGCCTGAAGGACGCCCACAGCATTTCCAGCTTCATGGAACTGGTGGCGCGCACCGATTACTATGAACAGCTGGCCAGCCCGGACGCCGCCGTGGCCGACCAGGCTTTGGTCAACCTGATCCACTACTACCTGGACGACCTGCACAGCAGCTACAAATACAATTCCTGGCTGACCGGATTTGACAGGGAACTGGAGTCCCGGGGCTACGGTTTTTCCTCCATCATGGACAGCCGGTATACCACGCTGTATAATTCGGCCCGCGCAAGGTACTATCCGGACGGCTGGTATTACTACCAGGAGGTGGGCAACACCGCGTACGTCACCTTCGACGACTTCCAGTACGACTCCGATTTCGATTACTACTCCCTGGACCTGGACGACCCGAAGTGCGTCACGGACACCGTATCCCTTATCCTGTACGCGCACCGCAAGATCACCCGGGAGGGCAGCCCCATCCAGCGGGTGGTGCTGGACCTGAGCAACAACATCGGCGGCCAGGCGGACGCGGCGGTATTCGTCATGGGCTGGTTCCTGGGCGAAGCGACCGTCACCAACGTGAACACCTTTACCGGCGCCCAGGGGACCAGCCAGTATGCCGTGGACGCCAACCTGGACCGCGTATTTGACGACAAGGACTACCTGGCCGGCGACTACGCCCTGTACTGCCTGACCTCGCCCGTCAGCTTCTCCTGCGCCAACCTGGTGCCCTGGGTGTTCAAGACCAGCGGCCTTGTGACCCTGCTTGGCACCCAGTCGGGCGGCGGCAGCTGCGTGGTGCAGTATATGACCACGGCCTGGGGCACCGTGTTCAGGATCTCCGGCTACAGGCGCCTGGCCTTTGTAAAAAACGGCTCCTTCTACGACGTGGACCGGGGCGTGGAGCCCGACGTGACCCTGACGAAGCTGTCCAGCTTCTACGACCGCCAGAGGCTGAACCAGATCATGGACGAAATGTACTGACGTTGTTTCAAATCGTTTTGAACAGGTATCAACCGGCCTGCCGGGAAGCGGCAGACGCACGCGGGAGGGCCCCTGCACAGGGGACCCTCCCGCTTCAAAATAACCCGGTCCGGGATCGGAGCCGGGGGCGCCGGAACAGGGCTTTGCCCGGTCAGGGTACGCTGAACCAGCCCCTCCACCCGCGGACCGTATAATAGGAATCAGCCCCGTTGTGGAAAGTGAATACCCTGCCATACCGTCTTTCACAAAACAGGGCCCCGCCTTTCTGCCTGATCCCGTCCGGGGTCGCGATCCACGACGAGGTTTTCAAATCGAACTCCCCAAGCTCCTGCAGCCTGCGGTAGAGCGTTTCCGGCATCAGTTCCACGCCCATTTCCCGCGCCTGGCGCACAGCGCTCCCCGCCGGCGGATTGTTTTTGCGCTTTAAAAGCGCTGCGTCGTCATAGCACAGGCTCCTGCGTCCGGCGGGAGATTCCGCGGAACAGTCGCAGAAGACCAGCCCTCCGGCGCCTATCGGAAAACCGATCGTGTCCGGTTCCCCTCCGCTTTCCTCCATGCGCCGCAGTACGTCAAGCACCTCCGGGCTTTGGCGCAGGCGCGCTTCCACGTCCTCCCATTCCACGCCCGTATGGCGCGCGGGGTTCGCGAAAAACCTGTCCCTTAATATATCGATCATACACCGTCCCCTTTCCGTCATTTCCCGTTCCTGGCCCGGCACCACACGGCGATCTCCGCGATCAGTTCCGCAGGCAGGTCCTTGTCATACGGCAGCCGGATGGTGCCCTTGCTCACGTCATAGCCCTCCAGCTTATCTGCGAACACCGCCGCCGCCTCGCCGCCGGGATAAAGCCCGATGTGTTTTTTGGAGGCGGCGAAGTGGATCAGGTTCCGCCCTTTCCAGTAAGTCGGCATCGACCAGGAAATGCGCTCCTCCGCGTCCGGAAGGGCGGACCGCAGAATGGCCCTGATCTCCCGGAGCTTCGGCTGCGCCGCCGGGTCCTGCGAGTCGATGTAATCGTCGATCGTCTGCGGTTTTTCGCAGAAATGGTGCTGATCCTGCCTGTCAAACACCCTGCCGCACCTGGGACACTTCCAAGGCATACGGTTTTCCTCCCCCGTCGCCGCGCCCTGCGATACGGAAACAGGTACCGGGGCGCGTTCCTTCCGTTTTCCGGGACGCCCCGCGGGTATGCCGTGCGGAGCCCCCTTAAAGTATAACACAGTTCCTCGGCGATCCCATATACATATAAATGACGTTTTTTTCCCTGTTCCCCTGCCGCCGCCCGGACCCAAGGCGTATACATTCATGCCCCCGCCGTGATAAGCCCGGGCAGGCAAAAAAGCACAGCGCGCATGGGGCGCGGTTGACACGGAATAGTATAATGAAAAAGACGAACACAGCGAAACTGAACAGATGGACCGGACGCCGGACCGGCCGGCTGAAACGCGAAGGAGGATTATTTTAATGAAAAAAGCGATCGGCATCCTGCTGGCTGTATGCCTTTTGACCGGCCTTATGGCGGGAGTCCTTGCCGAAGGACAGCATTTGGAGGGCAAGCCCTGGGTGAACCCGGAACTTCCCGGGAACCTGCCGAAGGAACGGCCCGCCCTGGAAGACAATTATTACCTGAACATCAATTACGACCTGCACTCGCAGCCCGCCCGTCCCCCCATGGAAGGCCAGGAAAGCGACAGCATCGGATCCCGCGTCGTAAAGGAGATGACGGACGAGATCTGGAGCATGGTGGACGCCGGGGCGACCACCGAGACCAAAGCCCTTAAGATCATCACGTCCCTGATCATGGACACGGAACGCCGTGAAAAAGACGGGCTGGAGCCGGTGATGGAATACGTGCGTCAGGTAAAGGCAGTAAAAACCCTGGAGGAGCTTTCCGCCCTCTGCCGCAGGGAAGACTTCCTGTTCGGCATGCCCTACGCCACGTTCCAGCTGGAGCGTTCCAATACGGATCCCGCCAGGTTCGCACTGCAGATCATCGAGGTGGACGTCGTGCCGCGGCTGCAATTTGATGCGGAGGACGAACAGCCCGCCAAAGAAGAAGACTGGCTGGATAAAAATCATCTGGAGGAAGAGCTTCTGCTGCTGGGCTGGGACGCGGAAGGCGCAAAGCAGATGACGGAGCGCCTGGTGAAGTACCATCTGGACAGCAAGAGCAGCTTTGCCGACTGGCACGGGACGGACGAAAACGGACAGGACGTGAACCCAACCCCGGATAAGCTTCTGATGACCTGCATTCCCCTGGCGGACGAATTGGAAAGCCTGGGCATCCGTCCGTCCGAAGGAACGCTGCTTGAGATCAGCTCCCCGGAGATATATCATTTTATGCAGCTCCAGTACAGGGAAGAAAACCTGGAGATGTTCAAGGCCATGGTCTGCCTGTCCATGTACCGCTACGCCGTGGATTACCTGGATCCCGCCACTTATGCCAAGGCCAATGATGCTGAGGACGTATCCTTCCGGAACGCTGCGTTCACGTACATGTGCTACCATACCCGTTTCCTTACCGAACAGGCCTATGCGGATTCCTGCATCTCCCCCGAGCTGCGCACCCAAATCAAGGAACTCACCGAGGAATGCAGGCAGGCGCTGGCGGACAGGATGCGCCGCTGCGAATGGCTTTCCGAAAAGTCCCGGGAGAACGCGGTCAAAAAGGCCGAAACGATGGAAGTGGTCATCGTGACCCCGGAGGAACGGACGGATTACGCACCGCTGCTCGAAGCGCTGTCCAAAGAGGGCATCAACCTTTTGCAGGCGGCCGTTCAGTATGACAAATTCGAACGCCAGATGCTTTTCAGCCTTGCGGGAAAACCTTATGACCGGGGGCACCGGTTTATGAGCGTCGATTCCATGATCGCTGCCAACGCCATCTATGAGCCGTCCAGAAACACCTTTTACATGATGACCGGCGTCCTGAAGCCGGAGTTCTGCAATCCATCCTCCCGGGAGACCCTGCTCGCCACCATCGGACAGACCATTGCCCACGAAATGTCCCACGGCTTTGAAAACCATGGGGTGGAATACGGCTGGGACGGCAATTACAACTGCGTGCTGACGGAAGAGGATCATGTGAAATTCAATGAAAAGGTGGAGCGCATGTCGGAAAGCCTGAGCCGCATCGAACTGGCGGACGGAACCATGCTGGACGGCCATCACACATTCTTTGAAGCGGCCGCGGACCTGATAGGCCTCAGACTGGTGCTGGACCTGGCGGAAAAAAACGAAGGCTTTGATTACGACCTGTTCTTCCGCACCCTGGCCGGGAAATTCTACCGCAGCTTCCCGACCCGGGAAAACGCCCTCAGCAATTACGCCTCCGACGGCCATCCGGCCCACTTCGTAAGGACCAACTTCTGCTTTGCCCAGGTGGACGAATTCTACCGCGCTTATCCTGCCGTTCAGGAAGGCTCGGGCATGTACTGTGCGCCCGAAGACAGGATATGCCTCTGGTAAGGCGCCATACCAAAGACCGGGGCCGGTCCCGTGCGCGAAGAACACTCGCGCACCGGACCGGCCCCATATGCACTAACTTAAAACACAAGTCATTTGTAATGGTCGCGATTTTCGACGTTTTTCAACGCATAACCCTTTAAGCATTCGCAGCAACACCATCCGCGGATCAGTCAAATTCGTTACAAGCAGCAGGTTGACCATT
>JAFXUZ010000067.1 GCA_017524725.1 Clostridia bacterium | reverse complement strand
CTCTACCGTGTTTCCACCGTTGGTCAGGTGGATCACGACGACATCCCCATGCAGCGTATCGCCTGCAGGGACTACGCCGCCACACATCCGGACTGGGAGATCGTTGAGGAAATCTCTGAAAAAGGCGTCTCGGGCTACAAAGTTGCGGCAAGCGACCGCGATGCCATTGTGGAGATCAAGAAGAAAGCCATCAAGGGCGAATTCGACGTCCTGCTGGTTTTCATGTTCGACCGCCTGGGCAGGCGTGAGGATGAGACGCCGTTCGTGGTGCAGTGGTTTGTTCAGCAGGGCATCGAGGTCTGGAGCACCCGCGAGGGGCAGCAGCGCTTCGACACCCACGTGGACAAGCTGCTCAACTACATCCGGTTCTGGCAGGCATCCGGCGAAAGCGAAAAAACCTCCATCCGTGTGCGCACCAAGCACCTGCAGATGATCGAGGACGGCCAGTACCGGGGAGGTTACCTGCCTTACGGGTACAAGCTGGTGCACAAGGGCCGAACCAATAAGAAAAATCAGCCGGTGCGAGATCTGGTCATTGACGAGGATGAGGCAGTCATCGTCCGGGAGATTTTCCATCTTCTGATCGAGGAAGGCTACGGCACAAACCGGGTGGCCAACTACCTGAATGAGCGGGGCATCAAGACCAAGCGCGGAACGACCCTCTGGCGGGCGACTTCTGTCCGGGCGCTGATCGACAACCGGATCTACCTGGGCTACATGCGTATGGGCGACACCTACTCGCCCAAGCAGGAACACCTGCAGATCATCGATGAAGCCACATGGGAAAAATGCCAGGAGACGGTCAAGGGCCGGGCCACCTGCCTGAAACACGAAATGAAGGTGCCGGAGCGGACGGATACCCGGAGCCTGCTTTCCGGTTTGATCTTCTGCGCCGACTGCGGATCACGGCTGACCTTCAGCCATAACACGACCCGCCGGAAACTGGCTGACGGAACGGAAAAGCTCTATGAGCGTGACTGTTACCGTTGCTACCGCAAGATCAATGCGCGGGAATCCTGCTCCGGGCAGAGCTCATATTGTGCGGATACCATCAACGAAACGGTGCTCTATGAGATTCGCCGGATTCTTTCCATCATCAAACAGAAGCCGGAAGCGGCCCTGCTGGAGAAGGCGAAGGAAAACCACGGCGATGTGTATGAGGTGGCCTACAGGCAGGCCGAAAAGGATTTCTTTGAAGCCCACAAGCAGATGAACGCCCTGGAGGATCAGGCCATGAAGTTCCTCACGGGGGAGAACACCGTGGATATCAGCATCGTCAACTCCATGATGCCGAAGTACAAGGAAAAGCTGGAAACCGCTCAGCGCCGGATGGAAGAGGCCAAGGCCAGGATGGAAAAGGAGAAGGAAGCCGCCATGGACGCCACACAGGAAGTGGCTGACCTGCTTTCCTGGGCGGACACCTTCGATGAGGCCAACGCGGAAACAAAGCACATGATCATTGCCCGGCTGGTGGAGCGGATCGAAATCAACCATGACTATGAGGTCGAGATTAAGTTCCGAATCAGCGTTGAGCAGTACATGAAGATCGCGGCATAAGCGCCGGAAAATACGAACTCCCACGGGGTGATGTGCCTCGTGGGGGGTTTTTGATTTGCAGGATTCTCAAGACATGAAACGAATAACCACTATCAAAAAATACTTCGCCGGTTATTATTTTTCGATTAATACCGTCTAATAAATTGAAAGGACATGAAGACGTCCTTTACCGGCTGCAGCAAAAACTTCAGGAAAGGAGTGCTGCTCTTTGGCTGATGAGGAGCGGGAGATGCAATTTGATAAGCTGATGGAAGCCTATCAGAACGATATCCTGCGATTATGCTATGGAATGCTCAACAATATAACAGACGCAGAAGATGCATTACAAGACACCTTTGTTAAGGTGTGGAAAAGCATGCATCGATATCAAGGGAAAAACAGCAGTTCCATATACACCTGGATTTACCGAATTGCAATCAACACATGTAAAGACTATCTCAGGCTACGGTACTTCAAAAGGAATAAGGACACAATAATTGTTGATTCAATTGCAAACGATGAAAACTATGCTGATATGAATTTTCAGTATTATGAGCTGTGGATAGACATTGCACGATTGCCTGAGAAAAATAAAGTCGTATTGTTGCTCTATCATTATCACCACATGAGCATTACCAACATAGCGAGAACATTGAGAATAAGCCAACCTGCAGTAAGTAAAAGACTACATAAAGCCTATTTGCTGTTGAAGGAGGGAAACGCATGAACACCGGAATTGACCGGGCTCTTTCAATGAAACTTGATCCCATCAGCGTTTCGCCAATGGAACACGAAAAAATGATGATGAATATTACCAGAAAAAATCAAAAGCTCCATTTTCCTTGCCGTTTATCTTTTGCCCTAACCGCTGTTCTTGTTTGTTTTATTCTAACAGCTTCCGCTTTGGCTGTAACCCTTTCAATCATTGAAGCACGTAAGCAATGGGAAAGTGAGAAAGGAGAAATGAGGTTCTGGTCTATCGAGGATCAGACACAATTCCTGCAGGAGTATGGAGATGAACCGGTGCCAAGCCCAAAGGATAATGCCGATCAGCGAGCAGAATTGATTGATACAGCCAAGGAGGCCCTTTACAAAAAATATGGGATTCCGATTGATGAATTAAGTGCTTATACGATGATGGAACGCTGCGACTATAACGAGACGACGTTAGGAGATGAAACATATACTTTCACCTGGGTATCGCAGAAAACGGAGAATAAATCTTTAGCCGACTTATACAGTGTAACAGTAAGCGCTGAAGATCATACAGTTCTACATGTCGAGAGCAGCTTTGATATGGCGGGAGCATCTGAACGAGTTGTTGACTGGAGGGGAATAAAAGAAGGAGACACGATCTTCGTTCATAGAGATGGACAAAAGGACACGCCTGTTCTCTCTGAGCCTTGGCTGCTATACCTGCCTTCTGCTGAAGAATACTTGAGTGAAGGAACACAAGCGACCGTTATCGGGTTATATGATGCTGTTCAGGCAATTATTCCTGACAATCTTGGACTGGACGAAGATGTTCAGCATGATTTGTGGTTGCATATTTCATATGAAAAGGACGGTGAAATGCATGAGGGTTATATTCTTCTTGATTATGCTGTAAGGATGGAATAAATGACGCCAACAAATAAAAGGAGGAAACTCACGATGAAAAAAATCACCTGCATCATTATTGCTCTGGTTGTGCTTATGAGCATTTCCTTTGCATCAGCTGAAGAAGTAGAATGTCAAATGCGATGGGAAGAGTTGATCCGGAAGTATGCGGATCAACTGTCCCCGGAAGAACGATTTATTGCTAATCGCATGTATGATGGACTGGGGAACACTACCCCTGAGCAAACAGAAATAAGAGAGGCTCTGGCACAAGTAGATTCGCTTGACAAAATTCAGGCACTGATTGGAAACGGTGTATTTGACCTGGACCAGCCATTTGTACATGATGAAGCAATAAAAGAGCAAATTCAAACCGTGTTAGTGGCTCTTGGCTATACTGATCTTCATATTTTTATCCAGCACTTCAATAACGGTCATTACATGAACGAGCAGGGATGGTTTGTACAGGGCGGTCGTACTGTGGAAGAAGAGGGCTTGACGGATTTTGTTATTGATTTTGAATGCTATTTCTATGGCGACAATCTAAAGCTGGCTTATTTTTTCAACAAAAATCTTATTGCTGAACCACAAAACACATGGTAATTGATGGCTTTCCACCACTTCGTTCACACTGATTCCGGCTCTTAAGCCACACCGATTTCTATCACATCGTTCACCTCGACACAAAGTGCCTGTCACTTGAGCCATACCGACGCGTGTATCTCAAGAGGCAGGCGCTTTGTTATGCAGGACGGTGAACACCCCGGATTTTGAACACCCCTCCGGGCAGGGGAGAAGAATGTATCGTTCGGAAATCATCTGTTTTTTCGATGTGAACGGCGTGATGGATTCCGTTCATTTCGGCTCGCCAAAATGAACATATCGGCCTCCCAGGAAAATGAAAAACCCTCGAAAACGGAGTGTTTTCAAGGGTTTGTGGTGGTCGCAACAGGACTCGAACCTGTGACCCCATCGATGTGAACGATGTGCTCTACCAACTGAGCCATGCGACCTTATTCCGAACTTTTTAGCCATTTCCGCTGAAATCGTTCGGTCATTTCAGCTTCCTGCGCATGTCGGTCTTGTCTACCAGTGGGCCGGTCACTTGAGATACTCATGAACCGGCAGTTTGATAACTTGACCAGTGGGTTCTACCAACTGAGCCATGCGACCGTAACCGGATCGAACAGTGATATCTTACCACCGCAAGGCGGCTGTGTCAAGAGAAAAATGAACGTAAAACGCAGAATGGAAATAGAAGGCATAAGAAACGGCGGGGGAAGGATCCGGCGAGGAATGATCGGGATCATAAAGTGTCATGACGGCACTTGCTTTTTTCCGGCGGTTGCATGCCATCCGCGGGCGTGATACAATGCCTTTTGTGCCATGTGGTCTGATTGAAAGAAATGTTCCGGAGGAAGTATGTGCGATAAGTTGACGGACCGGGAGAGCGGATTGAAAAAATATATCGGCGACAGGGCCTTTTACAGGATGCTCGGCGCGGTGGTGATCCCCGTGATGCTGCAGAACGCCCTGAGCACCTTTGTGAACCTGCTGGACAATGTGATGGTGGGCGCGGTGGGCACCGAACAGATGAGCGGAGTGTCCATCGTCAACCAGCTGCTGTTCGTCTTCAACCTGTGCCTTTTCGGAGGCATGGGGGGCGTGGGCATCTTTACGGCCCAGTACTACGGACGGCAGGACCGGGAGGGGATCAGGAACACCTTCCGGTTCAAAATGATGCTGTCCATGGTCCTGCTGCTGGGGGGACTGGGCGTGTTTATTTTTGCGGGCGGGGACCTGGTGGCCCTGTTCCTGCACGAGGGCGGCGAAACGGGGGACATCGCCCTGACGCAGATGTACGCCGAGCGGTATATGCGGATGATGCTCTGGGGGCTTCTGCCCTTTGCGCTGCAGCAGGCCTACGCCTCCACCCTCAGGGAATGCGGAGAGACCCTGCTGCCGATGAAAGCCGGGATCGCCGCCATTCTTTTGAACCTGGCGGGCAACTGGATCCTTATCTTCGGGCGTTTCGGCGCGCCGGCCATGGGGGCGGAAGGCGCGGCCCTGGCCACCGTGATCAGCCGGTGGGCGGAATGCCTGATCATCGTCTCCTGGACCCACAGGCACTCTGAACGCATGCCCTTCATCCGGGATGCCTACCGGGGGCTGAGCGTGCCGCTTCCCCTGGTGAAGCAGATCATGCTTAAGGGCATGCCCCTCCTGATCAACGAGCTTCTGTGGAGCTCCGGCACGACCGCCGTCAACCAGTGCTACTCCACCCGGGGCCTGATGGCGGTGGCCGCGATGAATATTTCTTCCACCATCGCCAACCTTTTCAATATCCTGTGGATCTCCATGGGCACGGCGGTGTCCATCATCGTGGGGCAGCAGCTGGGGGCACGGGAATTTGACAGGGTCCGGGTCACCGTGCGCAGGCTGATCGCCTTTTCCATGGCCCTGGCCCTGGCCGCGGGCCTGGTGCTGTTCGCCGCCGCGCCCCTGTTCCCGCGGCTGTACAATACCACCGACGAGGTGCGCTCCCTGGCGGTGCAATTGATGCGGGTGACCGCCTGCGCCGGGATGCTCTACGCCTTCTGCCACAGCGCGTATTTCGTCCTGCGGTCGGGGGGACGCACCTGGATCACATTCCTGTTCGATTCGGCCTACCTGTGGGTGCTGAAGGTCCCCGCCACCCGCCTCCTGATATCCGATGCGGCGCTTCCGGTGGCCGCGGTGTTCGCCCTGTGCGAGGCCATCGACATCCTCAAGGGCGTGATCGGGTATGTCCTGATCAAAAAAGGCGTGTGGATGCGGAACATCGTCGACTGAAATTTGACCGAAATTGTATCGGTCCGGCCCTATCCGGCGAAAAAACAGTTTACATTTGACCGGTGTGATGCTATAATTCCTGAAGATGCCCGGTGTTCATTTACATAATTTTATGAAGGAGGCTTTTCCCTATGAAGAAAGCTCTGGCATTGTTTTTGACCGCTGTGATGGCGCTGTCGCTGTGCTCCGCGGCGTTCGCGGACGGCTATACCATCCGCATCTACTCCAACTCCAACTCCTCCGAGCGCACCACCTGGCTGATCAAGGCCGCCAAGGAAGCCGGCTTTGACATCTCCATCGACGACAACTCCGTCATCTCCGGCGATACTGCCGCCGTGCAGGCCGCCAACGAGAACAAGGACGCCGACGTGATCTTCGGCCTCAACGAAGTCCGCTGGAGCCAGCTGATCAACGGCCAGTACGAAAACCTGACCATCGCGGACTGGACCCCCTCCTGGGCGGACAAGGTCGGCGATTACAAGTTTGACGGCAAGGCCTACGGCCTGGTCATCCAGAACATCCTGATGCTCTACCGCACCGATGCCAAGGGCACCAACGGCAATGCGCTGCATTTTGCCCACTGGGCGGACATCGTGAACTGCGGCTACAACTGGTACCGCCAGGGCAAGGTGGGCGGCACCACCAACATGAACATCAACAACGCCATGCTGTACAGCTTCACCGATCCCACCTCTCCCGCGGGCGGCATCTCCGTGGAAGGCTGGAAGACCCTGTGGGCCTACTGCGCGGGCGGCAACTATACCGGTGACAAGTACGGCCTGGATCCCCTGATCCGCGGCGACGTGCAGGTCTCCACCTTCTATTCTTCCTCCCTGTACGGCAACATCGACGCGGCCCAGGACACCGTCGAGGATCCGCTGGTCGGCACCCTGAACCCCGAGAACTGGGCTCTGGTGGACATTGACGACGGCACCTACTATATCGCCGAATACATCGGCGTCGTGGACAATCCCAAGCGTTCCGAAGCCGATACCGAGACCGTCAAGGCCTTTGCCGAGTGGTTCGGCTCCGCTGAAGTCCAGATCGCCTGGAGCGAGGAATTCGACAGCTATCCCTGCAACTCCGACGCCGTGGCTGAATTGTATGACGAAGTCCCCGCGATCTATGCCATTAAGAACTGCTCCCTGACCAAGGTCGAGGGCACCGATATGACCTATGCCGAGTATGTCGGCGCGCATTCCACCGAATGGACCAACATCATGACCAACCTGGGCTTCTACTGGGCCGACAATTCAGCCGCCCCCAACGAGCCCGACTGGGACAACCTGAATTGGGCCGTCCTGACCCAGGCTGCCCAGTAAGCTTTTCCTGTCCGTGAACGGGCGGGCCTGCGGCCTCGCAGGCCCGCCAATTTCTTTATCAGGGCATGCCCCGCGGGAGGGGGATGCCCTGCCATATTGGGACCGTGGAGCTTTTCTGTTCTATTCCATCATATCGTGCGGGAGGCGGATGCCATATGATCGACCTGAAGGATATCGTAGTCAAATTCGGTGATTTCGAAGCGCTGCACAAGATCAGCGTGCATGTGAACGAGGGGGAGTTTTTTACGTTCCTCGGTCCCTCCGGATGCGGCAAGACCACCACGCTGCGCACGGTGACCGGCTTTATCGAGCCGGTGTCGGGCACCGTGTCCATGCAGGGGAAGGACATTACCCATGTTCCGATCGAAAAAAGGCAGATCGGCATCGTTTTTCAGAGCTATGCGCTGTTCCCCACCATGACGGTGCACGACAACATCGAATTCGGCCTGAAGATCAAGAAGATCCCCAAGCCGGACAGGGACAGGAAGGTGGCCGAGATCGCCAGGAAGGTGGACCTGAGCGACGAGCAGCTGAAAAAGGCCGTCGCCCAGTTGTCCGGCGGACAGCAGCAGCGCGTCGCCATCGCCCGCGCCCTGGTGACCGAGCCCGCCATCATCTGTATGGACGAGCCGCTGAGCAACCTGGACGCCAAATTGAGGGTGCAGCTGCGCAACGAGCTTAAAAAAATGCAGCGCGATTTCGGCATCACCTGCATCTACGTGACGCATGACCAGGAGGAAGCCCTGACGCTCAGCGACCGGATCGCGGTGTTCAACAAGGGCTACATCGAGCAGATCGGCACCCCCAACGAGGTGTACAACCACTCCGCCAGCGAGTTTGTGGCCAACTTTATCGGCGACATCAATCCCGTAGGGGAGGGGATCGTGCGGAAGATGGGCCTGGATGGGAAAAAACACCACTTTATCCGCCTGGAGAGGGTGGTGGTCAACCAGCCGGTGCGTGAGGGCGAGTGCCGCCTGAGGGGCGTCATCCGGTCCATGGAATATTACGGGCTGTATATCAAATATTACATCGACTGCCTGGGCCAGACGCTCAAGGTGATCGAAAAGAACGACGGCATCAACATCTATTACGAGGGACAGGAAGTGGACGTGGGGATCCATCCCATGGACATGATGTCCTACGGAGCCTGAAGGAGGGGCGTATGCAGAACACTTTGAAACGCTCCGGTCCGGGGCTGGATAAACTGTGGAAGGTTTTCGGCGGGGTATTGTTCGCCTATCTGTTCCTGGGTTTCATGGTCATCCCCTGCTTCAATACCCTGTCCAGTGTGTTTACCACAAAGGACGCCGCGGGAAACACGGATCCCCTGGCGGTCATCCGCTTCTTCTTTGCGGGCTCCATGCCGTCCTTTGTATGGAACAGCCTGAAACTGGCGCTGTGCCTGGTGTTCACGGTGAACCTGGTGGGCATCAGCATCGTGCTTCTGACTGAGTATTTCGATATCAAAGGCGCCAAGGTCCTGCGGATGGGTTACATGACCACCCTGATCTATTCCGGCGTGGCCCTGGTGACCGGCTACCAGTTCCTGTACGACAACGACGGCATCGTCACCACCTGGCTGGTGCAGCAGTTCCCGATGATGAACAAGCAGTGGTTCTCCGGATTCAGCGCGGTGCTTTTTACGATGACCTTCGCCTGCACGTCCAACCACATGCTGTTTCTGCGCAACGCCATCCGCGGCATCGACTACAACACCGTGGAGGCGGCGCGCAACCTGGGGGCAAAGCCCTTCAAGGTGCTTTTGAAAGTGGTCATGCCCACCCTGCTGCCCACACTTTTCTCCCTGACGGTCATGACCTTCATTACCGGCCTGTGTGCCATGAGCGCGCCGACGCTGCTGGGCTATAACTCCATCAACCCGGAGATCGTCCGCCTGGCGGGCTCCTCCACGGCGGATGAATCCTTCCCCCAGGCCAGGGCGGCCCTGCTCAGCGTCATCCTGGCCATGTTTACCATCATCCTCCTGACCACACTCAACCATTACGAGCGCAAAGGGCATTACCTGTCGGTATCCAAGACCAAGGCCAAGCTGGTCAAGCAGAAGATCCGCAATCCTGTGGCCAACGTGCTGGCTCACATTTATGCCTATGTGCTCTTTGTCATTTACATGACTCCCGTGGTGATGATCGTGCTGTTCTCCTTCCAGAACTGGCAGGCCATCCAGGCCAAAGTGCTGAACGGCTTTACCTTCGTCAACTATTTCGGGACGGAAAACTACAGCTATACCCGTTCCAACGGCAAGGTGAAGGTGGTGGAGGACGCCATTTCCGGCATGTTCTCCAACGAAAAGACCCTGGGCGGCATCCAGCTGAGCTTCATCATGTCCGCCGCGGCGGCCGCCCTGGCCTGCGTGATCGTGGTGGTGGCGGTCAACTATATATTCAAGAACAAAAACAAGAAGCGCTCCAGGGCGGCTGAGGCGTGCCTGCTGTTCCCCTGGCTGCTGCCCACCATCCTGATCTGCTATTCCTACCGCATTTATTTCAACAGCAACGTGTGGTATGTGTTCTCGCAGAACCTGTACTACCGGCAGAACGTGCGGATACTGATCATTATCGCCTACACGGTGGTCAAGCTGCCGTTCGCGCTGCGTATGATCAAGGCGGCGTTCTATGCCATCGACGACGAACTGGAGGACGCGGCCAGGAACCTGGGCGCCAGCCAGCTGGTGACATTCCTCAGGGTGAAGCTGCCCATCGTCCTGCCCAGCGTCCTGGCGGTATTCGCGCTGAACTTCAACTCGCTGTTCACCGAATACGACATGGGCGCCACTTTCCAGTCCTCCAACGGTACCACCTATGCCATGGTCATCCAGTCCATGACCGACGAGGAAGGACGCAACGGCTTCAACCGCAATGCCACCGGCCGCCGGTGCGCGTCCACGGTGTTCATCATGATCGTTTCCGGGATCATCCTGTATCTGGTCTACGGCGTCGGCGCCCGGGACCTGGCCGAAAGGCTCGAGCGCAGGGACAGGCGCCGCAGGCGCATCGCCGCCATCCGCGCAAAGCTTGGGGGCGGGAAAGCGGAAGAAAAGAAGGCCGTCTGATCCCGGCCCTGTGGATCCGAATGACGCCCGGACCTTTCGCGGTCCGGGCTTTTCACAGGAGAAAGAATGGAAAGTCTGCTAAGGCGAAAAGCCACGGAAAAAGGATGCCTCGTCGCCTCGCATCGGGGCGCCTGGGGCGGGAATGTGATACAGAACACCATGCAGGCCTTCAGGAACGCGCTCCTGCAGGGAGCGGACGTGCTGGAGACCGACGTGGTCCCCTGTCTGGACGGATCCCTGTGGTGTTTCCACGACGGGAGCGAAAAGAAAGTGTTCGGGGAAAAAACCGATATTTTCGCCATGACGGAGGAAAAGCTTTTGTCCCTGGCGCCGGTCAACGCCTATGAGCAGCCCGTCCGGGCGAGGGTGCCCCGGTTTGAGGAAGCGCTTGCCCTTGCCGTAAGGGAAGGCACGGTTTTGAACATCGACCGCGCCTGGGACTGGACGGACCGGGTGGTAAAAGTCCTGGACAGCGTGCGGGGAGCGGAAGAAGTATGCCTTATGAAGGCGCCGGTCACAAAGGGACAGGCCGCCATGGAATTCCTCGCGGTACATCCGGTGAAATACCCGTTCATGGCCATATGCTATACCTGGGAGGACGTGGAGGCAGCCCTTCGGGTGAAGGGCCTTCGGCTGGAAGCGGTGGAGATGATCGCCTTTGACGAAAAAAGCCCGCTGTTCGGCCAAGACGCGGTCCGCCGGGCGCATGACAGGGGGCTGCTGGCCTGGGTAAACGCCATCCGCCTGGGTGACGGACTGAGGGATCGGCTGTATGCCGGCCTGGACGATGACAGGAGCATCGCCATCTCCCCTGAAGAGGGATGGCTGAGGCTGAGGGACATGGGCTTTGACATTATCCAGACAGACTGGCCCGCGGCGGTGAAGGTGGCGCTGGAGAAAGAAAAGGAAAACGGCGGGCAAATAAAGGTGCGATGCTGAAACGGGAAAAGCCGGGAGGGCCGTCTGTTCTTTCCGAAACCGGATCGGCTGAAGGCTGCCCGAAAAGGCGGTTCCGCATGATGAGCGCCGGGCAGCATGGGATACGCCTTTTCCCAAACACGGATCTCTATTTTGAAAAAAACAGGAAAGCAGCACGAAAAACCCGCCGGCGTTATACCGGCGGGACAATTTTTATATTCTGTTGTCGGGCTATGCTTTAGAAATTTGCTTTCCCGGAAGGTTCGAGGCAATCGATGTTGAAGAACTTACGTTACGGTCCATACAGATAATCACTGGGTTTATCGATACGATACCAAGTCCATCTATCGTTGACTGCCGGGGTCTTTGGGTCTGCGGTCAGTGTCTCTTCGTAGGGGATCACTGCCGTTCCCTGCCTTCGCCGCTTCCTGAAAGCGAATCACAGACTGGATCATTTTTCCTGTCTGTCCGATCCCTGATCTTCTCCGGTTGTCCGTTGAAGATTCGCCGCCCGCCTTCCTTTTTGCATGGTCATATACCTTGTGGGAAGGTGTTTCCGCTGATCTGATATCGCGGTTGATGAATGATGCCTTTACGCTTTGGGCTCAAGGCGGGCGGCCTTGAAAAATGTCACCAGAGTTTCCTGATCCAATGGCACCGCCTCCTTTTACTTGAATTTGGATGGTTTCCCGGGCCGTCTTGTCGATACCCCTGACTCCTGTGCCCGGTTTCTTTTCCCTTCCTCTTTACGGCTTAAGTATAGCAGATGAAAAGCGGGATGTCAAGCGTTTTTCTATAGATTTGGTAAAAAATTTCCGAATTTCACATTTTATTTCCTGCTGAAATGAATCGTTCCGGATGCTTTCGCTTTTGCTGTTTATCTGGTATAATGCCCATGGGCGCCCCGTTTGCGGCAGCCCCGACAAGGAAAAGACGTTTTCCGGTGAAAGGAGCATTTGCCATGCATAACGCCAGGATGATCAGGGAAGATCTTTATTATGTCGGCGCCAGCGACCGCCGGCTGAACCTGTTTGAAAACGTATACCCGATCCCGATGGGGGTCTCCTATAACAGCTATCTCCTGCTTGACGGAAAAACGGCCCTGCTGGACACCTGCGACCGCAGCGTGGAAAGCGTATTCATGGAAAATGTCGCCCACGTCCTGAAGGGCAGGCCCCTTGACTACCTGGTGGTGGACCATATGGAGCCGGACCATGGGGCTACGGTCCTTCGTGTGATGGAAAAGTACCCCCAGGCGCAGGTGATCTGCACTGCCGGCGCGGCGAAAATGATCGGCCAGTTTTTTGACGGCGTGCCGATGGGCAGGATCCGCATGGTAAAGGAAGGGGAAAAGCTGTGCCTGGGGAAGCATACCCTGGCATTTTACACCGCTCCGATGGTCCACTGGCCGGAAGTGATGGTGACCTATGACGAGACGGACGGCACCCTCTTTTCCGCCGACGCCTTCGGTACCTTCGGAGCCCTGGGCGGAGACCTGTACGCCGATGAGGACAAGCCGGACTTAGGCGAGATGCGCCGGTATTACGCCAACATTGTCGGGAAATACGGCGTCCAGGTGCAGAACCTGATGAAAAAAGCCGCCAATCTGGACATCAGGATGATCTGCCCGCTGCATGGGCCCATCTGGCGGCAGGACCTGGACAGGCTGATCGAAAAATATGGCCTGTGGAGCCGCTGGGAAGGCGAGGAGGGCCTGGTGATCTTCTGCGCGTCCATCTACGGCGGCACCATGAACGCCATGGAACGCCTGGCTTCCATGCTGTCGGAACGGGGCGTGAAGGGCGTGAAGCTGTACGACATTTCCACCCAGGACAAGTCCTTCCTGGTGGCGGAAGCCTACCGCTGCAGGGTGGCTGTGCTGGCTTCCGCCAGCTACAACGCCGGTGTGTTCGTCAAAATGGAGGATTTCCTGCACGACCTGAAGGCCCACGACTTCAAAAACCACCGGGTCGCCTATGTGGAGAACGGCTCCTGGGCGCCCAGCGCGGCGAAGACGATGAAGGCCATCCTGGAGGGACAGGCGCTGGAGACGTTGGGGGAGACGGTGACGCTGCGCTCCGCCGCCCATGAGAAGGATGCCGCTGCCCTGGAGGCCCTGGCGGACGCGCTGTGCGCCGCCATGAAAGAATGACGTCAGAAAAGGCGGACGCGGTCAGCGTCCGCCTTTCGGGTGTGCCCTATGATGTTTATTATCTTCCCGTGACCGATTCCACCAACACCAGGCTGAAGGCCTGGCGGCTGGGGGAATCGCCTCCGGGTATTTCCGGCGGACCGGTACATGGCGTATGCCTTGCGGCCGGATGCCAGACGGCGGGCCGGGGGCGGCTGGGGCGGAAGTTCGTTTCGCCCGGAGGCGGACTGTATTTCAGCCTGTATCTTGCCTGCGCGTCCCCAGTCGAGGCCATGGGCGTTACCGCTCCGGCGGCGGCGGCGGTATGCGCGGCCCTTTGGGACCTGGGCTTTGAAGGCGCCATGATCAAATGGGTCAATGACATCTGGTACAGGGACAGGAAGGTCTGCGGCATCCTGTGCGAATATGTGGATGGGGCGGTGATCTGCGGCGTCGGCATCAACATGATGCCTCCCAGGGGCGGTTATCCCCCGGAGGCCGGTCCGGCCGGCGCCCTCGGGCGGGCGGACCTCGAATGGACGGACCTTTTGAGGGCGGTGCTCCTGCGCATGGACGCTTTCCTGAAGGACCGTTCGGCGGCACTGGATTTTTACCGGGCCCACCAGTACCTGCGGGGAAAAAGCGTGACGGTGGCCGTGGGCAGCCGGGAGAAACGCGGAACAGCGCTGGACGTGGACGGGGAGTTCCGACTGGTCCTGCGGGATGAGGACGGAAGCATACAGACCCTTAACTGCGGCGAGGTGACCCGCGTGAGGATGGCGGACCATGAAGGATGAAACGAGGCGCGCGGCTTTTTTTGATTTTGACGGCACCCTGATCCCCGGGGACAGCATTGTTGCTTTCCTGCAGTTTGCCCGCCGCCGGGGCGTACTGCCCCTTTGGGAGTGGGCGGGGACCGCGGTGCACGCCTTTTTGGGAAAGATCGGCGCCGAGGGGATGGACAGGGTGAAGACACGGGCGCTGCGGTTTGAGCAGAAGCTGCCCTGCGCCGAAAGGGAAAGGCTGTGCCGTGAATTCGCGGAGGAAAAGCTGATCCCGCTTTTGTTCCCCGAGGGTAAAAGGACCTGGGACGCTTTGAAAAAAGAAGGCCGGGTGATGGTGCTCGTCAGCGCCTCCACCCGGGACTATATGAAGTATGTTTCCGCCGCCCTGGGGGCGGACGAGCTGATCTGCACCGTGGTATCTGCCGGCGGTGCGGTGGGCCCCAACTGCCGGGGTGCGGAAAAGGAAAAACGGGTGCTTAAGTGGCTGGAGGGCCTTCCCGGGGATGCACGGCCGGAGATGGCGGCCTCGGACGCCTACGGAGATTCCGCGGGGGACGTCTTTATGCTCCGTATGTGCGGCAGGGCCCACGCCGTCAATCCCCGGAGAAAACTGAAACGGGAGGCTGAGGAAAAAGGCTGGGAGATCCTGCGGTGGAAAAGAAGCACATGAACGTAAATAGATCGTGGGTCCGGGGAGGACACTCCCCGGATCGGAATTTGGGGGCTGAAGAAGCCCCCAATGTCTTTCCCCGGGTCCGGTATCAGATGCCGCCCTTTTCCACGTCGGCGACGAATTCCCTGACGATGCGTGCGTAGGCTTCGGGATCCGTGAGCACGGAAGCGGCGTGCCCGGCGCCGGGGATCAGCGCCATGCGGCTGCGGGGTACGGCCCGGTGCATCCTGCGGCTGTGCTCCGGGAATATGAACTTGTCGTTTTCCCCGTGGATGAACAGCATGGGGACCCGGACCTCGGGGCCGAGAGCGTCCAGCGGGCGCATCTCCTCAAAGGAAACGCCGTGGAACAGCCAGGAGATCAGCGATGCCGCGTGGACGAAAAAAGCGGGGACGTGCATGGCTTTCAGGCCGGCTTTAAAGATCGGCATAATGTCGCAGAAGCCGCAGTCGCATACGGCGAAGGCTACGTCGGGGCGGTATTTCATTACCGCGGCGGTGGTGGCCGCTCCCAGGGATTCCCCGTGGAGGCCGACGACGGGCGTCTGTTCCCGGACGAAGCGGATGACCGCGTCCAGGTCGGCGCTTTCCCGGACGGAATAGGTGCACGCTTCACGGGGATTGTCACCGTGGCCGCGCAGGTCGTAGACAAAGCAGTCGTAACCTATGCCCAGGTAGACTTTGGCGTATTTCAGGGCGCCGATATGAGTGTCGGTGTAGCCGTGGGTGATAATGACGCAGCCCTTCGCGTCCTTTCCGCACCGGAGGAAATAGCCGTGCAGGGGTCCGGAGCCCGCTTTGGGCAGGTCCGCCGGCTCCAGGGCGCCGATGTCCGGCAGGAAGGGCACGTGTTCCTTTGCCCAGGCCACGGATTCCGGTACGGTCTTCCTGCGGCCGTACAAAGCGTAGCGGCACAAGGCGGCCCCGGAGAGGACAAACAGGAGAAGGACGGCGGACAGGACAAAAAGCATTTTATCAGCCTCCGGATAAGCAAAGAATGGCGGGCGATGATCCCGAAACCGGTATATTATACCCGGACGGCACTGAAAACGTCAATAATTTGACTGTATTCGGATAAAAAAACACGGGGATCGTAAAACAGATAACGACATACTGAACATCCGTTGCTTTTTTTTAGGCGCTGTGGTATGATATGGCCAGAGAAAGGCAGGTACGGACAATGAAGATCATGAGATCGGCCGAGGATTACCTTGAGGCCATGCTGATGATGCAGGAACAGCACGGTTATATCCGCTCCATCGACATCGCGGGGGAACTGAACGTAACCAAGCCCTCGGTAAGCTACGCCACCAAGCGCCTGGCCGAGAACGGGTATATCAACAAGGCCCAGGACGGGGCCATTACCCTGACGGACAAGGGTTATGAGATCGCTGCCAGGATCTATGAGCGCCATAAGGTGCTGACGTACCTCCTTACCTATCTGGGTGTGGACGAAAAAAACGCCCGGGAGGACGCCTGCAGGCTTGAGCACGACCTGAGCGTGGAGACCTTCGACCGCATCCGCGAATGCGCCGAGAGGGTCAGGGCGCGGGAGGAAGCGGAGAAAGCCGCGGAAACCGGGGCGCAGGAATGACCCGGGGAAAAATAAAACAGACCGTCGCCCGGCGCAGGGATCCCGGGGATCCTGACGCCGGGTCATTTTTGCGGCGGTCGGGGCGGCTGATAATATAACTGCGGAGCATGAGGATAAAATGTTGTTTGGAGAATCGGAGGTCCGGGTGATCCGGACCCAAAGGACCACCTGCGCCATCGGGGTGGACAGGGACGGGAACGTGACCTTCCGGGGTCCCCTGGGTATACCGGACGCTGAGGTCCGGCGCATCCTGGAAGAGAAAAGGGACTGGATCGTTAAAAAGGCGGGGGAAGCGAAAAGGCGGGCCGCAGCCGCGGAAAGGGAAACACCGCTGGACGGCGTGCAGATCCGCCGCCTGGGGGATGCGGCCCTGAAGGACCTGCCGCCCCGGGCCGCGGCCTGGGCCGGGAAGATCGGTGTCCGCTACGGCAGGATCACCATTCGATGCCAGAAGACCCGCTGGGGAAGCTGTTCCCAGGGCGGGAACCTGAATTTTAACTGCCTTTTGATGCTCTGCCCGGAGGAGATAAGGGATTACGTGGTGGTGCACGAACTGTGCCACCGGCTGGAGATGAATCATTCGGCCCGGTTCTGGGCCCGGGTTGAAAACGTGATGCCCGACTATCGGCGCAGAATGAAATGGCTGAAGGATAACGGCGCGGCCCTGATGCGCCGGGTGTATGACTGAACGGAGGCGGACCAGATGAAGATATCCAAGCGCGACGCGCTGATGTGGTTCCGGTTTTTTGCGGCGCTGGAGGAGGACGAGCCCCTGGGGCCGAAGCAGACGGAGATCGCTTACGCGGTGCTCCGCCAGATCGAGCGGGCGGAGGAAAAGCGCCAGAAGGACCTGATGGATAAGATCCCCGGGCTCAAAAGCCTGGATGGGATGACGTATTATGTAGGCGAGGACAGCCGCTTCCCCCGGGGATGCCTTTCCTGCCTGAAAGGTACCGGCCTGAGCGCCGTGAGGCGGACCAACCGCTGCAACCTGAACTGTCCGTTCTGTTATGATCACGGATGCCTGGACGAGCAGATGCCTGTGGGTGAGGATATGTGGGAGATCGGCGGGTGCAAGTACTGCCCCGAGGACCTGGATATGCTCTTTGCCGTGGGCAGAAAGCCTTCCGGGGTGGCATATGTGTACCTGGAGCCTTTCATGGAGATCGAAAAATATCCGGAGATCATTCGCCGCTTCCATAACGCGGGGGTGTACCAGCACATGTATACCAACGGGACGCTGTGCACCCGGGAAAACCTGAAGGCCCTTGCCGACGCCGGACTGGATGAACTGCGCTTCAACCTGGGGGCCTCCGCGTGCGCGGACCGGGTGATCGAAAACATGGCCATGGCTGCCGAAATGATCCCCCGGGTGGGGATCGAAACGCCCATGACCCCGGAACTTATGGAGACTTTCCTTGCGAAGAAGGATAGGATCCTGTCCTCGGGCGTTTCCTTTATGAACTGCGCCGAACTGCACCTGAACGAAAACAATTTGCCCAATTACGAGGGCGAAAACATGTACATGACACGCCTGGGCTACCTGAGCCCCGTCTTTTCCAGGGAGTGCACGCTGCGTTTTATGCGCATCGCCGCGGAGGAAAAGTGGCCCATCGCCGTTCATGACTGCTCCAACCGCACCAAATTCGCCAGGGACGCCCACCAGAAAGCCCAGGAGGGCGGCTGGTTCGGCGCGTCTTCCTGGGGCATGGAATTCGGCAGGCTCCCCTTTGCCGCCTTCCTGCCGGTCCTGGCGGATCCGTCCTTCCCCTTCCTTGAGGAGGAGGAGCTTCCGCCGGGGTTCCGTCCGGGGGATATCGTGATCTGACGGCCGGAGACTGCGGCGTCCGCCTCGGTTTTTCTTTCACGGTCCGCAGGACGGCGGCAGAGGGATCCCCGACACGCTTTTGCACCGCGGCATATTCCGGAAAGGGCTGCTGCCGTTTCTACGGGGAAAAAACACGGCGGGGATCACGCAGATCTCCGCCATGCTTTTTTCCCTGAAAAAAGGCCGCGAAAAGGGTCAGGCCAGGCTTGCCTTCAGGCTGTCGATGTACTTCTGCTCGTTTTTGTGCACGCTGCCATCGCAGGCGGCAACGACGTCGCAGGCCTTAAGAAGCATCGCTTTGTACATCTCCGCCAGTTCGCCGCTGATCGCTTTCAGCTTTTCGTAGTCCGCAGGGATATATTTCAGCATGTCCTCAATGTCTTCACCCTGGACGCGGTAGAGTTCCGCCAGTTCCTCCGCGGTGTACCCAAAGCCGAAGACCTGGTTGACGAAATCGGCTTCCTCGGGCGAAAAGACGCCGTCAGCGGAGATCAGGTGGATGAATACGCACATGATATCGTGGAAATAGTACGCGTCCATTTCCCCGTTCTGATCCCGGTCCCACTTGTTCCCTTCCTCAAAGGCGCTGCATGCGGTCAGGAATTTTTCGTACAGGAGCTTAACGTCTTCCGCCCCGGACTTAAGATTGTCCATAGTGATCCCTCCTAAAAACTTAGATTTGTTTATCCGTGATCAGCCGGCCGGGCATCCCGCCCTTTGCGGGAGCGGACGCCGTGCCGGATGCTTATAACCATTATCGTATTTTCGGCATGCCGTGTCAAGGGCGCCGCGGGCAAATCACGGATACATGGGGAAGACTCAGGATCACGTAAGCCATTCCCGCATGGGGCGTGGGGGATCCGGCGTCAGCCGACGGGGCGCCCTGTGACGTGGAACCGAGCGTCGGTGAGGAGACGGATGAGGTCGTCCGTTTTCCGGGTGCTGTGGGCCCCCAACCGGGGGAAGGCAATACGGACTGCCGTCCGCCTTTTGCTAAAAAACATTGCACTGCATTGTTTTCCGGGCGCTGTGGCCCCCAGACGTGGAAGGATTACGTGAGGTGTACATGCTGTTAACGCGGGGCGGGGCAGCGACCTCATCCGGCCGCTTCGCGGCCACCTTCCCCAACCCGGGGAAGGCAATACGGGCTGCCGCCCGCCCTTCGCTGAAAACAGTCCACTGGGGCTCCCAACCGGGGAAGGTAACACGGGCTGCTGCCCGCCTTACGTTGTGTGGGAACTGGACGCGATCCCTGAGCCAACACGCTCCAAAACTGTTCAACCGGCAAGGAAGACCTCGTAAGCCTTCCCCGGGTTGGGGAAGGTGGATGCGAACGCAGTAAGCAGACGGATGAGGTCGACCGCCCGGCACACAAAATATGTTACCTGGGAGACGATAATGGAATGTGGGAAGAAGGGACTTTACGTTCCGGGGGCAGGCGCGGGGCGGGGCAGCGACCTCATTCGGCCGCTTTGCGGCCAGCATCCGGGGCTGCCGTCCACCCTACGCTGAAAACAGTCCACCGGACTTTTTTCGGGCGCTGGGGGCCCAAAAAGTGGAAAGCAGCACACTCTTCGCCCGCCTGTCGCTGAAAACAGAAAACGCAAACAGAAAACGCCTCCTTCCGTTCTGCCCGGAAGAAGGCGTTTTTCCGTACGGCCAATGGCCGCGCGTTTTGTTATTCGGCAGCGCTCAGGCCGAGGGTCACATCCTGGAATTCAAGGATCCTGGCGGAGCCGTCCAGAGCATGGTACACATACACCAGGCACCAGGCGCTCTGGGCATTCGGCACCACAGGGGTCACCCTGCACAGGAAGCAGTAGTTGGTCCCGGCCACCACCTGGGTCGCCAGCAGGGCCGCGGGCTCCACATGGCTGCCGACGAAACCCTCCAGGGCCTTGTCCAGGACGGCCTGAGCCTCCTTTGTGACCGTGGGGTCCTCGCACACCTGCCAGCCGCCAAGCAAACCGTCCGCGGACGCGCCGACGCACAGGGTGACAGCCAGAGCCAGGGCGGCAAATACACAGATCATCTTTTTCATTGCTTTCAGATCCTTTCATTTCATCTTCGGAAGGCCCCGACAGCCTTCCAAAGGTATATACGAACGGATCCTTCCTCCGGTTCCCTGAAATCGTGAACGATCTGTGAACAATTCGCCCGGAGGGCGTTCCCGGGCGGCCGCGGAGGAACGGGGACGACAGAAATTAAAAACCGGGAAAGGGACAGCCCTTTCCCGGAAGCGATGCTTGAAGTGTTACTGGTCCATGATCCTGAACATGTTGTTCAGCAGGGCCTGGTGATAGGCGGAGAAGTAATTGAGGGCGCTCATGCCGGCGGCGTCATAGGTATAGGTGACCCTGGAGCAGAAATACAGGACCAGGTTGGTGTCACCGCCGAAGCGATCGGCGAGGCTGTAGGGGACGCCGGGCTCCATGCCACAGATGGGCTTGAGATCCTCGGGCTCGTACTGGCTCAGCACGTGCATATCGGGCAGGAAGGTGAAGAATTCAAGATCTACCTGGAGACTGGTGGTGTTCAGATCGTAGGTCAGGCTGACAGCGCCGTTTTCCACGGTGATGGTGGCGGTGCCGACGATATAGGAATCGTCCACTACCAGCTCGTAGGTCTGGCTGCCTTCGATAGAGGCGTCAAAGGGAGTGAACATGTACCAGGCATCGCTGGTGGGGGACAGGTAGGTGCCAACGTCCTTCAGGCGGGGACCGAAGACGCACATGGTCGAACCGATGCCGGCGTTGCTGCCGTCATAGGGGACCTCCCGCTGTTCCTTCGCGCCGCACCGCCGGCAGGTGCGCTGCTCCAGGCCGGGCTTCTGGGGAGTGGCTTCCCTTACCAGGGTCCAGGGGCCCCAGTCGTGGCCGAGGGGCTGCATGCTTTCGGAATAGTCCTTGCCGCAGATGGTGCAGACATGGCGGCGGCGGCCCTTTTCAGTGCAGGTGGGTTTGGGGTCTATATCCCAGCGGGTCCAGGAGTGGCCCAGCTTGGGAATGGTCTCGGACTTTTTGTGGCTCGGGTCGTTCAGGCAGGTATATTCCCTGATGCCGGGGGTGGTGCAGGTGGGAGAGGTGGTCACCTCGCCGGCGTCCCAAATGTGGCCGGTGGCCGGGATGGAACGGGTGCGGGTCTCGCCGCAGCGCCTGCAGGTGGAAGTCTCGATGCCGGGGGTGGTGCAGGTGGGGGCAGTGGTCAGGACGTACTCGCCCCAGTCGTGGCCCAGGGCCGGGATATCAGCCTGGCGTTCGGTATGGGACGGGTCGTTGCCGCAAATGCGGTACTGATATCCGCCTATGGTGCAGGTGGGGGCGATGGTGTTCCAGGGGCCCCAGGCGTGACCGGTGGCGGGGATCTCACGGCTGTCGAGCCTTGTTGAGCAGACGACGCAGTCCTTTACCTCAAGGCCGGTGGTGGTGCAGGTGGCCTGCCTGACCACAGTCCAGGAGGAGGGCCAGGTGTGGTCCGTCATGGGCAGGGCCTCGGTGGTGACAGAGATAACGGTATTGCAGTGCTTGCAGTAGACGGTGGTCGTCCTGGTGCCGGTGCGTATGCAGGTGGGCGAAAGAGTGGTTTCGGTCACCGTGTCGCCGGGCTTGTGTCCGACGGCCGGGATCGTGACGGTATAGTGATCGCCGCAGCCGGGGCACTCATAATAGGTCAGGCCTTCCACCAGGCAGGAAGGGGCGTAGGATTTTTCGGAGACGATCGTATACTGATGTACATGTTCAGCCTCCGCGGACGCTGCGGCAAAAATGAGCACGCATGCGGCCAGGAAAAGCAGCAGCTTTCCGGAAAAACGTTTCATTCAAAACCCTCCTTAGTGATTCAGGATGTTATTGGTATCGGTACTGCGGGCAATCATAAGATTGCAGCTTTAAGTTTAAGGCCTGCGGAGCACTTTGTCAAATAAACATTGGTTTCAATAAATAGAAATTATATGGAGCTTTTGTTACATCCGTTTTGCGAAAAAGCTTCTTTTTGCAAAAAACGGGCAAAGATCGGCCGGAATACCGGAAAACGCGGCGGAAGAATCGGGGAGCGGGGAAAAGACCGCGATTTCGTTTCTTGTCATGGGGCAGCGCCTATGGTAAAATATATGGAAAGAAGGACGAACATTTAAGGAGAAGACCATGAAAAAAACGATGTCCGTGCTGGTCAACCCGCGCATGGCGGCGGACGGGTTCCGCGAAAGCCCATGGCTGTCGGCTTTGGTGATGTGCCTGGCGTTTTCCTGCGGTCTGACGATGTTTTCATCCCTGCAGAACGCCACGTCGGGGGTGGAAGCCCTCGGCATGGTCAGTCTTGTGTTCGACCTGGCGTACCTGGGCGCTGGCCTGGCGGCGGTGTTCTTCATCTGGCAGCTGAAGGCCTCGGGATCCGCTGAAAAATACAAAAAGGCCGCCGCGGCTTCCATGGCGCTGGGACTGGTGCTTGCGGTGACGGTCTTTGCGCTCGTTATGCTGTATTTCAGCATGTACAGCGTTTTATGGGGGCTGACGGAAGAGCAGCTGGCGGAAATGGAGATGAAGAAGGAAGACGCGGAGCAGATCTGGCGGGTGCTTCCCTTCATCATCCTGTCCCTTGTATGCAACGCCCTGGAAGGGGCGTCATTCCTGCTGTTCCGGCAGGTGCTGCGCCGCCTGGGGGACATGTCTGCGGGAAAGCTGTCCTCGTCCGGCATCTTTACCGCCTGTGCCTTTGTGTCGGCCCTGACCGGCGGGATGATCCTCGGCCGGATGCTTTTTGAGATCATGTCGGGCGGCGGCGCCCTGCGGATCGTTTTTGCGGCGTTCAGCTGCCTTGCGGAAACGGGCATTTATGCCGGCATGATGGTTTTGTGCCAGGGTATACGCTCTGCCCTGCGGGGGGAATGACGCGGTATGGATAAGACGTATCAGGCGCTGTACCGGGTATGGCGGCCGAAGACTTTTTCTGAAATGGTGGGCCAGGAGGCCGTCCGGAAGACCCTGCGCAGCCAGGTGAAGGCCGGCCGCATAGCCCATGCCTACCTTTTCTGCGGCAGCCGGGGCACCGGCAAGACCAGCGCGGCGAAGATCATGGCCCGGGCGATCAACTGCCTTGATCCCCGGGACGGGGATCCCTGCGGGGAATGCGAAAGCTGCCGGACCATCCTGGCGGACCAGTCGCTGGACGTGTACGAAATGGACGCGGCATCCAACAGCCGCGTGGAGGAGATCAGGGATCTGCTGGAGAAAGTGGACTACCCGCCCCAGTTCGGCAGATACAAGGTGTATATCATCGACGAAGTGCATATGCTTTCCAACAGCGCCTTCAACGCGCTGCTCAAGACCCTGGAGGAACCGCCGGAATACATGGTGTTCATCCTGGCCACCACCGAGCCGCAGAAGCTGCTGCCCACCATCCTTTCCCGCTGTCAGCGCTTTGATTTCGGACGCATCGGCGAGGATGAGATCGCAGGGCGGTTGCGGGAGGCGGTGGACAGGGCCGGGGCCGAGGCGGACGACGAGGCGCTGACCTACATCGCCCGGGCCGCGGAGGGCGGCATGCGCGACGCGTTTTCCATCCTGGACATGTGTATGGGCACCGGGGAAAGGATCACCGAAGCGTCGGTGCGCACCTCCCTGGGGAGCGCCGACCGGGAGAGCCTGATGGAGCTTGCCGGGCATATCGCCGCCTCCGACGCCGCCGGCGCGCTGAAGTCGGTGGACCGTGTGATGCGCGAGGGCTGGGACGTGCAGGTGTTCCTGAAGGACCTGACGGCCCTGTTCAGGCAGCTGGCGGCCATAGCGCTGTGCGGGAAGGACAGCGCCGATAAGGACGCCGAAAGGATGGCCGCCCTGGCGGAGAGATTCACGACCCGGCGACTGATGCGGGTGATGGAAATCATGATGAAGGCCGAAGGGGATACCCGCTGGGCGTCTTCCGCAAGGTCGGTACTGGAGATCGCGGTGCTGTCCGCCTGCGAAAAGGCGGCGGGGGGCGACCTGAACGCCCTGGTGGAGCGGCTGGCGGAACTGGAAAAGGAAGTGGAGACCCTGCGCAGGGAGGGCGTGGCCCTGCCCGCCCGCGATGCCGGGGATGGCAAAGCCCAGGCCGCGCCCGCCGCGCCGAAGCAGGAGGCCCGCCGCAGGCCACTCACCGAAAACGAGGTGTGGAAAAAGGCCATGAAGCTTTTGCAGGAAAAGGCGCCGATGGTCTTCGGCCTGGTGAATGCGGAGGTCTACGGCGGATGCGTCGGGCACGAGTACCGGATACGGCTGCTGCCCGGCGGCGCCGAAAAAAAGATCATGGAGGAAAACAACACCGTCGAAATCGTCAACAACTGCCTCTGGGAGGCGGGGGACCCCGAAGCGCGGTTTGAGATCCTGGTAGAGGGCAGCCGGGAAAACACCGAGTGGGAAAAACAGCTGGAAAAAAACGAAAAGACCCTGGCCGACCTGGTCGGCCGGGACAAGCTGATCGTCGTGGACTGAAGGGAACGCGCCCGGCGCGGTGTATGCATCCGCCGGGCAGACATTCATATCTCAGGAGGGAACGAACATGGACAATTGCCTTTTCTGCAGAATCATCCGGGGAGAGATCCCCTCGTCCAAGGTGTACGAGGACGAAAAATGCTATGCCTTCAGGGACATCAATCCCCAGGCCAGGGTGCATGTGATCCTGGTGCCGAAGACCCACGTCAGCGACGTCAGCGATGCCGCCGACCGCCTGGACGACGGAACGCTTGCGCATATGCTGCGGGCCGTAAAAAACGTGGCCCGGTCGGAGGGACTGGACAACGGCTTCCGTATCGTGTCCAACTGCGGCCCCGACGCGTGCCAGAGCGTGGGGCACTGGCACATCCATATCATGGGCGGGGAGCAATTGAAGGACCGAATGGGATGACCTGAAGCCGGCGCCGGGACAAAAACCGGCGCCGGCGCTTATCCTGCCGGGACGGAGGAAAAAAAGAATGATCAGACTGATCCCGCCGGGAGCGGACGGGAACATAACCGTGGGCGTGCACGACGGCCCGTTCCACGCCGACGACGCGGTGTGCGCGGCGCTGCTTTTCATGGCCTACGGAAGGGAGCACGTCCGGGTAACGCGCTCCCGCGATAAAGCCATGCTGGATAACTGCATGTATGTATTGGACGTGGGGGAAAGGGATCTGGTGACGGGGGACCGGGTGTGCCTGGACCACCACCAGAAGGGGTCCCTGATACGCCCGGACGGGGTGAAGGCCTCGGCCCTGGGCAAGCTGATGGACCTGATGTTCGCCGACGAAAAGGAAACCCTGGAGGAGATGCGTTCCCGTTTCCTGAACGCCCTGGAGGCCGAGGACAACGGGCAGGACCTGTTCCCCGGCGGGCATATCTTCAGCTTTATCGATGTGATGAACCCGACCTGGCGGGAGGACGCCCGGAACGGGGACCGCCTGTTCATCCTGGCGGCGGAGACCGCCCTTCCGGTGCTTGAAAGGGCCGTAGCCGCCTGCCGCGACGCCGCGGAAGCACGCCGGAGGGTGGAAAGGGCCCTGGAGGAGTGCCCCGGCGCGCGTACGCTGGCTTTGGATGCCCGCTATCCCTGGCGCGGGAGCGTCGTTGCCCACAACAAAGCGCATCCGGGGGACAAAAAGCTGTTTGTCGTTTATCCAGGCGGCCGGGGCGGGTGGAATCTGCAGACGGTCCCCCGTGAGGAGGGGAGCTTCCTGGCCGAAAAGGACCTGCCCGAAAGCTGGGCGGGACTGAGGGACGGGGCGCTCAGGGACGCGTGCGGCATCGAAGGCGCCGTTTTCTGCCATGCGGCGCGGTTCCTGGCGGTGTTCGAAAGCCGCGAAGGAGCCATGGCCGCCGCCGCGGCCGCGGCCGCGGAGGCGGCAGAGTGAAGAGTGAAGAGTGAAGTTTTGGAATGGTGAAGGTGGTTTGAATGAAGCTGACGTTTTTAGGTGCGGCCCATGAGGTGGCGGGGAGCAGGCATCTGCTGGAGGCATGCGGCAAAAGGATGCTGGTGGATTACGGCATGGAGCAGGGCGTGGACCTGTATGAGAACCCGCCGCTGCCGTGTCCCGCGGAGAGCGTGGACGCTGTTTTCCTGACCCACGCCCATGTGGACCATTCCGGGTGGCTGCCGCTGCTGGTAAAGCAGGGCTTTTCAGGCCCGATCTTCGCCACCAAGGCGACGGCGGACCTGTGCCGCATCATGCTGATGGACTGCGCCCGCATCCTTGAAAGCGAGACCGAATGGAAAAACCGGAAGGCCAAGCGCGGCGGAAAGGAGCCGGACGAGCCGCTGTATGACGCTTCCGACGCGGAAAAATGCTGCGGGCTGTTCGTCGACTGCCCCTACGGCAGGGAGATGAGGGCCTTTGACGGGGTCTCCTTTATCCTGACGGATATGGGGCATCTGCTGGGCAGCGCGGCGGTGACGCTGAAGATTACCGAGGGTGAAAAGCAGGAAGTCATCACCTTTTCCGGGGATATCGGGAACTTCCGCCAGAGGATCCTCCGGGACCCGCAGACGGTGGGATATTCAGACTGGGTGGTGATGGAATCCACCTACGGGGACCGGACCCACGGGGAGGACACGGATTACCTTTCGGCCCTGACGGAGGTCCTCAATTCCACCTTCGACAAAGGCGGGAATGTGGTGATCCCGGCTTTCGCGGTGGGCAGGGCGCAGGAGATGCTCTACCTTTTCCGGGAGATCAAGGAAAAGGGGCTGGTGCCCCGGCATCCGGATTTCAAGGTCTACATGGACAGCCCGATGGCCATCGAGGCCACCGGCGTATTCCAGCAGGACAGCCTGGGATGCTTTGACGAGGAGACGTCGGCACTGATCCGGGCGGGGGTGAACCCGCTGTATTTCCCGGGACTCAGGACCGCCGTGACCGCCGACGAGAGCAAGGCCATCAACTTTGATCCGGAGCCCAAGGTGATCCTCTCCTCCAGCGGCATGTGCGACGCGGGAAGGGTGAAGCACCACCTGAAGCACAACCTGTGGCGCAGGGAATGCACTTTGCTGTTTGTCGGATACCAGAGCGAGGGGACCCTGGGCAGGCTGATCCTTGACGGCGCCGAGACGGTGGAGATCTTTGGGGAGAACATCCGCGTGGCGGCCCGGGTGGCCCAGCTGCAGGGCGTCAGCGGGCATGCCGACAGCGAGGGGCTGATGGACTGGATCCGCGCCGTGAAGGGCGTTAAAAGGGTGTTCGTGGTCCACGGGGAGGACACCGTGACGGATCTTTTCGCCGCCCGGCTGCGGGAGGAACTGAAACTTAACGCCGAGGCGCCCTACCCCGGGGAGCAGTGGGACCTTTCGACCGATACCATGACCGCGCCCGGGAACAGGGAAAGGATCGTAAAGGGCGCGCCTGAGCACGACGAGGCCGCGGAAAAAGAAGAGGCGGAGGCCGGGGAGGAAACGGGCCGGACGGACGACGCCTCCCGCGGATACCTGGAGGAGGCGTACCGCGAGCTGGGCAGGCGGATCGCCGCACTGAAGACCAAGCGCGACAGGAACAAGTGGGCCGCGCAGATCCGGAAGATGATCAGGAAGATGAAATGACAGGGCATATGTACTTTTCGTGACGTAAAAAGGCGCTGCTGCAGAAGCAAGGAAACTGCAGCAACGCCCTTTTTCATTTTTTCTATATGCAAATCTGGAAAAACACGTAAATAAAAAGCAAACTCAAACAAGCCTGTCGGCAGATGTCACTTTGACAGGGGCTGCTTTCCGACCGGCTATTTCATTTCAAATAATTCTTTATGTCCGCAACAAACTGATTGCCGCAGCGGGCAAGTTCTCCGAGGACCCGGTCTATCCCTTCCTCGGTAGAATACCAATTGTCCTTCGTAATGTTATAGCAGTAAACCGGCCGCACGATAAAGGACACATCCGGGAAAGCCATTTGATAGAGCATCAGGCAGCGCCGTGCATGAAATGCCTTGCAGACAATCATGGCGGTCTTAATTACCACGCCTTTCTCATCAATGACCTTCCGGGAGAAGAATGCATTATCACGTGTGTGTCCGGATTTGTTCTCACCGATGACAGCAGAGGCAGGCACCCCGTTTTTCAGTAAAACATCCGTGAAGAACTCGCAATCAGAATGATAATCGCCATTGTAAATCTCCGCTTTAGAGCGAGCTCCGGGCCATTTGTCCCGTTTTACGCTGATCCCGCCGGAAGGTATGATCCATTTGGCATAGCCTTCCCGATAAAGCTGCGCAGCATATTCCGGCTGCTCGGGGTGAGAGCTTCCGGGAAGAAAGATGGCATCGACTTTCTGTATTTCGTCAGCGACAAATATGTACCCGGAGATATCCGATATAATCCGGTCCTGCATACCTCCCGGTTTTCTTTCCGACAGAATGATTGAATAATACCGGCTGATTTTGTTTTCTTTGTAATTGCTGTTCTCTACGGTCTGATCACTCATTTTTTTATTCTCATTACTTATACCGGCGGAATAATCTCCGCGTTGCGCATGGCGGCAAGCAGCTTCCGGGCGCATTCCCCGTATTCCCCTGATACCCCCCGGGCAGTGTCTGATTCGCGTTCTTTTGTTTCATGCAAAAGTCCCGGTGGGTTATGGCCGTACACGGCGCTGCCGATTCTTAGCCCACGCGCCAGGCATGCTCTGCGGGGCCTTTGAGGCGGCGGATGATGCGAAGGCGCATTCCCGGTATACAGCCGGGATATCCGCCGGGAACCGCGGGGAGATAAGGCCCCGGGACGGGTTTTTCTCCCGGAAGGGGGAAGGCGGCGCGGCAAACGAAAAAAACCGGGGACCGCCGCGCTCGCGCGGCAGTTCCCGGAAAGGGTTCAGGGATCAGACGGTCATCTGCTTGGCGATGACGATGGGATAGGACCTGGGAGCGATCAGGCGGGAATTGGGACGCACCAGGGTCTGCTTGTCCAGGATGCAGTTGTCCAGCTCGGCTCCTTCGGAGACCACGCCGTCCTGCATGATGATGGAGTTGCGTACCACCGCGCCTTTGGCGATCCTGACGCCGCGGAACAATACGCAGTTTTCGACGGTGCCTTCAATGACGCAGCCGTCGGCCAGCAGGCTGTTTTTGACCGTCGCGCCGGGGAAATACCGGGTGGGCATTTCGTCGCGGAGCTTGGTCAGGATGGGGCGGTCCGCCGGGAAGAGAGCGGCGCGCGTCTCGGGGGAGAGCAGGTCCATGTTGCACTCGAAGTAGGCCTGCACGCTGTCCAGGTGCCATACCTTGCCGGTGCATTCAAAGCCGACGACCTTGAAGGAGCGGGTGGAGATGGCCTGCATCAGCACGTCCCTGGTCAGGTGGTACTGGCCGCGGGAAACGGCGGTATCCACCATTTCGATCAGCTTTTCACGCTCCATCATGAACGCTTCCATATAGGTGGCGTCCAGCCTGGGGGACGCGGGATCGACCTCCAGCTGGGTGACGACGCCGTTTTCGTCCATGCTCAGGTAGCGTCCGCCGCCGTTGCGCCTGACGCCGGGGTCACGGGTGTACAGCAGGGTGATGTCCGCCCCGGAAGCCTCGTGGGCCGCTGCCATGTCGTCAAAGCGGGTGGTGTAGAGCATGTGGGTGTCTGTGATCACCGTATATTTTTCCTTGCTGCGGCGCAGGTAATTCAGGTTGGAACGGATGGCGTCCAGGAAGCCGGCGTAAAGGCCCACGTTTTCATTGGTGGTGAAGGGGGGCAGGATCTGCAGGCCCGTATGCTTGCCGTGCAGGTCCCATTCCTTGCCGCTGCCCAGGTGGTCCATCAGGCTGTTGTAGTTGCGCTGCATGATGACGCCCACGTTGCGGATGCCGCTGTCCACCATGGAGGACAGGGGGAAGTCGATCAGGCGGTACCTGGAGCACAGCGGCACGGCGGCCACGGCGCGGACGGTGGTCAGTTCGCGGAGCTGCTGATCGCGTTCACCGGTGTAGATGATGCCCATAATGCTGTTTTTCATGTTCCCTCTCCTCCTTTCAGCCTTCATACTGCTGGCCGGCTTTGATGGTGGTGCCTTCGGGCACGGTCACGCCGATCCCGATCACGGCGATGTTGCCCGTCTCCTCGCCGACCACGGTGCCGCCGCAGATCTCGGCGTTTTCAGCGACGATGGCGCGGCGCACGACGGCGCCGGAATGGATATGCGCGCCGGGCATGATGACGCTGTCGATCACCACGGCACCCTCGTCCACCCGGACTCCGGAGGAGAGGATGGAATGGGTGACGCTGCCGTACACTTCGCATCCGTCGGTGATCAGGCAGTTGTCAATTTTGGCACTTTCGGCGATGTACTGGGCCGGGAGCCCCAGGTTGCGGCCGTAGACGCGGAACTGCTTGTCGTGCAGGTCGATCTGCGGCACGGGATCCAGGAGGTCCATGTTGGCTTCCCAGAGGCTTTCGATGGTGCCCACGTCCTTCCAGTAATCGTTGAAGGAGTAGGCGGTCATGCGCTGGCCGTCCCTGAGCATGGTGGGGATGATGTTCTTGCCGAAGTCGTTGGCGGAATTGGGATCGTTCTCGTCGTCGATCAGGTACTTGCGCAATTTGTCCCAGGAGAAGATGTATACGCCCATGGAGGCGTTGTTGGACTTGGGCTGTTTGGGCTTTTCTTCGAATTCGATGATGTTGCCCTCACTGTCGGTGTTCATGATGCCGAAGCGGTGGCACTCCTCCCAGGGCACCTGGCGCACGGCGATGGTGACGTCGGCGTTGTGGGAGATATGGTGCTGCAGCATGGCGTCGTAATCCATTTTGTAGATATGGTCGCCGGAGAGGATCAGCACGTAATCCGGGTTGTACTGGGTGATGAACGCCAGGTTCTGGTAAATGGCGTTGGCGGTGCCGGAATACCATTCGCCGGAGGCGCCGGTCTGGTAGGGGGGCAGAACGAACACGCCGCCGTCGTTCACGTCCAGGTCCCAGGTGGAGCCGTTGGCGATATAGGCGTTGAGCTCCAGGGGGCGGTACTGGGTGAGCACGCCCACCACGTCGATGCCGGAGTTGGCGCAGTTGCTCAGGGGGAAGTCGATGATGCGGTACTTGCCGCCGTAAGGCACGGCGGGCTTGGCCATGCTTTTCGTCAGGATGCCCAGACGGCTGCCCTGGCCGCCGGCCAGGAGCATGGCTACACAGCGCTTTTTGCGAAGCATTGGAAAAACCCCTTTCTTGTGTGATCGTATGTAAAGGCGATGCCTGGGGAACGGAGGAAAGCGGAAAACGCCCGTAACCCGGAGCGAAGGATCATTCGCCGCCGCGCAGCCGGCCGCCTTCGGCCTTCAGCTTCTCCGCGATGGAGGCGTCCTTTTCCGCGTCTTTGGCCTTGCGCTTGGGGAAGGGCCGGAGCTTTTTGACGGTAAAGTATACGCAGCTCAGCGGGGGCAGGAGCACGCATGCCGAGGCGGGCAGATCGCAGCAGGGAACGTCCTCGGCTTTGATGGGCAGGCCGTTGTACAGGCCGCTGCCGGCGTATTCCTCCCGGTCGGAGCACAGGATCTCGTTGAGTTCGCAGTTGAAGGGCAGGCCGATGCGGTAATCCTTGTAGACCACCGGGGTGAAATTGACGCACACCACCACCCGGGTGTGCCGCCCGGCCGAGCGCATGAAGGCAAGGCAGGAGCGGTCCCTGTCGTTGACGGACAGCCACTGGAAGCCGTCCCAGCTGTCGTCCACCGCATGGAGGGCGGGCATGGTCAGGTAGAGGCGGTTGAGCTCCCGTACGAAAGCCTGCAGCTGCGGATGCTTTTCATACATCAGCAGGAACCAGTCCAACTGGTCGGAGTCCTTCCATTCGATGAACTGGCCGAATTCGCCGCCCATGAACAAAAGCTTTTTGCCGGGATGCCCGGTCATGTAGCCGTACAGGGCCCTCAGCCCCGCGAATTTGCGCCATACGTCCCCGGGATTCTTGTCCAGGAGGGACTGCTTGCCGTGGACCACCTCGTCGTGGCTGAAGGCCAGGATGAAGTTCTCGGAGAAGGCGTACATCATGGAGAAGGTGACCTTGTCGTGGTGGTATTTGCGGTAGACAGGGTCCAGCTTGATATAGGACAGGGTGTCGTTCATCCAGCCCATGTTCCATTTGAAGCCGAAGCCCAGGCCGCCGTCGTCCACCCGGCCCGTGACTTTGGGCCAGGCGCTGGATTCCTCGGCGATCATCATGATGCCGGGGAAGCGCCAGTACATCAGGGTGTTGAGCTCCTGCAGGAAGCTGATGGCCTCCAGGTTGTCGTGGGTTCCGAATTTGTTGGGCAGCCACTGGCCTTCCTGCCTGCAGAAGTCGTGGTACAGCATGGCGCTGACCGCGTCGCACCTGAGCCCGTCCACATGGAAATACTCAGCCCAGAAGGCGGCGTTGCTCTTCAGGAAGGACCTTACCTCGCCCCGGCTGAAATCGAACATGCAGGTGCCCCACTGGTCCATGTCGCTGCGCCGGGGATCGGGATGCTCGTAGCAGGGAGAGCCGTCGAAGCGCCGCAGGCCGAATTCGTCCCTGGGGAAATGGGCGGGGACCCAGTCCAGGATCACGCCGATGCCATTCTGGTGCAGGCGGTCCACGAAGTCCATGAACTCCTCGGGCGTGCCGTAGCGGGAGGTGACCGAATAATAGCCCGTCACCTGGTAGCCCCAGGAGCCGTCCAGGGGATGCTCCATTACCGGGAGCAGCTCCACGTGGGTGTAGTTCATATCCTTGATGTAGGGGATCAGCTGGTCCGCGATCTCGCCGTAGCGCAGCACGCGGCCCCCCTCGCCCCGCTTCCAGGTGCCCAGGTGCATCTCATAGATGTTGACCGGGCTGTGCAGGGCGTCCCAGGTGCGGCGCTTTTCCATCCATTTGGCGTCGTGCCAGACAAAACCGTCCAGGGAATGGATGCGGCTTGCGCTGTTGGGGCGCTTTTCGCTCTGGAACGCGAAGGGGTCCGCCTTCAGGACAACGTTTCCGTCGGCTCCCTCAATCGCGTACTTGTAGGCGGTGAGCCGCTCGGCCGCCTCGGGATAACCGTATTTGTACATATCGCGCTCCACCGAGAACAGTGAAGCGTCCAGACGCAGTTCCCACGTGCCGTCGAACTGCTTGACCATCGGATGGCGGCCGCGGTCCCAGTCGCAGAATTCGCCGGTCACGCTGACGCTGCGGGCGTTGGGCGCCCATACGGTGAACTGCCATCTGGCGACGCCGTTTTCATCCACGGGATGGGCGCCGAAATAACGGAAGGCATTGTCGGAAGTCCCCTGATGGAAGCGGTCCCGTTCCGCCTGGTCAGGCGCCTGATACTGCATAGCTATTCCTCCTCATCCTAAGCCGGAGCGGCTTTCATCGGTTGTTTATGTTTCTTCCTCTTCTGCTTCAGCCCTGTCGTCCCCGACGGCGCTGTCGGGGCTGAAAAGCTCGTCCCGGAGTTCTCCGGCCTGCTGTAAATGCTCCAGGGGAACGTAGATCCGGTAGATCTCCATGTTCATGTTGCTGAAGATGCCCGTGGCCCCCTGGGTGGCCTGGGAGACGGCTTCGATGCCGTTTTGCTCAAGCACGTCCAGGAGCATCCGGGCAAACATGCCCGGCTGCTGCGTCAGCAGGCAGAAATCCCCGGGCGCCGGGGTGCGCCCCAGGCTGGAACAGTCGGGGCAGGTATCCCCGTCAAAGAGCATCCTGCAGTAGGGACAGTAGAGCATGGGCGCCTCCTTTCGCTGTCGTCAGGCGGGGTCCTGGGGGAAGATCCCTTCAGCCTCCGCCGCCTTTTCCTCCGTGCCGCCGATGGTGTCGGCCTGACCCAGGAGGTTGCGGTACAGGTCCAGGTAGACCTGGGCGCTGTGGTTCCAGGAATAATCACCGGTCATGCCCCGCTCGATCAGGGTATGCCAGATCTCCTTGCGGTTCTGGTAGTAATTGACGGCCCTGCGAACGGTGAACATCATATCGTGGGCGTTGTAGTTGAAGAAGGAGAAGCCGTTGCCGCTGCCGCTCTGCTCGTTATAGGAGAGCACCGTGTCCCTGAGGCCGCCGGTCTCGCGGACCACCGGGATGGTGCCGTAGCGCAGGGAGATCATCTGGCTCAGGCCGCAGGGCTCGAACTGGGAGGGCATCAGGAAAATGTCGGCCCCGGCGTAGATACGGTGGCTGAGGTTGACGTCCATGCGGAAGCGGGCCGAGATCTTTCCGGGCCAGCGCTGCTCCGCCCAGGAGAACAGGTCCACGTACTTGGCCTCGCCCATGCCCAGCACCACGAACTGGATGTCGTCCTGCATCAGTTCGGTCAGCACCCGTTCCACCAGGTCCAGGCCCTTCTGGCTGGAGAGCCTGCCTACGATGGCGATGATGGGCACGTCGGGGCGCTGCTCCAGGCAGAGCTCCTGCTGGAGGGCCTTTTTGCACTCCGCCTTGCCCGAAAGGTCGTCCACGGTATAGGTGCAGGTGATAAGGCTGTCCGTCGCAGGATTCCAGTCGTTCACGTCGATGCCGTTGAGCACGCCGGTGAGCTGCGCGCGGCGTGCCTTGAGCAGTCCGTCCATCCTTTCGCCGTAGTAGGCGGTCTGGATCTCTTCGGCGTAGGAGGGGGAGACGGTGGTGATCTCGTCGGCGTAGACCAGGCCGGCCTTCATATAATTGGCGCAGCCGTAGCATTCCAGCTTGTCGCTGGTGAAATATTCGTCCCCCAGCGTCAGGACTTCCTGCACCTGCTTGATGCCGAAAATGCCCTGGTACTGCAGGTTGTGGATGGTGTATACGGTCTTGATGGGGGAAAAGAAGGGCAGGTGGCTGTACTGGATGCGGAGCAGCGCCGGGATCATGCCGGTCTGCCAGTCGTTGCAGTGCAGCACGTCGGGCTGGAAGCCGAGCACGGGAAGAGCGTTGAGCACCGACCGGCAGAAAAATCCGTAGCGCTCGTATTCGTCGCCGCCCATGCCGTAGATATAGCTGCGGCCGAAATAATATTTGTTGTCCACAAAATACCAGGTGACGCCGTCCATATCCAGCTGCTCGATGCCGCAGTACTGCTTGCGCCAGCCCAGGTCCACCTCAAAATCCGTCACGTGCTTCATCTTGGAGACGTATTTTTCGGGGATGGATGTGTAAAGGGGGATGACCACCCGGACGTCGTTTCCGGCGGATGCCAGGGTCGGGGCCAGGGCGCCGACCACATCCGCCAGTCCGCCGGTCTTGATGAATGGCACGCATTCGGATGCCGCGAAGAGTATTTTCATTCTGCGATCACCTCGTATTTTGATTTGGCGCGTCCGCCCGCCTGCGTTCCGCCGGTGAAAAAGGGCGCCGGGGACGGTCGCGGCAAGCTTTGGGTTCGGGGCTCTGAATCTTCTGTATAAGGATTATAATACAAAACGCCGAAATATGCAAACATGGTTTGTGTATCCCGCGGCAATGATTTTACCGTTTTTAACGTTTGCCCGCGGCGCGCCTTTTTACAGCCCCTGTGCGGTCACCGGCCCGGCCAGGCCGAAGGGGAGGCTGACGCCGTCCATTTTCGGGGCGGGGGTATTGGTCACAAGGATCTCCAGGGTGTTTTCACCCTCTTTAAGGAGGCCGGTCAGGTCAAAACGGAAGGGGCCCCACAGGCGGACGCCGGCGGGGCGTCCGTTGACGAAGACCTCCGCAGTTTCACGGACCCGGCCCAGGTCCAGGGCCGGATGTGCCGAGGGGCGGCCTGAGGTGATAACGCAGGAATATTTGACCGTGCCGGAAAAAAGGCGCAGGTCTTCCCGGCCCGCGGGCAGGAGGGGCAGGGCGCCGTCCGGGGAGGGAGTAAGCTGAAAGGACGGAAAGCCTTCGGGCACGCAGAGCCAGTTTGCCTTGACGGGCCTGAAGTCCGTTAAGGCGGGAAGGCTTTCCACGGGGGCGAGCTCGTCCCGTTCACTGCCTTCACAGGGGCCTTCCCGGAGGACGACGGTCTCCCTGCGGCCCAGCCGCAGGCGGACGGGGCCCCGCTTCAGGGGAAAGACGCAGCCGCTCCATGGGTCCATTCCCGTAAAAGACGCGTTTGCATCTGTCCCGGGAACGTGAAGGGTGCCGCGGATCTCCTCCTCACCCTCGTTGGAGAGGATATAATGCGTTTTTCCCCTCCACAGGACCGGGGATACCCTGAGGAAAGGCGCCGGGGGCGTGACGGTGACCGCGGGGAAGGGGAGGGCGTCCGAAATGCAGGGCGTCACCGCGCCGCCGGAGGACGCGAAGCGGGTGAGGACCGCCTTTGCCTCGGGGGAAAGGACGCTTTCGTCCGGCACGACGGCGCGAAGGTAATTCCCGTTCCCGACCTTCAGGCGCCCGTTTTCGATCTCCGCGGCGCCAAGGAGCGCCTGGTCAAGGTAATGGAAGGGGACCTGGGCGCGGTAAAGGGGGGCGCACGCCGCCGCGGGCATATCGTCCCCGGCGCAGACCACGGCGGTATCCGCCCGGCGCAGCCCCTCGCCGTTCATACCGCTCAGACGGGCAACATAGGCGGCGTATTTTGAATACCAGGGCCAGAACAGGCTGTTCATGCCCAGGTCCGGGGGACGCTCCTGCCCGCGCTCCTCCCGGAGGGAGTAGAAAAAGGCGTGGGGCACCAGGGTATTGACTCCCCGGACGAGAAGGTGGTCGGTGTACCATTTCATGCGGTCGAAGGTGAAGGCCCAGGGGCTCTCCGCCGGGCCGCAGCAGCCGAAGGCCTCGCACATGACGCGCGTTTTTCCCGCGTGCAGGGCGCTGTCGGCGGCGCATGCGGCGAGGACGGAGTCCTTTTTGAGGATCCCGTCCTCACTGTCCGGGGTGATCATGTTCCACACCAGGTCCTGTCCCGGCCAGGCGAAATGCTTTTCCAGGGACATATCCCAGCTTTGGGCCGGGTGTCCGGTGAGGGCAGTGCCGTGGGAGGAGCACCAAAGGGCCAGCTTTCCGTAAAAGACCCGGTTCAGCCGCTCGTTGACAGTCCGGCGGTACAGCCGCAGGACATGCCTGTTGCTATCGGTCTCCGGGTCGAAAAGGAGGGGCAGGTCCTTTAGGCCGAGGCCGGCGGCAAGGCATTCCTTCTCAAAGCCTTCCGTCCATGGGATGCCGCCGGGCAGGCCCCTCCTTCCGGTAATCATCGGTTCGTCCGTGAACATGGCGACCACTGTGTCGCCGAAAAGGTCCCCGAGGGCGGCGTAATATTTTTCGTGGGTGTGGCGGATGAAGGAGTCCACCGCTTCGGGACACAGAAGGTCCGCGGAGGATGGGGCGTTTTTTTCGCCGTCGTCCTCACCGGGATACAGGCCGCGAATGGTGCCGCCGGAAAAGCACAGGGACAAACGCACCGCGCCCGGGGCGTTTTCTCCGGGGGCAAGGAGCTTCCATCCCTTCCCGTCGGGACGGAAACGGGCGATCTCCACTCCGCCCGGCATTCCGGGCGCGTCCAGGGGCTCGCGCACAAGGCATTTTGAAGCCCATGAGGGATCCTCCCGCACCACCTCGCCGTGGGCGGATCCCGAGGGATACATCCCTTCGTCGTAGAGGATCACCTTCATATCCAGCCGCCCGGCTTCAAGGCACACGGCGCGGACATGACGCATGAAGGCTTCGCCCAGGTAGGGCGTGTCTTCCGTCAGGCCCTTGCGGGGATGGATGACGAAGCCCCGGATGCCGTGGGCATACATGTCCCGGACCTGGGAAAGCAGTTTTTCCTCTTCAAGGGTGTCGTTCCAGAACCAGAAGGGAAAGAGGGTCCAGTCGTCGCCGGCCTTCCATGAGGGTTCAGGCCTGGTATTTGAGGAGTCGGTCATGGCGGGACGTCCTTTCATTTATATGTACGGGATCAGCCCGGACACAAGGCCCGGACGGACAGCTGTTTAAAGGTATTGTATTCCATTTGAGCTTTGATGTCAAAGGAAAGCCATGGGCGCGGGCGGGACCTTTTACGGGAAACAAAACGAAAAAAACGTATTGACAGCGCGTTATCCAGGGGGTAAATTAAGGAAAAAAAGAATTGATATCAGGAGGAATCGCGGTGAATAAGATCTATTTCTGCTTTCCCGGCGGCAAACACAAGGCCGTCACCTTCAGCTATGACGACGGGAGGCTGCAGGACAGGCGCCTGGTGGCACTGTTCAACAAATACGGCGTCAGGGGCACCTTCAACCTGAACAGCGGCCTGTGGGACAGGGACGACAAGCGCATCAGGCCGGAGGAGATCCCCGAACTGTACAGGGGCCACGAGGTGGCCTGCCACACGGTGACCCATCCCACCATCGAGCGCTGCCCCCTGCCCGAGGTGGCGGAGGAGGTGCTGGAGGACCGGCGTGCGCTGGAAAAATGGACCGGGTATCCCGTCAGGGGCCTTGCGTATCCCAACGGCTCCCTGACGGATGAAATCGTGGCGCTCCTGCCGCACCTGGGCATCCGTTATGCCCGCGTGGTGGGTTCCAACGATTCCTTCGGCGCTCCCCGGGACGCCTGGAGATGGCAGGCCACCTGCCACCACAACCACCGGCTCCTTGAAAACGCCGAGGCCTTCGCGGCGCTGTTCAAAAAACAGTACCTGTACCTTTTCTATGTCTGGGGACACAGTTATGAATTCGACGACAAAAACAACTGGGATATGATGGAGGAGGGCGTAAAGCGCGTGGCCGGCCGGGAGGACACCTGGTACTGCACCAATATCGAATACTGGGACGCCATGGACGACCTGAAGCGCCTTCGCTTCGCCGCGGATAATTCATTTGTATACAACCCCGGTGCCGCCGACTGCTATGTGCGCGTCAACGACAGCGAGGAGGCCGTGCGCATCCCCGGCGGGGCGACGGTAGAGCTGAAATAACATCCGCCGCCGGGCGGACCGACCTGATAAACGAGGAGGAAGCGGCATGGAACGGTACCAGGACCCTGCGACCGGATATGAGATCCGGCGCTATACCCAAGGCCCCGAAAGGAATGCCAAGCTGTATTTTACCTGCGAGAATTTTTCCCTGGACGACAGGTATTTCTTCTTTATGAAGCAGCAGCTTGAAGGCAGGGACGACGGCGGCTGCTGGCGGGCGGACGTGGAGAACGGCGAGATCTGCCGCGTCACCGACGACACTTACCGGGGCTTTGCCACGGACCGTGAAAAGAACATCGGCTACACCGTGCGCAACGAGACCGAGGTCTTCACCGTGGACCTTTCCACCGGGGAAAGGAAGCATGTGGGCGACCTGCCGAAATACGGCCGGATCACCGGCCACCTGACCGCGGCGGACACCGGGCGCATCGCCTGTTCCTACCACCTTGCAAACAAATACTACGCCCTGGTGATCCTTGACCCGGGAAAGGAAGCCGAGGTGGTGTACCAGAGCGATTACCGCCTTGGGCATGCCCAGATCTGCCCCACGGACGAGAACCTGATCTTTTATATCCACGAGACCGAGGGAGATGCCTTCCAGCGCACCTGGATGTACGACGTGAAGGAGCGCTATGCCCGGCCCTATTATGTGGAGCATCCCCACGAGTGGATCACCCACGAGGTCTGGTCCGCCGACGGCAGGGAGATGGCCCTGATGAAACTGGATCCCGCGGGATTCGTGGATGGGGACAGGGGGGAAAAGCATACCGGGAACATTATCATCGGCGATAAGGACGGCCGGCATTTCGATGTCGCGGCATCCGACATACAGCTTTTGCATCCCTGCATCTCCCGGGACCGCAAATGGCTGTGTGCGGACCGCATCAGCTACCTGGGGACCCGGGTGCAGGAGGGTGTGGTGCTTATCGAGCGGGCGACCGGAAAGAAAAAGCTGATCGCCTCCACAGGCAGCTGCAAAACCGGCGCGGACCACCAGCATCCCTCCTTCAACCGGCGGGGTGACATGATCCTTTTCTCCAATCCGGACGAAAACGGCACCGCCCAGGTGTGCACCGTCGCGCTGGACCAGGTGATGAAGGACTGGTAAGGCAGCGGAAACAGATAAGGGCAGTGCGGCGGAGGACATCGGAATAACAACGGAAAAAAGTTCCGGAAAGAGCGGTAAGGGTATGGAGAATGTGACCGAACTCAAACAGGGCTGGCGCTTTCTGCGCGCGGACGCTTTCCCGATGGCGGACGCCGTCGAAAAACACCGGGACACGGCGGGGAGGAGCCCCCTGGATGCGGATTACGACGACCGCGCGTGGGAACAGGTGGCCGTGCCCCATACCTTCAACGACGCGGAGCTTTTTTCCGTACCCATCGAGGACGGCGGCAGCGGCCAGAAACGCACCGCCGCCTTTTACAGGCATACGCTTCGTATCCCGCGGGAACACCGGGGCAAAAGGGTCTATATCACCTTCGAGGGCGTCAGGCAGACCTGCTATATGTATGTCAACGGCCGCCTCGCCGGCTATACCGAGACGGGGGTCGGCCCCTTCGGGTTCGACCTGACGCCCCTGATCGACCCTGACGGGGAGAACGTGCTTGCCGTCGCGACCGACAACACCGGCACGCGGAACATTCCCTTCTGCGTGGCTGAAACGCCCAACTGCCCCGGCGCGGAGCCGGGGACGTATCTCCAGAGCCAGGATTTGAAGGTGGACGAAAAGCGCGAGGGCGTCGGTTTTTCGTGGAACTGCAACGATTTCAACCCCACCGTCGGGGGACTGGGCCGTCCTGTGCGCATCGTATACAAGAACGACATCCACCTGACGCTGCCCCTGTACGCCAATCTGCGCACCCGCGGCACGTATATCTACGCCGACGGGTTCGACCATGCTTCGGGCACGGCAAACGTGCACGCGGAAGCGGAGGTGATGAACCTTTCCTCCGCGGATGCCGCGTGCCGCGCCGAAGTATCCGTCCTTGACATGGACGGACAGAAGATCGCGTCCTTTTCGTCCGCGGAGACATGGGTGCGCGCAACCGCCGCCGGGACGGAGACGCGGCTTTCGGTGGTGCCGGAGAATGCGTACCGCTGGGACGGCGCGCGGGAAAAGTATGTTCCCGCGGGCGGGGAAGCCCCTTATCCGGAAACGGCCTCCGCGGCCTCGGGTACCGTTCCGGCGTCGGCTGAGGTGCGGGGCCTTGTGTTCTGGGAGCCGGCGCACCCAAAGCTGTACCGCGTCGTCATCACGCTGTATGCCGACGGCAAAGCCGCGGATACCATACAGATCGTCACGGGCTTCAGGGAGGTAGGCTACGACAGGGACCGGGGCGTGATGATCAACGGGCAGCCCATATGGCTCCGGGGCTATGCCCAGCGGGCGGCCAATGAATGGGCCGCCTCCGGCATCGTGCCTCAGTGGATGCACGACTTTGACGCGAGCCTGATCAGGGAAAGCGGCGCGAACCATATCCGATTTATGCACGTGGCGGGCTCTTCCGAGGACCTGCGGTCCTTCGACCGGTACGGGATCGTATGCACCCAGCCGGCGGGGAACAAGGAAAAGGAGACCTTCGGCAGGCAGTGGGAGCAGCGGGCGGAAGTGATGCGCAATGTGCTGATCGCCTGCCGCAACCATCCCTGCATCCTGTTCTGGGAAGCGGGGAACAACGTGATCTCCGCTGCGCACATGCGGGAAATGCGCCTGTTGCGGGAGGAGCTGGACCCGCACGGCGGCCGGTTCATGGGCTGCCGGACCATCAACACCGAGGACGCCCTAAATGAGAGCGAATACGTGGGCACCATGCTCAACCGGCACGCGGCCCGGTTCCTTGCAGAGCACGGTCCCGTCACCGAGACCGAATATTCCCGCGAGGAAGCGCCTCGCCGGGTGTGGGACGATTATACGCCCCCGGACTATGATTACCGGTGCAAATGGCTTGGCAGGGGCGGAAAAAAACAGAAGGGCCGGGATTTTTACGACCTGACCAGCGAGGACCTTGCCCTTGCCAACGCCCGGGGGTACGCAGAGTTTTTCAACGACCGCATCGGCGGCGATTCCGGGAAAAACCTCTACAGCGCCTGTGCGGCGCTTTGCTGGACCGATTCGGCCCAGCACGGACGGCAGAGCTGGTCCGAAAACGGGCGTATGAGCGGCCGCGTGGACGCGATCCGCGTGAAAAAGCAGAGCTTTGATTATTTCCGCGTCATGCACAGCGCTTCTCCCGCGGTAAAGATCGTCGGCCACTGGAATTATCCGCCCGAGGGCGGGGACAATTACCGTTTCCCGGAAAAAAGCTTCAACGGCTCCTTCTGGCAGGAGACCGGAGCCTTCGGGACGCGTGATCCGAAGCATAAGACGGTGTACTGCGTGGCGAGCTATCCGGTGAAGAAGGTGGAACTGAGGATCAACGGGGAGACCGCCGGCGTCTGCGAGAGGCCGGGGGACACATTTGTGTTCCCGTTCCCCGGCATCGACGTGACGAAAAGCGGCGCGGCGGAGGCCGTCGGATACGATTCGGAGGGCCGGGCGGTGTGCGCGGACCGGGTAGAAACGGCGGGCCCGGCGGCCGCACTTCGCCTGACGGAGCGCACCGCTCCCGGCGGATGGCTCGCCGACGGACATGACCTGGCCATGGCCGACATCGAGGTGACGGACATGTTCGGCCGCGTCTGCCCGCTGGACGACAGGCGGATCAGCCTTTCCGTTATCGGGGACGCAAAGCTGCTCGGCGGATACAACAGCGGCCGTTTCGACGGAAACGGCCGCAGGGACAACGTGATCCATATGCCTTACGTATACGCGGAATGCGGCTTAAACCGGGTGCTTCTCCGGTCCGGGACGCGCCCCGGAAAAGTGGAGCTGTGGGCGTCGGCGCCGGGACTTCCGGATGCCTGCCTGATCTTTGAAACGGTGCCCGAAGGGACGCGGCCGGAAGATACGGGCATCCCCGCGGGCCTTTCCGGCCGGGAGGAATACCTGATATCGCCGATCCCGGGAATGGATAAATATGTGCCCGAAAAGGAAAACTGGTGCAAGATCATGGTGAACGGGCAGGAGCCGGATTTCCGGGGCGTCCGCGCGTTGATCAAAAACGGCTGCGTCTGGGGCAATGTGATGTGCGTCCTGGAGAGGATGCGTTCACTGAAGAGAGAAAAACTGGATTTTGACTGGGACGCGGGGGAGGAAAAGCTGACCCTGAAGACGGGCGGCCATACCGTGATCGTCCGCGCGGGAGTCACCCACCTGACCGTGGACGGGCAGGAAAACCTGATGGACGGCGCGCCCTATGTGACGGAGGAGGGGATCCTTGTGGCGGACGCCGCCGCGGTCCTTTCCCAGGTGGAAGGGGCTTCGGTGCAGTATGACGACAGGATCGGCGCCCTCAGGGTGACGCTGTGATCAGCCCCTGCTCGGGCAGGGCGCGCAGGAGCCCCGGACGACGATGTCCCATTCCGCTTCCTCAATGCCGCTTTCGCCGGAGATGACCATCTCCACGGCGCGGGCCCCGATCCGGCGCTGGTGCAGGTCCACGCTGGTCAGGGGCGGCGCCAGGTACGGCGCGCTGACCAGGTTGTCGCAGCCGATGACCGAAAGGTCCCCCGGCAGGGAAAGCCCGTGGGCGGCGGCGGCGCTGAAGCAGCCCAGGGCCACCAGATCGTTCAGGGCGATGACCGCCGTGGGCCAAAAGCTGGGTTTCAGGCCGTCCAGGATGCCGTTCAGGCCCAGGAGGCCGCTTTCGGGCGTATCCCCGCCCCAGACCCGGTAGGATTCGGTGAAGGGAAGCTGCGCCTCCCTGAGGCCCTCAAGATACCCGGCGTCCCGCCGGAAGGGGTCCGTATCCTCTTCTGACCCGCCGATGAGGGCGATGCGCTCGTGCCCGAGGGAGACCAGGTAGCGGACGATCTTCAGCGCCAGGGCGGCGTTGTTGATGAAGATGCCCGGAAAGCCGTATTCCGACAGGTCGCAGCCGATCACGGCCACGTTCATGAATTCCTTCAGCCTTTTCAGGAAATGCAGGATGCGGTCTTTGTCGGCGGGCGGGAGGTATTCCAGGTAGACCACCGCGCCTTCAAGGCAGCGCTCCGCCAGGAGCAGGGCGGGGTCGAAGGATTCCATGTCCAGGCTGCTCCAGGGAAACAGGCTCAGGGCGTAGCCCATTTCGCGGGCTTTTTCCTGAGCGCCGGTGAAAAGCATGGCGTAATAGGGATTGAAGAGCCTGGGAAGGACGATCCCGACGGTTTTGGTGACCGTTCCCGCCAGCTTCCTGGCGGCGCTGCTGGGACGGTAATTGTGCAGGCGGATGGCGTTTTCCACCCGTTCGCGCTTGGCGGGGGCCACCGACGGCTCCCCCCGCAGCACCCGGGACACGGTGGCGATGGACACCCCCGCCTCGGCCGCGATGTCGTATATCGTTGCGTGTCTGGCCCGTTTCATGGACGAACCCCCCTGTGAGGACGGTCATTTTTGCTATACTGATTCTGAAAGCGCTTTCATTATACAACACCTTTCGGCGGGTGACAAGCGGAAAAGAGAACGATATCACACGGAAAATATACAAATATGGTTAAAACTATTAAAATTTTTGCCGATATCTTGACATGTATATGTCAGAATATTATACTGAAAGCGCTAAAATAAACATGGTTATCCGATCGGGATCTTTCAAAAATTAATCTGGGCATGGGAGGAAATGCGTATGAGCGTACAATCGGCAAAGCCAAAGTCGCTCCACGGCAGCGGCAGGGAGTACTGGACAAAGCTCAGATCCAATATCAAACGGGACAAGTGGCTGTATCTGCTTCTTTTGCCCGGCCTGATCTATTTTATCGTGTTCAAGTACCTGCCCATGTTCGGCATCGTGATCGCGTTCGAGAATTACGTGCCTTATTCCGGTGTGCTTGGCAGCGAATGGGTGGGGCTCAAGTGGTTCCAGTACTTTTTCCGCTTCCCCGCCTGGGTGACGTACCTGACCAACACCCTGATCCTGTCCCTGATGAACATCGTGTTCTACTTTCCGGCGCCCATCATCCTGGCCCTGCTCCTCAACGAGATGCGTTCCCTGCGGTATAAAAAGCTCCTGCAGACGCTGCTTTATGTGCCGCATTTCATTTCCATCGTTATCGTCGTGTCCATCACCTTCGTCATGTTCGGCCCCTCCGGCATCGTGTACAAACTGACCCAGCAGATCCTGGGCACCACGATCAACTATATGGGTTCCCCCGACACCTTCCGCTGGATGATCATCGGCCAGACGGTGTGGAAGGAGACCGGCTGGGGCACCATCATCTTCCTGGCGGCCCTGACCAACGTTGATACCCAGCTTTACGAGGCCGCCATGGTGGACGGCGCGGGGCGGCTGCGCCGGCTGTGGCATATCACGCTCCCGGCCATCCGTTCCACCATCGTGCTGATGCTGATCCTGCGCATGGGCTCGGTGCTGGATACCGGCTATGACCACCTGATCCTGATGGCCAACCCCCTCAACCGCAAGGTCAGCCAGACGCTGGACGTCTTTGTGTACCAGCAGGGCATTCAGTCGGGCCAGTTCAGCTACGCCTCAGCCATCGGCCTGATGAAGGCGGTCATCAGCGTGACCCTGGTCGTCAGCTCCAACAAGATCGCGCACCTGCTCGGCGAGCAGGGCCTGTACTGAGGAAGGAGGGACCGGCATGGACAGTACGTATTCCAAGACTCCCAAGAAAATGATCGAATCCTCCGGCCCGGTAGGCCAGAACGCCACCGTCGGCAGCCGCGTCTTCGACATATGCAATTACCTTTTCGTGACCCTGGTGGCCTTTACCACCATCCTCCCCTTCATTTACATCATCGGCGCTTCCTTCGCCACGGAATATGAGATCGCAACGCGCCCCATGTTCTTCATTCCCCGGGATATATCCGTCGCCGCCTATCAGTATATTTTCTCATCCAACAAGATCCTTCGCGGCTTCGGCAACTCCATCTTCATCACCGTGTGCGGCACGGCAATCAACCTGTTCTTTACGGTCACCATGGCCTACGCCCTTTCCAAGACACGCCTGCGCGGCCGCAACTTTTTCCTGAACATGGTCATCTTCTCCATGTTCTTTTCCGGCGGCATGATCCCCGGCTACATCGTGGTGGCCAATATCCTGAACCTGAAGAACACCTTCTGGTCGGTCCTCCTGCCCGGCGCTATCAGCGCCTACAACATGATGATCGTCAAGAACTTCTTCCAGGGCATCCCCCAGGAGCTGGAGGAAAGCGCCGCCCTGGACGGCTGCAACGACATCAGCACCCTGTGGCGGATCGTTCTGCCGCTGTCGCTGCCGGTGCTGGCGACCTTCGGCCTGTTCTACGCGGTCGGCCACTGGAATGCTTACTTCAGCGCGATGATCTACATGACCGGCGCCAAGGAGAAATGGCCCCTGCAGGTGCTTCTGCGCGAACTGATCATCATGTCCAACGGCACCGCCGGCGACATGGCCAACATGGCCGACGACTTCGTCCAGCCCCCCGAGCAGTCCGTCAAGATGGCGGTCATCGTGGTATCCACCGTGCCCATCATGTGCGTGTATCCCTTCCTGCAGAAATACTTCGTCAAAGGCGTCATGGTCGGCGCCCTCAAGGGCTGAGCCCTTTCGGTTACGGTTATCGCGGCTGAAAGCCGTGGAAAGATAACAAATTTCAAAGGAGGAAAACCAAATGAAGAAACTCGTTTCTCTGGTACTGGCGCTGGTGATGGTCCTTTCCCTGGCGAGCTTTGCCGCCGCGGAAGAGCCCTTCGAGATCAGCATCCTGCTGCCGCAGTTCCCCTCTGACATCGATTTCGTCATGGAGAACAACCCCGTCCTGAAGGCGATCGAAGAGAAGACCGGCGTGAAGCTGGCCATCCAGTGGGGCCCCAACTCCACCTACGGTGATATCCTGAACACCACCCTGGCGGACAAGAATCCCCCCATGCTGATCGCCGCCACCGACGCCCGCGCTCCCCTGATCGTGAACTCCGCCCGCGCCGGCGCCTTCTGGGACCTGAGCGAAGCGGTCCAGGACGAAGCGAACTATCCCTACCTTGCCGCCGGCAATGACGGCGTTTACGGCAACATCGCCGTGGACGGCCATGTGTACGGCATTTACCGCAGCCGTGCGTACCCCCGCGGCGGCATCTACTACCGCCTTGACATCGCCAAGGAAGTCGGCTTCGACCGTGAAGTCGCCACCCTCGACGACCTGACCGAACTCGCCGAAAAGCTGGCCGGCTACAGCGCCGACACCTATGCGCTGAATATGTGCTCCTACACCGCCGGCACCATCAACGTGATCACCGTGGCCTTCGGCGCCCCCAACGCCTGGGGTGTGGACGAGAACGGCAACATCTATCCCGCCCACCTCTCTCCCGCCTACAAGGAAGGCCTCGACTGGCTGCGCCATCTGTATGAGATCGGCGGCATCGACCCCAACTTCGCGCAGATCTCCACCTCTGACTGGGACAACATCGAGCGCACCGGCAAGGCCTTCATGCGCTTTGACTGCCTGGACAACGCCCACCGTCAGCAGGAATGGTTTGAGAACAACGCCGGCGTGACCGAGCAGATCTTCCAGTCTGTCGGCACCGTCGCCAAGGCGGACGGCAGCATCACCGTGTGGCCCCAGAACCCCGGCTTCAACGGCGAGATCCTGGTGCTCAAGAGCGCCGTCTCCGAAGCGGACCTGCCCAAGGTGCTCAAGTTCCTCGACTGGTGCAACGGCCCCGAAGGCCAGACCATCATCAATGCCGGTCTGGAAGGCCTCACCTATGACGTGAACGAGGAAGGCTTCCGCTACGTGCCCGAAGAGAAGAGCGACGAATATTCCAAGAATTCCCAGATGTATCACAACAACATCAACCAGATGGGCATGGGCGTTCCCGGCAACCTGGAATCCCCCAAGTCCGCTGTGAACCGCGGCGCCACTCAGCTGCGCCAGCGCTACGAGGACCTGAACCTCCTGCTGGCCCCCTACGCCGTGGCCAACCCCTGCTATCCGTTCGTCAGCGAGACCTACACCGCGTTCGGAGCGCAGCTGGACCAGATCATCTCTGACGCCGCTGTGCAGTACATCGCCGGCCTGATCGACGAAGACGGCCTGCGCGCTGCCTGGGAAGACTGGGCCATGCAGGGCGGCGAGATGATCACCGCCGAATACAACGACGCGTACCATGCTGCCATGGCCGCTGAGTGATCACTTAAGACCCACGGGGGCTGCCGCCGCAAGCGGCAGCCCCTTTTTTGACAGGCCGGGTGGGGAACGGGAAGGGAGTCCCTGCCGGAAGAGATGGGAACAGGAGGCTGCGGATATGAAAACGCGCACAGAGGTGCATTTGCTCAAGGGCCGGCACACGGGTCCCATGGTCTCCTTCGGCACCATGTGGCCCAGGGGACAGGTGAAGGAGGCGGTATTCACGCTTGAAAGCGGCGGAAGAGAGGTGCCCGCCTCCGCCGAAGCCGCGGCTTTCTGGCCGGACGGCAGCGTCAAATGGGCGAGGCACACCGCCTTAAGCGCTTATCTCGGCGAAAAAACTGTCGTGACGGCGGGAACAGATGATGAAGATATGTGCCCGGCAAAAGCCGGGAACGAGGCAGGGGATAAAGTCCGGACGGAAAAAGGGCCCGGGGGATGGACCATCGACGCCGGAAGGCTGAAAATGCGCGTGCCGCCCGCGGGAGGGGACACGCTGCTTTGCGATATCCGCCTTGAAAACACCGTGCGGATCCGCGCGGTGAAGCCGGTGTTCTTTATGGAGCGCCGGGAGGGCGGGGATGAGGACGGCGTTGTAAGCACTGTGCCCGGAAAGGCGCGGATCGACAGCGTGGAGGCCGAAACGGAAGGCGCGGCGCTGGCGCTTTTGTTCAGGGGCTTTTTCTTTGCGCAGGAAGAAAAGATGCCCTTTGAGATCCGCTTCCTCCTGGGCGCGGGATGCGACGGCATCCGCTATACGTCCACTTTTTTCTATACCGGCGACCCGGCCCGGGATATGATCCGGGGCATGGGTCTGCGTTTATACTGTCCCCTGGAGGGACCGGTATGGGACAGGCAGATCGCCATACCGGCGGACGGCGTCGTGTTCCGGGAAAACTGCCAGCAGATGGAGAGCCGCATCCCCCGGACCGGGACCGCCTTCAGGGAAATGCAGCGCCGGGGAGAGCGGGTCGCTTTTCCGGGGGATGCGGAAAGAACGAAGCTGCTTGAGGCTGTTTCCGCGGACCTGCCGGTATGGCGCACCTTTCGGCTGACCCAGTTTTCGGACGCGGACTGCCTGGTGGAAAAAAGGACATGGGAAGACTGTGCGATGATCACAGCCCGGAAGTCGCGGCGGGGGGATGGAGTACTGGGGGTCATGACCCCGGGAGGAGGCGTGTTCCTGGGCCTCAGGGACTTCTGGCAGAGGTCCCCCTCCGCCCTGGAGGCCAGTGGACTGGAAGGGGAAGAAGCGGTCTGCACCATCTGGTTCAAGGCCATGGCGGCCCCGTCCCTGGATATGCGGCATTATGACCGAAGGAGCTATCCGGATTCCAGCTACGAGGGCTTTGAGTATTTCGGCGCGGATCCCTGGGGAATCGCCGCCACCAGCGAGGGCGAGATCCTGCCCTTTGAGGGCTGGCGGGACGATGGGGAGGTCCTCGCCTTCGCACAGCGGGTGCAAAAGCCGCCGGTGTATGTCCAGGACGCGGAACTCCTCCGCGGCCTTGGGGCTTTCGGGCCCTGGAGCCTGCCCGCGGAGGAAGGCCCGGCGGCAATACTGGAGGAACAGCTGGAAAAGGCCTTTGATTTCTACGCGGGCCAGGTCAGGCAGAGGCGCTGGTACGGATTCTTCGATTACGGGGACGTGATGCACTCCTATGACTCCCTGAGGCATACATGGAAATACGACGTCGGCGGCTATGCCTGGCAGAACACGGAACTGATGCCAACGTCCTGGCTGTGGTATTATTTCCTCAGGACCGGGCGTGAGGACGTGTTCACCATGGCGGAGGCCATGACACGCCACGCTTCGGAAATCGACAGCTATCACCTGGGAAAATACCGGGGCACGGGTTCCCGGCACAATGTGCGCCACTGGGGCTGTCCCTGCAAGGAGCCCCGGGTGTCCATGGCGCTGCACCACCGGGTGATGTATTACCTTACCGGGGACAGGCGCCTGGGAGCGTGCCTGAGGGACACGGCCCATGCCGAGGACGCGCTTTTGAACATTCCCTGGTATACCCGTTTGGGGGACAGGGTTGTCTGCCGCTCCGGGCCGGACTGGACGGCGCTCCTTTCCGACTGGATGACCGAGTACGAGCGCACGCTGTCGCCCGCCCTCCGGGAAAAGGCGGTGCGGGGGATGCGGGGCATCATGGCGGCTCCCATGGGCATGGGATCCGGCACCCAGTTCCGTTTTGATCCCGCATCAGGGGAGATGGCCTACGACGGGGACCAGGAAGGGAACGTGCACCTGACTCTTTGCTTCGGGGCGCTGCAGGCCCTCCTGGAGGCCGCCGACGCCATGGACCTGCCGGAGCTTAAAAAAATGGCCGCGGATTACGGCCGGCTTTACATGATGACACCGGAGGAGCGGGACGCCCTTTACGGGGACATGTCCAGGGGACGGGGCTTTACCATGCGCTATGTGGCTGCCGCCATCGGGGCGTACGCCGGCACGGCCATGAACGATCCCGTGACGGTGGACCGTGCCTGGCACGAACTGATGAAGGCGGCGCCGATGAAATACGATCCCGAGGGCTTCCGCCCGCGGGCGTACGCGCGGACCGCGGACGGGGAGGAAATGGACGAGATCCCATGGATATCCACCAATTACATTTCCCAGTGGTGCCTGAACGTGATCCAGATCCTCGCCTTCGCGCAGGAGAAGATGCCCGCCGGGGACAAACTGAAAGCCGTCCTAAAGGAAGATTACCGCCTTGAACTGTGACGGGCAAAACAGCCGGTGTAAATAAAGGGCACGGCTATTGTAAAAAATGGCCGGATGCGTTAGAATAGACGCAAGAGGACCCGGGACCGGGGCTTGATTGGAGGGAAAACATAACAATGAAAAAAGCAAAGTGGCTCAGTCTGATCCTGGTGCTGTGCCTGGCCGTGGGAGCGGTGTCGCCGGTGACGGCGGGAAGCTGGTCCAATTCCATCCAGACGGTATGGAACAGCTACCGCTCGGGCAATACCTCGGCGTCCAGCGCGCCTCAGCAGCTGGTGAACGGCACCTACCGTACCTTTGAGATCAGCTATATCATCGCGCAGATCCTGAACACGGACGGATCCTACTCCAACGCGATCTCGACCGTGTGGGACAGCTACCGTTCGGGCAATACTTCCTCGTCCAGCGCATCCCAGCAGGCGGTGAACGGCGCGTACCGTTCCTTTGAAGCGGGCTATATCATCGCGCAGATGCTGGACGACGGCTCCTGGACCAACGCGATCCAGACCGTGTGGGACAGCTACCGCTCGGGAAACACTTCCTCGTCCAGCGCGGCCCAGCAATTGGTGAACGGCACCTACCGTACCTTTGAGATCTGGTACATCGTCGCCCAGATCCTGGATGACGGCTCCTGGACCAACGCGATCCAGACCGTGTGGGACAGCTACCGCTCGGGCAATACTTCCTCGTCCAGCGCGGCCCAGCAGGCGGTGAACGGCACCTACCGTACCTTTGAGATCCTGTACGTCGTTGCCCAGATGCTGGACGACGGATCCTATTCCAACGCGATCTCTACGGTGTGGAACAGCTACCGTTCCGGCAATACCTCCGCGTCCAGCGCAGCCCAGCAGCAGGTGAACGGCAGTTACCGCAGCTTTGAGATCCTGTACGTCATCGCCCAGATCCTGGACGACAGCTACTGGGGTTACTGACGGCCGTCGGCCGAAGGGGCATTTTTCCGGATACGACAAAGCACAGCTCCGGCAGTGGGCTGTGCTTTTTTGAACGTTCGGGACACGATGGACGCCGGCTCCGTTCCTTAACAATAGGGCGGCGGATCAGCCCATCAGGGCTGAAAAGGGCGAAGCCCGGCGGTATCCGGGCGCCGATGGGGCCGGGAACATATGTCATTCTCCGCCTGCGGGACGGACGAAGGGCGCGGTGCGGGGGTCGGCGCGCATCATGCCAGCCACCAGTTCGGCCATGCGCCTGGCGCCGGTCTCATTGAAATGGGTCTTGTCGTCGTGCCCGTCGGGGAAGTCCGGGTGCTCGCCGGGCTTCAGGCGGACGAACAGTTCGGCGGTCTTCTCCTCGCCCAGGGCAAGGTACACCTCCCGGCTGGCGTTTTCAAGGTCCAGGAGGGGCAGGCAGCGCCATTTGGCCAATTGCCTTACGGCCGGGGCGTATTCCCCGTGGGTGTACAATACGCTGTCGGGTCCGGCGAAAAAGCGCCGGCTGACCGGGGTGATCAGCGCCGGCTGGGCGCCGCAGCGTACCGCGGCGTCGCAGTACAGGTTAAGGTGGGCGATAAAGGTGGTCTCGGGATCGGTGTGGCGCTCGGCGTCGTCCTTTTCGTCGTTGTGGCCAAACTGGATCAGGAGCAGGTCTCCCTCCCGCATGCCTTTGCGTACGGGCTCAAAAAGTCCCTCGTCCAGGAAGGATTTGCTGGACCGGCCGGAGAGCGCGTGGTTTTTTACGCCTATGCCGGGGGCGGCGAGGTCCTTCAGCGCCCAGCCCCAGCCCCGGAAGGGCGGGGTGTTGTCCTCTACGGTGGAATCGCCGATAATATAAATGTCGGGCATCGTTTTCTGCCTCCCAAACGTCCGCCTTTGGGGCGGTTTTTTCACATAATCGGATGATAGCACAAACTTGTGCCGGTTTCAACACGGAGCTTTGGGGCGAAAGATTGCGTCCGGGCGAAGGGGGTGCTATACTGGATGAGACGAAAATGACACGGGGTGTTGCATTTAAAGGCACTTGTGATTATAATTGGGCCGCGCGGCCGCGGCCGAGCGCACAAGCAGTATTTGGAGGTTATCAATGTCGATATCAGAAGCCATTGCGCAGTACCGCCTTGCCTTAAAGGAAGGACTGAAGTATTATAACGCCCATATGGCGGCCCATGAAAATCCATATCCCGAGGTCCTGGAGGACCTGATGAACGAAACGCGCACATCCGGGCAGACAAGGGTCGGGACCGTCGAGATCCCTGCGGACCAGATCGTGGGCACCCTGGCCGCCGGCAGGAAAACGGCCTTTGCGGGGAACATGATGCCCATCCTGCCCGAGGGAAGCGAATTTGCCGGCAAATGGATCGCGCTGTGCGAGGCGCACCTGTCCGATACCGGGATCCACGATCCCATCACCTGCATGGAATACATGGGCCGGTTTTATGTAATGGAGGGACACAAGCGGGTCAGTGTGCTGAAAAGCTTCAAATCCCCCACCATCATGGCCACGGTCACCCGTGTCATCCCCCTCTGGAGCGACGACCCGGAAGTGCAGGCATATTACGAGTTCCTGCATTTTTACAAAATGAGCTCCCTGTACCGGGTGCAGTTCAACCGCCCCGGCAGGTACGCCCGCTTTACGGAGCTGCTGGGGTTTGACAAAGACCACGTATGGACGGAAGAGGAAAGGCACACGTTCAAAGCGTTCCATTACCGTTTCGGCAATGTGTGCGGAGGGCAGATCCTTTCCCAGATGCCCCAGAAATCCCTGAGCGAGGCCATGCTGGGCCTGCTGGAACTGTATCCGTACGCCGAACTGCTCAAGGACAGTGAGGAGGGCCTGCGCAAAAAACTGACCGCCCTGCTGCCGGATCTGAAGTTTGCGGCCCAGGAGGAAAAGACCCAGGTGTCCGTGGCCCCGGAGATCGGCGACAAGGGCAAAAGCCTGGTGCGCCAGATCCTGGACGGAATATCCCATCCCACGCTGAACATAGCCTTTGTGCACGCCGCGGATCCGGAGGAAAGTGCCTGGACCCACGGGCACGACGAAGGACGCAAGCGCCTGGAGGAGGCTTTCGGCAGCCAGATCAAAGTGCAGACCTATATCGCGGCCAAGGACAGCGAGGACGAGACCATGGAACAGGCGGTCCGTGACCAGGCGCAGGTGATCTTCGCCACGGCTCCGACCCTCCTGGCCAGCGCGCGCCGCGTCGCTGCCATGCATCCGGGCCTGAAGGTGCTGGTGTGCGCCCTGTCGGTCCCCTATACCGGCGTACGTACCTATTACTGCCGCCTGTACGAAGCGGAATTTGCCGCCGGGGCGGCGGCGGGGGTCCTCAGCGGCGGTGCGCCGGTAGGGTATATCGCCCGTTATCCCATCCTGGGGACCCCGGCGGCGGTCAACGCTTTTGCCCTGGGCGTCAGGATGACAGCCCCGGGGACCCGGGTCCTGCTGAAATGGTCCAGCCTGCCAGGCGATCCCCTGGAGGAGCTGCGGGCCGCGGGCGTCAGGGTGGTGAACGGCTACACTGCCGGGGCCGCCAAGGATGCCGACGCGTGGAATACAGTCATGTGCATGGAGGACGGGACCTTAAGAAACATCAGCAGGGACGTCTGGAACTGGGGCAGGATGTACCAGAAGATCGTGCGCAGCATCCTGGACGGCGGCTGGGAGAAAAACGACGGTTCCGCGTCAGTCAATTACTGGTGGGGCATGAACAGCGGCGTCATGGACGTAAGGATGGCGGAAGACCTGCCGGTGGGGGTCACGGACCTGGTCAATATCCTCAGGAACGGGTTGATCAGCGGCACCATCCATCCCTTCCTGTGCACCCTCAGGGACCAGCAGGGGCATCTGCGTTCATCCGGCGACCGCTGGTATACCCCGGCGGAGATCATGGAGATGAACTGGCTCCTGGAAGAGGTGGAGGGAAGCATCCCGGACGTGGATGAGCTGATGCCCTTCAGCCGTGAGACCGCCGGCCTTCTTCGCCTGAAGGCATCGGACAGCGGCCCCGCCGCGGAGGAGGAGGCGGACGAAAGAGAAGCTCCTCCGGAGGATACGGCGGACGGGACAGAAAACCGGAATACGGAAGCGGACGAGGAAAAAGCCGGGAAAACAGATGCGCAGGACGGACCGAAAGCGGGGGAATGATCCTTCCGCCGGCAGGCCGGACATTGAGAAGACAGGGACAAAAGAATAATTCGGATTGGAGTGAGACCCGATGAAGGCGCTCCTCGTTTCGGACGTGGAAAGCCGCGCGCTGTGGGATTTTTACCGGCCTGAGCGTGTGGACGGCGTGGACGTGATCATATCCTGCGGGGATCTGAAAAAAGAATACCTGGAATTCCTTGTGACCATGACCAACAAGCCCGTCCTGTATGTGCCGGGGAACCATGACGCGAGGTATGCTTCCGATCCGCCGGGAGGGTGTGAAAACCTGGACGACGCGGTGTATGTTTTCCGCGGCGTCCGTTTCCTGGGCCTGGGGGGCTGCAAAAAATACAATTCCGAAAGCCCCTACCAGTTTACCGAGGAGGAGATGGCCCGGCGCATCCGCCACGTCCGCCGCCAGATCCGCAAAGCGGGCGGTGTGGACGTGGTGGTGACCCATGCCGCGCCCACCGGATGCGGGGACAAGGAAGACATCGCCCACCGGGGATTCAAATGCTTTCTGGACCTGATGGACTGCTGGAAGCCCGCGTATTTCCTGCACGGGCACGTACATATGAATTACGATCCCAGCGTGCCCCGGATCATGGAATACGGTGATACGCGGATCGTCAACGCCTTTGAACGCTTCGTCCTGGATATCCCGGAGCCGGCGGCGCATCCGATCCGGGAGGGGTATGTATCCCGCAGGCATGGCAGGGAGCGGGAAAGCTGGCGGTAAGCGCCTTTGATCAAGGGGACTTTCATTTGGGGAGGTACTGTTGTGAACAGCGGTGAAAACGGAAATACAGGCGCGGTGGGGGTCCAGATCGTCCTGCCCCAGCACTGCAACGGTTATGAGCGTCCCCGCCTTTTCGGCGGGCAGATCATGTCCTGGATCGATATCGTAGGGGCCGTGGCCGCAAGGAGGTTCACCGGCACCAATGTGACCACGGTCTGTGCGGACGGCCTGGTGTTCCTTTCCCCGGCCCATCTCAACGACACCGTGGTGCAGGAGGCGCGCGTTACCTGGAGCGGGAACACCTCCCTGGAAGTGAGGGTGGACAGCTTCGTCGAAAGCCTGGACGGGACGAGGGACCTGATCAACCGGGCTTATCTGGTGTACGTGGCCCTGGGGGAGGATGAAAAACCGGTGAAGATCAGGAAATTCCATCCGGTGACCGACGAGGAGAAGGCGGAATACGCGGCCGCCGAGGAAAGAAGGAAACGCCGCGTTATGCGGTGAAAAGAACGCAGGAGGCCGGGCGGCCTCCTTTTTTGATCCCGGAGCTCTGTTTCAGCCCTGCATTCACGGACGGCAGAAACAAAAAAGACAGGTGTTAAAGAAAGTGTTGACTAACCGAGTTGTTATCTGCTAATTTATAGCCATGAAACGGGCGAAGCCCGAATGAAAGGAGAAACAGAATATGAAAAAGGTGTTCGCTATCCTGATGGCGGCAATGATGCTGTTTGCGGCATGTGCTTTTGCCGATGAAGACCCTGTCCGCATCGGCCAGGCTGACTACGCAGCCCATGGCGCCGGCTGCTTCGCCGTGGTGACCGTGGTCCTCCAGGGCGACGTGATCATCGCCGCAAAGATCGACGAATTCCAGTTCATCTCCGGCAGCGATTACGCTGAAGCGGTCGGCGTTCCCAACAGCGACGGATCCTTCGGATCGAACTATCCCGAAGGCAAGGTGCTGGGCTCCAAGAGGGCCAACAACGAACTGTATTCCATCAACATGATGCGCGCGGGCTCCACCGTCCAGATCGCTGCCAGCTATGACGCCATCGAAGCGTTCGTGACCGGCAAGACCGTGGCCGAACTGGAAGCCGCCGTGGCCGGCTCCGATAGCCTGACTGACGCCGTTTCCGGCGCCACCCTGGCGGACACCACCGGTTATGTCTGCGCCGTGATCGCCGCCGCCAAGAACGCGGACATCCAGAAGGGCACCTATACCTTCTACAACAAGACCGGTGAAACCGTTACCGAACTGTACTTCACCGACAATGTGACCGGTGAAAAGTCCGTGAACCTGGTCGGCGCCGGCCTGGCTGCGGACGCCGTGTACACCGTGGTCCGCACCCTGCCCGGCGGCGAGGACGGACATCACCGCTTCACCCTGTCCTTCAAGACCGAGAGCGGCTATGAGGGCGCCTTCGCCACCCTGTCCCTGGAGACCGTTCCCATGACCCTGCTGGCCCAGGCCGACGTTGCCACCGGCGCTACCCAGGTCACCTTCTTTGCTCCCGCCGAGTAAGGCAAACGGATAAACTCACGCGGGCGCCGGCATTGCCGGCGCCCGTTCGGTGTTTTTGGACTTTTCAGGGAAGTGACGCGATTCCGCATTTTATGGATTTTTCAGGGGAGTGACGCGGCGGAGGGTACGCAGACGATATCCCGCGCCGCGCCGGGATATCTGCTCAGGGTCTCTTTTTTTATGTCGGCAAGTTCCCGGCTGCTCCTGCGGGCGGTGTTGAGGATCACGCAGTCCATTCCCGAGGCCAGGGCGACGCCCGCGTCGCTGGAAAAATCGTTGCCTACCATAACGGTCTCTTCCCTGTCCAGGCCGTATTTTTCAAGGAGCATGCGCATAAATACCGGGTCCGGCTTCATGCGCATCAGGTCCGAGGAAAGGAAGATGCCGTCAAAATAACTCCCGAGTCCGAGAACCTCAATTTCCGGGCGTGTGAACACCGCCTGCGCGTTGGAAAGGAGGTATACGCTGCAACCCGCCTTCCTCAGGCCGGTCAGGGCTTTTGCGGTCCCGGGATACAGCCGCAGTCTATCCCTGGAAAGGATCCGGAAGCAGTTGGCGGCAAGATCCGCCCAGCCGCTGCGCAGTATCTCCTCTGTCCCGGAGGAGGGGCTGACCCGGGAGGAAGAAATGTGACTCCGGGGCGGAGAGGAAAGAAGCAGCGCGAAGACTTCCTCCAGGCGGATCTCCGGCCAGGCTGTTCCCAGTTTTTTCCCCAGGGCCCGGCGCGCTTTCTTTTCCTCCCTGAGGAAGGCGGCGCGCAGGCCGGCCGGGGTGTAATCCGCGCCGCAGGCGGCGTACAGGCCCGCCAGGGCGTGCCAGAGGGCCGGGCGGCTTTCATCGGTGTGGATATCCACCAGGGTGCCGTACAGGTCAAAAACATAGTTTTTGTATCTCATGTCGTTCCGTCCGATCTGGGAAAATCAGTTGATTCCTGCGCCAATAATATGGTATAGTAGGCAAAACGTCCGGAGAGGAGAAGACCATGGGGGAAACGGGCCCTCATAACCGGGCACAGTCCGAAAAATGGCCGTCGCCCGACGCTCAGCGGCATTCGGGACATTCGGCCAGCCCCCGGCGAACCGCGTCGGACAGCCGGATCTCCTCGGGATCACGGACAAGGGGGCAGTAAGGCTTCGTGTGATAGACGGTGTCGCCCGGCATGAGGTAGACCGTCGCCTGGGGGATGGAACTGCCGTCAAAAAGGTGGATCATGGTCTTTGGCCCGGCGATGCCGTCCTCATCCAGGCCCTGGACGGCCTGGTAATCCTTCAGGGCCTGCTGGGTGCGGGACCCGAAATCCCCGTCAGCACGGCCGGTCAGGTAGCCGAGATTGATCAGGCGCTGCTGGATGATCATCACCAGGTCGCCCCGGTCCCCTTTCCTGACGGTGGGATACACCGTGGGTACGGGCGATTCGGTGGGCTCCGGGGACGGAGAAGGCCGGGGTGTGGACGAAGGGACGGCGGCAGACGCCTCGGCGGAGGGCGCAGGGGTGGACATGGCGGCCAGGTCGGCGGCACGCCGGTCCAGGATCATCCATGTCACGACTCCCGCGGTGACAAGGACCATTACGACGGAAAAAATGATCAGCCTCCAGTTGAGGCGGGTCCTGGTTCTCAAGGTATGCTCCTCCTGATAAAAAACCGGGCATGCAAAAGGCTGCTTTACAGGACGCCCGGGCGATGATGGTACCGGGCAAAGAGTTTTTCCCGGGTATGTTTCGGGATCGATCCCATTATACATGAACCCAAAGCAAATTGAAAGGGCAATGGTTTTTGCCGGGCAACGATGGAGTGGATGCGAATGAAAAAGATCGTGATGCTTTTTGCGGGACTTTTGATCCTGCTGTGCGGCGCTCTCGCGTCGGCCGATACGCTGTATATTCCGGCGTCCGTCGACACCGTCATGGAGGAGGCTTACGCCGGGGACGAGGGGTTTGACCGGCTCATCCTGCCCCCGGGGATCCTGGAGATCGGCAGGAATGCTTTCCGGGGCTGCGGGTTTGACGCCGTTTATCTTCCGCCGAGCCTCATGGTCCTGGGTGAGAACGCCTTTGACAGCGATGTGACGATCTATGTCTGCCCGGACAGTCCCGTCGAAAGAGAGCTTTACAGGCAGGGCAGGGCCTACACTCCCCTGCTGCTGCCGGATTCCGTCACGATCCTCAATGACGGGACGGAGATCGTGCCGGGCGGACAGGCGGCGATGCAGGTCACGGTCGAACCGGCGCGGAGCGACACGGCGCATCTTATATGGTCTTCGTCGGACGAAAGCGTGGCGACGGTATCCGCCCAGGGCGTCGTGACCGGCGTGGGTGAAGGGACGGCGGTGATCCGGGCGGAGACCCTTGCCGGCGTGTCAGGCAGCGTCGCGGTGACGGTTGCCGGACGCAAGAGCGTCTGCCGGGCGCTGCTGGTGGCAAACGTGAATTATTACGGAGAGACCGCCCGCTGGAACGGAGGGGACATTGAACTTCTGCGGGAAATGTTCGCCTCGGTGAACGCGCCGAACGGGGAGCCCTGGCAGGTGACGGTCATGTACGACCTGTACGATACGCGCATGGAAGCCGCCATCAGGGATACGTTTGCCGATACCCGGGAAGGGGACGTGTCGCTGATCCATATTTCCAGCCACGGTTTTCTGCTGCTGAGGAACGAGGGCATCGGGGTAAGGATGAGCCGGGGCAGTGAAATGACCTATATTACTTACCCGATGCTCAAGGAATGGACCGACAAATATATCAGGGGGGATACGGTCCTGTTCCTGGAGACATGCTATGCCGGTGCGGCGATCTATCCGGGGTACGGGAAACCTTTTCGCGCCGAAGGCTGCTATGTATTGGGGGCCTGCGACACGTTTGAACACTGCTACAGCTATAACGGGCAATACAATTATTTTGTCAGATGGCTTACTACGGGGGTCGGCAGCATGGCGGCCGACAGCAACAAGGACGGCGCGGTGTCCCTGGGTGAACTGCAGGCATACACCTACGAAAGAGGGAGCAAAGTCAACGCAGGCACTTCCGATTCCCCATATCATCAGCTGTCCGTGGCGTATCCCGTCGATTCTGATTATATACTGTTCTTAAGAAAATGACAGAGGGTTTGGAAAAGATGAACGAAACGATAAAAAAATGGGGGGCCGGGCTGTTCTTCCTGGTCCTGCCGGTGCTGATGCTCATGGCCTGCGCCCAGGCGGATACGCTGTATATCCCGGCGTCCGTCGACACCGTCATGGAGGAGGCTTACGCCGGGGACGCGGGATTCGACCGGCTCATTCTGCCCCCGGGGATCCGGGAGATCGGCAGGAACGCCTTCCGGGGCTGCGGCTTTGACGCCGTTTATCTTCCGCCGAGCCTCATGGTCCTGGGCGAGAACGCCTTTGACAGCGACGTGACGATCTATGTCTGCCCGGACAGTCCCGTCGAAAGGGAGCTTTACAGGCAGGGCAGGGCCTACACTCCCCTGCTGCTGCCGGATTCCGTCACGATCCTCAATGACGGGGCGGAGATCTTGCCGGGCGGACAGGCGGCGATGCAGGTCACGGTCGAACCGGTGCGGAGCGACACGGCGCATCTTATATGGTCTTCGTCGGACGAAAGCGTGGCGACGGTATCCGACCAGGGCGTCGTGACCGGCGTGGGTGAAGGGACGGCGGTGATCCGTGTGGAGACCCTTGCCGGCGTGTCAGGCAGCGCCGAGGTGACGGTCGCCGGACGCAAGAGCGTCTGCCGGGCGCTGCTTATAGCCAACGTGAACTACACGTATATGTACACGTCTGAATGCTGCCGCTGGAATGCCGGCGATATCGAACTCCTGCGGTCAATGCTCGGCACGGTGTATGCGCCGAACGGGGAGCCCTGGCGGACGACGGTCGCTTACGACCAGTATTACCAGAAGCTTGAGACCACCATCCGGAACACCTTTGCGGGCACACAGGAAGGCGATATCTCCCTGATCCATATCTCTTCCCACGGCTACAACAAATTTGACGAGGGCAATTATCATGCCGTCGGTGTGAAGATGAGCAGCGGAAGTTCCATGACGTATATATCCTTCTCCAAGCTGAAGGAATTGACGGACAGGTATATCAGGGGCGATGTGATATTGATCCTGGAGACCTGCTATGCCGGCGGGGCCATTGAGACCAAATGCGGCGCGCCTTTCCGCGCGAAGGGCTATTATGTCCTGGCGTCTTGCCTGTATGAAGAACACTGCTACAGCCACAACGGAGACTATAATTACTTTGTCGAGTGGCTCTGTGACGGCGTGAACGGATTGAAGGCGGACACAAACAGGGACGGCGCACTGTCCCTGGGCGAACTGCAGACCTATATCTACAATAAGGGGCGCACGATCAACGTCGGGTCGGACGGAGAAAACTACTACCAGCATTCCCAGGCGTATCCCGTCAATTCGGATTATATCCTTTTTATTGCCAGGTAGGATCCTAGGATCCCGGTTTTGAACGTCAGGACCGGAAAAAAATCATGACATGAGCCCGCGGGACAAGACGTTTTCCGCGGGCTCATATTTTTATCCGGGGGATCATCCGTCCCTTTCCGGTCCGTGCGTATTCGTTCCTTCCTTCAGGACGATCACCGCATCCGGGTCGTATTTGCGGGCCATGGTATGGGCGGCCTTCCGGTTGGCGACGGTATCAAAGATGATCGAAAAATCGTAATCGGGAGGATACAGTTCCGAAGCGGGCACCAGGAGCTTCAGGCGGTTGTGGCGCACAGTCATTTTCTTTCCCTGCAGCTGGATGACGACACTGCCTTCGTCATCCGCCGACCTGTAAACGACGGCGTTTTTCTTATCCGGCAGCAACAGGACGCTGTCGCCCATGGTGAAGCGCTCAAAGGCGCCTTCTTTCCGGACGGCACGGCGCTTCAAAAGGGTGGCGGGAACAGGCATCGGGCGGTGCCGCCCTTCCGGCCGCGTTTCCGGCCCCCGGTCCGTCACCTGCCTTGCCCGGGCAAGGAGTCCCTCGTCCATTCCCAGCCGCCTTGCGATTTCGATGGCGCAGCTTTCTCCGCTTTTTCCGAGCTCCAGGCGGTAGAGGGGCTTAAGCGTGCCCTGATCAAAGGCCATCCGGGCGGACACTACGTGCTGCGTATGTTCCGCCCATTGTTTGATCTGCGGGTCATGGGTGGTGACCATAAAGAAACATTTGCGGCGGAGCAGTTCCTCCAGGACGGCCGCGGCAAGGCCGGAGCCTTCCGCGGGATCCGTGCCGCTGCCGAGTTCATCCAACAGGACCAGGCTGTCGCGGCTGCATTCCCGCAGGATGCGGATCACATTGGTCATGTGGCCGGAGAAGGTGGACAGGTTCTGGCTGATGCTCTGGCTGTCGCCGATATCTGAGAGCACCCGGTCCATCATCCCGATCACGGTTCCCTCCCCGCAGGGGATATGCAGCCCGCTCTGGGCCATCAGTGTCAGGAGCCCGACGGTTTTGAGACAGACGGTTTTTCCGCCGGTGTTGGGTCCGGTGACGGCAATGCCGGCATCCGGCAGGGAAAGGTCCAGGCTGAGCGGAACGCAGGCCTTCGGGTCCAACAGCGGATGCCGGGCGTCCGCCAGGCGGAGGCGGCGCTCCGATGTGATCTGCGCCGGACGGGCGTTCATTTCCAAACTCAGTTTTGCCCGGGCAAAGAGCACGTCCAGGTCCGTCATGGTGCGGACGGCATTCTTCAAAGGCTCCGCTTCGGAAGCGATCCGGTCGCTCAGCACCCAAAGGACGCGCCTCTCTTCCGAATCGATATCGATCGTCAGCTGCTCCAGTTCCCGGCGAAGGGACTGCACGGTGGCAGGCTCCATGAAAACGGTGGCGCCTTTGCCGGAGGTATCGACGACCCGGCCGGGAAACCGGCTTTGGAATTTTTTCTGTACGGGAAGGACAAAGGCTCCGCCGCGCTGCGTAACGTAGCAGTCCGCAAGTTCCTTTTTATGGTGAAGAATGACCTGATCCAGTTTTTCCCGGATCCCCTGCTCCATAAACGCCTGCCGGCGGCGGAGATCCCTCAGGGCAGGAGAAGCGTCGTCCAAAACGGCGTCCTCCCGGACGGAGCGGTCGATCTCCTCCTCCAGGGGATCCATTTCCGGCAGTTCCGTATGCCAGGAAGCAATGGCGGCGTCGTACCCGGCCGCTCCCTGAAGATAGCGGCGCAGGCGGCGGACGGCAGTGCAGAAGCGCGCGGCGGAACAAAGCTCCGCGGGCGACAGAATGCCGCCCTGCAGCGCTGAAGCAAGGCTCTCCTCTATTTTGTCTGTTTCCGCCAGAGGCGGGGTCCCCGCGTTTTCCAAGACCCGGCGGGCGGCGGTGGTCTCTTCTGTCCGGGAGAGGCAAAGGCTCTCATTCAGGATGGGTTTCGTATCGCCCAGGATCCGGCGTGCGTTTTGTGTGACAGCCATCTCCTGCAGCCGTCGGATGATGCGGTCGAAATCGAGTGAAATCATGTCCTGTGTCATGGTGATCCCTCTTGTTTATATTATTGGGACATGAACAGGAAACGGAGAATGCGGCGGGGAGCACCGGAAAAAGGCATATAAAAAAGTGCCCGGACCCTGCCCGTACCGCGCCATGGCGTCAGCAAAAAAGCGGTCATGCCGCCGCTTTCCTTTGGTCAGCCATGTTCTCCGTTACAGAACAGTTTCCAAACACACCTCGTAATGCGGGATTGCCTGCTGCTGTCAGGATCCCTTTCGGGATGATTATACTTTTGTCCGGGCCGGTTTGTCAAGCGCTTCGCCAAATATGCGTTTATGTCCCATAAAACGACGTTTTCAGCCGGGATGAACGGATAAAATCCCATCACCTGAGGGTTTTTATTTGCCGAACATGTAGTTCCATGGTATATTTTCAGGTGGGCGGGCGCTTATCGGACAGGAAGCGCCCGCGGGGAGAACGCGCCGAATGCGGCAGGGGAAAAGCGGTTTGCCCCGGTTTATGAACGCTGACGGGTTTCAAAGGAGCAGGATGGGATGATCGGAGAACTGCGGGATAAGAAAGTGATCTTTTTTGATGTGGGATATACTCTGGATAAGCCGGCTTCGGGCGACTGGATGCTGACCGGGAAATTTCTTGAACTGGCAGGCGCACAGCTGAAACAGCACGCTGAAACAGAGATCCGGAAAGCGTCGGAAGCCGGTCTCCGCTTTCTTATGGAGAACCATCTGGTAAAAACGGTGGACGAGGAAATACGGCAGTTTTGCCGGTATTATTCCATTCTTTCCGATCGGCTTCGGCTCGGACTGACGGAAACGGAATGCGAACAGATCGCCCGGGACCGGGCGTGCGGCATGAATAACTACGTCCCTTATCCGGGGATCAGGCAGGTGCTGGCGACACTTTACCGGACGCACCGGCTCGGCGTCATTTCCGATACCTGGCCGAGCATCGAGAAACAGCTGGAGTATATCGGCGTTTCCGGATACCTGTCCTTCTGCACCTTCAGCTGCTATTTGGGCGTGTTCAAACCGGACAGGAGGATGTACCTGGACGCACTGGAGAAAAGCGGCGTGTCCCCGGAGGAAACGGTATTCATCGACGACAGCGTGTGCAACCTGCAGGGGGCGGCGGAACTTGGCATCCTGCCGATCCTGATCGCGGCCGAGCCGGGGACGGATGCGGAGACGGATTATCTGAAGATCCATGACCTGCGGGAGCTGATCCGGTAATGGATGACCTGAATGTGCCATGAACGATTACAGAAGATCATGATATATCTTTACGGCCGGAAATATCATATGATCCTTCCGAAAGGAGGGTGTGTCCATGGGATACCGAAACGCGCAGGATATTTTCCCGGAGGGACTTCTGAGACAGATCCAGCGGTATGTAGCCGGTGAGACCATCTATATTCCCGCCGGGGACGAGCGGAAAGCCTGGGGTGAAACATCCGGATACCAGCGCTATATCCTGGAAAGAAACGGGGAGATCCGCGCGGGTTTTGCCGCCGGAGCGACGATCGAGGAGCTGATGGACAAATATGCGCTCTCCTACGATTCCATTAAACGGATCGTGTACAACAGGAGGGAGACCGCGATGCTGAAATACAGCGCATCACTGTCCGCCGCAAAAGCGTACGCCGAAGCGGGAAAACTGGATGCCTGGATCCATTTGTATCTGAATGAGGAAGGACGGAACATCCCTTTCTCTGACGGCCTGAAACTGTTTGACAGGTACTATATCGGTCCGGCGCTGTTTCCTGTCAGTTTCTTCAAACGATGTGCGGGGCCGGAGGCAGAGATGAAATACCGGATCGACAGGGACTGGTGGGAGCACCGCGTCAGGGAACTGGAGAAGATCATTCCGGAAGACGACGACCTGCCGCCCCTTATCATCCATTATGCGGACGGGGAATTTGAACTGAACGACGGGAACCATCGCCATAAGGCATTTGAGAACCTGGGGATCGAAAAAGCCTGGGTGATCGTCTGGATCACGGAGAAGGAAGAACTGGATGACTTCATGGAGAAATACGGCGATTATGTCAAAGACCTGAGGGTCATCCGAAGATAAGGCGGTGAGAGATAATATGAGGCTGTATATGATCACCGGTACCTGCGGGGCGGGAAAATCCACCATGAAGGATACCCTGGCGGAAATGCTCGATCCTAAGCGGTACGCGTGTGTTGATTCGGATGAGACCGGACTGAACTGGTGGGATTACGCCGGGACGGACCGCGAGACCAGGTATGGCGCAGACACCCTGAAGGAAGCCTTCCGGATGGCCGGCGGAAGGGATCTTGTCTTTGTTACCTGTATGGTACCGCAGGATTACATGACAAAAACGACGGTGCCGGACGAACTGAAGGCCACGTACTTTATCGCCCTGTGGGCGCCGGACGCGGTAATCGAACGGCGTCTGCGCGCCAGGCCGAAGGAGAGGGGATTCACCTCGGACGAAGCGATCCGGCCGCACATTGAATATAACCGATGGATCGGAAGAAACCGGGGCAAGTATCAGCTGTTTATCGACAACGAAGCGCAAAGCGAGGAAGAGACCGCAAGGATCATTATGGAATACATCACTGCTCTGCCTGACGCCGATACAGCCGGATCGTGAAAAAAAGAATTCCCGCTTTCTTATCGGGATACCGACAGGAAAGCGGGTTTTTTCATATGCAGGCGTTCACCGCCCTGACCGGCTCGCTTTTTAAGGGCCTGTTAAGGGCGGCGGGCAGATGCCCGGTTTACCGGCGGCTGCTTTGGTAATTCTCCATGCTGTCGATGAATTTGTTCAGGAACGCTTCTTCCCCGAAGGTGTTGATCTTGAAAAACATCGCCTGGCTGCCGCCGGAGGCCACAGCGGACAGGTGAACGTCTCCGTCCTGCCCAAAGAGCGTAACGCTCAGGGTAAGGCGGTTGTTGCCGATCATGCTGTAGCGTTCGAAGATCCTGGTGGCGCAGCGGACGTTTCCGAGGGAAAAGTCGCTGCCGCCCTCGAGGCTTGCGGAAACGCTGCCCTTCTTTACGGAATCCTCCACGTAGATCAGCAGGCTGTCAAAACCCGTTTCAAAATGATTTGTGTACTGTGCCATAACGCTCCCCCCTTTTCACAGATGCGGTACGGCAGTATTATTACCGGAACCGGGTGAAAACGCAAGCGGTTCCCGCCCAGTTGTCGCCCTGCCGGTCCCACCTGTCGCCTGAGGACCGCGTCCGTTTCCCGATTGCCTTCCGGGCCGTTTTATAGTATCATACCTCGATGGATGATAAAGGGACCGGCATGACGGATCTTTCTCATCTCCCTGATGAGCGGCGATCCCGTTTCAGCGGGAAAACCGTACCGGGAGACAGATATGTGAAATGATCCTGTGAAGACAGAATAAAATGAAGGAGGCATCCCGGGTGATCAGGATCTTATTTATCTGCCACGGCAACAGTGACTAAGGGGTTGGCAGGACGCGCCCGAAAACGCACTTATCGCGGCAAAACGCAGCAACCCGAAAGTAAATTACTACCTTTTTACTACCTTTGGTGAAATAATGCCGTGAAAATGATTCCTGGACCATTCCGGATACTGATCCTGACCAGGCAGGGGAAAATGTGGCAGTTTTGCGGAATAATGATCGGCAAAAATAGCATTGCATTGTTGATTTTGCCGAATAATCATTGTATAATACAGTTGCATTGAGTAAGGAGGATTCCCCATGTATTATCACAGGCAACTGGAACCGACACTCAGAAAGGCAGCGGAAGAATTCGCATGCATAACGCTTTACGGCGCCAGGCAGACAGGAAAGTCCACGATGGTCAGAACGTTGTTTGACGGTATTGAATATGTGACACTGGACCAAAGCAGGGAACGTCTGCTTGCCTCGGAGGATCCTGAGCTGTTTCTCCAGTCGCACGCTGTGCCTCTTGTGATCGATGAAATACAGAAAGTGCCGGAGTTGATGGAAACTGTAAAAATCCGGATTGATGAAGCAAAGATGGAAAGCGTAAGGACAGGAACAAAAACCGGATTAATGTATATTCTGACAGGTTCCAATACACATGAAATAAAAGAAAAGGCTTCGGAAACACTTGCGGGAAGAACAGCAATCATTGAAGTGACATCTCTGTCGGAAAGCGAAAAAAGGCAGGTTGAGGGAAATGATTTCTTCCCGGATATCAATGTCCTCATGAACAGAAAAGGGAAACTCGCCGCAAAAAACAGGTTTGAAGTATTCACAGAAATCTATAAAGGCGGTATGCCTGAATACTGGATCAATGAACCGGACAGAAACACGTTTTTTGAAAGCTATATTTCCACTTATCTGGAAAAGGACGTCAGCCGGCTGATTAATATCGGGAGGCTGAATGATTTCCGGAAGTTTATGATGATTGCCGCGCTGCGGACCGCGCAGCAGCTCGACTATACTGAAATTGGAAACGCGGTGGGAATCGATTCACGAACAGCAAAAAGCTGGATTTCTGTTCTCGAATCATCCGGGATTATTATGCTCCTGCACCCTTACGCTACCAACCTGTCCAAACGGATTATCAAATCACCCAAACTGTATTTCCTGGATACCGGATTATGCACTTATCTTTGCGGCTGGTCTGACCCAAGGATACTGGAAGCGTCGCCGATGGCCGGAGCTTTTTTTGAAACCTATGTGGTCAGCGAGATCGTAAAAAGCATCCGGAACAGCGGGAAAAGAATTGAATATACACTGTATTATTACAGGGACAGGGATCAGAAAGAAGTGGATATTCTGTATATCAGGGATCAGACGATTTACCCAATTGAAGTGAAAAAGGGAATCGGCCGTGATAAAGCGGATAAGAATTTCAGGATTCTTGAGCAATACAGGATGCCTGTTTCGATCGGCCTGATCATTGATACCGGGGATGGTATTTTCCCGCTGAACAGGGACGCATATTACTGTCCGGTCGGCATGATCGGATTGTGATGAATACAGTTTGTGAAGATGGATGGAATGGCAGAACAAGGCGATTGCAAACCTCATCCGGCATATTGGCAGGATTGAGAATATCTTCCATTGCCGGATAAACAGTATCAGCATTTTGATGAATGGGAAGAAGAAATCATCCGCAATCTTTGTTGGGGTGCTGGATTGTTGGAGGAAAATCGGCCATATTTTGCGGAATTCTGGAAAGTTTTCGGAGTGACATCTTTGACAGTGACAGTTTCTTCAAAAGATACGGAACCGGCAAAGATTGTTCAGATGATTCAGAAAGCAGGCTTGATCGAGTGTATCAATCCGGATAAAGCAGAAATTCATTTCAAAAAGTTTACTGATGATCATGGGAATGAATTTACTCCGCTTGGCTATGAGAACCTTGAAGCAAAACGGGTGATGGATCTGGACAATCCGCCGGAAACAATCTGGCCTGATGAGGACTATTTTGTGCTGGATGAGGCAACGGGGAAATACATCTGTTCTATCTGCGGATATGTTTATGATCCTGCAGAGCATGACGGAGTTGCGTTTGAGGATCTGCCTGACGACTGGAAGTGCCCCCGCTGCAAACAGCCGAAAGAGAAATTGATCGCGGATCTGTTTTTGCAATCGTGCGGGAGGCAAAATGAAGATCATTGTTCTGGTACAGCATACGGAATCCGAGCACCACATCAACAACCATATCGGCGCGTGGCTCGACTGGAATCTGACCGAAAGAGGCCGGGCGCAGGCTTTCCGGATCGGCGAATGGCTGAACAATGCGGGCTGTGACAGCACCTGGTCCATGTATGTGTCGCCCCAGCGCCGCGCCTTGCAGACCGCGGAGGAGATCAACCGGAGCCTCGGTATTGTGCCGGTTGTCCGGGAAGAGCTGCGGGAGGTCAACGCTGGCCAGGGCAACGGCAAAACAAGGGAATGGTATCGGGAGTACGCGGCGCCCAGAGGAACGGCTTATGATCCCGACCATCGGGATTTCCCGGACGCGGAATCGGATCGCGAGCTGTGGAATCGGGTCCAGCCCTTCTATTTGGATATGATGGCGTCCCCCGCGGAGCGGATCATTGTGGTATCCCACGGAACGACGATCAGCTTCCTCCAATCAATGCTCGCCGGTCAGTCCGTGGAAGACCGGGGGCGCTTCCGCTATAATGGAAGCAGCGGCTCCGTCTCCCGCTATACGGTGGATGACGGCGGCCGGGTCACGGCGGTTTTTGTCAATTTCCATATTGACTGAACCGGAGGCATATTGCCTCTGACAGAATCTGCAATCAGATATTATCGCTGACAAGCCAAACCGGGATCTGAAAGGATTATATATCGTATTTGCTTTAGCTTTTGAAATTCTTCACCATGGGGTCAGCTAAGACGTTGCAGATGATCATGGGCCATTCATCTATTGAGTTTACACTGAACGTGTATACGCATATCGAAGACGAGGACATTGTGCAGAGCTTCCAGTCTCTGCAGGAGCGGGGCCGGATCGGGTTCGGGACGTATGATCCGTCTCAGACGGTCGCCCCCGAAGACGATGACGATGAGGGTGAAGTGGATCTGGATGAACGGGCAGATGATGACGATGAAGAATGAAGGCTTAAAAATCAATCGTGGGACAGGGCTGCAATTTCCCACGATTTCGGATATAAAAAATCTGCTCATAAATGAGGGTGATTCTGGAGTGAAAATACTTTTCGTATGCCACGGCAACATCTGCCGCAGCGCGGCGGCGGAGATGGTGATGCGACATATGATCGCGCAGCGGGGACTGGAAAGGAAGATCGTCTGCGAAAGCGCGGCGGCGACAGGCGAGGAGATCGGGAACGATGTCTATCCCCCGATGAAACGGACGCTCCTTGCCCACGGGATCCCCTGTCCGCATCACTCCGCCAGGATGCTCACGCGCCGGGACGGGGAAAAATATGACATGGTCATCGGCATGGACAGGGAAAACCTGTCGGATATGCGCCGTATCCTCGGGGACAGAGCGATGGACAGGTGCAGCCTTTTGATGGACCACGCCGGCTTCCCCGGCCGGGAGGTGGAGGACCCCTGGTACACCAGGGATTTTGAAAGCGCGTACCGTGACGTGGAGACGGGCTGCCGCGCCTTGCTGGACGAACTGGCCGGTACGGGATTGACATGACCGGGCAAGCGCATTATGATGGTTTGAGGGCGGTCCTTCGGCCGCCGGGCTGCAGCGCGCCTTTGGCGCGGATATAACGCGGAGAACGGGGAAAGATATGTCTTTGGATAAAAAAACAGGCAGGAAAGGCCGGGGACGCCTTTTGTGGCGGCTGCTGGAAGGCTCCCGGCGTTATTTTGCTTTCAGTATTTTTCTGGGGTGGATGATGTCCCTCCTGGACCTGGTGAATCCCAGGATCATTTCCTATACCGTGGATACGGTGCTGGGGGACGCTGAGGCGGACCTGCCGGACTTTGCCCTCCGCCTGGCCGCTTCCCTCGGCGGACCGGCCCGACTGAAAGAGCACCTTTGGATCGTGGCCGGGGCCATCGTGGCGGTGGCCCTTTTGTCGGTCGTCTGCCGCTGGGGCTTCAGGATGATGAACGCCCGGGGCCAGGAGTCCCTCCTGAAGCATACCAGGGACCTGTTGTACGGACACATCGAACGCCTGCCCCTGAACTGGCATTCCTCCAACCGCACCGGCGACATCATCCAGCGCTGCACGTCGGACGTGGAAACGGTCCGGGCTTTCCTTTCGGACCAGCTGGTCACCCTGATCCGCACGGCGGTGCAGATCGTCCTGGCGCTGTATTTCATGATCGGCGTCAGCCCGCGGCTTTCGATCATCACCGCGGCATTCATTCCGGTCGTGGTGGCCTTCAGCGTGTTTTTTCACCGCGGGATCGAAAAAAGCTTCGAAAAGGTGGACGCCAAGGAAGGCGAACTGTCTTCGGTCGCCCAGGAAAACCTGACCGGGGTGCGGGTGGTCCGTGCCTTTGGACGTGAAAAATACGAACGGGACCGTTTTGAAAAAACCAACGGCGAGTATACCGGCATGTGGGACCACCTGATGAAGCTGCTCAGCGCTTTCTGGGCCACAGGCGATGCGCTGTCGGGCTTGCAGAGGCTGCTGATCCTCTTCATCGGCGGCGCGATGGCCATCGGCGATGGCCTGAGCGTCGGCAAATTCATCGCCTTCGTCAGCTACGCCGCCATGCTGGAGTGGCCGGTCCGCTCCCTGGGCCGGGTCATCGCAGGCATGAGCCGCGCGGGCGTTTCCATCGACCGCATCCGCTATATCCTGGATTCCTCCCGGGAGGATACGTCCGGGGACACGTCGGGATGCGATTTCACGGGGGACGTGGTATTCGACGGCGTGACCTTCGGATATACCGGGGACATGGAAGTCCTCCGGGGGGTCTCCTTTACCGCGGCGGCGGGAAAGACCACCGGGATCCTTGGGACCACGGGATCGGGCAAAAGCACCCTGATGTACCTGTTGTGCCGACTGTACGATCCCGCCGGCGGACGCATCACCGTCGGCGGCAGGGACATTGCGGCCCTGAACAGGGAATATGTGCGCCGGAACGTCGGCATCGTCATGCAGGAGCCCTTCCTGTTCAGCCGCACCCTGAGCGAGAATATCGGCATCGGGCTTGAAAAAAACGACATCGACCTGGTCCGTCGGGCTGCCCGGACCGCCGTGCTGGACGAGACCGCCATGAAATTCGCCAAAGGATACGATACCTTTGTGGGAGAGAGGGGCGTGACGCTGTCCGGCGGACAGAAACAGCGCGCAGCCATCGCCCAGACCCTGGTCCTCTCCCGGCCCATCCTGCTGATGGACGATTCCCTTTCTGCCGTGGACACCCGCACCGATACCATGATCCGGGAGGCCCTGGACCGGTCCGAAAACCGACCCACCCGGATCATCATATCCCACCGGATCACAACGCTGATGAACGCGGACAGGATCATTGTGATGGACCGCGGCCGCGTGGTGGAGGAGGGGACCCACGCACAGCTTTATGCCCGGGGCGGCATGTACCGCAGGATATGCGATCTTCAGTCCCCCGAGGGCATGGAACGGATGACGGGAGGCGGAAAATGAGCGAATACATGGAAAACGAACAGGCGGAAAAAACAATCCGCCTGAAATGGTTCGGCGTCCCCCGGATCCTGCCCTATACCCGGCCTTACCGCTGGCGGATGGTCCTGATGGTATTCCTGGGATTCCTCTCCAGCCTGATCGATTCGGTCTACCCGCTCTTCAACCGGCATATGATCGACGTGAACATCGCCGGGCGAACGCTTGCGGGATTCGCGCCGATGATCCTAGGCTATCTCCTGGTGCTTGCTTTCCAGGTGTGGAACAACTATTACACCGCGCTGGCCTGCAGCCGCATGGAGCTGTGGATGAACCGTGACCTGAGGAACGCGGCTTTCGGGCACCTGCAGACGCTGTCCTTCAGCTATTTCAACCAGAACAGCGTCGGATGGATCCATGCCCGGGTGATGAGCGATTCCGGGCGCATCGGCGAAATGGTTTCCTGGCAGCTGATGGACCTGACATGGAGCGGCGCTTATGTCCTGTGCGTGGCGGCGGTGATGCTCGTGACGGATGTGCGCCTGGCCCTGATGACCCTGAGCCTGACCGCCGCCGCCGCGGTGATCACGGCTTTCTTCCGCCGCAGGCTGATCGCAAGGAACCGGAAGGTAAGGGAACTCAACAGCGTCATTTCCGGGGATTTCAACGAGGGGATCACCGGGGTAAGGGCCATCAAAGCCCTGAATATCGAAAAACGGATGGAAACTGATTTTGCGGCGCACACCGGCGAAATGAAAAAAGCCTCCGTCCGCGCAGCCAGGACCTCCACGGCCATCGGCGCCGTCGTATCCCTGATGAGCGCCATGGCGCTGTCCCTGGTGATCTGGAAGGGCGGGGAAATGTCCAGGGACGGCCTGATGCATATCGGGACGCTGGCCGTGTTCATGTCCTATGCCATCAGCATCATGGATCCCCTGCAAAACTGCATCAACGTGCTGACGGCTCTGAGCACCATCCAGGTCAACATCGAAAGGTTCACGGGTCTCATGGATACCGTCAGCAATGTGAGCGATACGCCCGAGGTCATCGAAAAATACGGGGACACCTACAACCCGAAGAGGGAAAACTGGGAGCCCATCCGCGGCGATGTGGCTTTTGACGATGTGACCTTCAAATATCCCGACGGGGACGAATACGTCCTGGAACATTTCAGCCTGAAGGTGGACGCGGGCAGCAGCGTCGCCATTGTCGGGGAGACCGGCGCGGGAAAGACCACCCTGGTGAACCTGGTCTGCCGGTTTTACGAGCCCACCTCCGGGCGCGTCCTGATCGATGGGCGGGACGCGAGGGAGCGCAGCCAATTGTGGCTGCATTCCTCCATCGGTTATGTCCTGCAGACGCCCCACCTGTTCAGCGGTACCGTCAGGGACAATCTGCGCTACGGCCGGCCCGACGCCACCGACGAAGAGATCATGGAAAAACTCAGGCTTGTGAATGCCGACAAAGTTGTGGAAAAAATGGGGAACGGCCTCGACAGCGACGTCGGGGAGGGCGGCGCGATGCTGTCCACCGGCGAAAGGCAGCTTTTGTCCTTTGCCCGGGCACTGCTGGCTGACCCGCGCATCCTGGTATTGGACGAGGCCACTTCCTCGGTGGATACCGTTACGGAAAAGACCATCCAGCAGGCCATCAAAACAGTGACGAAGGGGCGCACCAGCTTTATGATCGCCCACCGTCTTTCCACTGTGGTTGACGCGGACACCATACTGTGCGTCCGGGACGGGAAGATCGTCGAAAGAGGGTCCCACAGGGAGCTGATGGACAAAAAAGGCTACTATTGGGAGCTGTTCACCCGCCAGTACGAGGGCATGACGGTGGATATGGCCGCGGGGACGGAATAAGCGTTACGGATGGGATCAAGCCTGCGCGTCCTTAGAGGTAAAATATGAGCTATATCGAGGTGCGGAACCTGACAAAGACCTTTACGGTCCGCAAAAAAAAGGAAAAAGGACGCTTTTTCCGTGAAAAAGCCTCCGTCCGCGCGCTGAAGGACGTGTCCTTTGACGTGGAAAAAGGGGAACTGGTGGGATATATCGGGCCCAACGGCGCGGGGAAATCCACCACAGTCAAGATCCTGTCCGGTATCCTGACGCCGGACGGGGGTTCCGTCAACGTGGGCGGCCTCGTTCCCTGGAGGGACCGGAAGGAACATGTGCGCCGCGTCGGCGTGGTCTTCGGCCAGCGGACCCAATTGTGGTGGGACGTGCCCATCATGGACAGCTTTACCCTTTTGAAGGAGATCTACCGCCTTCGGGAGACGGACTGGAAGACGCGCCTGGACGAGCTTGTTTTGCGGCTGGATCTGGAAAAGCTCCTTTCCGTTCCCCTGCGCCAAATGAGCCTAGGTCAGCGGATGCGCGCCGAGGTGTGCGGCAGCCTTCTGCACCGGCCGGAGCTGCTTTTCCTGGACGAGCCCACCATCGGCCTGGACGCGGTCAGCAAGCTGGCCCTCCGGGATTTCCTGAAGGAGGAAAACCGCCTGAACAAAACCACCGTCCTGCTGACTACCCACGATATGGAGGACGTGGCGGCCCTGTGTTCCCGGGTGATGGTGCTCGGACACGGCAGCAAGCTTTTTGACGGGGATCTGGACGAGCTGCTTTCCCGCTATGACACGGTGAGGATCATTACGGTGCGCTATGACGGGGACGTGTCCCTGCCCCCTCTGCCGGAGGGCTGCGAGGTGCGCAGGGAGGGGGATACCCTCCGCGTTTTGTACGATCCCGCCCGGGTCAGGACCGCGGAGCTGCTGGCCCTTTTGCAGGACGCCGGCGCCATCCGGGAACTGACCGCCCGGATGCAGGACACTGACAGGCTGATCGCGAAAATGTATCAGGAGATGGAACTGTGAAGACCGGGGCATACCGCGCCGTATTCGGAATGCGGGCAAAAATGGAGCTTCAGTATCGCGGGGCGGTCCTGGGCGGAGTCGTCTGCCAGGTCTTTTTCGGGCTGATCCTTGTTTCGCTGTACCGGGCGCTGTACCGCAGCCGCCCGCAGGCACTGCCGCAGGAAACGGTGGTGAGCTATGTCTGGCTGCAGCAGGCTTTTTTCAGGATGCTCCTGTCGTCCGACAATGACCTGGCCGATAAGATCCGGACCGGGGACATCGCCTACGATCTGTGCCGCCCGGTGGACATGTACTGGTTTTATTACGCGCGCATCATGGCGCAGAAGCTGGTGGGCAGCCTCCTCAGGGGCGTCCCGATGCTGGCTTTTGCCCTGCTTTTGCCCAAGGGCTGGGGACTGATGCCGCCCGCATCCCCTGCGGCCCTTCTTTGCGCCGCCGCGTCCCTGGCGATGGGGCTCATGTGCGTTTCGGCGATGGAGAACATCACCATGGGGATCACCATGCGCACCCTGGATCCCCGGGGGATCCAGGCGCTTTTGAACCTGCTGATGACGCTGATGGCCGGGAACGTCCTGCCGCTGACCCTGTTTCCCGACGCGTGGCAGCGAGTCCTGTTCCTTTTGCCGTGGACTCAGATGCTGGACGCTCCTATCCGGCTGTATACCGGCGTCAGGGAAACCGCCGCTGCGGCGGGCGTTCTGGGCGTCCAGATCCTCTGGACGGCGGTCCTTATGCTGCTCGGTACGGAATTATGGAAACGGAACCGTAAAAAACTGGTCCTGCAGGGAGGGTGAAGGATGGGCCCGCTTCGGCTTTATCTCAAGTCCACAGCCATGAACATGCGGATACGTATGCAGTATCCCCTGTCCTTTTTTATGCAGACCCTAGCCCAATTGGTGATGGAAGGCGGGGAAATGCTGGCGGTCATCCTGATCGTGGACCGTTTCGACACCCTGGACAGGTGGACCGGCGGCGATTTGTACTTCTTTTTCGGAATGATGTCGGTCACCTTTTACCTGACGGAATTCCTGGGGCGCGGCGTCACGGGCACGTTCCCGTCCATCGTCCGGTCCGGGCAGCTGGACACCCTGCTGCTACGTCCCCGGGGCGTCCTGACCCAGGTTTTATGCAGCGACGCCGACCCCCGGAGGATCGTATGCATCGCGGTGGGGACCGCGGCGCTGTGCATGGGCAGCGCGGCCTCCCATGTGCGGTGGACCTTCCTCAAGGCGCTGGCAATGGGGGAAGCCATCCTGGCGGGCATGATGCTGATCCTGGGCCTTTTTTTGATCGAGGCGGTGTTCTGCATATTCAGCGTCAAATCGGTGGAGCTGGTCAATGCGCTGACTTACGGCGGCCGCAGCGCCTGCCAGTATCCGGTGGATATCTTTCCCCGCCCGTTGAAAACACTTTTTACCGCTGCCGTACCTTTTGCGCTGACCCTCCAGATGCCCGCTGCCTTCATCCTGGACAAACCCCTGTTCCCCTGGCCCGAATGGACGGTCTTCGTATGCCCCCTTTCCGGGGCGGCGGTGTTTTTTGTGATGGCGGGAGTTTTCCACCGGGCGCTGAAGCGCTACAGGTCCACCGGAAGCTGACCGAAACAAGTTGAACGCCGCTTTTAAGCCGTGCCGTGATCTATGGGCATACAGGCGGAAAATGCGAAAGGCACGAACGGCAATGAAAGGACGGGGATCCTGATATGAAATTCGGGCAGGACAGGAAAGGCGCCGACGGAGTCCACCCGCAGGCGAAGGCGGGGAAAGCCTTCTTTGGGGTGCAGGATATGACGTCGGGCGATCCATTCCGGGGGATCGTGCGCTTTTCGGTGCCGCTTCTGATCGGCAATTTCGCGCAGCAATTGTACAACACCGCCGATTCCATTATCGTCGGCAATTACATCGGCGATACGGCCCTTGCGGCGGTGGGCACCGCAGGACCCATCATGAACCTGCTGTTCGTCCTTTTGATGGGGATCGCTACCGGCGCGTCCATCCTGTCGGCCCAGTTTTTCGGGGCGAAGGACCGGGAAAAGCTCAGCCGCACAGTGGGTTCCACCATATTTCTTACCCTGGCGTCGGGACTTGTGATGATGCTGGCGGGATATTTCCTTTCGCCGGTCCTTATCGGGCTCATGACGCCTCCGCCGGACGTGGGCGCCGGAGCGGTCACCTATTTGCAGATCATCTTTCTTGGGATCCTTGGGACCTCCGCCTACAATATCCTCTCCGGCGTGCTGCGCGGCATGGGGGACAGCGTGGCTCCGTTGTGCTACCTGGTGGCGGCGTGCCTTCTGAACATCGCCCTGGACCTCCTTTTCGTGCGCGGCATGGGGATCGCGGGAGCGGCGCTGGCCACCATCATCAGCCAGTTTTTATCCGGCGCACTGTGCCTTTTGCGCCTGGTAAGGATGAAAAACGTGATCGACCTGAACAAGAACACCCTGCGCCCGGACAAAGACCTGGTCATACGTCTCACACGGCTGGGCATGCCCGCGGGAATGACCCAGGCGATCTTCTCCGCCAGCGCCATGATCGTCCAGGGACTGACCAATTCCATGGGTACGGCCATGATCGCCGCCAACGTGGCGGTCATGCGGGTGGACGGCTTCGCGATGATGCCCAACTTTACCTGGGGCACCGCCAGTACCACCTATGTGGGGCAGAATATCGGCGCGGGAAGGCGGGACCGCCTGGGGCCGGGCGTCCGTGCCATGCTGAGGCTGGCATTGGGCACCGGCGCAGTGCTGGTAATGTGTGTCCTGCTCTTCGGCAGGAACCTGATATCCCTGTTCACATCCACCGAGGACGTCATATCCCTTGGGACCCGGGGACTGAGATGGCTGGCTTTCGGATATCTGTGCTTCGCGGTGACCCAGGTGCTGCAGGGCGTCATGCGCGGCGCGGGCGAGACGGTGATCCCCATGTGGATCGGCGTTTTCACCACCGTCATCCTTCGCATGCCCCTGGCTTATGGCATTGCCGCCGCCACCAAAGGCGCCGAGTGGCCCACCGGGCACCCGGACGCCATCTTTTCATCCCTGCTGATCTCCTGGGTGGTGGGAATGGCAATTACAGTATGCGTCTATGTGCGCGGCAGGTGGAAAAAGAAAGCCTTCAAATAAAAACCGATAAAGGAGTGAATGCAATGATCGCGATGACACCCCCCATGGGCTGGAACAGCTGGAACACCTTCGGCACGAATATCTCCGATGCCCTGATCCGGGAAATGGCGGACGCCATGGTGGACAAGGGGTACCGGGATGCCGGTTATACCTATCTTGTGATCGATGACTGCTGGAGCAAGAGGCAGCGCGGGGAAAGGGGCGAGCTGGTCCCGGACCCCGAAAAATTCCCCAACGGCATGAAGGCCGTGGCGGATTACGTCCATTCCAGGGGCCTGAAATTCGGAATGTATTCCTGTGCCGGGGTGATGACCTGCGGCGGCTATCCTTCCTCCTTCGGACATGAGTTTGAGGACGCCGCCCAGTTCGCTTCCTGGGGTGTGGATTTCCTGAAATACGATTTCTGCAATTTCCCTTCGGGTGCGGACTGCAAAACGGCGTACATCACCATGTCCATGGCGCTGAAGGCGTCGGGCAGGGAGATCCTGTTTTCCGCCTGCAACTGGGGCCAGCAGGAGCCATGGAAGTGGATGCGTTCCATCGGCGCCCATATGTACCGTTCCACCGGCGATATCCAGGACAATTTTGTTTCTTTCCGCGATATCCTGCGCAGCCAGCTGGACAATTTCTGTATGAGCGGCAATTGCTGCTTCAACGATATCGACATGCTGACCGTGGGCATGTACGGCAAGGGCAACGTGGCCCTGGGGGACAAGTGCACCGACAGCGATTACCGGACCCAGTTCGGCCTCTGGTCCTTCTTCGGCGTGCCGCTGATGCTGGGCGGGGACCTGAGGAACATGAACGATTTCTGCAGGGAACTTACGCAGAACAGGGACCTGATCCGCATCGACCAGGACAGGGAGTGCCGCCCGCCCTACCAGATCTATCATGGACGGCCCCAGTACGGCAGCACCGACTGGTGGACCATTCCGTGGGACAGCGCGCTGTCGTTCATCCGTCATTTGTCGGACAATGAATTTGCCATCGGGCTTTTCAATCTGTCCGACGCCGACGGGCAGATCACCTTCACCTTTGCCAACGCCGGCCTGCCCTGGCAGAGCGGCTTCGGCATGGACCTGAGGGACGTGTTCACCGGGGAGGAGATGACCTCCGCCCGGGATTACCTGACCCCCGAAGTGAAGGCCCATGACTGCAGGATCTTTATCGGGCGCCTGAAAAAACTGTGAGGGGCTCCGATCCCCTGGGCAGTTCCTGCCGCCGCTGCGGACGGATGCTCACGCGGGATGAGGCCGCGGTGACCGCCAAACTGATCGACCGGGGTACGAAGGACTTTTACTGTACGGACTGCCTTGCCGCTTACTTCCGCGTTGAGTCCCGGGTGATCCGGGACAAAATAAAACAGTTCAGGGAAATGGGCTGCACACTGTTCGACCGTGAAGCGTAACGGGGGCACCCGATATGTGCGGGGCCGGGGATGGATGGCGGAAAGACCGAATATTATCCGGACATGAAACCCCGGGAGTATTAAAAACGAAAAACCGACATGACAGGAGAAAAAAACAATCCTGTTGATCTGCAATACCTGATGTGGCTGCAGGATCTTCGCGCCGCCACCGGAGGGATCTTCGATGAATTCTTTAACGCGCTGAGCAAATTCGCGGTAGAGATCATGCCGCTGCTGCCTTTCCTGATCTACTGGGGCCTCAGCCGGAAATGGGGATACCGTTTTATGCTAACCCATACGTTCGGTGAACTGCTGAACGGCATCATCAAGCTGACTGTATGCGCCTACCGTCCCTGGATCAGGTCGGACAAAATCGTTCCCGCCGGTGATTCGAAGACGGCGGCGACCGGTTATTCCTTCCCCAGCGGGCATTCCCAGAGCGCGGGAACGATCTACTGCACCGCGGCCGTCGCCGTCTGGAAAAAGAAAAGATGGCTGGCCATCCTCTGCATCGTCCTGATCCTGCTGACCGGCTTTTCGCGCAATTTCCTGGGCGTGCATACGCCGCAGGACGTGATCGTGGGCATCACGGAATCGGCCGCCGTCATCTTCCTGGCGGGCCTTCTGATGAAATGGATGGACGGGAATGAGAAGCGGGCGGACATCATGACCGTCATCGGCATCCTGTTTGTGATCGGTTCGCTGCTCTATATCACGCTGAAGCCCTATCCCATGGATTATACTGAAGACGGGAAGCTGCTGGTGGACCCGAAATCGATGATGAACGATGCCTTCAAGGCCTGCGGCGCGGCGTTCGGCCTGCTGATCGGCAGCTGGGTGGAGCGGCATTATATTCATTTCCGGGTGCCGAAGGTATCGAAGCTTTTGCCGCTGCTGGCGGGCGTCGGCCTGGGGCTCCTCTACGGATGGAAGTACTATTTCGCCGGGGGCACGGTCATTCCCCTCCTGGGAAAGCACTGGGGCAATTTTGCCACCCGGTTCATTATGCTCTTTTTCGCCGTCGCTCTCTGGCCGCTGGTCATCCGCCGTTTCTGCGGAGACGGGACGGAAGAAACAGCGGTGAAATAACGCAGGCCCCGTATCTCGATCTTTCTCCTGAGCCGGATGCCGCCTCGAAGCCGATGGCACATGGCGGACCGCAGGAGGAGTATCGGGCTTCTGTAAAAAGAAGATCGATCATGCGCCGGATACGATCCGCGATGATGGTTAAGACCGTTGTCCGAAAGGCTGCGGGAAAAGGATAAACGGGTCGAACCAACCGCAGTAATAAAACAGCCCCGGAATGCCCATGCTTTGGGTGTTCCGGGGCTGTTTTGTGTGCCGGGCATGGCACAGTTCTTGCGGGTGAAAGTCCCGCCACGGGTAGTTACCGCCAAGTGTAGCGAACCGCAAGCTGCTGTCAGCAATGACAGGAGGGGAGGAAGCGGAGTAGCAAAGCCGAGGAGCCTACGAACAGAAACCGGATACAAGGCTAGACGGTGGGCAAGGGTGCGAAACAATCCAAAGCCCGAAAGGTAAACGTAAGACCGAAGCAGTAAATCCGGAGGTTGTGCGGCGAAAGAACTGTGTCTTACCCCGGGAGGCCCGGTCAGCGAGGCGAAGAACGAAGCGAGAGCGGAGAGAAGTCGAG
>JAFXUZ010000066.1 GCA_017524725.1 Clostridia bacterium | reverse complement strand
GAACCGACCGGGCTTGGTCGATCCTCTCGCTTATTACCTGAGAAATACTTGAAACCATGTTGCGATGTAGCGCCGTATACCCGATCGGTACGTACGGTGCAACGGGAGGGGCGAGGGCTAACGCCCTCCCTCTACCCTATTGAAAGAACTGGATGAAACGGTGGGGCCGGACAATGTGTGGCTTCACTTCCATTGCCATGCCGGGAAGAGCCGCACGGGGATCTTTATGGCGATCTATGACATGGTGCGGAATCCGGACGTGCCCTTTGAGGACATCATGCTGCGCCACGCCATGACCGGAAGCAGCTATTTCCCTTATGCGGATCCGAACAGCGAGATCTTTGACGTCTATGCCTTGAGGGCAAAGCGCATCCTGCAGGCGTATGAATACCTGCACAGGGATCCATCGGACGGGGCGTCCTGGATGGAATGGCTCGCCCGGGAAGCGGAATAAACAATGAACGACGTAATCATTACGGCCTTTGGCGCCCGTGACGACGGAGGCGTCCATACCCGTGAGATCCAGAGGGCGATCGACCTGTGTCCCGCCGGAGGCGCTGTGATCGTTCCTGCGGGAAGGTATGTGACCGGAGCACTGGAACTGAAGAGCGATATGACCCTGCGGATCCTGAAAAACGGCTGTCTGCTGGGCAGCCCGGATACAAAGGATTACCCGATCCGCCAGGATCATCACGAGGGCCGTGAACAGCTTTGCTACAGCAGCCTGATCAGCACGGGCCCCGCCCCGCACAGGAACATCACCATCGAGGGCGAAGGCTGTATCGATGCGAACGGAGGATCGCTGTTTTCGCGAGAAATGGAGGAGGGCAGGGCAAAAAGGGGGAAGGCTCTTTCCATCAGGAACACGGAAGGCCTGACCATCCGCGGGATCACCGTGCGGAACGCCGCGTTCTGGTGCGTGCATGTATTGTACTGCCGAAATATCCTGATCGACGGAGTCAGCGTCCATACGGCATACGACAGCGATGGGAGGAAAAATCCCCTGCTGTATAACGGCGACGGGATCGATCTGGAGTGCTGCGAAAACGCGCTGGTTGAAAATTGCCTGATTGAAAGCCAGGACGACTGTCTGGCGGTCAAGTCCGGCAGGGATGCGGACGGGAGGCGCGTCGGCGTCCCGTCGAGCCGGATCCGTGTGCGGAACTGCCGTTTCCGTCATGGTTTCGGCGTGGCTGTCGGGAGCGAGATGTCCGGCGGCGTCCGGGACGTGGAGGTGAGCGGCTGCGATTTTGCCGACAGCTTCAGCATCGCCAGCATCAAGTGCAGGCGGGGCCGTGGAAACGCAATAAGGAATATCTCCTTCAGGGACTGCACACTGGCCAATACGGACCGGTCCATCCGCCCGACCCGCTGGTTCAAGGGGATCCTGTATGTTGACAGCTCCTATGGAGAAACGGATTTTGACCCCGACACCGCGATGCCTGCGGATGAAACGACGCCGGAGATAAGTGACCTGAAGTTTGAAAACATCGAAGGTACCTCCTGCATGGGGTACGGGCTGTATGTCTGCGGGCTGAAGGAAATGCCCGTGCGCGGAGTGATCCTTAAAAATGTCCGACTGAAGGCGGAATATGATTCCTATATCGTTAACGCCATGGATGTTCGCGCGGAAAGCACCGTTCTCGAGGGGAAACCGGGAAATATCCCGTATCGGGAACAGGCGTGGTTCCGGGAAATGAAGGGCGGCTGACGGCTGTTTATCCGTCTCCTGTGCCGGGATTATGCCGGGACGCGGGGAACGGGAAAACTCCGAGGCGGCATAAAAAGAGTGGACGCGGGGAACAGGAATGTAGAAAGACCCCTGCGGGCGGCGCAAAAAAACGGAGCAAAAAACGGCCCCAAAGAAACGGTGCAGAAAGAAGAAGGTGATCGGATGTCCGACAATGTGTCCGCTTTCGACGCGGCGGAATACGACCGGAAGATCCGGCAGACCGTGCCGTTTTACGACGAGATGGTCAGCCAGGCCGCCGGGCTTGTGAAGACGGTTTTTCATGCTCCCGTTTCATGGCTGGATGTGGGCTGCGGAACGGGAAAAATGGCTGACACCGCCATGAAACAGGTGAAGGCGGAGAGGTTCGTGTTCTGCGACGTGTCGGAGAAGATGCTGAGGATCGCCCGGCAGCGTTTTGATGGCCCGGAGAGAGAATTCGTCCTGCGGGACGTGCGGGAGATGACCTTTGACGGAGAATTTGACGTCGTCACTTCGGTCATGGTGTTTCATTTCCTGCAAAGAACGGACCGCCTGGAAGCACTTGGAAAGTGCTTTGATGCGCTGAGACCGGGCGGGGTGCTGATCTCGTTCAGCAATTTTGCGCCGTTTACTGAAACGGGGAAAACGGTCTGTCTGGAAAGGTGGGGCAGATATCAGACGGAACAGGGCAAAAGCCCGGAGGAGAGCCGGTCCCACATTGCCCGATACGGGAAAGCGTATTATCCCCTGACGCCTTTCGACGAAATCGCGCTGCTGAAGGCAAGCGGATTCAGGACCGCGGAGATCCTTTGGCTGTCCAATATGCAGATCGGCGTCTGGGGTATGAAATGACGAACAGGCGCTTGACGATACAGGTGGTTTAAATACAGAAACGGAGGGAAAAACATGTCATTCGAGAAATACCGCTGCGATGGGTCCCGTGAATTTGAGATCTCCAAATGCTCCACGGACGAGACCAGCCTCTGTGACGACCGTAAGGAAGCGGAAAAAAAGATGGCGGAAAACAACGCCCGGATCGACGAACTGCAGGAAAAACTGTACGCCGAAAAAAAGGAAGGCGTGATATTCCTGTTCCAGGCTATGGACGCGGCGGGCAAGGACGGAACGATCCGTGCAGTGCTGTCCTGCCTTTCCCCGCACGGCGTGCATGAAGCCGCTTTCAAGGCCCCGAGCTCCGACGAACTGGCGCACGACTTCCTGTGGCGCGTCGCCGCAAAGGTACCGGCCAAGGGCGAGATCGCCATATTCAACCGTTCCCAGTACGAGGACGTTCTGATCGGCAGGGTCAAGGAGCTGTACCGCTCCCAGGCCAATGCCCGCCGGATCGACCTGGACAAGGTGATCGAGCACCGGTATGAGGACATCAGGCATTTTGAGGAATACCTGTACAGGAACAACGTGCGCACCGTCAAGATATTCCTGCACGTATCAAAGGACGAACAGGCCAGGCGGTTCCTGTCCCGCATCGAAGAACCGGAGAAAAACTGGAAGTTCAGCGGCGGCGACTATGAGGAGCGCGCCTACTGGGACGCCTATCAGGATGCTTTTGAAAAAGCGATCAACGCAACCGCCACGAAACACTGCCCCTGGTATGTGGTGCCGGCCGATCACAAATGGTATATGCGCTATGTGGTTTCCGAAATCATCCTTGCGACATTGAAGGATATGGACCCGCGCTTTCCGGAGGTGACCGCGGACAGGCTGGAGACCTTTGCCCATTACAGGGAGGAGCTTTTGAAGGAACTGCCGGAGGAAGGCGGGAAGAAAAAAACGAAGAAGGAGAAGGGAAAATAAGGAATGGAGCTTAAATGGACAAGGGAGCCACGGGAACACAGCGTCGCGGACGGGAGGATCACCATCACCACCGAACCGCACACCGATCTGTGGCAGAGGACATACTATCACTTCCGCAATGACAACGCTCCCTTCCTTCAGGCGGAGACCGAAGAAAAGTTCTTTTCCTTTATCGTGAAAACTGATTTTTCGGGCAGCCATCACCGATTTGACCAGTGCGGGATCGTGATGTATCTGGACAGCGAAAACTGGCTGAAGGCGTCCGTGGAGTATGAAAACGAACGGTTTCAGCACCTTGGTTCCGTCGTGACCAATCATGGCTATTCCGACTGGGCCACCACGGCCATCCCGGCGGATGTGAAACAGATGTGGTACCGCTTCAGCCGCGGAGAGGAGCGACATGGCAAAAATACTGGGCTCATGGAGCGGGATGAGGAAATACCTTGAAGAGGAAATGCTGCATGAGCCGCTGCGGGGAAAGGTAAGGTATAACTGCACGGCTTACGTCGGGATGGACGGATGCAGGATATTTGAGGTGTTTTTCCGCGGAAAGCTTTTCAGGCAGTTTTCCTGGGAGACGGTGAATTCCTGGTTCGTACGGGAAGGCCTGGCCCGGAAGACCAGCCCCATGTCGACAGCGGAATACTGGGCGGGTTTTCAGGAACTGCTGAAAAAATATCCGATGAACGCCCGCAGCGAATATACTGACGGGGAATTTGCGGACGCGCTTGAGAAATACCGGAACTCTGATATAAAAGCCAGCCTCATGTCCGACGACCCGATCGTGAAAATGTTCGCACTGCTGGACAGGCGTGCGGGAAAAAGGACGCTGGACGCGATGGCCGATGTGATCGCGGAAGGACCGGAGTGGCTGAAAAAGGTTTATCAGTTCAGGCTGGATCCGGAACGCCCGGGCTGAAAAGGACACTGCCGCAGAAGCATGCTTCTGCGGCAGCGTTGTTTTCATTTTTTCTCACCGGCCTGATCCACAGGTCAGCCCCGGTCAGCAACCGGATTTTTGATCTATCAGTTTCCGAGGAAAGCGTTCAGCTGGGCGTTGGCTTCGTCGACGATCTTCTGCATACCGGCTGCATCCAGCTTGGAGAGCAGCTCGGGCAGGGCGGTCTCCGGATCCACAGCGCCGGTGAACAGGCTCAGCGCGTAGGCTTCCTTCACGTTGGCGACAGCGGCGATCTCGGTCTCGACGGGCTTGATGTCGAAGGTGAAACCGTAGATGGGCAGCTTCTTGGAACCGCCGTAGAACTCGGCGAATTTCTCCTGGAAGTCAGCGCCCTGGCCCTTCTGGGGAGGAAGCAGGGTGACGTTGCCGACACCGTTGGTCCAGGGAGAGTAGGTGCTGCGGGCGTCGGCCACGAATTCCACTTCGCCGGCTTCGTTCAGGTTGTAATGGATGCCTTCGACACCGTAGTTGATCAGGGTCATGACGTAGGGATCGGTGTTGAGCAGGTTCAGGAATTTCATGGCTTCCACGGGATGGGCGGAGTTGGCGGAGATGGCCATCATGGCGCCCTGGACGGAAGTGTTGTCGATGTAGGGGGCGTCGGTGGTCATCACATAAGCCACCTGGATGCCGCGGGCTTCGGAGGTGGTGAACTCGTAGCCGTAGAGGGAGACCTCGGAGGAGATCAGGTAATTGGCGGTGTTCTGGGCATTGCGCCAGGCATCGGTGGCCGTTTCGCCGATGGCGACGGCGGGATCGATGTAGCCGGCTTCGTAGTAGGCCCGCATCTGGCGGACGAATTTCTCAAATTCGGGGGTGGCGTACTTGTTCACGAAAGTGTTGCCGTACGCGCCGGGGACGGAAACGTCCTCCACGTTCATGTAATAGCTCAGCAGGCTGTTGGCGTCACCGGTAACGATGGGGGTGCCGATCACGTTGCGCTCGGCGACCGCGCCTTCAAAGATGAAGGGATAGAACACGCTGCCGTCGGCTTCCTCGCCGGCCTTGACGGCGGCGAAGATGTCGCCCCAGCCGTAGAAACCCGCGCTGACGACGTCGTCCAGGGTGTAGCCGTACTTTTCGAGCAGGGTCACGTTCACGTCCCAGGTGTTCATAGTGGCGAAATCCTTGAAGCCGGGAACGGCGTAGATCCCTTTCTGGCCGTCGGGACCTTCGGTCATGGCGCCTTCAAACAGCAGGGCAGGCAGCACTTCGCAGAGTTCCTTGCCGTAGTCGGCCAGCAGGTTGTCGTCGGGATCGTCCAGGCGGACATAGGCACCCTTCTTGGCATAGGGGGCGTATTCGTTCTTGGTCCAGGAGCAGGTGAACAGGATGTCGTATTCATCGCTGCCGGTGGTCACGGCGTTGAATGCCAGGTCGTCAAAGTTGCCCCAGGTGCCCCAGACGGGCTTGATGGAGACGCCGATCTTCTCGGCCAGGTAGGGATTGAGCTTCTCCAGGACGGCCGCGTCGTCCGTGACGTTGCAGCCCTCAAACAGGATGGAGATCTCCACAGGGCTGTCCGCCAGGGCGGGCAGAGCCGAGAGCACCAGCATCGCGGCCAAACAAAGGGCAAGGATCTTTTTCATGGTGATTCCTCCAAATATATTATTTTATTGTAAGCAGCGGGCTGATCAGCCGCTGTTCTTACCAGGGTCAACCCTTCACCGAACCGATGGTCAATCCGGCCACCACATAACGCTGGAAGAAGGGATAGGCGCAGGCGATGGGCAGGACGATGAACACTACCACCGCCATGCGCATGGTCTGGCTGGGCAGGTTGCGGATGGCGTCCGCGCCGGCCGCGCCGATCATGCTGGAGTTGCGTGCCAGGAATTCCGCGTTGCGCTGCATTTCCATCAGGAGGTACTGCAGCGGGTACAATTCCCGTTTGGTCACGTACAGGAGACAGAGGAACCATTCGTTCCAGTAAGCCAGGGCGGTCAAAAGGGAAACGGTGGCGATGCCCGGCTTGACGATGGGCAGGATGATGCGGATCAGAGTGGAGTATTCTCCGCTGCCGTCGATGGTGGCGGCCTCGATCAGGTCGAAGGGAACGGAGGTCTGGAAGAAAGTGCGCATGATGATGATATTGAAGGGGCTCACCAGCATGGGTACGATCAGGGCGTAGTAGTTGTTGCTCATGTGCAGGAGGTTCTTGCACACGATGTATGTGGGGATCAGGCCGCCGCCGAAGATCATGGTGAAGAAGGAAAGGAAGCTGAAGAAAGAACGGAAGCGGTAATCCCTGCGGAAGAGCGGGTAGGCATACATGACGCACATCGTCACGCTGACCAGGGTGCCCACGATGGTGATGAAGAACGAATTGAAGTAGCTGCGCCACAGGGCGTCGCCCAGGGACAGCACCTGACGGTAGGCGTCCGTGGACCAGGCTGCCGGCACAAAGGAATAGCCGATGCGGCGGATGCTTTCCTCAGATGAAAAAGATATGATGATGACGAAGAGGAACGGCACGATGCAGGCCAGGGAAAACAGTCCAAGCACCAGGTGGAAGGCAGCCTCCGCTTTCCGGCTGACCTGATTGAGCCGGAAGGAATGAGCCATGCGTTTTGAAACGGCAGTCATTGTTTTTCCTCCCCTCTCAGAACAGGCTGCTGTCCGGGTCCAGTTTGCGGACGATGCTGTTTGCGGCCATGATGCAGATAAAGCCTACCAGGTTCTGCAAAAAGCCCGCCGCGGTGCTCATGCCCACATTGCCGGTGGAGGTATAGGCACGGTAAACATAAGTGTCCACCACCTGGGTCACCGGGTACAATGGCGCGGAATTCATCGGTACCGACCAGAACAGGCCGAAATCGGCGTTGAAGATCTTGCCGACGTTCATGATCAGAAGGATCACGATCATGGGCTTCAGGTGGGGCAGCGTTACGTGCAAAGTCTGCTGCCATTTGGTAGCCCCGTCCACCGCGGCGGCCTCATACTGGCTATGGTCGATGCCGGTGATGGCGGAAAGGTACAATACGGTGGAGTAGCCGGTGTTCTTCCAGATGGAGCATACGGTTAAGATGAAAGGCCACCAGGCAGGCGTGTTGTACCAGTCGATGACGGTGCCGCCGGCGGATTTCTGGGCCCGGACGATCATGCCGTTGGTGGGATCAAGGAAAGCGAAAAGGAAGTAGGCGACAACCACCCAGGAGAGGAAATAGGGGAAGAACATCATCGTCTGGTAGGTTTTTGCCATGAATTTGCGGGTGATCTCGCTCATCATGATGGCGAAGGTGACCGAGATCACCAGCCCCAGGACGATCCACAGGGCGTTGTAGCCCAGGGTGTTGCGGATCATGTTCAGGCTTTCGCCGGTAAAAAGGAAGCTGAAATTCTTTAAGCCGACCCACGGACTGTGCAGAAGGTTGACGGGGAAGGGCATCTTGCGGGTGGGCAGGCGGTAATCCAGGAAAGACATCACGATGCCGAACATGGGCAGGTAACGGATAAGAAGAAGCCAGACCGTCGCCGGCAGCATCATGGTGGTGAGCCAGAAAGTCTTCTTGGCACCGCCCGAGATCCCGGCTCCGCGTTTCATTATGATCGACCACCCTTCCGATTTGGTGATTATATTATAACTTTTGTACATGGGAAATGCATCGTTCCTGGTTGCTGTTTGTTGTCTGCGCTTGCGATATTGCGCCTGTAAAGGCAGGGGACGGAACCGCCCCCGGAATCGGCCTCATTGGATCACCGGGCCCCCGAAAATGCGGATACCGGCCGCGGCATGCGCCACAGGACGCCAAAGACAGACAATAAATCACATATTTGTCTATTTTGCTTGAGATGAACCTCTGGTATGCTTATAATAAGATTATAGGAAGCGGAGGGGCTTTTGATGAGATACGGATATTTTGACGACAAGGCGCGGGAATATGTGGTCGACCGTGTGGACGTGCCCGTTTCCTTTACCAATTACCTTGGGACCCAACGCATGGGTGCGGTGCTGAGCCACAATGCGGGGGGCTACTGCTGGCTGGATTCACCCCAATACCACCGCATCACCCGTTTCCGCCCCAACGGCGTTCCGATGGACTGGCCGGGGCATTACGTTTATATCAGGGATGAAACGGACGGGGACTACTGGTCCGTCAGCTGGCAGCCCGTGGGCAAACCGCCGGAGGAGGCGAAATATACCTGCCGGATCGGCATGAGCTACAATGTTTATCAGTGCGAGTACAAAGGGATCAGGGCTTCCCAGACGCTGTTCATTCCCCGGGAAGAGGGAAACGAGGATCCGGTGGAGATCTTCGACGTGAGGATCAAAAACACGTCGGCGGAAAAACGGACCCTCAGCGTGTGCGGGTATGTGGAATTTTCCTTCCATCATATCGACATGGACAACCAGAATTTCCAGATGAGCCTGTACGCGGCGGGTTCCCACTTCCGGGATGGGGCCGTGTTGTGCGAGCTTCATTATGAAAAGGACAGCTGGCAGTTTTTTGCGGGAGATTTCATGCCGGACAGCTATGACGGCGTCAGGGAGTGCTTTACCGGGGCCTACCATACCGAGCGGGACCCCGCGGGCCTTGCAGCCCCCGCGCTTTCCGGATCCACGGAGCTTGGAGGCAATCCCTGCGGCGCTCTTCTGAAAACCGTTACCCTGGAGGCGGGGGAAGAAAAAAGGCTGCTGTTCTACCTGGGTACCGGGGATGAAAAGGCTGCCGCCAAAGCGCGCCGCCGCTACGGGAGCGCGGAGGCTGACCGCGCTTTAGAGGAACTGAGAAAATACTGGGACGGGAAGCTTTCTGCCCTGCAGGTTAAAACGCCCCACCAAAACATGGACCGGTCCCTGAATATCTGGAATCTGTATCAGAGCGAGATCAACGTACTGTTTTCCCGTTTTTCTTCCTTTATCGAGGTGGGCGGGCGGACAGGCCTGGGTTACCGGGATACCGCCCAGGACGCCATGTGCATTCCCCATGCGGAAAAGGATATGTGCCTGACGCGGCTGAGGCAGCTGCTGAACGGGCAGGTCAGCATGGGTTACGGGCTGCACCTGTTTGACCCGGCATGGTTCGCGCCCAAACGGGACGATGGCTTTACGTCCCCCACGGTGGTGCCGGTGCCGGACAAAAAGGACATGATCCACGGGCTGAAGGATACCTGCGCCGACGACGCGCTGTGGCTGATCCCCGCCATCATCGAAAACGTCAGGGAAAGCGGCGACATTGCCTTCTTCGACGAGGTCATCCCCTTTGCGGACGGCGGGGAAGCTACCGTGTGGGACCATATGAAGCGCGCCCTGGATTTCTCCTATTCACAGGTGGGGGCTCACGGGATCACCAAAGGTCTGCGGGCGGACTGGAACGACTGCCTCAACCTGGGCGGCGGAGAAAGCGCGATGGTGGCCTTCCTGCTGGTGTGGGCCACGGGCCATTTCCTTGACGCAGCCGGCTACCTGGGCAGGGCAGAAGACGTGAAGGAATACTCCGCCAAAATGGACGGCATGACCAAAGCCTGCCGCAGGGAATTGTGGGATGGGGCCTGGTGGCGGCGGGGTTATACCGCGGACGGCCGGGCCATCGGGACGGCGGCGGCGGAAGAAGGCAAAGTGCACATGGAAAGCAACACCTGGGCCGTCATTTCCGGGGCGTCCGAAAGGGAGCAGAGCCTGAAATGCATGGATGCGGTGGATGAGTACCTGTATACACCCTACGGCTTGATGCTCAATGCCCCGGCCTTCACCAAAGTGGACGACGGCATCGGCTTTGTGTCCCGGGTGTATCCCGGCGTGAAGGAAAACGGCGCCATCTTCAGCCATCCGAACCCCTGGGCGTGGGTCGCCGAGTGTATGCTCGGCCGGGGCGGACGCGCCATGAAATTCTATGACGCCCTGCTTCCGGAGAACCAGAACGACATCATGGAGATCCGCCGGGCGGAGCCCTATTCCTACTGTCAGTTCATCATGGGACGGGACCATACCGCCCACGGCCGGGCGAGGCATCCCTTTATGACCGGTTCTTCGGGATGGGCGTATTTCGCCGCCACCAGGTACATGCTGGGCGTGAGGCCGGGATTTGACCGCCTGATCGTTGATCCCTGCATTCCGGCGGAATGGGAAGGCTTTGAAGTCAGCCGCCGCTGGCGCGGTGCGGAATACCGTATTGCCGTCCATAATCCGGACCATGTGGAAAAGGGCGTCAGGCGCATTACGGTGGACGGTTATGAAACGGAATCCATCCCTGTCTTCGACGGCGGCGTGCATTCGGTGGATATCCTGATGGGAAAAGGGGAGGAGGACTGAAAAATGATCAGATTCGGAACGGGCGGCTGGCGTGCCGTCATCGGCGATGAATTTACCCGCGCTTCCATCCGGCGGCTCGCCGCGGCCCTGGCCCGCAGGATGATCAGGGAGGGCTGCGCACAGAAGGGCATCGTCCTGGGATACGACCGGCGCTTTTTGAGCCGGGAGGCGTGCATCTGGTTCGCAGAGGTGCTGACCGGGGAAGGGGTCAGGGTGCATTTCGTCAACCTCAACTGTCCCACGCCCCAGATCATGTTTGCCGTCAAGTCCATGGGCCTCAGCTATGGAGCCATGGTGACGGCCAGCCACAACCCTGCCGTCTACAACGGCATCAAGATATTTACCCGGGGCGGCCGGGACGCGTCCGAGGCCGTGACCGCCCCCATCCAGGACGAGGCCAACGCCCTGGACGAGGAGGGTATCCGGGATAAGGACTTCGACCGGGCGCTGAAGGATGGCGGGATCTGCTTTATCGATCCGCGGGACGATTACCTGGATTCCATCCTGGCCCGCATCGATACCGACGCCGTGCGCAGGCGCCGGCTGCGGGTGGTATTGGACCCGATGTTCGGCACCGGACTCAACGGGCTTGCCACCATCCTGTACACATGCCGCTGTGACGTGGACGTGATCAACGACAGGCATGACGCTTTCTTCGGCCGCCACCTGCCCGCCCCGACACCCGATACCCTGACGGACCTGAGGCAGGCCGTCCTGGAGCATAAAGCCAACGTGGGCATTGCCACCGACGGCGACGCCGACAGGCTGGGCATCATCGATGAGAAGGGAGAATACGTGTCGCCCAACGAGATCCTGGCCCTTCTGTACCGCTATCTCCTTGAATACAAGGGGTGGCGGGGACCGGCGGTGCGCAACATTGCCACCACCCATATATTGGACCGGATCGCCGCGTCTTTCGGGCAGGAATGCCTGGAGGTGCCGGTGGGATTCAAGCACATTTCCTCGGCTATGGAGAGCTGCGACGCCCTGATCGGGGGTGAATCGTCGGGCGGACTGACGGTACGCGGGCATATCCGGGGCAAGGACGGGCTGTACGCCGCCAGCCTTTTTGTGGAAATGCTGTCGGTCACCGGCAAGTCCATCGGCGAACTGATCCGGGACCTGTACGACACCTATGGGGAAATGCATACCGCCGAATTCGACTGGGCACTCACCCCGGAAGACCGGGACCGCATCCGCCGGATGATCTTTGACGACAAAAAACTGCCCGAGTTCCGCTACCCGGTAAAGCGTGTCAACTATGCCGACGGGTGCAAGGTCTATTTTGACAGGGCATGGGTCATCATCCGCTTTTCAGGGACCGAGCCGCGGGTACGCATTTTTGCCGAGGACGATACCATCCATCACGCCAAAACACTGGTGGGCATGATGGCAGACTTCGCGGGCCTGCCCTTCGACGCCTGATATTATCCCTCTTATCTGCCCGGTGTAAAAAACCGCTGAAAGGAGAAGGGGCAATGGATACGGGATCTCCTCGGCCGCGGCGCGCGGGAAGAATCACGGGGGTGTTCGCGTCCCTGCGAGTCCAGATCATCCTTATCCTGCTGGCCTGTTATCTGATCCCCTCGCTGGCGCTGAGCATATTCATCCAGGGCACCCTGATCCCGGGATTGAAGGAACAGACCGCATCCGCCCTGACCGCGGATGCGGAGCACGCGTGGAACCTTACATGCCAGAATATCGACAGCGTTATCTCCCTGTCCCGGGAGGCCGTGTATGACGGCGAGCTTGCCGACACCTACGCCTCCAGGGTATCGGGCCGGATGACCGACGATGAATTCCTGCGCCTGTCCCGAAGCTATATCGACAGGAAATACAGCCGCAACGGGCTTTTTACCTTCGCTGCCTATTTTCCGGCTGCCGAACCCGAGCTTTTCATGTACACCCGGTCCGGCTACAATGAGGCTATCCTGTTCATGGAAAAAGCCCTGGAGGAGACCCTTTCCCTGGGGGGGAGCCTGGATACCGGGACACGTTTTCTGGAATCTGGGGAGAAACTGTATCTTGTCAGGAACCTGATGGACCTGAAAATGGAGCGTTACGGCATGCTGGTGCTGGGAGTCCGGAGGGACGTGCTCCTGTCGCCCCTGGAAGCCCTTGCGGACACCTGGGAGGGCCGGGTCCTGATCCGCCTGGACGGGGTGTGGGACGAGGGACCATATCCGGAGGGAATGTCGGAAAAGGACGGGGATGTGCTGTATTTCCGCCGTTCAGCCGGGGAAGATCACGGACTGTCCTTCCTGCTGAAAGTACCCAGGGCGCAGCAGTACAGGGAGATCTACCAGTTCCAGTACCTGGCCCTGGGGCTTTACCTGCTGCTTGTACCGGTCCTGATCCTTCTGGCGTGGTATGTGGGCAGGCGCATCGTAAAGCCCATCTCCCTTCTGTCCGGGGCTTCGCGCAGGATAGAAAACGGGGAATGGGGCGTGACGGTGCCCATGCGCGGCGGGGACGAACTGGGCGACCTGGGCGTGGCTTTTTCCAGCATGTCCGTGCATATCAAGGAACTGATCGACAGGACCTACAAGGAGGAACTGGAACTGAAAAACGCCCAGATCCAGGCGCTGCAGAGCCGTATCAACCCGCATTTTATCAACAATGCCCTGGAGGCTATCAACTGGCAGTCAAGGATCGAAGGCTCCAAAACGATCCCCGGCATGGTATCGTCCCTCAGCGTCCTGCTTGGGGCCGGTATGGCCCGGCAGGACAGGCGCATCGTTCCGCTTCGGGAGGAAATGAAGGTGGCCGACGCCTATATCTATTTCATCCAGCAGCGCTTTGGGGAGGACCTGAAGGTGGAGCGCAGCCTGGATGAATCGGCCATGGACTGGCCCGTGCCCCTTTTGACGGTGCAGCCGGTCCTGGAAAACGCGGTGGAGCACGGGATAGCCCCGGCGGGCGGCGGTATCATAAGCATCATCTGCCGGAACGCCGGGGAATACATGCGCCTGGAGATCGTCAATACCGGCCGGGGGATCACTCCGGAGGACCGGCAAAAGATCGACGCGGCCCTCAGGGGCGAGACGGATTCGGGCACGCACCTGGGCCTTGCCAATATTTCCAGCCGCCTGAAGCTGATTTACGGCGGAAAGGCGGAGATCCGGGTGGAAAGCGGCGGGGATATGCGCACCGCGGTGCGCATCGACGTGCCGCACAGCCAGATCTGATCGCCTGCCGCTTCCGATCGCTTGATCGGGTGACTCTTCCGGGACAGACCTGATTTATTATGGGAGTGCTTTAAGCCATGTGTCGATGGATATGCCTGATGACGGCTCTTGTACTGCTGTTGGCGGGGGCTTCCGCTGCCTTCGGGGAGGGCGTGACGCTGCGAACCGTTTCCTCCTTTGCCGGGGCGGATGCCGCCGCGGAGGCCTATGTGGATATCCTGAAAGCCTATGAGGCCGAAACGGGAAATACCGTCCTGGATACCTCCGCGGTCAGCGACGAAGCGTGGAAGACCGGCGTGCTTCAGGATTTCGCTGCCGGCAGCGAGCCGGATATCCTGTTTTTCTTTGCCGCCGGGGCCGATTCCGCTCCGATCCTTTCCAGGGTGGTGCCTGTGGGGGAGATCAACGCCGCTTACCCCGGCCTGGACCTGCCCGAAAACGACGCGCTGCGGGAAAGCGACGGAAAAGTTTACGCGGTGCCTGTCCGCTCCTTCTGGGAGGGGCTGTTTGTGAATGCGGATGTGTTTGAGGAGTGCGGCGTTGAACTGCCCACCGACTGGGACAGTTTCTGCGCCTGTATCCGCACATTTCGCGAGAAGGGCGTCGTCCCGATCGCTGTTTCACTGTCGGATATCCCGCATTACCTGGCGGAATTCGCCCTTTTGTCCTGTGCTTCGCCCGAGGAGCTTCAGGCCCGCCCCCGGACGCTGGAGCAGGTGCCCGGATCCTGGTACGAAGCCATGGCCCTGATCCGCGAGCTGGCGGAGACAGGCGCGTTTGAGGACAACGCCTTTGCCACCGACGAGAGTTCTTCAACGGCGCTGTTCCGGGATAAGAAGGCCGCCATGCAGATCGACGGCAGCTGGCTGGCATCCTCCCTTCCGAAGGAAAGCATGCAGAGCACCCTGGTGCTGCCGGTGCCAAAACACAACGGGAACGGAATGGCGGAAAACTGCGTCGGGGGCGTTTCGATGGGGTTTTATCTTACCCGCAGGGCCTGGCGGAGCGACCGGCGGGACGCGGCGGTGCTCCTGATGGGGATGCTGACCCGGGAAGACAGCCTTCGCAGGCTGGGTTATTCGGGCCTGAACGGGAAGCTGATCGTGTCGGCGGAGGAAATGCTGGCGGGCAGGGGTCTGATCGGGCCGCTGCAGGACGCCATGAACCGGGACGCCAGGGAGGTTTGGCTGCTGGAGTGCATCCCGGCTGTGGCCGCGGGCAGGATGACGCCGGAGGAATGCTGGCAGAGGGTCATGTCTCTGTGTCCCTTCGGAGAGTGAGGGAAAACGGATCCAAAGGAGAGAGGTAAAAGAATGTACAGCGTGGTCCTTGTGGATGATGAGCGCCTGATCGTCAGGGGCCTGAAGACTGTGATCAACTGGGCTGAGCTGGGCTGCGAAGTGACGGGGACAGCTTATGACGGGGCGGGCGGCCTGGAATTGATCCGCCGCCTTAAGCCCGACATCGTGCTGACTGATATCCGGATGCCCAACATGGATGGCCTGAAGATGCTTGCCGCCCTGCGCAGCGAATATCCACGGATGCAGATGAGCGTGCTGACGGCGTACCGTGATTTTGAATACGCCCGGCAGGCGCTGAACCTGGGGGTGTGCCGCTACCTGCTCAAGCCCAGCAGCATGGACGAACTGGTGGAAGCTGTGCGGGTGATGACGCAGCGCCTGGGTGCCCGGGCGGGGGAGGATGAAGACGAGGAAGAAACGGATGAAGCTGCCGAGGCGGGAAGTTTCATCGTGCAGCGCGCCCTTTCCTATATGCGGGAACACTGCGCCGACCATATGACCCTGAGCGACGTGGCGGACAAGGTGTACGTGAGCCAGTGGCACCTGAGCAAGCTGATCAACCGACACACCCATCAGAGCTTTTTTGAGCTGATCGGAAGCATGCGGGCGGAGCGAGCCAGGCTGCTGCTGGCTGATCCTTCCATGCGGGTGGTGGACGTGGCATTGGCGGTCGGATATCACGACGTGGCACATTTTTCCAAATCATTTAAGCGAGTCACCGGGAAAACGCCGGTAGAGTACCGCGCTTCCCTGGCCGGCAGGCCTGAACCGGACCTGTGAGCCCGACGGAACGGATATAAAACAGATCCCCTTTTCTTTAGGATCTCTCCGAAGAAAAGGGGATCTTGTGAAATGCCGGGATTCGGGGTTGTTACACTGTCCGGCTTCAGTTCGTTCCGATCCTTTACAGTCCTTTTTTGTTTTCGAGGATCCGGCGGAAATGTTCCGCGAACAGTTCCGCCAGGATTTCGGCCCCTTCGTCGGAGGGATGCAGTCCGTCATAGGTCAGGGAAACGGCCTGGGGCGGGTAGGGATATTCGTCTTTTCCGGGATCGAACGGAATGCCGATGTAATCAGGGTAGGGGAGATCCTCATAGCCGCCGTTTCTGCGGACGCGCTTGAAGAGCACCAGTTTATCCTGGGTAAAGCCGGACAGGCTCCATAAATCGAGCGCCTCCACGCCAAGGGCGGCATAGGCGGACAGGATATCCCGGGACAGGTCTTCCAGCCAGACGCCGTTTTCGGGTGCGTAACTGCCCTGCGCGTTGTTGAACGGGTCCAGCAGGTAGACGAAATCCGCCCGTTCCACCGGGTTCCCGCCGATGATCGGCACGTCGGGAGATACACGGCGGATGTGGTCCACCAGGATGCCCAGGGCCCCGAGGATCGTATCCGCGTTTCGTTTTTTCAGGTCGTTTTCGTTCCCTACAGGATGGCCCTGGTGCCAGTCGTTGGTGCCAAGGAGCACCGTGTAGATGTCAGCCTCCGGTATGGGCTGGGTGATCCAGTCCCGGAAAGAAGACCCGTTGATGCCGATATTGATAAGCTCCAGGGGATATTCCGGCAGTTTGTCCAGGGTCCTCGACAGGTATCCCCTGCGCAGGCGGTATCCGGTCTCGTCCAGGTGGTCGTTGAGGTAGGTAAAGGAATCGCCGATAGCGCACCAGCGAACAGGCAGATTATTCATGGCAGCCTCTTTTCATGTAAAATATGGACTTTCCGGCCGGTATTGGAGAACATTTATACGGCGCGGCAGAAAAAACGGGACAGCAGTCCGAAGGCCAGGAGGCACATGGCGGCGCACAGCCCGAAGGAGAAGGGAAGCGAAGCATTTGCCGCCCGTCCCAGGACCAGGTCCAGAAGGACTGCAAGGCTGTCTCCCGCCATGGCGTTGAAACTGAGGACGGTGGCGCGGTCATCCGAGGTCACCAGCTTGTTTTCCAGTATCCAGGCCAGTGGGAAGAACAGGGTGGAAAGAGCGGAGAGCAGGACGATGAAAAACACCGACAGCAGCCCGTGCCCCGTTACCGCCAGGAGCGAAACACACAGGGCGGACAAAAGCAGCAGCGCTTTTCCAAGAAAACGTTCACCCCATTTTCCGGTCATCATGGCGGAAAGCGGACCGCACAGTCCCGCGGCGGAGACGGCCAGGAAGGCAACGCCGACAGCCCTCGCGTCAAGGCCGCACCTCAGGTATTGCAGCTGGCTGAAGTAGACGGTCACACAGTGGACTGTTTCTGCGTAAACCGCGGTGCAGACCACCAGCGGGACCATGCCGGGAAGGCGGAAATGATCCTTTGCCATGGACAGAAGGCGGGGGCGCTTTCCCCGGGGGTCTTCCGGACGGACCTCCGCAAGCAGGAAGGTGAGTGCCGCCGCCAGAGCATAGGCGACCAACGTCCAAAGGGCCGCCCAACGGTACTGCCCGCTGAGGAAAAGGGTGTACATGATTCCCGACAGCAGCAGGCCGGCTTCGCCCGCGGCCCGGCAGATGCCTTCATTGCGCTGGGCGTCGGATCCTTCGGACGACAGGTAGAGCATGGCTGAGTCCACGCCTGAAAGCCCGCTGATGACCACGGCCAGCAGCAGACGTTCCGCAAGGAATCCCGCGAAGGATCCCGCTTTCCAGAATATGATCTTTGTGACCAGAAACAGAAGATTGCAGATGATCATGGTGCGCCGGTATCCGATGCGGTCCGCCGCCCGGCCCCATGGCACTTCCAAAACCATCGAAAGCGCCACGCCGGCCCCCTCAACGGCGGTGATCTCAAATATGCTCAGCCCCGCCGCCTGGCGGTACAGCGTGGCGACAGCTGAATAAAACACCATTCCCTGCAGAAAAGTGATGGCGCAGAGCAGAAAAATATTCCGTTTTCGCATGGCAAACGACCCTTTCCCGATCTTGAAGGCACAGCAAACAGGACTGTCAGGCTGTTCCTTCCGGTCAGGTGGGCGTACGCACGGCAAAAACACTTCCTTTCTCTGCAGCCAGTATACGGCGCCGTTCCCGGGCTGTCAATACAAAATCATCTGTGCTGTCAGGCACGGATCTCGACCCGGGAGCCCTTCAGGCCTTTGGTAATGTATATCTGCCTGTCAATGCGTTCCTCCAGATCGTGCACATGGGATATGATACCGATCAGGCGCTTGCCGTCGGCCAGGGAGGAAAGCACCCGCAGGGAATTGCGCAGGGCATTGTCGTCCAGGGTTCCGAAGCCCTCGTCAATGAACATGGCGTCCATGCGGATGGCGCCGCTCTGGCCCTGTACTACGTCCGAGAGTCCCAGGGCCAGCGCCAGACTGGCCAGGAAGCTTTCACCGCCCGACAGGGTGCTCACGTCCCGCCACTGGCCGGTGCCGCGATCCAGAACGTCCAGGTCCAGGCCGCTCTGGCGCACCCGGTCCCGGGCCTCTTCCTTGCAGCGCAGGGTGAACATGCCGTCGGTGAGCACTGTCAGCCGTTTATTGGCGGCGGCAACCACCTGCTTGAAATAATACTGCTGCACATAGGCTTCAAAGGTGATCTTGGCCCGGAAGCTGCCGCCTGTGATGCCCGCGCAGCAGTTGTACAGGTCCCGGACAACCGCCCAGTTTTCTTCCCGGCGCTTTTTTTGCCGCAGGACCTCCCGGATCTCTTTCAGGGCGTCCTCATGGATGGCCAGCTTTTTCGCAAGGGCTCCATCCGCTTTTTCAGCGGTCTCCCTCTGGGCTTTCACGGCCCTGCGTTTCTCCTCCAGGACGTCCGTGTCCGTCCATTCTTTTCCCCGCACCCTGTCCCGCAGCATTTTTGCCCGGTCTTCGAGGGATCTTTTCTGTTCGCCGTATCTGCGGAGGGTGTCTTCCGCCTGCGACATCGCCTTTTCGGGAAGCCTCGCAAGCTGCCAGGCCCGCTCATCCTCAAATCCGGCTTCCGCCAGGCGTCCGTCAAAAGCGCGGGACAGCTTTTCGCCGGCCGCCAGCAGGCTTTCCAGGCGCTGCCGGCCCTGTTCCGCGGCCGTGCGGCTTTTTTCAGCCGTGATCTGAAGGCTTTGGAGCTTTTTGGCGCATTGGCCGATGGATTCCCGGAGTGCTTCGCTCAGAGTCTTTTTTTCGGCGATCTTTTTTTTCAGGCCCGCTTCGGTCTCGCCGTCCACGATGCCCGAATCCCTCAGCCGTCCCCTGGCGGCTTCGACTTCCGTCCGGGCTGCGGCCAGGGCGGCGTCCGCGGAGCGCAGTTCATCCGCCGCCCGGCGGCGGGCGGCCTCCGCCCGCTCCAACGCCTCCTTTGTGACGGATTCCGCCGTCAGCTTCGCGGGAGAGGGGTGCGTCAGGGAGCCGCATACGGGACAGGGGCGGCCGGGTTCCAGATCCCTGGCCAAAAGACCCGCCTGACTGAGGTAGTATCCTTCCCTGGCCCGGCTGCAGGCGGCGTCCGCTTCAGAAGCGGCGTCCAGAAGCGCGAGCAGCTTCCTTTGCAGGTTTTCCAATTTTTTTTCTCCGTCTTCCAGGTCGCGGATGATCGGGATGCAGTCGGTAAGCTGACGAACGGCAGAGATCAGCGCGTCCGCCTCAGGGGCATGACTGTCGGCTTCCTTTTTTGCTTCTTCCGCCTCCGGCAGCGCCTGCTCGGCCTCCCTGAGGGCTGCTTCCGCCCGGGCAAGCTCCGTACGCTGGGTCCGGGTGTCGGCTTCGTTCCCCTTTTTCAGTGCCCAGTCGGCTTCCAGCGCCTGGGCTTTCCGGGCCATGGAAAGCTGCCCGGCCAGGATATCCATGTCCCCCTGTTTTTCAAGAGCCCTTTCAAGGGCTTTCCGGGTATCCTCCAGGGCGGAAAGGTCTAAGTTGACCGCCTTGCCCTGTTCGATCAGGGCGACGAGGCGGTTTTCTTCCGCGACCGCTGCATCCCTGCGGCGCGCGGTGTCGGCGCGGGTCTTTTTTTCCGAATCCGTCAGGCGCTCCAGGCATTCCGAGAGCTGAGGGGCGTATTTCGGGTCGCCGCGGTAAAGCAGGATGTTTTCACGCTCCGGGAAATCGCTTTCCGGTTCCACCTTGCCGGAAGCGATGGAGACGCGACTGTCAAGGTCATCCTTTTCCTTCGCGCATGCGCTGTTCATCTCCTGCAGCTTCTTCTGCAATCCGGCATAGACTGTTGTATTGAACAGCTTCTGGAACAGCGCCTTCCTTTCATCGGAGGAGGCGTTGAGGATCTTCATAAAATCGCCCTGGGCGATCATCACCGTGCGGGTGAACTGGTCCTGGCTGAGGCCCAGGAGTTCCTGGATACGGCGGGTCACCTCCTGCGGGCCCTCCATCGTCCAGCCTTTATCCACGTTTGTCAGGGAAGCGCCGGCGCTTTGTTTCGCGGTGCCTTCCCCGTTTTTCCTGGCCCTTTCGTATTCGGGATTGCGCCTTACGCGCCAGGTGACCCCTCTGTGGATGAAAGTCAGATCGACATAGGTATCCGTTCTCGGCGAGGCATAGTCGGACCGGAAGGACTTGCTTCCGCGCCGTTCCCTGCCTCCGGAGGCCTCGCCGTAAAGCGCAAAGCTGATGGCGTCGAATATGGTGGTCTTGCCGGCGCCGGTGTCCCCGGTGATCAGGAAGATGCCGTCGCTCCCGAAGGAGGTGAAATCGATGACCGTTTCCTCCGCGTAAGGTCCAAAGGCGGCAAGCGCCAGACGGATGGGCTTCATGTGGTTTCCTCCAGTTCCCTCAGCGCCTTTTCAAGCACCTTCTGATGGGCTTCGCCGGGCTCCACGTTGTTGTTCTGAAGACGGTAAAAATCGGTGAACAGCTCAAGGACCGTTTTGTTTTCCATGCTCTGGGAAGCCAGCACATCCATGTCGTACTTGGTCCGGGAGTTGGATACGGAAAACTTCATCATATTCGGGAAATTGACGGAAAGCGTTACCCGGGCGTCCGGGGGCACCAGTTCGTCGTGTACCGTGATCCACAGGTAGTCCTCGGAATACGGGAGGGCCATCAGGCTGTCCAGGGTCCCGTCAAGAAGGCGCAGGTCGTGGAGGGGATACAGGGGACGGGTGTGCACGGCGACGTCCCCCTTTTCCCGCATGTCTACAATGGCTGCGCTTTTTTTGTGCCCGGCCTCGGAGAAGGAGTACTTCAGGGGGGATCCGGCGTAGCGCAGGGTGTCCCGAAAGACCTTCTGCGGCTTATGGATATGCCCCAATGCCACATAATCAAAAGCGTCGAATACCGAAGCGTCGATGTTGTCCAGCCCGCCCACCGTCATCTCCTCGGAATCGGAGGTCTCAGACCCGGTGATGAACTGGTGACATATCAGCACGTTCCTTTTGCGCCGGTCGATGTCCGCGTGCCGCAGGACGGCTTGTACCGCCTCCTGGCAGGTGGTGATCCTTTCCTCCGGCAGATGCTTTTTTACCCGAGAAGGCCTGAGAAAGGGCAGCAGCCAGACGACGATATCCCCGTCCGCGTCATTCAGCGTTACATTCTGCATCCTGCCCTCGAAAGCTTCCGAAACATAGACCCCGGAGGAGCGGATCAGCGAGGAAAAATAGGATATGCGCAGGGCTGAATCGTGATTGCCGCTGATGACGAAGATTTTTTTACCCAGCTTCACCAGGCGGGAGACAAAACCGTCGAACAGCGCCATGGCCTCCTCCTGAGGGGAGGACCGCTGGTAGACGTCCCCGGCGATCAGGACGGCATCCGCCCGCTCTTCTTCCGCGATGGAAACGATCTGTTCCAGGACGAATTCCTGGTCCGCGAGCAGGGACAGGTCGTTCAGCTGCTTGCCCAGGTGCAGGTCGGCAATGTGAAGAAAACGCATGGATGACCATCCTTTCGTGATCGGCGGACGTTTCGGAAAAGACTGTTCCGGTGCAACAGCTCATACTTGGATCAGGCTTGCGTTCATGGCCGTGGGGACCGGCTCACATCACGGCGAACAGCCCGCCGGCGCCGCCGGAATGCAGGAAAAGGACGTTGTCCGTTTTCCGGAACCGGCCTTCCCGGGCCAGTTTGACAAGGCCGGCGAAAGCCTTGCCGGAATAGACGGGGTCCAGGAACAGGCCTTCCAGGGAGGCCATCATGGCGATGGCTTCGTTGCCTTCCCCGGAGGGGCGAGCATAGCCGGGGCCGCACATGTCGTGAAGGATGAAGTCGCCCCCGTCCACAGTGACGTCTGCTTCCAGCAGCGCGGCGGTGTCCCGCATCAGGGCGGGAGTGATCCGGTCGAAGGGCTCCTTGTCCACCATCATGCCGTGGACCAGGGTTCCGGGGAGAAAGAGTTTTGCGCCCAGGGCCAGGCCGGCCATGGTGCCGCCGCTGCCCTCGGCGCAGACCAGGTGATCAAAACGGAGGCCCTGGTCCCGGATCTCCGCGGCGCACGAAACATATCCGAGGGAGCCCAATGCGTTGGAGCCTCCGCAGGGGATCTTGTAATAAGGAACGCCGAGAGCGGAACCGACGCGGTCCATCTCAGCGTAGATGTCGGCGTAGTCGTCCGTATCCATAAAGATGACTTCCGTGCCCATCAGGCTTTCCAGAAGCCGGTTGCCGCGCAGCTCCGTCACCCCGCGTTTTTTAAGGATCAAAATGGGCTTCATGCCCATTTTGCCGGCGGCGGCCGCCGTCAGCATAGCGTGGTTGGACTGGGCTCCGCCGGTGGTGAAGACCGCCCGGGCGCCTTTCTGCACGGCGTCCGCCAGCAGGTATTCAAGTTTCCTCACCTTGTTGCCGCCCAGGCCCAGGCCGGTGAGGTCGTCGCGCTTTACGTATACGTTGGTCTCCAGCGCCGCGCTGATATTATGAAGTTTTTGTATGGGGGTGGGGAAAACGCCGAGGCTGACTTTGGGAAAGCTGTCCAGGGAACGCATAAGGATGATCCGTCCTTTCCCCCGGGCACGCCCGGGAACAGATAAAAACAGTATACCACAGGACAGGTCCTGCGGAAAGCGGGTTTTTATTGGCCGGTATATGGCATTGCGGACACAAATCTGGTATAATGTCGACATAAAACGGCAGGGAGGAATAAGCCATGATGGCTCGTCTGATCACAGCCAGTCCATTTACACCCCTGGAACTGCTCATCCGCATGTTTGTCGCCATCCTTACGGGATGCGTGGTGGGGATCGAGCGGGAGTACAAAAACCGCCCGGCGGGGCTTCGCACCCATGTGCTGGTAAGCCTTGGGGCCTGCATGATCGCCCTGATCGAATGCGTGTTTATGAACGAAGTGGCAAACACGTCGATATCCAACGTTACATACAACTTCGGCAGGATGTCTGCCCAGGTGATCAGCGGTATCGGCTTCCTGGGCGCAGGCACCATATTTATTGCGGAAAAAAAGATCGGCGGCCTGACAACCGCGGCTTCCCTGTGGAACACCGCCTGCCTGGGGCTGGCCACCGGGTACGGGTATTACTGGATGAGCATCATCGGCTGCGTCCTGGTGCTGGCGGTGCTTTTGACGCTGCAGCGGCTGATCCCCGTCAATTCCCTCAAACGGGTGGAGGTGCGCTTTGTCAACCGGCAGGAGACGATGCAGTTCATCAATGAATTCTTTGAAAAAAACAGCATCAAGGTGCTGAACCTGGATTTCCATATCGAGACCGCGGCGGACAAGAAGACCACCGACAGGAACGTTTATACCAATATCTATACCCTGCACCTGCCATCGACCATCAACTACACCGACGTCATCAATCACCTTGCCTCCTATTCCAATATCCAGGTGGTCAGGGTGACAAATACATAAACATCGGAGGAAAAAAATGAAATCGTATCTTGAGGAAAAAGAAGCCGTACTGAAAGCGGAGGGTTCCTCCATGGAGGGACTGAGCGACGCCGAAGCCGCCGCGAGGCTTGAGAAATATGGCCCCAACAAGCTGAAGGAAGGGAAAAAGGACAGCCTGCTTAAAAAGTTCCTGGGCGAACTGAAGGACCCGATGACCATCGTTTTGATCATTGCGGCCGTGGTCAGCGCGGTCACGGCACTGTACGCCGGGGAGAGCCTGACGGACGCCCTGATCATCCTGGCGGTGGTCCTGATCAACGCCTGCCTGGGGGTGTACCAGGAAAGCAAGGCGGAGGCCGCCATCGAAGCGCTGCAGAAGATCGCCGCAGCCACGGCCAAAGTCATTCGAGGCGGACACCAGAAGACTGTCCGGGCCGACGAGGTGGTCCGGGGCGACCTGCTGGTACTGGAGGCTGGTGACGCTGTACCGGCCGACGCCCGCGTCGTGGAGTGCGCCTCCATGAAGACCCAGGAGGCCGCCCTGACCGGCGAATCCACCGACGTGGACAAGCAGAGCGAGGCGCTGAGCGCCGCAGCCAACGGCGAGGTATCCCTGGGTGACAGGAAGAACATGGTGTATATGGGCTCCATCGTGACTTATGGGCGCGGGCACGCCGTGGTCACCGGCGCCGGTATGGATACGGAAATGGGCGCCATCGCCGGTGCGCTTTCCGCTGCCGGGGAGGAAGAGACGCCCCTGCAGGTAAAGCTGAACGAGCTTTCCCGCAAGCTGTCTGCCATGATCCTGGTGATCTGCGCCTTTGTGTTCGCGGTCAACCTGGTGCGTGAGGGCGGCATGTCTTTTATGGAGCCCAAAAAGCTGATAGATACTTTTATGGTCGCCGTATCCCTGGCGGTAGCGGCTATTCCTGAGGGACTGAGCGCGGTGGTGACCATCCTTTTGTCCATCGGCGTGACCAAGATGAGCAAAAACCATGCCATCATCCGCAAGCTGACGGCGGTGGAGACCCTGGGCTGCACCCAGATCATCTGTTCGGACAAGACCGGTACCCTGACCCAGAATAAGATGACCGTGGTCAAAAAGGTCACCGGTGACGAAACCCTGCTGATGACGGCCATGGCGCTGTGCTCCGACGCGGAACTGGAAAACGGAGAGGCTGTGGGCGAGGCCACCGAATGCGCCTTGGTGAACGACGCAAACAAAAACGGCATGCCCAAGGCTGCCCTGGCCGCGGACCTGCCCCGGGTGGATGAGGCGCCTTTTGATTCCCTGCGCAAGATGATGTCCACGCTGCACCGGGCGAAGGCCGGGCACGGGTTCATCCAGTTCACCAAAGGCGCGCCGGACGAGGTGCTGCGCCGCTGTACCCGCATCTGGGAAGGCGGCAGGGCCGTGCCGCTCACGGACGAGCGCCGGGAGCATATCCTGAAGGAAAACAAAGCCATGGCCGACCAGGCGCTGCGCGTCCTGGCCGCCGCCCAGAGGATCTATGACGAAAAACCCGCGTCCAACGCTCCGGAAGCGCTGGAAAAAGAGATGACCTGGATCGGCATGTGCGGTATGATCGATCCCATCCGGCCGGAGGTGAAGGACGCCATCGAAAAATGCCGCACCGCCGGCATCCGGCCCATCATGATCACCGGTGACCATAAGGATACGGCCACTGCCATTGCCCGGGAGCTGGGCATCCTGGAGGGAGGACAGCTGGCCATCACCGGCGCGGAGCTGGACGCCATCCCGGACGAGGTATTCGCACAGGACGTGCGGCGTTATTCCGTGTACGCCCGGGTGCAGCCTGAAAACAAGGTGCGCATCGTCAACGCCTGGAAGGCCCTCGGCAAGGTGACAGCCATGACCGGCGACGGCGTCAACGACGCGCCTTCCATCAAGAGCGCCGACATCGGCGTCGGCATGGGCATCACCGGTACCGACGTCACCAAGTCCGTGGCGGACATGATCCTGACAGATGACAATTTCGCTACCATTGTGTCCGCAGTGGGCGAGGGCAGACGCATCTACGACAATATCCGAAAGGCCATCCAGTTCCTGCTTTCCGCGAACCTGGCGGAGGTGCTGGCGGTGTTCGCGGCCACCCTGATGGGATTCACTATCCTGAAGCCCGTCCATATCCTGTGGATCAACCTGATCACTGACACCTTCCCGGCCGTCGCCCTGGGCATGGAAGAAGCGGAAAGGGACGTGATGGGCAGGCCTCCGAGGGATCGGAAGGAGAGCATCTATTCAGGCGGCCTGGGATTCGATATCGCCTTCCAGGGGCTGATCATTGCCGGTGTGACGGTGCTGAGTTACTTTGTAGGCCACTGGATGGAGACCGGCCGCTGGGCCATCGAAGCCTCAGCGGACGGCATGACCATGGCTTTTTTGACCCTGAGCATGATCGAGATATTCCATTCCTTCAACATGCGGTCCCGGGTCTCGTCCCTGTTCAGCCTCAAAAAGCAGAACCTGTGGCTGTGGGGCACCCTGGCGTTCTCCCTTATGGTGACGGCCGCCGTCATCTTCATCCCCGTCCTGAGGAACGCGTTCTCCTTCCAGGCCATCAGCCTGAAGGAATACCTGACCGCCCTGGGCCTGGCCCTTTCCGTGATCCCCGTCGTGGAAATAGAAAAAGCCGTTCGAAGGGCCACGATGCGAAGGCAGAAAAACAAATAATCCATTTGCAGACAAAAAAACGCGCTGCCGCGGGAAGTCGACTGCGGCAGCGCTTTTTGACGCGCGGATCCGGATGCTAAATGATCACGCCGGCTTTTTCCGCCTGCGCGGCCACATAGGCGTAGGCCCGGCTGTATTCCTCAAAGGTCTGCATATGCTCAAGCAGCACAGGGGCGTCGGCGGGCAGATAACGGTCGATGGTCCTGAGTACCGCGGCAAAGTCAAGGCCGCCTTCACCGGGGCTGCATTCCTCGATGACGGAGGTAAGCCTGGTGGGATGCATCCTGGAATCCTTCAGGTGGGTGCTTTTGATGTGGGGAGCCAGGGCGTGGAAGCATTCCTCAATGAAACCCTCGGCGTCCAGTGAACGGCGGGGACAGTTGATCATGTTCACAAAATCCATGTGTGCGCCGAACTGCCTGAGGTCCACGTCCCGGATCAATCGAAGGTAAGCCTCCGGGCTGTCGGGCACCATCCAGGGCATGGGCTCGATGCAGTAGAAAGCCCGGTCCGGTTTGACGCTGTCGATGATCTCCCGGATGCTGTCGATGATCTTTTCATAGGTTTCGGGGGTGAAGTTGCTCCTGTCCGCGGCGTCCCATCCCGCGGAGCTTTGGGTGCCCACGATGTTGACGCAGCATGGGATGCCCCATTCGTCGGCCAGGGCCAATTGCCCTTTGGCGTATTCCATGGCCGCCGCGGCGGACGAAGGATCGGGATCGAACAGATTCCTCCAAACCCCGGCCTCGGCGATCACGGCGTCCTGCCGCCGGGCAGCGGCGACATATGCCGCGGTTTCCTCCCGCGGTGTATGGCAGTTGAAAGGAGCGGTGACAGCCCTGAAGTGTGACGCTTTAAGCAGCTGTTCCCATTCCGCGGGTCCTGAGTACCGGCCTGAGACGGACCCTCCCAAACGCATGGCATTTGCCTCCCGTATCGTTTTTATGCGGCGGCGCTTCAACGCCGACGGTGATATTTTAACCCATGGAGCTGGCTCTAAGTCAACAGAACGGCGGAAAAACAGTTCGTCGGCTTGACATCGCGCTGCGCAGAGATTACACTTTGTCAGACCGGCGGCCGATGCCGGGATAAAAAAATGAAACGGACCGATAGGCCATGCACAGGAGGGATCGGCAAATGAAACGCGTACTGACCATCCAGGATATCTCGTGCCTGGGAAAATGCTCCCTGACCATCGCATTGCCGGTGATCTCGGCGCTGGGTTCCGAAACGGTGATCCTGCCCACGGCGCTCCTTTCGACCCACACGATGTTCAAGAACTTTACCTGCAAGGATCTTTCCGACCAGATCGATCCCATCGCGGCCCACTGGAAGAGCGAAGGAGTCGCGTTCGACGCCATCTATACCGGGTATCTTGGGAGCATCGGGCAGATCGACCAGGTCCGGAGGCTGTTTGATATGTTCCGGGGAAAGGACACCCTGATCGTCGTCGACCCCGTTATGGCAGACAACGGGAAACTGTATCCGGCATTCGACATGGATTATGTGAAAAAGAATGCAGAGCTTTGCGCCGGGGCCGACATCATTGTGCCCAACATCACCGAGGCCGCCCTGATGACGGGAATGGAATACCGCGAGGAGTATGACGACGAGTATATCAGAGAGCTCCTTGCCGGGCTGGATTCCCTGGGCGCGAAGGTCAGCGTGCTGACGGGCGTGTCACTTAAAAAGGGACAGACCGGCGTGATGGGGTACGACCGTGCGACCGGCGAATATTACGTATACCAGAACAGGCGGATCGACGCATCGTACCACGGCACCGGGGACCTGTTTTCCAGCACCTGCGTCGGCGAGATGATGAAGGGCCGCTCCTGGCGCGACGCGATGCGGATCGCCGCCGATTATACCGCCCACACCATCGAAGTGACACTGCAGGACGGGGACAAACCCTGGTACGGGGTCGATTTTGAGGCCACGCTGCCGGACCTTATGGCGATGGAGTGAGCGCAGGGAGGACAGCGGATCCCGGGGATTTGGAAATGCCAAAGATCGTGACCGCACCCTGCGGATATATCGAAAATGACCCGGCTGCCTGGCCCGGAAACCGCCGGAGATGAATTTTTTCCATTATAGGTATCCGGTTGACAAGTCTTCGCATCGGTTGTATAATTTCTCGGAATTCTGTTTTTGCGACAGATGATCGCGGCCTGTTCCCGAAGGGCGCCGCGGTACCAGCGTACCGGTTCCGAAACCGTTATCTGCTCCGGCCGCCTCCGGACGACCGGTGTCTGTATAAGAAAAAATGAAATGAGGCAACAAGAATGAAGGGAAACGTTCTCGTCGGTCAGTCCGGCGGCCCCACGGCCGTCATCAATTCCAGCCTCGCTGGCGTGTTCAAAACCGCTATGGAGCGTGGCTTCAACAAGGTCTACGGCATGCGCTACGGCATCCAGGGCTTCATGGATGAGCAGTATGTGGACCTGTCCGAGTATATCAAGAACGAGCTGGACCTGGAGCTGCTCAAGCGCACTCCTTCCGCTTTCCTGGGCACCTGCCGCTACAAGCTGCCGGAGATCCACGAGGACAAGGCCGTTTACGAGCGCATTTTCGAGCTGCTGGACAAGCTGGACATCGAAGTGTTCATCTACATCGGCGGCAACGATTCCATGGACACCATCCGCAAGCTGTTTGACTACTCCCTGCTGACCGGTGCGAAGCAGAAGTTCGTCGGCTGCCCCAAGACCATCGACAACGACCTGGCCATCACCGACCACACCCCCGGTTTCGGCAGTGCCGCCAAGTACATCGCTACCTCCACCAAGGAGATCATCTGCGACGCGATGGGCTTCTCCTACAAAAAGAAGAACGTCAACATCGTGGAGATCATGGGCCGCAACGCGGGCTGGCTGACCGGCGCCGCGGGCCTGTGCAGGGGTGAGGACTGCGAAGGTCCCGACCTGATCTACCTGCCCGAGCTTCCCTTCAGCGTAGAAAACTTCGTCCAGGAAGTCAAAGGGCTCCTTGAGAAGAAGGACGTGGTGGTAGCCGTCGTTTCCGAGGGCATCAAGACCGAAGAAGGCAAATATGTCTGCGAATGCGCCTCCGCCAACACGACCACCGACGCGTTCGGCCACATCCAGATGTCCGGTACCGCCTCCTACCTGGCTACGGTCATCAAGAATGAGCTGGGCTGCAAGACCCGTGCCGTTGAGCTTTCCACCCTGCAGCGCGCTGCGGCCCATATGGCCAGCAGGGTCGACGTGGACGAAGCATTCAACGTGGGCGGCGCCACCGTGAAGGCCGCTGACGAAGGTTCCTCCGGCGTGATGGTCGTTATCGACCGCGTGTCCGACGATCCTTACCAGAGCGCCACCGGCGTGTACGATGTGCATCGCATCGCCAACGACGAAAAGATGGTGCCGCGCAAGTGGATCAACGAAGCAGGCAACTATGTCACCGAGGAATTCCTCGACTACGTCCGCCCGCTGATCCAGGGCCATTATCAGCCGATGATGGTCGAAGGTCTGCCGCGCCATCTGAGCATCCACATGAAGAACTACGACTGGAGCGCTCCCCGCGGCAAGTGATCAACGGAATAACCGATAAAAAAAGCAGGGGCTGCTGCAATGTTTGCGGCAGTCCCTGATTTCTGTTTTGAGGCTTCTTTTTGCGTCTTTTATTTCAGCCCTTCAAACCATTTTACAGCCCTTTGGGTCCATCCGGCCATGCACATTCCTTCACCGTCGGCAAAGCCGTGGCCGCCGGTGGGGCCGATCTCCATGTGACAGGGGATCTGCGCTTTCATAAGGGCGGCGTACAGCAGCCTGGAGTTTTCCGGGTCCACCAATTCGTCCTGGGCGGCGAGGAAGATGGCGCAGGGCGGGAAAAGCTCCACATGCCCGGGAATGTCGTATTCGGTCTGTGCCGCTTCAGCCAGAGAGCAGCCGTACAGGCGCAGGGACCAGGCCGGGTCAGTGTCACCGTAGCGGATCTGTTCCTTCAGGCTGGTAACGGGATAAACAGGGAAGACGGCCTGCGGTTTGGGCAGGCCATGGGCGGGGTACCCCATGGAGGTGTTCCAAAGGCATACCAGGTACCCTCCGGCGGAAAAGCCGCAGGTGATGTACCTGTCCGCACAGACATGGAAGCGGTCCGCATTTTCCCGGATGATCCCAAGGGCACGGGCAAAGTCACGCATGTTTTTTTCCAGCAGCCTTTCCCTGGCGTCCACCTGGTAAGTGAGGACGAACACATGGTAGCCCAGGCGGTTGAACTGCGCGGCAATGGGCCAGCCCTCCGTCAGGTTCCGGACGTTCACAAATCCGCCGCCGGGTACCAGCAGGATGAAAGGACGGCCGTCGGCGGCGGGATCGTCGGAGGGAAGGCGGAGCAGGTTGGTCCCATTCCTGGCCGGATCTTCGGCGCATTCCGCCGGGGTATACAGGGGGTATGTCCAGTCGGGCGTATCGGCGGCGCGGAACAGCCGGTCAAAACCCCGGACAAGGTCACCGGCAAACAGGTGTTCCTCCCTGATCTGCTTCAGGGTCTTGCCCCAGAAATCTTCCTTTGAAAGATCCCATGCCCGGATGGCGTTCGGTGCGACCGGGGCGATGCGGGGGTCGCTTAAAAGGGAACCGAGGGTCTTATTTTCATAATCCATGCGTTTATCCTCCGTGAATAGACCGTCATATAAGGATCGGGCCGGAGCCCGTATGCCTATTCTACCGCATGTGCCCCGTATTTAGTCAATAGCCTTGTGTTTTTGCCGTCAAATTATTCCGCGGCATGGCCTTTCCGGGGGTTGACATAGAGGAGGCTTTAAGAGATAAACTTATCCTGACCGGCCGCACTGTCTGCGGCGGAGATCAAGCGAATAACGGTCCGGTGCATTGCCCCGCCCGGACCTGCGGGAGGAAGAAAATATGGAAAAATGGATCAGAGCGCGTTACCTGCCCGGGATCCCTCTGGGAAAGGACGGACGGCGGATCACTGCGGGAGAGGAGCACATCGCACTGTCCCGCATGGCGGCACGTGAGGGCATGGTACTGTTGAAAAACGAGGACAGCGCCCTTCCGCTGAGGCGCGGATGCCGTGTTGCGCTGTTCGGCAAGGCGACCTTCGACTATGTCAAGGGCGGCGGCGGCAGCGGCGATGTGACGGTGCCCTATGTCCGCAACCTGTATGATGGGTTCAGGGAGGTCGCCGGGGAAGAAAACATCTTTTCCGGGACGGCGGATTTTTACCGGGATTACGTCAGGGACATGTACGCGGCCCACTGGGCCCCGGGCATGGTCGCCGAACCCGACGTGCCTGCGGAACTTCTCACCGGTGCCCGGGCCTTCACGGATACCGCGGTGATTTCCATCAGCCGCTTTTCCGGCGAGGGATGGGACCGCAAATCCCCCCATGCCCGGATCACCCGGAAGGAACCGGTGACCGGGGATGCCGTCAGCATGAGCGACGTACTGTTCGAACGGGGCGATTTTTACCTGTCGGATGCTGAAAGGCGGATGGTGGAGGCCGTATCGGCCGTGTTTGAGAAAACCGTGGTGGTGCTCAATGTGGGCGGCATGGTGGAGACCGCATATTTCAGGGACCATGCGCGTATCCAGGGATTGCTCCTGGCCTTCCAGGGCGGTATGGAAGGGGGCTGCGCCGAGGCGGAGCTGCTGATGGGCCTGTACAACCCTTCGGGCAAGTTGACGGATACCTATGCCGCCGAACTGGACGATTATCCCGGATGCGAACATTTTTATGACAGCGACGAATACGTGGACTACACCGAGGACGTTTACGTCGGCTACCGGTATTTCGAGACCATTCCAGGCGCCAGGGACAGGGTGGTGTATCCCTTCGGATACGGCCTGAGCTATACCCGTTTTGTCCTGAGCGGGGAAAAGATCGAGATTTCGGGCGGCGTGGTAAGCGCCTCGGTCACGGTGACCAACGTGGGGGACTGCCCGGGCCGCGAGGTGGCGCAGGTATATTACAGCGCTCCACAGGGAAAGCTTGGGAAGCCCGCCCGCGCTCTGGCGGGATACCGCAAGACCCGCCTGCTGGCCCCCGGCGAATCGGAATACGTTACCGTTCGTTTCCCGGTCGAGTCCATGGCGTCCTATGACGACCTGGGCAAAGTGGCCCGCTCCGCCTGGGTGATGGAAAAGGGCGAATACCGTTTCTACATCGGCACCAGTGTGCGGGACGTGAAGGAAACGGGAGAGCCCCTGACTGTTGACGGAGACCGGGTCATCCTTCAGCTGACGGCACGCCTGGCCCCCACCTGCCTTGAAAGGCGCCTGAAGGCCGACGGCACGTATGAAAGCCTTCCTGTGTCGCCCTGTAACGATATCAATTACACCGCCCTCCCGCCGATGAACCATGACGAGATCCACGCCACACCCGAGGTACGCGCGGTGCCGAGGCTGAAGAACTTCGGCCGCGGCGGGGACGGCATGAAGCTGAAGGACGTGGCCGACGGAAAAGTGACACTGGAGGAATTCGTTTCCGCCCTGCCGGACGAAGACCTGGCGTGCCTGTTGGGCGGCCAGCCCAACGTGGGCCTGGCCAACACCTTCGGCTATGGCAACAACGCAAGGTACGGCATTCCCAACATCATGACGGCAGACGGTCCCGCGGGCGTAAGATTCCATCGGGGTCTGGGTGTCACGACCACCGCCTTCCCCTGCGCTACGCTGCTGGGCAGCACCTGGGACCCGGAGATCGCTTACCGGGTCGGCGCGGCGGCCGCCCTTGAGGCCAAGGAAAACAACATCATGGTATGGCTGGCGCCGGGCGTCAACATCCACCGAAATCCCCTGTGCGGCAGGAACTTTGAATATTTTTCCGAGGATCCGCTGCTGGCAGGCAAACAGGCGGCCGCCATGGTCCGCGGCATCCAGTCGGAACACATAGCCGCCACGCCCAAGCACTTTGCCCTGAACAACAAGGAGACAAACCGCCGCAACTGCGATTCCCGGGCTTCGGAACGCGCTATCCGGGAGATCTACCTGAAGCAGTTCGAGATCGTGGTACGGGAGTCCCATCCGTGGTCCATCATGTCCAGCTACAATATCGTTAACGGGCACAGGGCCAGCGAAAACCGTGACCTGCTTACAGGTGTCCTCCGGGAGGAATGGGGCTTTGACGGCATGGTGACCACCGACTGGTGGACCCTGGGCGAGCATTACAAGGAGGTGGCAGCGGGGAATGATATGAAGATGGCCACCGGCTTCCCGGACCGCCTGCTGGAGGCGAAGGGAAAAGGCGTCCTGACCCGGGATGACATGGAGAAGGCTGCCCGGAACATACTGCGGCTGATCCTGCGCATTGACTGAACGCTCGCTTTGCGTACTCAAGAGTATAGAGCGTAGAGTTGAGATGGCTTTGCGCTCTGTCTCGGGGCGCGGCGTGCCGGACGGCAGCGAATAACCATTCGAACAGCCACAGAAAGGAGCGCCTTACGATGTTGAAGGGCGATACGTTCACTGTAAGGCCCGAAAGGGTCATGAAGAAACGCAGCAGCCTGATCTATGGGCAGTTCATCGAGCACTTTCACCGCCAGATCTATGGTGGCGTTTTCGATCCCGGCAGCCCTTTTGCCGACGGGGACGGCTTCAGGACCGATGTCCTGGAGGCCATGAGAAAAATACGGGTGCCCATTCTCCGATGGCCGGGCGGTTGTTTCGTGTCCAGCTATCACTGGAAAAAGGCCGTGGGCAGGGAGCGTACCCCATATGCACTAACTTAAAACACAAGTCATTTGTAATGGTCGCGATTTTCGACGTTTTTCAACGCATAACCCTTTAAGCATTCGCAGCAACACCATCCGCGGATCAGTCAAATTCGTTACAAGCAGCAGGTTGACCAT
>JAFXUZ010000005.1 GCA_017524725.1 Clostridia bacterium | reverse complement strand
TTTGCTTTGGAAGGAAGTGATGATCATGAACCTGCATGAGGAACAGGAAAGAGTCCAGAAAGCAGTCAGTAATTCTCTATCGCATGTGCAGGAAGATCCATGGCTTACGCAGCGGGTTCTTGCAAACGCGAAAGGAGAAGAACCTGTGAAAAGGAAAATTTCACTTGCTCTGGTATTGAGCATTGTAGGAATACTTGCCGTGATGGGAACCGCCTATGCTCTGTTTTCTTCCCAGGTAGCTGAGTTTTTCGGGCAGCACTGGAATCAGGAACTCGGTGCACGACTGCAGAATGGGAAAATCGCGCAGATCGGTGAATCGGTCACAGCTGGCGATGTTGTGATCACCCTTGATGAGATTGTTTATCGGGATCGTGGACTTTACGGTGTGGGAACAGTTCGGCCCATCAACGAACAGGATGTATTGTTTCCGATGGATACCGCCGAGATGCTCTACGAGTCTCAGAATGAGGATTTCCACCTGGATGAAGAAACATCCGCTCTGAAAGAGTACAACGCTGCAATGGCTCTTGTTGCAAGAACACAATCTTCTGGTGGAAAAATGCTGACAGTTAAATCTATGCCGCTGAAGATCGGTGTTGATGACGGTACAATGCTGATGCCGGGTACCATTGGGTTTTATGATATCGCCAATGTGGATGGCTCCCTTACTTATTCTTTTGAAGCTTCTGACGGCTTTGTTGTAAATGAGGGAACTACCTATCAGATCCAGATGGAGAGTGTAGTAGAACAGATCGGTGAAAATGGCTTACCCGTTGATGGAACACTACAGCGGTACGAATGGACGATCTCCTGCACCCCGGTCTTCATGAGCAATCCAAGTGCATCGCCTGATATTGCTACATCGAATGTGGCTGTCCTGATGGACAGTGGATATGAACTGATTACCTCAGCTGAGTATCAGGAATCTGGCACGATGCCTGTCTATCAGGCAATTGAAACAGATTTCACAAAGGATGTTCTTCCGGAGTGGTTTAATACGACTGGTATTCTAAGCGGAGCAGGAACTGACTTTGTTGAGTTCAATGATCATGCCGTTCTTTCCTCTGCCCCGGAAGCACTGTTCTATGACGAATATCTGGGCGAGACATTCTCTGAAGCTTTTTCTGGTGCCATTACTCGCATTATCTGGATCAGAGATTGGGCGAACCACCGTGGAGAATTTAAACTTGAAAAGACCGTCTTGTCAGGCATCACACTGGAAGAAGCGGAGAATCAGGCCGAGAAGATGATTACTCTACTGGGACTGGATTGCAATCAATACGTTTGTCATGATGCTCTGGATATGAGTCTTGAACGTATTCGGACCATGGGAGCGATCTATGAGAAAGCCATTGTAGACGGCGAACTTCTGACCGATGACGATTGGGAACCGTACGACTACAGCGCCATTCCCGCCAGCGAGGAAGGCTTCTATCTCGTGTATCGACCTGCACAGATCGATGCTTCAGATGCGGGAGGCCGTTACGGATTGCAGTTCTTCGTGAATAGCCGTGGTATCGTATTTGCGCATCTTCGCAATCAGTTTAATATGGGTGAACCCGTTGAGCCCCAGGAAAAACTGATTTCTCATGAAGAAGCAATTGCTAAATTCAACAAAGAAATCAATCAGTCACGTTATGGGAAGGATGAACAAACAGTTACAATCCTGCGAGTTATTCTGACTTATGAACCTGTACGTGCTGCTAATACTGAAAACGGCATGGTGTTTGTCCCAACCTGGGCGATTGTTTACCAAGATCAGAAGGCATCCCAACAGGGATATGAACGGTATGCTTTAGTCAACGCCATTGATGGTACATTGATTGATGCCTCGTTCCAGTAACCCTAATGACTCCCGCAAGGCTCATCACCCTGCGGGAGTCTCTCTATCTGCCCTTATTCAGTATGGGCTTACTCATCCAAAACGAAAAAAGCAGGGCCAGCGCCCTGCAAAATAAATCCCCGATCAGGATTACTCCTGACCGAGGAACTGCTTCAGTGAAATCTTGAATTTGATGTGCACCTTGTACCCGGTTCGGACATCCACCCGCTCGATCAATTCGTCACACTCCCAATAAAAGAGTCGGGTTTGTGAAAGGGCATACCCTCATGACGTCTGAGCGCTGGTGAATGCAGGAAAAACCTTTCCGGTCACAACAGAAGCATAGCACGGAATTGTGTGGAAAATGTGTGGAATGCGTTCATTCCCGAAAAAAAATGCGATCCTGACGCCTTGTCAACGGGGGGATATAATGCGGCGCCCCGCAATTGCGGATACCCGGATTTGGCTGTAAGCTTATATCATGCCCGATTTCGCGCGGAATACGCAGATACCCGCAAAAAACAAGTTTTATACATTTCGCGGAATAAATACCAATTGACATAGTAGGTCAATAATGTTAAGATATCGTCCATAACCCGATCAGACTGGAAGGAGGTGTGCAGAAAGATGTTCGGCGCCAAAGAAAACAGACAAACGGGCATGGCAGGCTGTCGAATGTATATTCCCGGGGATTGTGATATCACCGGGGCGTTCATGTGCCTTTCTGTACGCCCGGAAGCAGCGTGATGTTTTTTCGCATCAGCATTGCGGATCACAATCCCGGAAGCTCGAAAGCCTCCGGGATTTTTTTAAGAAACGGTACAGGGACCGGCGCGGATGAATCCCCGGGCCATGAATTTCCCCGAAAGGAGTGCCGACAGGATGAAGTTTAACACAAAGCTCATTCACGGGAAGGTTGTTTCGGGATATGCGGACGGAGCCATCCTGCCTCCTGTTGCCCAGGCGGCGGCATTCCGGTATGAGAGCATGGAGGACCTTGAGGGCGTCTTTCAGCACAGGAAAAAGGGATATGCCTATTCCAGGATCGGCAATCCGACGCTGACCGCATTCGAACAGCGGATCAACGAACTGGAAGGGGGATTTTCCGCGATCAGCTGCAGCAGCGGCATGGCGGCCATTTCCGCGGCACTGCTGACAGTTTGCGAAAGCGGGGATGAGATCATCGCCGGAAACGGATTATACGGCGGAACGATCGATCTGTTCCGGGATCTTGAAAAGCTGGGTATCCATACCGTGTTTGCAGATCACCTGACGGCAGAAGCGGTCGGCGGTCTGATCGGAGAACGGACCAAAGTAGTTTTCGGGGAACTGATCTCAAACCCGTCTCTGCGAGTGATGGATATCCCGGGAGTTTCAAATATCGCTCATGAAGCGGGAATCCCCCTGTTTGTCGATTCCACTACGGCAACGCCTTATATCGCCAGACCGCTTTCACTGGGGGCGGACGTCGTGATCCATTCCACTTCGAAATACCTGAACGGAGGCGGAAACGCGATCGGCGGCATCATTGTGGACGGAGGCAGGTTCGCCTGGGATTTTAACAGGCACAGAGCGCTGATGGAATTCCGGAAATACGGGAAAGCGGCGTTTACGATCCGCCTGCGTACGGATATCTGGGAAAATTTCGGCGGATGTATGGCGCCGGTCACCGCTTTTCTGAACTGTATCGGCCTGGACACACTGGGACTCAGAATGGAGAGAATCTGCTTTAACGCGGAACGGCTGGCACAGGCGCTGGACCGGATTCCCGGCATCACGGTAAATTATCCGACGCTGCCGGATCGTCCCTGTCGTGAATTGGCAGAGAAGGAACTGCAGGGCCTGGGCGGCGGGATCCTGTCCTTCCGGGCAGGATCCCGGGAGAAAGCATTCCGGATCATCAACCGGTTGAAATACGCCCTGATTGCCAGCAACATCGGAGATCTTCGCACGCTGGTGATTCATCCGGCGTCCACGCTTTATATCCATTCCAGCCGGGAAAAGATGGAAGAAGCAGGCGTGTATGACGATATGGTTCGGGTAAGCGTCGGCATCGAGGATGCGGAAGACCTGATCCGCGACTTTACAGACGCGGTTTCCGGCGCCGGGGACGGGGTGAATCAATGAGCGGCACGGCGGAAATCACGGACGGAGTGCTTCAGCGGATGACGGAACATGTTCGGCGCACCTATCCGAAGGAAGGCTGCGGGCTGCTGATCGGGGATGCGGAAAGAACCGGGATCAGTGAAATCCGGATCATGCGGAATCTGTCCGGACCCGAAAAAACCGGAAAGCATTTCATCATGGATCCGCTGGCGGTTCACCGGGCAGAAGAGGAAGCGGCCGCGAACGGTTTGAGCATTCAGGGAGTTTTCCATTCCCATCCGGATCATGCGGCGGCGCTGTCCGAGGAGGACGATGCGGGTATGATCCCCGGGCTATTGTATATCATCCTTTCCGTTGCAAAGGGAAAGGTACTTCAAATCAGGGGATACCGGAAGGCAGAGCCGGACGGCGCCGCTGAAGAGGTAATTATCAAACCGAGGAGGGACGGCAGTGAGAGTATATATTTCCGCCACGCTGCGGGGCTTTTTCGGAAGGAATGCCGAGATCTCCGTACAGGCCGGCAATATCCGGGAACTTCTGAAACAGCTTACGGAAGCGTATCCGGATGCGCGGAAGATCCTGTTTGACGAAGAGGGAAGCCTCCGGAGCTTCATCCGGATCTATACCGGAGAAGAGGACAGAACGGAAGAATATCTCTGGGACAGCAGCATTCCTGAAAGCGGCGAAGTGCTGCTGCTGCCGGCGATTGCCGGCGGCGTCCCGCAGGAAAGCATTATTCCGGACGAACGTCGCAGGGAGATCGCGCTTGACGATACCGACGTGGAACGGTTCAGCAGGCATCTGATGCTGAGAGAGATCAGCGTCAAGGGACAGAAGCGGATCAAAGCGGCAAGGGTGGCGGTGATCGGCACCGGAGCGCTGGGATCACCGGTGATCCAGTACCTTGCGGCGGCCGGGGTCGGCACGATCAAGGTGGTTGATTTTGATGAAGTCACGCTCCCGAATCTGCAAAGCCAGGTCATTCATTCGGCAAGGGATCTGAACCGGCCCAAGGTGGCCTCCGCAAGGGATACCGTCAGGAACATCAACAGAAGCATTGTGTTTGAATCGGAAGCGACCCGGGTGGACGCGGATAATATCGAGGGGATCATTGAAGGATATGATCTGGTGATCGACTGTACGGATAACTATAAGGCTCGGTATGTGATCAACGACGCGTGCGCGCTGCACGGCATTCCGCTGGTATTCGGAGCGATCTACCAGTATGAGGGGCAGGTCGGGATATTCAACCTGAAGGAGGGACCGTGCTACAGATGCGCGTTTCCCGCTCCCCCGCCCCCCGGCCTGGTACCCACATGCGCCGAGGGAGGCGCGATCAGTCCGCTGCCTGGGATCATCGGCAGTATCCAGGCCAACGAAGCACTGAAACTGATCATCGGGATCGGGGAGCATCTGGACGGGAAACTGCTGACGGTCGACAGCCTGTTTCTGCGCTCCGGTATTCTGAATGTTTCCAGGAACCGGCGATGCCCGATCTGCGGAGACAGGCCTTCCATCACCTCGGTGAAAGAATTCGATTATGAGGAATTCTGCGGCCTGAAAGAATCGGATACCGAACTGCCGATTGAAGGGTTTACAGCGGAAGAGCTGGCCAAACGAATCGAACGGGGTGATCCGCTGACCATCGTGGATGTCCGTGAACCGCACGAGAGAGCAATCCTGCGGTTCCCGCACGCCCTTGTGATTCCCATCGGGCAGCTTGTCCGCAGGCAGAACGAGCTGAATCCAGAACAGGATACCGTGTTTGTCTGCCGGGAAGGAAAACGCAGTATTCTGGCGATCAACACCCTGCGGGAAGCGGGGTACCAGGGGCCGATGTATAACCTCAAGGGCGGGATCGAAACCATGAAAGATATCATTTTCTCGCATGAAGGCGCGTGGCTGTAGCATTGTCCGGCATCATGGTCATATGACCTTATGATATGCACAAAAAAACAGGAGGAATGAATCCATGGCAAAAGAAAACATCGCGAAGGCTGATGAGATCAAGGCGCTGGGCGCTCAGGCAGCCTATAATCTGGCAAATGTAACCAAAACGAAACCGCAGTACGGCGCGCTGACCCCGAAATGGCTGACGAAGTTTCTGGAGTTCAAGGGGCTTGAGACCGGCATTTTCCGGGTCAACAAAGTGGTGGAAGGAGATACGCCTCTGGACGTGCTCTGCAGCCAGACCAAGAAATCGGATATTATTCCGGAGGGCTATGTGGAGTATGAAACCAGCCCCCGCGAATACCGGCTCAGTTCGATATCCACAATCATAAATGTGAATACCGCGATCGAGGATGTCTACAGTTCTCCCTACGATCAGGTTCAGGAACAGCTCGGGCTTGCCATCGAGTCCCTTCGGGAACGCCAGGAAAGCCAGCTGATCAACAATGACGACTACGGTCTGCTGAAAAACATTGCGGATTCCCAGAGGATCCAGACCAGAAACGGCGCGCCGACCCCGGACGACCTGGACGAACTGATCACCAAGGTCTGGAAGGAGCCTTCCTTCTTCCTGGCGCATCCCAGGGCCATTGCCGCCTTTGAAAGAGAATGCACCAGGCGGGGAGTACCGCCAGTCACGGTCAATCTGGCCGGTGGCAATTTTCTGACCTGGAGAGGCATTCCGATCATTCCGACCGATAAGCTGCTGGTGGACGGTCTTAAGAATCCGAAGTCCCAGAGCGGAAAGACCAACATCCTGCTGGTCCGGACCGGCGAAGCAAAGCGCGGCGTGATCGGGCTGTTCCAGGCCGGACTGAAGAATGAACATTCCAGAGGCCTGTCCGTTCGTTTCCGCGGCATCGACGATAAAGGCGTGGCATCCTATCTTCTGTCCCTGTACTGCTCCGCAGCGATCCTGGCGGACGACGCGATTGCCGTACTGGAAGATGTTGAAGTAGGTGAGTACTATGACTACGATTGAGCAGCTTTCCGGCGTGCCGAGCGCATCGGAGCTGGCTGCTCTGGCCAATCGGATGTTTCCGGATCTGACGGAAACCATCGGCGGTGTACCGAAGGCGGAACAGATACCAGCCGCCGTTCCGGAAACCCCTGCCGCTGAAGGTACGCAGTACGTTAGGTTCGTGCCGGCAGCAAAAGATTTCGATTGGGAGCATCCGTTTGCCTACAGCGGCGCCGCGTCCGAACCATGGCTGAGGAGAGTGGAAACGCCCGGGGCTCCGGAGGCGGAACTGCTTCCGCAAACCGGGAACCTTCCGTCGGTATCGGATCCCGGCGCGGTGCGGTATGCTCCTGTGGTGCTGTCACGGAGCCAGGCGGAAGAGCAGGGAAGGAAGATCAGCGCGCCGACTTCGCTGGGTGGAGACGCTGTGCGCCGGCAGGCAGATGGGCAGAAGGGAACTACCCGGAATGATTCCATCCGGATCGGAAGCAAGACCCTTGCCCAGATCCGCGCGGATTTTCCGATCCTGTCGGAGGAAATCAACGGCAGCAGACTGGTCTGGCTGGATAACGGTGCCACAACGCAAAGACCGCGCGCCGTAATCGACCGCCTGACATACTACTATGAACACGAGAACTCCAATGTACACCGCGGAGCGCATTCGCTGGCAGCCCGATCAACGGATGCCTATGAGAACGCCAGGGAAACGGTCAGACGGTTCATCGGAGCGAACGCACCGGAGGAGATCATCTTTGTCCGGGGCACCACCGAAGGCATCAATCTGGTGGCAAACGCCGCGGTTAAACCGACGCTGGCTCCAGGTGATGAAATCATCGTATCCATACTGGAACACCATGCCAACATCGTTCCGTGGCAGCTGATTGCACAGGAAACCGGCGCGGTCCTGAAGGTAATCCCCTGTGACGAGAGCGGACAGCTGATCCTGCATGAGTATGAAAAGCTGTTCTCCCGGAAAACGAAGTTTGTGGCGGTAACGCATGTTTCAAACGTCCTGGGAACGGTGACGCCCGTTGAGGAACTGATTGCGACCGCTCACCGGCACGGTGTCCGGATCCTGATTGACGGCGCACAATCCGTTGCGCATATTCCGGTGAACGTATCAGCGCTGGACGCAGATTACTTCGTTTTCTCCGGACACAAAATTTTTGCCCCGACAGGTATCGGCGTCGTATATGGCAAGAAAGAACTTCTGGAACAGGCCGGACCCTATCACGGCGGCGGAAACATGATTGCGGACGTAACTTTTGAGCGGACGATCTACAATGCGATTCCCAATAAATTCGAAGCCGGGACCGGCAGTATCGCGGACGCAGTCGGTCTGGGAGCCGCGCTGGATTATCTGTCCGAGATCGGTATGCCCTGCATATACAGGTGGGAACATGAGCTCCTGCAATACGCAATGAAGGAAATGCAGGCAGTGAAAGGTCTGCGTCTGATCGGGACGGCATTGAACAAGGCGTCTGTGCTCTCCTTCAAACTGGATGGCTACACGGATGAGGAAGTCGGGAAACGGCTGGACAGTTACGGTATCGCGGTCCGGACAGGACATCACTGCGCACAGCCGGTACTCAGACGCTTCGGCTATGAGGGATCGGTCAGACCTACGCTGGCACTGTATAATTCCCCGGACGACATCGACGCGCTGGTGCGCGTACTGAAAACATTCGCATAAAGCCCGTATATCGCCGGACATCTCCTTTAGCTGTCCGGCGATATACTCACGGCTGTGCGGGAAAGAGGAATGCGTGAACGGGATTGTGGCTGAGGAAGAGATCAAACAGATCATTCAGCATATCTTTTCAGATTATCGGCAGGGAAAAAACATAGACGCGACCCGGATTTACAACAAGCCGGATAAGGCAGAAGTCCGGATAATCGTGGAAAAGCTGTTCCGGATCATCTATCCCGGATACTTTCGGGATCGTTCCACCCGGATCGTCAATCCGGAAAACAGCATTGCAGTGACGATCGAGGACGCGTTTTATCACCTGCATCAGCAGGTCACGTTAGCGCTTGATTTCTGTCGGAAACGCGGCACAATGAATGAAGAGGAGCGTGAGAGGGAAAGCTACCGAGTATGCAAGGTTTTTTTTGACCGTATTCCCGACATCCGGAAGATCCTGGAAACCGACCTGACCGCAGCTTTTGACGGCGATCCGGCCGCAGGATGTATCGAAGAGATCATTCTCGCGTATCCCGGTTTCATGGCGATCACCGTATACAGGATCGCCCATGAACTGCGCAAGCTTCAGATTCCGGTGCTGCCGAGACTGATGAGCGAATATGCGCATTCCGAAACGGGGATCGATATCCATCCCGGAGCGGAGATCGGCCCATATTTCTTTATTGATCACGGAACAGGCATTGTGATCGGTGAGACGGCGGTGATCGGAAAGAACGTTAAAATCTATCAGGGGGTGACCCTTGGCGCACTCTCCACCAGGGGCGGACAGAAGCTGACCGGAAAGAAAAGACATCCGACCATCGGCGATAATGTAACGATCTATGCCAACGCTTCCATTCTGGGCGGGGATACGGTGATCGGCGCGAACACGACCATCGGCGGGAATACATTTATCACCAGGTCGATCGACGCCGACACACGGGTCAGCATGAAAAACCTTGAGATGGAATACAGGACCAGGGAGAACGAATTCAGGAAAGAGGAGATCCGCCAGGGGGACGCCTGGTACTATATGATCTGACAGAGGAGGCAATCCGCTATGAAAATCACCGTCGCGGGAGAAAACAGGGAGGTTCGGGAAGGAATGACCGTCGCTGAACTGATTGAGATAGAAAAGGTGGAGACACCTGAGTATGTGACGGTTTCCGTAAACGAGGAGTTCATCGACCATGATTCATTTCAAGAACGGATTTTGAAAGAGGGAGACGAAGTGGAATTCCTTTATTTCATGGGAGGCGGAAGGTAATGGCTTTTACGAATGAGCAGTTGGAACGCTATTCCAGGCATATTATCCTGAAAGAGATCGGCGTCAAGGGGCAGAAAAAACTGCTGAATGCAAAGGTTCTGATCATCGGCGCAGGCGGTCTCGGCGCACCCGCGGCGCTTTATCTCGCAGCAGCCGGCGTGGGAACGATCGGAATCGCCGATGCGGACGTGGTGGATCTTTCCAATCTGCAAAGGCAGGTCATTCACACAACGAATGATATCGGAAAAGCCAAGGTGGAATCTGCGGCGGAAACCATGCGTCAGATCAATCCGGATATTACCGTAAAGACATACCATCAGTTCGTGAGCAGCACCAATATCCTTGACCTCATACGGGAATATGACTTTATTTTGGATGGGACGGATAATTTTCCGGCAAAATTTCTGATCAACGACGCCTGCGTGATGGCGGGAAAGCCGTTTTCCCACGCGGGGATCATCCGTTTCAAGGGCCAGCTGACCACCGTCATTCCCGGCAAAGGGCCCTGTTACAGATGTATTTTCAAAAACCCGCCGCCCAAGGATGCGGTACCCACCTGCAAACAGGCGGGCGTGATCGGGGCGATGGGGGGCGTGATCGGCTCACTGCAGGCGATGGAAGCCATAAAATACATTACAGGCGCCGGCGATCTCCTGGTGGGCTATCTGCTTACCTACGACGCGCTGAAAATGGAATTTCATAAAATCAAGCTTCCCCCGAGGGGGAAAGGATGTGCGGTCTGTTCAGATACGCCCACGATCACGGAACTGATCGACTATGAGCAGCCGGCCTGTGAACTGAAAAGCGGAAACGGAGACTGACCGAATGAAAGTCATCATTTCAGAAGAAGATTATCGCGCCGTCGTGCAATACGCGCTGTCCCAAAGACCGGACGAAGCGTGCGGACTGATCGCAGGGAATGACCGGGAAGACGGGGTCAGGGTCATCCGGAAAGTATACCTGATGACCAATACCGATCATACGAGCGAACACTTCAGTATCGATCCGAGGGAACAGCTGCAGGCCGTGAAAGACATGCGCAGAAATGGGCTCAAACCACTCGGCAACTGGCACTCCCATCCGGAGACGCCGTCACGTCCGTCGGAGGAAGATATCAGGCTGGCAAACAACCATAGCGCAAGCTATCTGATCCTGTCGCTGGCTGACGAGCATCGTCCGGTGTTGAACGCGTTTCATATTGAAACGGCGGACGGACGCAAGACCGTACGAAAAGAAGAACTGTTGATAGGAGGAACGGAAAATGGCTGATACCGGTATTACAGCGGATGAATATGTTGATATTACAGATGTGAAATGTCCGGTGACTTTTGTGAAAGCGAAGGTGGCTCTGGAAGAGCTGGATGAGGGACAGATCCTGCAGGTGCATCTTAACGCAGGAGAACCCGCCCGGAACGTGCCGCGAAGCATCAGGGAAGAAGGCCATGAGATCCTGGCGTTTCAGGAGAACGGGGACGGGACATTTGAACTGTATATTAAAAAAGTCGGAGACTGACGCGGGTCAACACGCTCGGAACGGAGACAACCATGGAGGACAGCTATACTCATATTTCACCGGAAGAATTTGCGGAACTGAATTTTGAAGATTATACCCTGGTCGATCTGAGGGAACCGGATGAGCTGATTGTCAGCAAGATCGGGGGAGCTGTGAATATTCCTTTTTCAGGCGGCTTCGGAAAGCTGGATACGATACCCGGGAATAAGCCGGTGATCGTTTTCTGCCGGGTGGGTGACTGGAGCGAACAGGTGGCGGAGATCCTGGCAGACAGAGGATATACCGTATCGACACTGGACGGGGGATATCAGGCTTACCGGGCATTGACGCTGAAAAAGGACACCGGTAAACCGGAAAAAGCGGATCCGAAGCGGGAAAAGGCATATATTGATGCGAAAGGCCTGAAATGCCCCGGTCCGATCGTGAAGGTCGCGGATTTTCTCAGGGATAAGCCGGCGGGAACCGAAGTACGGGTTGAAGCAACAGAGGACGCCTTTGCTTCAGATATCAAAGTCTGGTGTGAAAGGACCGGAAACCGGCTGGACCGGCTGGCCGTTGAAAACGGCATTATTACAGCGGAAATTACCCGCTCAGAGAAGGAACCATCGTCTCTCCCAAGTGCGCAGGAGGAGCAGAACGGGAAGACTTTTGTGGTTTTTTCCGGTGACCTGGACAAGACCATCGCGGCTTTCATCATGGCCAACGGCGCAGCCGCTATGGGACGCAGGGTCACGATCTTCTTCACTTTCTGGGGGCTCAATATCCTGCGCCGCCCGGAAAAAGTGAAGGTCGGCAAAACGCCGATCGAAAAGATGTTCGGGTTCATGATGCCCCGCGGAACAAAGAAACTCGGCCTGTCCCGCATGAACATGGGCGGAGCAGGCGCCGGGATGATCCGCGCCATCATGAAAAACAAAGGAGTCAGTTCCCTGGAAGAACTGATTGCCGATGCGATCGCTCACGGCGTCCGGCTGGTGGCCTGCCAGATGTCCATGGATATCATGGGAATTCATAAGGAGGAACTGATCGACGGGGTGGAACTGGGCGGCGTATCCACATTCCTCGGATCAGGAGAACAGTCGGATATGAGTCTTTTTATCTAAGAAGCCGCAGAGCAGGTATCGGATTATGGAAGACATAAAAGCTGAAATTTCTTTGGAGGAACTGGCTGATCTGCCGGAGGATACGCGCCTTCTGGTTGACGTACGGGATGAAGTGTCCATGTCATATGGAACCATCCCGGGCGCAGTACGGATCCCGGACCTGATGGAACAGGCGGAGAGGAACGCCCTGCCAAAGGACCGTCGGCTGATCCTCTTCTGCATGCACGGAACCCAAAGCCTGCCCCTGGCGGAAGCCCTGCGAAATTTAGGGTATCAGGCCTACAATCTGAAAAACGGTTACGGTGCCTGGCTGCTGAAAAACCTGACTCCGGCAGACCGTTCTGCTGAGATTGAAAATGCGCTGCGCCGGGTACGCCGTTTTCATGAGAAGCTGATGTCGCCTTTTACCCGGGCGGTCAAGGAATACCATCTGCTGCAGCCGGGAGACAGGGTCGCTGTATGCATTTCCGGCGGTAAGGATTCCATGCTGATGGCAAAGCTGTTTCAGGAATTGCAGCGTCACCGGAAGTTCCCCTTTGAACTGAAATTTCTGGTCATGGACCCAGGCTATAATGAATTGAACCGGGTCATCATCGAAACAAACGCGTCGGCGCTGGGGATCCCGATCACCGTCTTCAAAACCGCTGTCTTTGATATTGTCGACAGGATCCCCCGGTCTCCCTGTTATCTTTGCGCCCGTATGCGGCGCGGGCATCTGTATCGGCAGGCAAAAGAGATGGGCTGCAACAAAATTGCCCTGGGCCATCATTATGACGACGTGATCGAAACGATTCTGATGGGGATGCTGTGGAGCGGCCAATTCCAGACGATGATGCCGAAGGTACACAGTCAGAATTTCGAAGGGATGGAACTGATCCGGCCCATGTCCCTGATCCGAGAAGACGATATAAAAGCCTGGCGGGATTATCACGGTCTGCATTTTATCCAGTGTGCCTGTCACTTTACGGACACCTGTTCATCCTGCCGGGAAGACGGAGCTCCTGTATCCAAGCGGATGGAAACCAAACAGCTGATTCGGAAACTGCATGAAACCAATCCGGACGTGGAAGCGAATCTGTACAATACGGCCCGTTGTGTGAACCTGGAAAAAATCCTGGGATACAGGCAAAACGGTGTAGAATACAGTTTCCTTGATCACTATTGACCCACTGATTCAGACTCCCGAAAGAAACGCAATGCATCCTGTTCTCCATACCCCAAAGCTTACCCCAACCCATACCCCAACGCGGGTTGTACAAAACTGTTTTCATTGTTCGTGATTGTCGGAAAGTCTTCGTAAAATCTGCGTTTTGCCCTCCGTTGATCCGGAAAAACACATAAAACGTCTCTTCGAGCCCTGTTGCGACCACCACAATCCCTTGAAAACACTACGTTTTCGAGGGTTTTTCATTTTCGCTGGAAGCCAATATATTCATTTTGGAACGCCAGAATGGACAGATTTCATCACGCCGTTCACATCGAAAAACAGATGATTTCCGAACAGTGCATTCTTATGACAATTTGCTTATAACTTTGTAATATCGCCCCGGCTGGGTACCCGGTCAAGACCCCTTCCAGGGTAAAAAACCCATGTGTCACCGGGGTTTGGAATTGTTTTTCCGGTATTGACCCCTGCCGGGTCTTTGGGCCTTATCAGAGTGTCTCGAAAAAGCTTTGCATGCGGTCCGTACTTTCTTTCCTCATTGTCACAGCAACGCGAAACCAATGTGCATTATTTCATTTCATGCAATAAAAACCGCAAAATTCGGTTTGATTAATTTATCCGCATTTCTTACCATGGAATTGGATCAGCAATAAGCTCATTCAAAGCGGAGATCCTGCTGCATGCAAAATCAGCACGATAGAAGCCATGCCCATGCATGAAGGCATGAAATCGGTGCTGATGGAAGTGCTGCCGGCGGAGAATTGATATGAACATTACGATCGAAACACTGCGGGCCTTCCGCGCGGCAGCGGAAACGCAGAGCTTCACCCGGGCGGCGGAACAAATGTATATGACCCAGCCCGCCTTCAGCCGCCTGATGTCCGGGCTGGAAAAGGAATGGAGCATTAAGCTGTTTGAACGCACCACCCGAAAGGTGGAACTGACCCAAGGCGGGCAAGCCTGCTATATCACAGCGGTGCGTATGCTGGATCAATATGAGCAGATGCTGACCGAAGTGGAGAAGATCAAGCGCACCTTCAACGGAGAATTGAAGATCGGCTGCAACGCCCATTCCGGCTTGCCGGATGCCTTTGTGCAGGCCATGCGGGGCATGAAGCGCGAATACCCCGGCATTCGTTTGTCCATGCAAAGCGCAGGATCAAACGATCTGGTTCCCATGGTGGAAAACGGTTCGCTGGACTGCGCCCTGGCCTGGAGCAAGTCCGTTTCTTCCTTTGAACACCTGGAAGGGATCAGGATCGAGCTGACCCATAAATACGCCATTCTGCCATCCATGCATCCTTTGGCGGAAAAGGAAACGGTCTCTCTGCGGGATCTGGTGGGGATTCCCATTATTTTCCTGAAGGAGCGAGAAACCAGAACCTATCAAATGGTGACCAGCCATTGCCGGGATATGCAGATCGTTCTGATGGAAGCCGCTCTGGCGAAAACCTTTGATGAAATGATGATGCGGGTCAGCATTGGCGGGGAAGGCGCGATTTCCAGCTTTGTCTATTCCGATCATTATTTCAGGGATGTGATCTTCCGGCCGATCGCCGATCTGGATCAGGAGGAAATCAACGGCTGGCGCATGTTCCTGTGGCGAAAGGATACGCCCAATGAAGGCGTGACAGTACTGGCCAGGCTGTTGGAACAGCAGCTTCATGCGGGAGTACAGGAATAAAACACAGATTCATACCAAAATCGCAATGAATACGGGATGGAAAATGCGCAAAATCGGCATTTCACATCCCGTTTTTTCTATGCTATCGTAAAATCAACGGAAGCGATCCCCGTTTTCATGGCCTGATCCAACCGGGAAAGCAGGAGGAGCTTCCACAATGAAAAAGGAGTGACCCTCATGAAAAAGCTGCTTGCTCTGATGCTCGTATTGATGATGGCGCTTGCCGGCGTTTCCCTGGCGGCAGCGGAGAATGCTCCCAAAGTAACAGTGGAGAGCACGATCTTCGGCACAGCCTTTGTTGACGGCTTCTCAACCCTGAAAGCTTATACCGATAAAGACCTGACTGTTCCCGGCGAACCCGTGACCTATACCGGCGAGGCCGTCATCAGCATCGCTTTTGAAGACGGCACTGCCGTGGACGATGCGAAGATCGACCTGAGCGGAGCCCGGGTGGCCATCGTGGACGGCGACGCCTACTACGCCGAAGACTTCATTCTGCACGCCACCGCGGTAAACGGCGAAGTGAAAAACGGTCAAATCGTTTATGCGCTGAACACCGGTGATGTGGAGTGGAACCAGTACGGCTATCCGGTTGCTGAAGGCGGCCTGGAATGGAGCGCCATCGGCGGCAACGGCAACGGTGAATACGCCCTGAACTTGGAAATCAGCGGCATCCGGTATGACGATCAGGAGCTGGCGCCTGCCGTTTTCCGGGCAAACTACTACATCTATGGACGTGAATTTACTGCCAAGGCTTCTCCCCGCAATCCTGCCGGTTCCGTTTGGGGCGCCGGCGGTTATGACAACATCGTGATCCCCGAGGCGGCTGAGGCGCCTCTGGCTGAAGCTGTGTCTGTCGGAACCGAGCCTGTTTTCACCTGGGTCGGCGAAGGCGATCAGCCCATCCTGTGCGACCTGAGCACTGATAATTTCTACATCACCTGGCCGGAAAGCGCGGACGCTTCCGGGCTGACCGACGCTGATGTGACCCTGACCCTCAAGAGCGCTTACGGCGACGAACGTGTTCTGATCCCCAATACCGGCGTGACCACCTTTGAGCAAAACGGCCTTTCGATCCCCAACGGTGAATACAGCGTGTTTGCCGGCGAAAACACCACCCAGATCTCTGTGAACCTGGTGCTGTGGGCCGCGGCTCCCGTGTATGACAAGCTCACCATCAGCGTGGGCGGCGATAACGCCGCTGAAGAGACCTTTGATGTAGCTTCCGTGTACACCCATATGGTGCAGACCGGCGGCGGCCTGGATATCCAGGGCAAAACCGTGACCGTGGTGTGCGTGTACGGCATCGAGAACATTGAAAGTTTGACAGTTTCCGACGTGTTTGCTGATGTGACCTACCGTTACACTTACCGCGAAGGACAGGGCCCCCAGGCACAGGAGAAGCTCTTCCTGGCGGACGATGGCAACGGCGGCTATACCGTGACCGAAAACAAGGAAGAAGCTACTGTGTATCCCGCTGAAGGCGTGAATGTGCAGCTGCTGGGCCATAACATCTTCACCACCAATGACGCCCAAAGCGTGGATGTGGAATACAACGGCGAAACCTATACCTTCACCCGCGCTTTCAGCTATGGCAACGCCGCCGGCAGCGCCCTCAGGGACCCCAATGGCAGCGCTATGAAAGCCGCTCCCGGCTATGTGCTCACTGCAAACGGCCGCTGGGATGACCATCAGCGCTGGGGCTGGCTGCACTTCAACAGCGTAGGCTGGCTGGCTCCCGTGGAAGAAGCAAAATAATCACGCTCCAACAGTATATGGCCATGATCGAAGACCTCGGTCATGGCCGCTTTCAAAGAAAGGGGTATAGAAATGAAGCTTCATAAAAGAATCGCGACGTTATTGATCGCGGGCACAATGATTTTCAGCAGTACGGCTGTCCTGGCGGAAGGAGGCCCCCAGGGCGGTCCCGGAGGCCCGGGAGGACAGCAGCAGCAAGGGCCGGGAGGCCCTGGCGGGCAGCAGGGAGGCAATCACGGAGGCCCGAAGATGACGGATGAAACGGTGGATCTTTCCGCAGCGCAGGATTTTACCTGCGGTGATCTGTCGCTGCACGCGGCAGACGGAGTTTTCACGCTGTCCAAAGAAGGCAGGTCTATTGTACTGGATGGCGAAGTATCCGTACAGACCAAAGGAACGCCGCGCGGCATGTTCACCCAAACAGTGCTGACAGTAAAAGGCGCGGAGGATGAAGAAACGCTCACCGCCTGGATGCCTGCCGTCTGGGCGGACAGCAGGGCTCTTGTCCTTAAACGGGACGGCAGCTTTGTGCCCGCTCTGGATCTGAGCAAAGCCCTGGTGGACTACACCGTCCAAAGCACCGCCAACCCTGATTCTGTCACCGGTTATTCCACCACTTTTACAGTGGAAGACGCAGTCCATGCCTATGAGAGCGTATGGGTCTGCGGCATGTGGATGGCTTCACCGACGCAGGCCAGGGACGGCGCCGTCGGCAAAAGCGAAGCGGACTATGATACTGCTCTGCGTGAACCCGAGGAATGGGAAAACGGCATGTATTACAGCGGATACGGTGCCCGTGAAATGGCCTATGATGAAGCGAACGGCGCATGGACGCTGACGCTTGATCTTGCCAGCGCCAACATGGGCGTTCAGTGCTACCGTGATGTGGATCGGAATGCGTTTGCGGGCGATATTTCCATCGCCGACGGCAGCACGGTCGTGATCCCCTATGATGCCCAAAAACAGTCCGCTTCCTTTGATTGGACGCTGACCCGGGAAAATGAGCTGGCCGGGACCGTCACCAGCGTCACCATATCCGATGGCATTGAACTGGCGATCTATACTCCCTATGGCTACCAGGCTGAAAACAGGGATGTTAAATATCCTGTCCTGTATTTGATCCCTGGCATGATGACTTCCTATGATACCTGGTTTACGGGCGGTCTGGCCAATCGGGTTTTCGACAACCTGATTGCCTCAGGCAAAGTGGCTCCCACCATCCTGGTAACCATGACCCGCGATACGGCCCGGATGGATATGTTTGACGTTTGGGATACCGCGGATGACCGTTCCAGGCAAAATGGCGACGGTGACGGTTATATCAATTATGTCGACGGCGCTGAAAAGGGCAGCGGCATTGAAAGAATGATCGTCAGTCCGGTGGTCTCTCAGGTCATTCCCTACATCGACGCGAACTACAACACGGCTGCCGACGCGCGGCACCGTGCGGTGATCGGCACCTCCATGGGCGGCGTCGCCGCGACCCAGATCTGGATGACGGCCAATGATCTGTTTGACTATTACGGATTCTTCAGCGGCGCGGATATGTTTTTTAAGACTGCCGATGATGCAAAGGCTGCCGATGAGTACAAAGCGCTGCGTCCTGTGTATGAAAATGACTACAACGCCCTTCTCGCCAACATCATTGCCAACGCGGAAGGCAAAAAAATCATCGTGGGCGGCGGGATCACGGACCGCAACACCTTCGGCGGCGATCAGAATTCTGCCGGCGCGGACAACGTGGACGCCTGGCTCACAGAAAACGGCATCGACCATATTTACTCGGTGGTGGGCGGCGGCCATGACTGGACAACCTGGACACAGCTGCTCAGTCAGTTTACCGGACTGATCGGTGAAGGTTCTGCCTGGAATACGATCCGGGCCGATCAGAAGCCCCGGGGCGGCCAGCAAGACGGCTTTGGCGGAGGTCAGCAGCAGGAGGGTCCTGCTGTATATAAGAACGGCAGCCAGGAACTGACCCTGAATACGGACGGCACCTTTACGCTGACCGGCATCGCTTGCGGGGATATCAGCGGCACCTATACCATGGCGGGCAGCACAGTCACGCTGGATGAAGAAAACACCTCCGCCCTGGCGGAACAGTACGCCTGGTACTGGACGAAGACGCTTTCCGTCAACAACTACCGCAAAACGTTTTCCTTTGCTATGGATCTGAAACTGGCCCAGGCGGAATACGCCTATGAAACCAGGGCCGATGCGGATTCCGCAACCGGTTTTGTAACCACCTTCACCGTGGCTGATGCCGATCATGCGTATGAAAATGTTTACGCTTACGGTGCCTGGATGGCGAATTCTCAGGAATTTTCCGTTGATGAAAACGGCGTGCCAACCTACGATACAACGCTGTATGCCCCTGAAGCCTGGCAGAACGGCATGTACTATAACGGCAATTCCGCCATCCCCATGACCTGGGACGAAGCGGAAGCCGCCTGGAAGCTGACGCTGCCCCTGGCCTGTGATGTCATGGGCGTGCAGTGCTATCACGATGTGGCCGATCCTCAGGGCGATCTGAACGAGGTGCGTCTGGAGGACGGGAGCCGGATCGAATTGCCTTATGACGCGGAAAAGCAATCCGATTCGCCCAACCTGTCGGTTGCCTTTGTCAATACGAGCGCACCGGGCAGCGTGGATTATGACGTGGTTTGCAAAACGGCGGACGGCACCGATGTTCCCCTGTCCGTATATGTGCCCTATGGCTATAATGCCGGTGATAAGGATACCCTGTATCCCGTGCTGTATCTGATTCCCGGCGCCGGCACCAATTACACCACCTGGTTCAGGGGCGGATTGACCAACAACATCTTTGACAACCTGATCGAAGCGGGCAAGACGGTCCCTGCCATCCTGGTGTCCATGGATCGTGAGCAAAGCGAAGCTTACCTGGTTTCCGATATCATTCCCTTCATCGAAAGTCACTACAATGTGTACACGGACGCGCAGCACCGGGCAGTGGCCGGTTCCTCCCGGGGCGGCGTTGCGGCCAGCACCTTGTGGATCACACCGGAAACCAATGCGCTGTTCTCTGCCTTCGGTTTGTTCAGCGGCGCCAACAAGGAATACTTTGAGAATGACGAACACGTCCTGTCCGAGGAAGAAAAAGCCATGCTGAACGCGGGCAGCGTGCTCATTGGCGGCGGCCTGACGGACTTTAACATGTTTGCCAACGAAGACCGCAATTCCACATCCATGTATCGTACCGATCACTGGCTGAACGAGCGCGGCGTGGAGCATGGCTACATGTTCGTGCCCGGCGGCCATACCTGGACTGCCTGGACGCAGCTGATGGAAGCGTTTGCAACGGAATATCTGTGGAAGTAAAAGCTCATACCGGGGGCCGGCGGGATCGAAGCAGCGCCCGCCGGCCCTGGCAAAGAACAGACGGGAAGATCATTATGTGTTGAAGAGCGTTTCCTGTGTGACATTTTCCCTCTCGCTTATTCAGGCTCCGGAAAACCAATGATCCAAAAATGCTCCCACGAGGCCCCGCCCCGTGGGAGTTCGTGTTTTCCGGTCCTTATGCCGCGATCCACAAGTACCCTTTATTATTTCAGAAGAGGATCGATACATATCTCGTCTATCCAGGAAAGCAATTCTCCCGGATGATCCGCTTCGCTGTGAGGCTGATCCCACACCAGCGCGTAATCCACGGGATAACCCGCGTTTGCCAGCCTGACGGCCAGGGTCATGGAAACGGTAAAGGCGGTATCGGCGTCGAAGGCGCCCACGCGGATGCGATAGTGCTTTGCCCGGGTGCTTTGCTCGTCAGTGCCGATAAAGTTCATGGGGTTGATCAGGAAAACACGTTCCGAAAGGGCTTCGTCGCCCGAAACAGCAAAGGCTTTGGCGTACTTTTCCGCTTCCTCCGGGAAATCCCCGCGCATTGCTTCGATGGCTTCGCCGACGGCGGGATTGAAATGGGCGTAATCCGTTTGCGGCGAACCGAACACATGGTTTTCCCCGCTGTCCATGTTAAGGGCGTCAAAGGCCGTGCAGGGCTTCATCCGGCGGCGGTGGTTCAATACATAATCATCCAGCGAAGAGATAACGGCTTTTTGCCCGTCCCAGGCAAGCCAGGCCCGCTTGTCGCCGCCCTGCCTTTGGATCATATCGGGTTTTCGCTCCACATACGGGACGCCCCTGGGCGGACGGCTCATCATATCGCCCAGGCTCATGGGCCGCTCGTCCAAAGCAACGCCGGGGCCGGCGTGATGCGCGTTTCCGCCATGCGGCGCAGGCGCTTCAAACGTATATCGGCCGCAGAGATAATCGGCTGCGGAATAATCCCGCCGCAGCCTGCCGGCCTCCAGGCGCGAGAGAAAATCAGTGGCGGACGCATTCAGGCAGTCCATCAGATAATCATAGAAGGATCCGCTCCGGCCGCCGGGATCCAGGGTCAGCGGTTCATCGGTTTGCGGATGCTTCAAATCCAGCCGGTTCACATATCCCACATACCGGGCGGCCAGCTTTTGGGACAGCATTTCCTTGAAGGGCGTCATGGTTTCTGCGGGACCGCACATGCAGTCCTCGCTGGTTTTATCCGCCCCAAAGCACCATTCGTAGGCCTGGTCCGCGTGCTCCAGGTCGATGATGGGGCAATAGATCTGGCTGGCGAACACCGCGTCGCTCTCGTCCATAAATGCGCCGGCCGCCTCCAGATAGGGATCGTACCGCTTATTATCGCCGGTAACGCCCAGCAAAGCACTCATGGCCCCGCCTGCGCTCCAGCCCACGGAAATGATCCTGTCGAAATTGCCAGGCAAGGCCGCTTTGTTGTGCCGCAAAAAACGGATGGCGGTTTTCAGGTCCACCAGGGAAACGGGCGATTTGCCCACCAGCTCGCCCTTTTCGTTCCGGCTGTCCCGGCCGCGGCAGCCGCAGGTGACATAGATCAGGCCGTGATTCAGATACCGCTCCGCATAGCAGCGGGGTCCGCCCAGCCAGGTATGGGGCATCTGCATGTATCCGGCGGCGTTGTTTTCAAACACGATGGGCACCATTCGGCTGGCTTTCGTGAGCGTGCCGTCCGAATTCATATACTCCTTGGGCACAAAGATGGACAAACGCTGGAATTTGGGCACGTCGGCCTTGGCTGTATAGAGCACATTCTCCAGGCACCAGCAGCCGTATTTTTCATCGAAGAACCACTTGTCCCGGCAATCGGACAGCTCCATGGTGGCGTTAGTGATCGGGATATCATCATTCATGGGGAACATCCGTCTTTCCTCCTTGTATTACAGCATCGGCACGATCCATGCGGCCCACACGTAGCTGATGGGCCATACCAGGATCATGGCGGGGATCATATCGGCAATGGGAAAATCCTTCACTTTGGCGATGCGGAAGCCGGTGGCCAGCATGATCAGCCCGCCGCAGGCCTTGAAGTCGTTGACCATGGCCGGGGTAGTCAGCGGGAAGATCAGCCTGGCGCAGAAGAACAGCGCAAGGAAGATCACCGCCTGCGGGATCGCCGCCAGGCTGGTGACCGGTCCCAGAGAGCAGGCAAAGATCATGGCGGTGAAAATATCCAGGATGGATTTGGCGATCAGGATGCTGTGATCGCCGCTCATGCCGGACACGATGGAGCCGTAAATGCCCGTGCCGCTGGCGCAGAATAATACGATGGCTGTGACCAGCAGCGCGTTATCGGTATCGCCCTGACCCGGGATCAGCTTCGCCAGGTGCATGCCGCCGTTTTCGATGTGCTGCCCCAGATGGGTCACGATGCCCAGGATGGTGCCCAGGATCAGGGCCAAAGTCACGGCCGGCATGTTCTGCATCAGCACAATGGAGGAAATGCCGATGCCCATGGAGCAGATGCCGAAAATCAGGTTCAACTTCTGTTTGAATTCCTCCGACAGTCTTTTGCCGCCCAGGCTGCCCAGGACCCCGCCCAGGGCCACCGCCAACACATTGCAGATCACTCCAACAGGCATGATGTTCTCCCCCGATCAAAGGATTTGTCCTCTTCTCAGCAGGATCATTATACTGCGTTATCTCCGAAAGATTCAAACCGGATTCAGTAAAGATTGTCTCGAAAAGCGCAACAATGGCTTCAAAAAACGGTTTGCTCGCATTCTTTTCCGGACGATATAATGCGGGCAGCAGATGGGGCTGGTGAGAGCACCGCGTGAAAGCGAAGGAATATCCAACGAGGCCCGTCAAAAACAGGCGAAAGCCAAAAAGGAGGATTTCTCATGAAACAGGGGAAATGGATCATCCTGATCGCGGCGCTTGTGTGCCTGCTGTGCGGCGCGGCGCTGGCGGAGAACCAGTATTACGCGGTGCATGCGCCCATTGAGATCAGCGCCGCGGAGCCGGTGGTGCTGACGCTGGACGCCAAAGAAGGCTGGATGTGGAACATTACCGACAATACCGACGTGACCGCCTGGCTGGTCAAAGAAGACGGTTCTCCCGCCTTTGCCGATACAGAAGGGATCGCATCTGCAAAGCTGGTGTACGGGCAGGCGAAGGATGAAGAAAACGAGGTGGCCGTGGCCCTGGAAATCACCATTGACGCGGAAAAAATCAGCGGCTTTACCGCCAACGGCAGCTATGACCTGTATGTGCTGCCCACCGGCAAATCCACCATTTGGGTATGCAGCGGCAACCACGGCCAGTATCAGAACAGCAAAGAACCGGCCGGCAAAGTGGTAATTCCCACGGTATCCGTGGAAGGCAAGCTGACTGCCAATGCGGGAAAAGAACTGGAAGTGACCAACGATACCGTCCGGGTCGTCCTTTCCATGGACAGCCTCGACGACAGCAGGATCGATTCTTCCGCCGTCTCCGTCTCCCTGCTCCCCGGCGACGGTTACAAGCTGTATGAAGTTAAATTTGAAGAAGGCACCCTGTCCGACACCTGGACGGATGGCAAAGCGGATTACACCATGGGCAATATCGGCGGCAGCTTCTCCCCCCAGGGCGGCGACGGCAACGGCCATTACGATTTCCGCATCGGCATCGACGGCCTTAAATACAATGGACTGCCTCTTTCCCAGGCGATCGTGCGCACCGATTTTTATTCCTTCGGCCGCACCTTCCTGACCGAGGGCGGCAGCCTGATCCTGGGAAGTGAGCCCGCCTGGACCTCGGATGCCGAGATCCCCGTGATCTGCGACGTGTACCCGGATACCGTCACCGCAGTCTGGCCCATCGCTTTTGACGCCGGCAAGCTGACGGAAAACGACGTGACCGTGACCCTGATCAGCGCCTATGGCGACGAGCTTGCCCTGGAGCCCGGCAAGGACTTCGCGGTGACCGCTTCCGCCAATGAGACCAAAGTCATCCTGAACTACATTTACTGGGCCTATGCTCCCGTGTATACCACCATGCGGGTGACGGTGAGCACCGAAAACGCCGGCTGGAACGAACTCATGTACAAGCCTGCCGCCTCCTTCAGCCATGACTACGCCATCGGCAGCGTGTACATTTACAACGTGATGAGCGGCGGCCCCGGCGGCACCCAGGCCTGGACGTTCTTTGGCCTTAACAACCTGACCGATTCCCATCAGGTGTACATGGACGCCACCTATACCCTGACCGCCACCGACGCGGATGGCAATGTGTTCTTCTACGGCGAGGATGAAAACGGAAAGGGCATCAGGGTTTTGAAGGAAGCCGACGCTGTTGCCTTCAACTGCGACGAGGAATGCAACGTGCATCTGGAAGGCGACACCGTGTATTACTCCCGCCTGTTCGACCAGACCGAGGACAAGGAAGTGGACGGTGAAATCATTACCTTCACCAAGAATTATTACAACTGCGAATCCCTGCTGCGCTCCGTGGACAGCCTGATCGGCGTGGAACCGGCTCCCGGTTATGCCATCGGGGCGGGCTGGGAGGATCACCTCAAATGGCCCTGGCAGACCTTCGTGAACGTGGGCTACATGGGCGGTTCCAAGTAAGCGAACAAAACAAACAGGAGGAACAATGCTATGAAGAAAATGTTGGCAATCGTGCTTTCGCTTGCCTTGCTGGCTTGTATCGGCCTGGCCGCGGCGGAAGAAGCGGATCTGGACGCCATGTTTCAGGAAGCCCGCCAGGCCAGCATGAATGGCGATGCGGCAAAAGCAAACGAACTGTTTGAACAGCTCTATACGCTGGGTGATTACCGCGGTGCGGAAATGCTGGCAGCCGCTTACCAGAACGGCGACGGTGTGGAGCAGGACTATACCAAAGCCATGGAATGGAATTTCCGGGCCGTCAATATGGGCAGCGGCCGCGGCTGGGCCAACGTGGGTCAGATGTATGAAAAAGGGCAGGGCGTGCCGCAAAGCTATGAAAAGGCTGTCATGTTCTATACCCTGTCCATGGATGAGAAGCTTTCCAACCCGGATTTCAAGGGCCCCCGGTATGCCGGGTTGCTGTATGAAAAAGGATTCACCAATGATTCCGGCGAATATGTCCGGGATCCGGAGAAGGCTGCCGCGTGCTACCTGATCGCCGCCGATCACGGCGACGTCACCGCCTGCGCCTATATCGGCAGGTTTTATCAGGAGGGTACGGGTGTGGAGCAGAATTACGAGCTGGCCGCCCGGTATTACCTGGCTGCCGTCGGCGAAGGCCGCGCGGTTCCCGGCGTTGCGGAAGCAAGCTATGGACTGGGTTATCTTTATGAAAACGGTCTGGGAGTAGAGCAGAATACGGAAGAAGCCATCGCCCGGTATCAGTTTGCCGCGGACAACGGCATCGAAGCCGCCCGGGAAGCGCTGGACCGGCTGGTCAAAGAATAATCTCGTCAAACCAAACGGGCCGGCATTTCATATTGACTTGCCGGCCCGAACGCATAACAAAAATAAGGAGTGCTTTGCCATGCCTCAACCGCCTATGATGCCGCCGCCCATTCAGCTGACGGCCCAGGAAGCCGCTTACGCTCGGAACGCGAAAAAATTCAAACAATCCTTCTTCGCGATGAAGGAGCATGTGTTGAAGTATAACCTTTTCGTGCCGGAGGAAACGGCGGAGCCCCTTCCGCTGGTGGTGTTCATGCACGATATGGGCTCCATCTCGGAAGAAACGGATTATACCCTGCGTCAGGGCATCGGCGCCCTGGTATGGGCCGACGAAGAGGAACAGAAGAAGCGGCCATGCTTTGTGCTTGCGCCCCAGTACAGCGAAAAATCAGCCCATGACGATTACACCGTGGGCTGGGCAGCGGAAGCCACGATCCGATTGATCGAGTATATCTGCTCAAAGCACAATATTGACAAAACGAGGATCTACGGCACAGGCCAGTCCATGGGTACTATGATGCTGTGCGAACTGCTGATCACCCATCCGCGCTTTTTTGCCGGCTGCTTCCTGACGGCAGGGCAGTGGGACCCGGAGCGCATGGCGGCCATCAGGGACGAGCACGTGTGGATCATGGTGTCCGAGCACGACGGCCGCGCCTTCCCCATCATGGGAGCATGCATGGAAGCCATCGAAAAGGCGGGCGGCAAGGTGGCCCGGGGCCATGTGGACGCCAGGGCGGACGAGGAAACCAAGGCACGGTTCTGCCGGGATGTGATCGGGCAAAAAGCCGATATCCAGTTCACATGGCTGGACGGCGACAGCGTGCTGCTGCCCGGGGCCCGCATCTTCCCGGCAGTGCATCACATGAGCACCTGGAAATGGGCATACCTGTTTGAGCCCATCCGGGCTTGGCTGTTTGAGCAAAAGCTGTAAATCGCGGGCGCCGATCCGAAAATCAGACCGGCGCTTTTTTGTCGGATTCATTTTTCACGAAGTATTTCAGCAGCGCGCTCATTGTTTCGCTGCGCTGAACATGGCGCAGATAGTAAGCGTTGAACTTCAGATCCGGGGATGGGACCAGCCGAAGCGCAACAACATTTTCCGGCAGATACTTTTTCACCCGTGCATAAGGGAGGATCGTGCAGCCCTGCCCGTCCGCCACGGCCCGCAGTGTCTGCGGAACGGTATCAGTCACCGAAACGGGCTCCGAGAGAAAGGGGCTGGCGTCTGTTTCGGTATACAGATGAATGTAAGGCAGACGCTCCAACTCATGCAGGGAAACGGTTTCCTTTTGTGCCAGGGGGTGCGTTCTGCCGATCAGTACGCACAGATGGTCCTGCATATACGGAACCGCGGCAAAATCGGGATCTTCCCACATCGGGCCGACGCCGTCGATTGCCAGCTGAAACCGTCCGGTTTTGAGGCCGTTTCGCAATTGCTCGGAGGAGGTTTCGGTAAATACCATGGTTTCGATCTGAGGCACCGTTTCCTGACACGCCATTTTTCCCTCCATCAGCCGACTGACGGATACAAAGGGCGAAACGCCCACGTGCAGGCCGGGGCCCGCTTTCCGGTATTTTGCGATCAAATTCGTTTCACAGTCATTCATGACGCCGATGATTTTTTCGGCATAGGACAAAAAGTCCCTGCCAAAGTCCGTCAGCTCCACCTGCCGGGTGGTGCGGTGAAAAAGTCTTTGGCCCAGTTCCTTTTCCAGCACCGCGATATGCTTGGACAGGGTGGATTGACTGATAAACAGCTTATCCGCCGCGGATTGAAAGTGACAATCCCTGGCCAGCAGCGCAAATTGCCTGATATACTCGATTTCCATGAAGAGGATCGTCCCTTCCATTTGATTTATTCCAATACGGAATCTATACGCGGGATCGGAATTGATTCGTTCTCCTCCGGCTCCTTATAATCAAATCATCAGAAAGCTTCGTTGCCGCGGCACGCGGAACGAAACGAAAGAAGGAGGATCTCCATGAAGAAAACGATTGCCCTGATCCTGACGGCAGTATTGTTTCTCTCCCAGCTTCTCACCGTCCTGGCGGAGGAAGAAACATATGACCTGGACGCGTCGAAGCTGATGGACCAATGGGTGTACATTGACAGCACCGCCGTCATGACCCCCATGGGCCAGATCAAGGAAGGCGAAACCGCGAAAGTGTATCCATGCTACGGCCTGATGAACGTGGTCTACTGCGCACATCCCGAAAGCGCCCGCATTCAGCACCTGGACATTTACGTACCCACGGAATATGTGAAGGAAGCCAGGGACAACGGCAACGGCACCTTCACCCTCACCTTTGACGAGGAGGCCGTGTTCACCAACCTGAACGGCGCCTCCTATACCGTGAATACCGCGCCGATCATCTATCAGAACACCATCGACGGTTACAAGGAAGGCTATTCCATCACCCTGGGCACCGAAACCAAGGGCATCCATCTGAACGCCGATCAAAGCGGAAAAAGCATCTACGGCGATTATGTTCAGGCCGGTTACATCTACGTGTGCGTCGGCAGCCGCGGTGTGGACAGCGAAGGTCTGGAAAGCAGGGGCATGGCTCCCGATCAGATCGTGGACCTGAAAGCGGGCGTACGCTATCTGAAAGCCAACGACGCCGTTCTGCCCGGCGACGCCAATAAGATCATCGCCGTCGGCGGCAGCGCGGGCGGCAGCTGCGCCGCGCTGCTGGGCGTATCCGGCAACGCGGAAGTGTTCCTGCCCTGCCTGGAAAAGATCGGCGCGGTGATGGACGCAACGGATGATATTTACGGCGCCCGCGTCCAGGCCCCCATCGCCAACGTGGATATAGCGGATATGGCCTATGAATACCTCCATTCCGCCGAAGTCAACTATCACCAGATGGGGCCCAACGGCGGAGACAAGACCTTTGATGATTTCCAGATCGCCCTGCAGCGGGAGCTGATCACCGCCTTTGAAGCGTATCTCACCGAACTGGGCTTTGACACCGCAACCTTTAAGGACGGCTACCTGGCCGCCATCAATAAAGCCCTGGATGTGTACACCACCCGCTGGCTGGACAAGGAACAGTACGAAAACGCGGAGGGCTTTGCCAAAGCGTATGACGGCATAACCTATGCGGACGGCAAAGTGACAGCCGACAGCCTGGAAGCCTTTGTCGCCGGCTTCATGACCCGCGGAAAATCCATCATGGCTTTTGATACCGAAGAAAGCCGCAGCTGGGAAGCCAGGCTGTTCGGCGAAGCGCACTTCTCCGCCTCCCTCCTTTCCGTGCTGGAAAAGATGGCTGCTGACGGAAACGCCGAAGCCGCCCGTCTGGCGGAAGCCTACACCCGGCCCGATACCGGCGTTTACGGCGAAGGCAGGCAGGAACTGGTGAGGATGATGTCCTGCATGACTTACCTGACCGGCGAAGAAAAAGCAGACATCGCCAGGCACTGGCGCTTTAACAACTCCACCATGGACGGCGACGTGGGTTCCATGATGGCATACCTGATGAGCCGCTATATGCGGGAAAAGCTGGGCATCGAGGACGTGGATTTCTACCTGGGTATTGACAAGATCAGCCCCGCGGGCCACGGTTATCCGGATTTCTGTTTCCTGGATGTGGAAGCTTACCTGGACGCTATGGCGGCAGCGGAATGATCGGACCGTCAGAGCGCCGGCAGCAATGCCGACGCTCTTTTTATGTTTCGTGGAACGGGACCGTTTTGACCAGTTCCAGGAAACGCTTACAGGCGGTATTGAATTTTCTCTCCTTTACATAGGCCAGGAAAACCGTGGTGGTCACCCGGGGTTCGATATCCACATGGGTCAAATCCTCCGGCAGGATGGGATCCACGGGCTTGGACATGAGCAACGCGATGCCGGTGCCCTGGGAAATCAGCTCCACCAGGTTTTCGGCGCGCTGACTGGTAAATACGACCTTTGGTTGGAACCCCGCCGACCGGCATAGATCCGTGCAAAGCTTATACATGAAGGAATTCTTGCTGATCAGCAGCAGGGATTCGCCTTCCAGCTGGCTGACAGCGATCGTTTTCTGCTTTGCCAGAGGATGCGCTTTGGGCAGCACGGCCACAAGATGATCCTCTGAAATGGGGATGGTTTCAAACTCCTCCACGGAAATATGGCGGTTGCGCAGGAAAGCAAAGTCGATCTCGCCTTTGCGCAGCATCTCCGCCAGCGGCGTGGAATCCGCTTCGTTGATATTGATGATCACGTTTTTATTGTTTTGCCGGTATTGCCGCAGGATATCGCTGATGCCGTATGCCTTCATCATGGGGATCGAGCCGATGCCGATCGCGCCCTTGGAATACATGGCTTCTTCCTCAAAGGCCATGGTGCATTCATCGTCGATCTTCACAAATTGCTTGGCATAGGGCAAAAAAAGCCGGCCGTGCCGGTTCAGCACCACTTTACGGGTGGTGCGGTCAAAGAGCGGCATCCCCAATTCTTCTTCCAGCGCTTTGATGTGCCGGGAAAGGGAAGAGGTGGTGATAAACAGGCGTTCGGCGGTTTCAAAATAACTGCCGGTTTCCGCCAAAGAAACAAATTCACGGATATATTTCAGTTCCATAATATCCCTTCTTAATATAATTCCGGTTTCTGCAATAATTATAGCGGCGGGCCCGGAAGCTGTCAAGAACGGAAGATTTCCGACCGGGCCCGAAAGAATATTCAGGTTGATCATTTGTTGCATTTTTCGCGATAATGGCGGTGAAAAACGGTTTGATTTCATCCGATGATCCCGAGTATTATTTTCCTGTAAACAATGACCGGAATGATGCCGGAACGGCAAAAAAGAGAGGTGGAAAACGTGAGGATAGGCATTGGGCGCAGCGAAATGGATTTTCCCCGGGATTTCTTCCCCACGGAAGGCTTTGTCAGGCAGGCGCATCCGCTGTACGTCCGCGTCTTTTTCATCAATGAAAAAAAACCTTTTGCCCTGGTTTCCGTCGAAATGACCTCGCTTGCGGATGAGGAATGCGAAAGGCTGAGGAAGGAAACGGCCATTCTGCTGGGCATCGAAGAAAGCCGTGTCTGGATCAGCGTGACCCACACCTTTTCCGCGCCGCATATCCTGCCGGACTTTGCCCTGAAAACGGAGGAGGAAAAGGAGCACCGCACCCTATTGCGCCGAACGCTTTCCGACGCTGTGCGCAGCGCCGTCTGGCAAGCCAAACAGGAAACGGCGGAAAGCACGGTGACCCTGCATCAGGGAGAAAGCCGGACCTTTGCCAGCCGGGATATCGAGCTGCCCGAGGGCTGGTGGATCGGCTGCGGCGGAAAGGGCCCCTCGGATCATACGCTGACGGTACTGGAAGTCAGGCAAAACGAAAAGGTCAGAGGATTGCTGCTGCACCTGAACACCCAGTCCTCCGTGCTGGACGGCACCGGCGCGGCGGAAGGCAAATGCGTATCGGGCGACTATGTAGGCGTTGCCTGCATGGAGCTTGAAAAACGGTATCCCGGCTCAGCGGTCATGTTCCTGATCGGCGCGGCAGGGGATCAGGCGCCGATCAGGCGCGGCAAGGGCTTTGTTCCGGACGGACAGGGCGGTTACGCGGAGATCGATCTGCATGAAGAAAGCATCGCTGTTGCGGAAAAGCTGGGGCTGCAGCTGACGGACGAAGTCATGTCCGTCCTCCGAAACGATGGAACGGAATTGACCGGAGAGGCGGAAACAGCGTCCCGCTCCTTCAACGCTCCCGCCAAAAAAATGAACCGGAACCTGAAGGAACTGAAGCCCTCGCATACCTGCGCATGGGAATTGGAAGGCGACAAGGAGCAAACCATTGAATTGTTCTCACTGGGCGGTCTGGCGATCCTGGGCGTCAAGCCGGAATTGACCTATCCCACCCTCAGGCAGATCCAGGCCGCCAGCCCCTACCCCATTACTTTGGTATCCACGCTGATCAACGGCGGGGCGAAATACATGGCCGATCAAAGCGCCTATGACAAATGCATGTATGAAGCCGTCAATTCTCCCTTCGCTCCCGGCGCGGCGGAGATGCTGGTCAGGGAAGCCGGCGCACTGCTGAAGAAGGTTTTTCTTGCCTTCACCAGCGCCCAGACATCATGAGAGTACGCCTTTTCTCAAATTTGACTCTCTTATCAGGAAACGCCCTCCTGATTATCCCATTTTTCGCAACAATGACTGCAAAAAACGGTTTGATTCCCGCCAAATCGATAGGCTATACTTGCCTTGTAAAGATGATTTGAACCGTTTCTGACCGACGAGCTCAAGCGCTAAGGATCAAGCGCTTCGCTATAGCAACCGAACCCAAAGAACAAATTGAAAGGAAGGTATCCTCATGAAAAAGTTCTTATCTCTGGTTCTGGCTCTGGTCATGGCGCTCTCCATGGCGAGCTTCGCTTCCGCCGAACAGGGCAAATCCGTCGTGGTCGGCCTGGCCGGCGATCCCGGCAACATCGGTCCCTTCCAGGGCATGGGCCTGGGCCGCATCGGTATCCTGTTCACTACCTACGAAATGCTGATGGTCAAGGACGGCGACACCTTCCGCGGCTGCCTGATGAAGGAGCTGACCAAGGTGGACGACCTGACCTACGACGTGGAACTGTACGACTACATCGTGGACCAGGCCGGCAACAAGCTGACCGCCAGCGACATCAAGTTCTGCTTTGAAACCGCCAAGGCCGACGGCAACCTGCCCAAGCTGAGCTCCGTGGACAGCGTGGAAGTGCTGAGTGACTACGTGGCCCGCTTCCATTTCACCGCGCTGGCTGCCGGCGATCTGGAATCCCTGCTGATGGAATGCCCCATCGTCACCCAGGCCGCTTATGAAGCCTCCGCCGACAAGATGGCCACCGATCCCATCACCACCAGCCCCTACCAGGTCGTGGATTACAAGACCGGCTCCACCATCACCTACAAGCGCAACGAAAACTACTGGCAGAAGGACGAACTGACGGTCACCACCTCCAGGCACAACGTGGATGAGATCACCTTCAAGATCATTCCCGACCCCGTGCAGATGGTCAACGCCCTCAAGGCCAAGGAAATCGACATCTCCGCCGCCATCGACGGCTCCTACATCTCCGATTTCATGGGTGTTGAAGGCTTCGACGTGACCCAGATCCCCGACAACACCACCAAGTACCTGATCTTCAACTTTGACTCCATCCCCAACGCCGCCGAGCGCCAGGCCATTGCTTACGCCGTGGACGTGGATGATATCATCGCCTTCGCCTTCGACGGCATCGGCTATCATGCCAAGACCGTCGGCAACAACAAGTATCCGGACTTCGTGGAATCCTGGAACGACGAAGAATACTATGAGTACGACGACGATAAGGCCCAGGCCCTGTTCGCCGAAGCGGGCGTGACCGCCGGCAAGACCTACCGCCTGATCTACAACGTGGCTGACGACAACACCAGGATCGCGACCACCATCCAGGCCGCCCTCGGCGATTACGGTATCAATGTGACCCTGATCCCCTATGACAACGCGCTGTTCGGCACCTACAAGTACGATGACAAGAAGTCCGGCGAATGGGACATCATGCTGGACGAAGGCGGCTCCTCCAACCTGCTGACCAACGTGTGGAAGCTGACCCTGGACAGCCGTGACCAGACCTACGGCAAGACCGTCGGCCATGTGGCGGATGAAAAGCTGCAGAGCCTGATCGAAGCCGCCATCAACGACAACAGCCCCGAGAACATGGACGCTTTCCATCAGTACCTGAAGGAACAGTGCTATGAATACGGCCTGGTGTCCAAGGTGAACAACCTGGCCCACACCACCGTCGTCACCAGGGCGGCCACCTGCTTCCGCGGCCAGATCCTGCCCGGCGCCTGCGAATATTGATCGACACGGAAACCACCCGGCGTAAACCCCATGGGGCGCTGCGGCTAAGCGTAGGCCACAGCGCCCCTTTCATCATCGGAAAGGGAGGAGAAAGCGTTCATGATCAGATATATCGGCAAGCGATTGCTGTGGATGATCCCGGTCATGCTGGGTATCGCCATCCTGATCTTCTCCATCATGTATATCTGCCCCGGCGATCCCGCTTCCAGCCTGCTGGGTCCCAGCGCTTCTGCCGTCGAACTGGCCGCCAAGCGCGAGGAAATGGGCTTAAACGACCCGTATATCGTCCGTCTGGGCCGCTACCTGTATCAGACCTTCATCAAGTTTGACCTCGGCACTTCCTACAAATTCGGGACCTCCGTCTTTGCCGGCCTGATGGAGCGCATGCAGTACACGCTGGTCATCGCCCTGTTGTGCATGGCGCTGCAGGTGTTCGTGGGTACGCCGCTCGGCATTGCGGCCGCCACGCACCATAACGGCATCGCCGACCGCATCTGCATGTTCCTGGCCCTGCTGGGCGTGAGTATTCCCGCCTTCTGGCTGGCGCTGATGCTGGTGCTGATCTTCGCCGTGAACCTGGGCTGGCTGCCCACCTCCGGTGTGTCAAACGGCCTGGCTTCGTTTATCCTGCCCTGCATCGCCAACTCGTTCGCGGGCATTGCCTCCCAGGCGCGTCATACCCGTTCCTCCATGCTCGAGGTCATCCGCTCGGATTACATCGTGACCGCGAAGGCAAAGGGCCTGTCGGAAAAGACGGTGCTGTTCAGGCACGCGCTTCCGAACGCCCTGATCCCCATCATCACCATCGTCGGCAACGGCATGGGCATGATGCTCGGCGGTACGGTCATCATTGAAAACGTGTTTGCCATTCCGGGCGTCGGACGGTACATGACGGACGCGATCAACAGCCGTGACTATCCCGTCGTCATGGGCGGTGTGCTGATCCTCGGCCTGATCTTCAGCCTGATCATGCTGCTGGTGGATATCGTGTACGCTTTCGTCGATCCTCGCATCAAGGCCCAGTACGAGGGCAGAAAGGGGAAGAAATAATGTCTGTAACAGCTGTCGGCAAAGACCATGTCGGCGTCCGGAGCAAGCGGCAGGGCCAGTTCGGCCAGGTGATGCACCGGCTTAGGAAAAACAAGGTAGCCATGATCGGACTGAGCATTATGATCGTGCTGATCGTGATCGCCATCCTTTCTCCCTGGATCACGCCTTACAATTACGCGAAGACCAGCAAGGCGGACCGCTACGCTCTCCCCTCCTGGCAGCACCTGTTCGGCTGCGACGGCATGGGCCGCGATATTCTGAGCCGCATCATGTACGGCGCCCGCGCTTCCCTGTTCCTGGGCCTGATGAGCACGATCGTGGCCACCGTGGTCGGCGTGCTGCTGGGTTCGCTGGTCGGCTATTACGGCGGTAAGGTCGACAATATCGTGATGCGTATCCTGGACATCATCCAGGCCATTCCGGGCATGCTGCTCTCTATCGCGATATCGGCCGCCCTGGGCTCCGGTATCGGGAACACCATCCTGGCCCTGTCCATCGGCGGCATCCCCATGACGGTGCGCCTGCTGCGCGGTTCCATCCTGACGGTCCGCAAGCAGGAATACATCGAAGCCGCCGAAAAGATCAACTGCTCCAAGTGGCGGGTCATCACTTCCCACATCCTGCCCAATTCCATCGCGCCGGTCATCGTGTCCGTCACCATGGGCATCGGCAACACCATCCTTCAGGCCGCTTCCCTTTCCTACATCGGCCTGGGCGTGCAGCCGCCGACGCCTGAATGGGGCGCGATGCTCTCGGAAGGCAAATCCATGATCACCAAGTATCCGCATCTGTGCATTTTCCCCGGCCTGGCCATCATGCTGGTGGTGCTGTGCCTGAACATGCTGGGCGACGGTCTGCGCGACGCGATGGACCCGAAACTGAAGAACTGAGGAAGGAGGCGTTCCCATGGCAAACAAAGACGTGCTGCTGTCCGTGAAAGACCTGACCGTGGAATACACCTCCGAAGGCGAGGTCATCCACGCCGTCAATCATGTATCCTTTGAACTGGAGAAGGGCAAGACCATCGGCCTGGTCGGCGAGACCGGCGCCGGCAAAACCAGCATCGCCCGGGCCATCCTGCGCATCCTGCCGGAGCCCCCGGCCCGCGTGCCCGGCGGCGAGATCGAATTCGAGGGGAAGGACCTGCTGAAGGTGTCCGAAGCGGACATGCAGAAGATCCGCGGCAAGGAGATCTCCATGATCTTCCAGGACCCCATGACCGCCCTGAACCCCATCATGCGGGTAGGCGAACAGATCGCGGAGGTCGTTAAGCTCCACGAGCACTGCTCCAGGCAGGAATCCATCGAAAAAGCCAAGAAGATGCTGGAAATGGTGGGCATCCCCGGAGAGCGCTTCTATGAATATCCCCATCAGTTTTCCGGAGGCATGAAGCAGCGCGTGGTCATCGCCATGGCCCTGGCCTGCAGCCCCACGCTGCTCCTGGCCGACGAACCCACCACCGCCCTGGACGTGACCATCCAGGCCCAGGTGCTGGACATGATCAACGATCTTAAGCGAAAGCTCAACACCTCGATGATCATGATCACCCACGATCTGGGCATCGTGGCCGAGGTGTGCGACACCGTGGCCGTTATCTATGCCGGCGAGATCATGGAATACGGCACCAGGGAACAGATATTCCACGATCCACGGTATCCCTACACCATCGGTCTGTTCGGCTCCCTGCCGGATCTGAACAGCGACGTGGAGCGCCTGAGCCCCATCGAGGGCCTGCCGCCAAACCCCGCCGATCTGCCCCGCGGCTGCGCCTTCCATCCCCGCTGCCCCTATGCCGGCGAGGAATGCAGGAAGGAGCATATCGAGCTGAAAGACATCGGCGGTGGTCATCTGTGCCGCTGCTGCCGTCTGAATGAAATCGCCGCCGGAAAAGCGAAGGAGGTGTAAGAAATGGCAAATCCCATGATCGAGGTCAGGCACCTGAAAAAGTATTTCAACACCCCCAAGGGCACCCTGCACGCCGTGGACGACATTTCCTTCAAGATCGAAAAAGGCAAGACCATGGGCGTGGTGGGCGAATCCGGCTGCGGTAAATCCACCCTGGGCCGCACCATTATCCACCTGTTGGAATCCACCGACGGCCAGATTTTCCTGGATGGCAAGGACATTACCCACGTGGATAAGCACCAGATGCATGAAATCAACGAGCGGATGCAGATCGTGTTCCAGGATCCCTATTCCTCCCTGAATCCCCGTCAAACGGTAGAGGATGTGATCCGGGAACCCCTGAAGCTTTCCAAGCGCTACAAGACCCGTACCGAGATCGACCAGAAAACTGATGAACTGATGAAGCTGGTGGGCATCGACGAGCGGCTGCGCCACGCCTATCCCCATGAGTTGGACGGCGGCCGCCGACAGCGCGTGGGCATCGCCCGCGCCCTCAGCCTGAACCCCGACTTCATCGTGTGCGACGAGCCGGTGAGCGCCCTGGACGTTTCCATCCAGGCCCAGGTGCTGAACCTTTTGCAGGATCTGCAGGAAAAGCAGGGTCTGACCTATATGTTCGTCACCCATGACCTGAGTGTTGTGCGCCATATCAGCGACGATATCTGCGTCATGTACCTGGGTCAGCTGGTGGAAACCAGCCCCGCCAAGGAGCTGTTTATCAAGCCCCTGCATCCCTATACCAAAGCGCTGCTGTCGGCCATCCCCAGCACCGATATCGATCATCCCCACGAGCGCATCAAGCTCCAGGGCGAAATCACCTCCCCCGTCGACCCAAAGCCCGGCTGCCGGTTCGCCGCCCGGTGCCCCTACGCCACTGAGGCCTGCAAACAGCCCCAGCAGCTGGAGGAAATTTTGCCGAATCATTTTATTTCTTGCTGCCGGGCAAAGGAACTGAATCAAGACATTCTGTAACTCGATAGGACAGTTTTTTAATAATATCCCCTTATAATGCTTTCTTGGAAAGGGGCCCGGGGGAAACCATTCTTTGGCATGCAAAGAATGGTTTCCCCCGGAAAAAGCAACTGAAAGAGGACAAGAGCATGAGCGAGAAAAAATGGTTTGACTTTTCCTGCAAAAGCAATATTTTGCTGGAAGACGAGGAGGGCAACCGCACGCCCATGAGCGAGCCCTATTACCGGGTGCTGGAGATCGCGCCCAAGACCTGGCGCATTCTGTCGGACGGCGACTTTTCCTACCTGCTGGAGGGCGAAGACGGCGACGCCATCCTGATCGACAGCGGCTACGGCGCGGGCAACATCCGGGAATACTGCAAAAATCTGATCGGCCACGACGTGCCGCGCATCGTCAATACCCACCATCACTTTGACCACACCGCCAACGACGGCTATTTCGATCTGGTGTATATGGCGGCGGAATCTGTGCCCCTGGCGACGCAGCCCTTCCCCAGCTTCGAGGGCATCAGCTTCCCCCGGAACTATGAAGTGCAGATCGTGGAGGACGGGGACACCATCCCCCTGAAGGGCCGCGATCTGCTGGTGTTCAAGATGCCCGATCACGCCGTGGGCAGCATCGTGCTGCTGGACAGGGCGGGCCGCCTGCTCTTTACCGGCGACGAATACGGCATGCCCTTCGGCAAGCCCATCAACACCACCGTGGAAAACTGGGCGCGTCTCAGCGAAAAGCTGCTGCCCTGCCGAAAGGATTATGACGCCGTGTGGGGCGGTCCGGGACAGGCCGATCCGGATATCGTTCAAAAGGTGTATGACAACTGCAAGGCCGTGCTGAACGGCGCGGAGGGCCTGCCCCGGGAGGATCCGCCCTTTAACAACTGGCAGCAAACGGATGAAGAAGGCCATATCATCTGGAAGCGCAAGCTGCCCCATCCCGGCGACGGCCCAAAGCATCAGAAAAAGGGCAGCGACGGCACCATGAAGGACCTGCGCTGGAACGAAAAGCAGCAAAACACCAAGCGCGTCTACGGCGAAGCGCCTTCGGCCATCGTGTACGATATAAACAAGATTTTCGATAATCAAGCGAAGTGAGGGTGCGTATCATGAACAAAGTGATCGACGCCAACCTGTATTGGTTCCCCGAAGAGCTGTTTACCAACGAAGAATCCGCTGAAAAATTCCTGTCCGAGATACCCGTGCAATACGGCATCAGGGGATATTTGAAAACCGACCCCGAAACCGGTGTCCGGCAGTATGTGATCGAAAAGCCCGTGGGCAGCGAAAACCTGAACTACGTGCAGGGTGATTACATGCTGGAAAAACAGCTTGGCGATATGGACAAAGCCGGGATCGACAAGGCCGTTTTGAAGCTTTCCTGCCAGCAGGAATGGATGAGCCTGGATATGTGCCGCATGTTCAACGACGGCATGGCGGAGCACGTCAAAAAGTCCAATGGCCGCATGGCCGCCCTGGGCGTGGTGCCGCCCCGGGGAACACCTGCCGTGTTCAGGGAGATCGACCGCTGCCTGGACGAGCTTCATTTCGGCGGCCTGCAGCTTTCGGCCCATTACGGCGATCTGTACCTGGACAACGAAGCCTTCGCGCCTTTCTTCGCGTACCTCAACGAACGCGGCGTCACCTGCTATGTACATCATACGCCCCTGCCCGTGCAGTACGACAGCCTGACGGCCTACACCAACCTGCGCCGAAGCTACGGCCGCTGCGTGGATCAGGCCACCGCCGTCGGCCGGGAGCTGTTCAGCGGGTTCTTTACCAAGTATCCCAACGTAAAATTGGTACATTCCATGCTGGGCGGCGCCTTCTTCGCCTTCACCAGCCTGTGGTTCCCCAGGAAGCCCAAGGTGCAGGAGGCCGTCAGCCGGTTCAAGGATGATAACGAGCTGGTGGTGGAGCAGCTGAAAAACAACGTGTATTTCGAGATGAGCCACGCCCAGCCCTGGGGCAAGGCGCAGCTGGAATGCGCGGTAAAAGCCCTGGGGGCCGATCATATCCTGTTTGGCACCAGCTACCCCGTGCGGCCCGTGTGGCTGCTGGAGGGCGCGGACTTTGTGCGCGGGCTGGACATCACGGAAGAGGAAAAAGAATTGATCCTGCACGGCAACGCCGAACGGCTGTACCATCTGTAAAAAAGGGGGAAAGGGTCATGCCGCGTTTTATGGTGGATACCAAGCTGTACGGCTGGGACATGCCGGAGCAGGCGCTCAGGCGGGAGAAAAATACCTTTCTTGCGCTGAGCCTGCTGAACGCCGCGATGTCCATCGCCTGCGGCGTGATTCCCACCGGCGTCACCCGGCATAGCTGGGTCAGCTTCGCGGCTACGGCGGCGCTGATCGCCCTGATGATGGAGGTCATAGGCGCGGCGCGCTTCCGGATTGCGAAAAGCATGCTGGACAAGCGCGGCTTTGACAGCATTCACAACATGGTGCGCTGGTCCGCTCAATGCCACATGGCGCTGATGGCCGTGGCCTTCGCGGCAGGCGTCGTATCCTGCTTTCAGTCTTTCAGCGGCATCCTGGATCTGGCGATCCTGCTGGGCTTTGCCCTGAGCTTTGCCTGCTCCTTCCTGCTTTTGCGGCGTTATGACCGCATTCCCACGCACAGCATGACAGCACACGAGTGATGTGCTGACCTTCCGTTCCCACAGATCGTTGTAGAATGATCGAAGACATCTTGCGGATGGAGGATCCCATGAACAAGTTCAAAATCGTCAAATCCCTGCTGATGAACCTGCCGGTGTCGCTCACCATGAGCTTCGTGGCCCAATGGGTCAATATTCTGCATGGCCACATGCAGCATTTTGAATGGGGCAGCATGGCCGTCAGCTTCTGTTTTTCCTATTTCATCGCTTTCCTGATCGCATTTTTCATTCCAACGGAACCATGGGGCTTTGCCTTCGCGGAAAAGTGCGGGGCGAAAAAAGGTACTTGGGCTTTTGATATTCTGGTGAACCTGGTGGTCAATACCGTTTTCTGTGTGATCATGACCGCAGTGATGCATTGGTTTACGGCCTGCCTGCTGGGCGGCTTGCCCCTCAGCTCCATTCCGGGCGGCTTCCTGGAAATGATCGGCCCGGTGTGGATTTCCTGCTTCATCGTGAGCCTCCTCACCCAGCGGCCCGCCATCCGCATTGCCAAGCGAATTTGCGGCAAATCATGAGAAACTGCAAGAAAAAGCCGATAATTTTCCGGAAGCTCCATGGGCAAAGCCGACGGCTTGCTCTATAATAGAACCAACAGCATAGCAAATCCCTTGACACGATACATGCGAGTCACTCCGCAGATACGATACGGCGGTGATTCGCATGTTTGTTTATGAAGAGGGAGGAAACAACCATGTCTGAGCTTCGTTCCAATGAATTTCTGGTAAAAGAAAAGCCCGGTAAGCTGATGCGCAAGTACGCCATTCCCTGCATCATTTCGCTGGTGGTGGCGGCGCTGTACAACATCGTGGACCAGATCTATATCGCCAACGCCGATTACCTGGGTTCTTTCGGCAACGCCGCCAACACCACCGTGTTTCCCATGACTGTGCTTGCCCTGGCCATCGCCGTGATGATCGGCGACGGCACCTGCGCTTTTGTAAGCATTCTGCTTGGTCAAAGGAACCGGCAGGACGCCCACAAAACCATCGGCAACGCCGTGGTGCTGACGGTGGGCAGCAGCGTCATTGTGACCATTCTTTACCTGCTGTTTTCCGAGCCCATCCTGACGCTGTTCGGCGGCCGGGTGAATGATGAAACCTTCGCTCTGGCCGGGGAATACTTCTTCTGGATCACCCTGGGCATGCCTTTCTATATGTTCGGTCAGGCTATGAACCCCATCATCCGTTCCGACGGCAGCCCGCGCTTCGCCATGATCTCTACCGTGGCCGGGGCTGTCACCAACATTTTTCTGGATTGGCTGTTCATTTATCCCCTGCATATGGGCATGACGGGCGCGGCCATTGCCACGGTGATCGGGCAAATCCTGACCGCCGTACTGGCCGTCTGGTATTTGTGCCACATGAAGGCCGTGAAGCTGGAAAAGAAGAGCTTTGTCATGTATCCTGACCTGATGAAGCGGTATATCCCCCTGGGCATTACCAGCTTTCTGAGCCAGGCCAGCCTGGTGGTCTCCATGGCCGCTGTACAGAATTCCACCGCAAAGTGGGGCGCGCTGGACCCGGTGTTCGGCCAGCCACAGTATACCCAGATCCCCCTGGCGGTGCTTGGCATTGTGATGAAGTTCTTCCAGATCGCCATTTCCATTTCCGTGGGCCTGTCCGCCGGCTGCATCCCCGTGGTGGGCTACAACATCGGGGCCCGGAGGAAAGACCGCGTCAAAACGCTGTTTACCTATCTGCTGGCGGCGGAGGCCATCGTGGGCTTCGCAGCCCTGTTTATCGTGGAAGTATTTCCTCAGGGACTCATCAATATTTTCGGCGCGGCCAACGAGAGCGAATATTATACCCGGTTCGCCATCCGCTCCTTCCGCATCTATCTGTGCATGATTCCGCTGGCCATGGTGAACAAGGGCACCTTCATTTTCCTCCAGGCTTTGGGCAAGGCAAAGGAAAGCATGATCCTGTCCTTGGTGCGCGAGATCATCTTTGGCGTGTTCCTGCCCATCCTTTTGCCCCTGGCGTTCGCCCTGAACGGCATTCTGTATTCCTTCCCGGCGGCGGATATCCTCACCTTCATCCTATCCCTGATCGTGATCCTGCGCACCTGCAAGGAATTAAAGGAAAACTGATATGCAGCAAAAGCAAAACAAAATGGGCGTGATGTCCATTCCAAAACTGCTCCTGACAATGGCGATCCCCCTGATGCTGTCGCTGCTGGTGCAGTCGCTGTACAACATTGTGGACAGCATCTATGTGTCCCGCATTTCGGAAAAGGCGCTGACCGCCACATCCCTGGCTTATCCCGTACAGATCCTGATGATCGCCCTGGGAGTTGGCACAGCGGTGGGCATCAACGCGCTTTTGTCCCGGCTGTTGGGGCAGAAAAAGCTGGACGAAGTGACAAAAGGCGCGGCCACGGGGCTGGTGCTGGCCGCGCTTAGTTCTCTCTTGTTCATCGTGGTGGGTTTGTTCTTTGCCGATGCCATTGCCAATGCCATGACAGGGGATGCGGAAACCGCCGCCATGTGCGCCGATTACCTGCGCATCGTGACGCTTTTTTGCACCGGCTCCTTCCTGGAAACCATGATCCAGCGGTTTTTGCAGGCCAGCGGTAAAACGGGATTGAGCATGGTCTCCCTAATCGTAGGCGCGGGCACCAATATCATCCTGGACCCCATCTTCATTTTCACCTTTGGCATGGGCATCCGGGGCGCTGCCATCGCCACGGTGATCGGTCAATGGCTGGGGGCAGCTGCGGCACTCTTGCTAAACACCCTGCGCAATCCGGAGGTGAAAATCAGCTTCAAGGGCTTCCGCCCGGAAAAGAACACCGTCGCCGCCATCTACAAGGTGGGCTTTCCCACCATCATCATGCAGGCCATGGGCTCTGTGATGAATTTCGGCATGAACGCCCTGCTGGGTGCGGGCACGGCGGTGGCTTTCTTCGGCGCGTATTTCCGCCTGCAAAGCTTCCTCTTTATGCCCATGAACGGCCTGGGCCAGGCGTGCCTTCCGATCATTGGATATAATTATGGAGCAAAAAATCCGGATCGCATTCGGGAAACAGTGAAAACCGCGCAGAAATGGGGAATCATCTTGGGGTTTCTGTTCTCGGCGCTGTTCATGGCACTGCCGGGACCGCTGCTCAGCCTGTTCAACGCCAGCGAGGAAATGCTTTCCCTGGGCGTGCCCGCCATCCGCATCATCTGCGTTACCTTTGCCTTGGCCTCCGTAACCATGATCCTGGGGCTGTGCGCTTCAGGTCTTGGCAACGGTACAATCAATATGATCGGCACAACCATTCGGCAGGTCGTTCTGCTGCTGCCCTGCTTTGCGCTGCTGAAGACCATTTTGGGCCTCCAGTACGCCTGGTTTGCCATGTGGATCGCGGAGATCAGCGCCATGCTGTTTGCGGTCATCAGCACCCACAGGGAAATCTACCGCAAGCTGAACGAAAGGCGAAAATAGGAGGAAACGGCTGAGGTCTATCATTCAATAATCATTTTCGTTTTTTCAATTTATTTTTAAGGTTTCTGTGATAAACTGCGTATGAGGAACCTTTGAACCGGATATTCCACTTCCTGCGGTACACTGTGCTGACGCTGGTGGCTGTGGTACTGTTCATCGGATCCTGCATCCTCTGCACCACCGATTTCAAACCCCTCCTGGCCAACGGGATGCTTCTGCTGGCTGTGGCAGGGATCGTCTTTTCCATAGCGCTGACGATATTCTCGATCAAAAGGCTGAAATAGCTTACATCCGAAAGGGTATAATGGCAGCCGAATTCAATACCCGTCTTTCCGGAACATGGCGTGCCGATCCTGAATATCCCGTAGAAGACAGCGAAGAAGCTACCCGAAAGGAAGCTGATCGCCATCGGAGGATAAAGACGTGCATCCCAGGCAAACCGAACCGATCGGGGGACTCATCACAGACCGTGGCGAGTCCCTTCTTTTGCCATCTTCAAACCGGCATGAAAACCGAAAAAGGCTTGTTCGGGCCTGTGATTTCAGGCGCGGAGCATTGAGCGCTTGCTTTTTATACCCCCAATGCTGCCGGGGAAGCATCAATCGGGCGTGACAATCAGGTACAGATGACCGCTTTGTTCATGGCTGTTCACATATTCCGCCGCGCTGCTGTTTTCCGGCGCGGCAATAAACACGCGCATCAGGCTCCGGAACGCATTTTCGTCAATCTGCACAACCGTTGCCGGGATGCGGATCAGCACATCCCTGCCGTCATTGCGGAAAGCGTCCTGCCCGATCATTTCTACGCCGGGGGACAATTCAATGATGGACGCGCCGATGCCCTCAAGCGCGGATTCCTCCAGGACGCGAACATGGCCCGGAACAGTCAGAACAGGCTCCGCGTCGCTGTGGCAAAAGAGCGTGGAGGTATCCAGCGCCCCGATTGCCGCTTCCCATCCCACCGCATTTTGAGGCCATACAAGCTCTGCCACAGCATAGCGAAAAATGCTGTCCCCGTCGAAAACCGGCGCGTCGCCGTGGAAACGGACCACGGAAAGATGCTCAGGTTGCGCGAAGCATTCATAGCCGATTTCGGAGACTGTCGAAGGAATGTCGATCTGCGTGAAGCCGTTCCGTGCAAACGCATGATCTCCCAGCGTTTCCAGCCCTTCGGGAAGCGTTAATCGGCTGATTGCGGCGCGGCCATGGAAGGCCGATGTTCCGATTGATTTCAGCGTGGATGGCAGCGTGACCTTTTCCAGCACGCCGGCTGCGCTTCCCACACCGTATGATCCCCGGAGGGCAAAGGCGTAATCCCCAATGTGCGTGATGCCTTCCTCAAAATCCACTTCCTTCAGGGACGAGCCCACGCCTTGCTCCAGCCCCGCGCATTCCGTTTTATCCGGCATGATCCCCGTGGAGCCGAACAGATAATGGATGGTTTCGATGGGCCCGCGGGAAAAGAAAGGAACAGCCAAAGAGGAATCGCACAGCTCAATGGGAATGGATAATTCCTTGAGCGCTGCCGTGCCTTCGAACGCGTAATCTCCCAAGGATTCCATCGTGTGCGGCAAATGGAGCGTTTCCAGAGCGCTGCAGTTATGGAACGCAAATGCGCCGATGGTTTTCAGGCCCTCCGGCAATTCAACGGATCGAAGCTGAGAACATTGATCAAAACAATACTCGGGGATTTCCTCCACGGCCCCGGGAATCACGATGGATTCCAAACCGGTGCGCTGAAAGCAGTCTGTGCCCAAGCGCTGCAGGTCGTCGGGCAGCGTGATTTCCTTCAGCATTCCCTGGTTCCAAAAAGTATTTGAACCGATGCTTTCCAGGGTGGAGGGAAGCGTCACATCGGCCAGAACCCCGGTAACAATAATACTGTAAACGGAAGCTTGATAAGCCTCATCCCCGATATGAACGATCCCTTCTTCAAAATCGATGGTGGTCAGGCTTTCAATGCAGGAGTTTTCCAGGGTAGATGAAACATCCAGGCCGGGAAGCGGCACGCCATTGTAGCCTCGGCGATCCGGCATCACGCCGGTGCTGCCGCACAGATAATGAATGGTATTCACGTTGGGAACGGTGAACGCGCCCGCGGCGGGCACTTCCACGGGGAGCGTTACTTCCGTTGCATTCGGGCAGCTGAAAGCGGAGCTTCCTATCCATTGAACCGTGTGGGGCAGATGGATGGCGGTAAGGCCAGGGCAATTATAGAAAGCCATGGGCCCCACAGACAAAAGCCCTTCCGCAAAATCCAGGGGGCCGGAAATGCCGCTGCCGCTAAACGCGGAATAGCCCACATAGCAAAGCGTGGGGGGAAGGGACACATGGATGAGATTTTCGCAGTCCTGAAAGCAGCAGGCGCCAATGGTTGTGATGGGTCCTTCGCTCCAGGAGGATTCATCAATGCCAGCCGTGGTGCCGCTGTAATATCCCCTGTATCCCAGATACCTGGCGCACGTCCAGCTGTAATAGGTATGCTGGTCATGCGCCGTGCCAATCGCACCGGGATCGCTGTCCGAATCCTCATAAAGCTGCAAGATCGCACAGGTAAGATCATTGATCGTTTTGGCCTGACATTTCGCGTTTCTTACAATGTTGGACGCCTCTGTTACATCATCCAGGGTGGAGATGCCAGCCTCCCAGAATTCTTCAAGTCGATGGCGCAGCTCATTACCCAGGTAGTACAGAGGCTCTTCACCCGAAGCAACGTCGCTGATCGCATCCCAAAAACCAGCCACCATGTCGAGCGTTTGACCCAGGTATTCGATCCGGTCCAAAACCAAGGTCCTGAAATAGGACGAGGTGCTGTCAAGCCTGCCGATAAGCAGATTAAGATTTGCTTCCTGCAGCAGCGCGTTTCTTTTTGCAATATACAACGCTTCATCTGCCGCGTTCATGTAACTGGACCCGCAAAACATGTAGGATAGGCAGTAAAAGGCAAGCTGCGCAAGAGGATCGAAATAAGCTTCTTCGTTCGGCAGGAGGATGGTCATCAGTTCCATAAAGCCCGCGTTCCCGGTGGCGGTGGCAAATGGAGAGCCTTGCTGCTGCACAAGCTGGCTGTAAATTTTTGAGCCGCTTGAAATGACAAATTCTTTATCGATTCCGTTTCGGCGGTAGCCCCAGGCTTTCATGGGCATTTCAGGAACCACATCACCTTTATTGATGATATTATAAATGCATGGATAGCCGTAAACGCTCTTGGATACATTCGGGCAGGCGATATTATAGCTGAACAGCCGGGACGGGGACGCCAGTCCTTCTTCGATCAGCCAGGCGGAAACGATGTTTGATACTGCCGCGCCGCGGCTGTGGCCGGTAAGCAGAAAGCAGCGCTGGGAAGCGCTTCTACCGTCTCTCGCAATGATTGTCCGCAGCTCCTGCATCAGCTCCCGGGCGGCAAGATAGAAACCTTGATGATAACCGCCGTTGTTGCGTCCGAGATTTACAAAATCGCTGAACCACTCCTCCTCCATCGTGCCGCGGATGGGAATGCAGTACAGCAGATATTCCTGCCCGTCTTTTATATAGGCTTTCTTTGCGATCCGGTAAGCCACATGATCGTTATCCTGGAATGTTCTTTCATCATAGCTGTGTCCGCTGTCAACGACCGTGAACCCCATTCCCGTGGCGCCGGAAGAATCGGCATTATGCTTGGGGGGCGGTCAGCGCCTGCGTAATGTAATACTGATTGTAAGCCAGCGCGGATAAAGCGGCGCATGCCTTTGCCAGATCGGGTTTGAAAACCTGGTTGTTTTCAGTAAGCCATTTGTCATTCCACACAAAGCCCGTGCCGGAATAGGCAATATCCACATAGCCCGTTCCGTTGCGGGAATAATCTTCATTTTGTTCATCCGCCTGCTCTGCGGCTGCCGCCGGGCAAATGGCGGTGATCAGCAGCGCAAAAGCAAGAACCGATAAAAGAAAACGTTTAATGACGGCAAGCCTCCTTTGCTGTCCGGGCGACGGCTGAACCCATTCTATTTTTTATTATAAAGCAGGCTTATCTATTGATCAAGGAATTCCGCTTCCCAGTCAACGACTGCGTTTTCCATAATATTGCCCTCTGTGTCAACAGCTTCGCATTTCCATACCGTATTCGGCGGAGCCGCGGCCCAAATGCTCTGCCGGTCGGCGTCACAGATCCGCACGGTATATTCCCCGCTTTCCGTCCGCTCAAAACTCCACCATTCATCCGCGGCGATCTGCCAGGCGTCCTGCCAAAGCCGAAGGGTGAACGCCTGATCTGCGCCGCTCACCGAGCGAACGCTCACCTTCCAGTCCGCGTACTCATTTGCCAGATAATCGCAGGAAAAGGAATACTCTTCCACGGCGCGGGAAAAAGTCCAGGCCGGGTCGGAAAGGAACGATCCGCCAAAGCCATAGACCGTTTTATTTCGCCAGCCCCACGCCGGGTTAGCCGCGTTCTTTCTGTAATTGTCGCCGTGAAATGCCCCAAACCCGGCAAAGACGCCGCCTTCCCCGTAGGGCCCGTTCCGCCGGATCCACAGGTCCTTTAAAGGCAAAAGCGCATAGGAACAGGGGTTATCGTTATAGTCTCCTTTAAATGTTGCGGGGACCTGCGCTTCCCCGCCATGATAATATCGGATCCCGCTGTTGCCTACGGACCAATACGTGCTGTGCCCTGCGTCGGACTCGATGGAATGCCCGGCGTTATTCAGCGTACCGTTCGGGGTAATATATATCACCGCGCGGTCTCCATCCAGTGCCAGCGGCCCGCCTCTTATGGATTTTTCCGTCATGGTCATGTTATCCCCGTAGAAAGGCACGCCTCCATGGCCCTGCGTATACATGCAAACGGGCGGGGCAAAACCGTTTTCCGCCTTGGGCACTGCCAGCATGATGCCTTCAAAGTCATTCTCATGCCTGTCCAGCCATATTTCGGCGTCGTCCCTCGGATGATAAAAATAATAACCGATAAAATAGTGTGTGTCCGTTTCCTGGACCGACCAATAAACATACGCTTTCAGGGGATAGGAAGCCATGTTTTCCCAATTATTCACGGCGGACGTATCGCCATCAAAATCGACCGCGGAAATAAAATCGCCTTTTCCGGATTCGGAGATCAGCACATTCACCGCCGCGTGAACTTCCGGCGCGTAATGAACGGCGATCTCTTCAAAAGAAATGCTGCCGTCTGCCGCCGCCTCTTCATAAGACAGTTCGATCCTCCCGGGGGCCGTGCGCGCCTCAGAGGTCCCTCTTCCATACCACATGGCCTTGCAGAACAGATAAACGATATAAACCGCCAGCATGATGCACAGGATCAGCAGTATTTTTCGCGCCATCCTCTTTTTGCGTGCCGATTTCTTCATCCCGGTTTTTCCTTTCATGATTAGCGCTTTTCCGGGAACAGCCGATAAAGCTGTCGGAAAAAGATCAGGCGTGTCGTCGGTGAAGCGAGGAATACCCGTTACCCGTCTGCCCTCAGGTATCCGGCAGCCACGCCATCGTATCCGACGGTCACAGGATCGTAGGATTTGCGGCACTGCACGGCAGCATGCTTCTCCCCAAAGCGGACCAGCATATCAAAACCGCAGGGAGCTTCACCCACCGCGTAGCAGCGGATGCGCAGCAGATCGGGTTCCGCCCAGCCTCCGGAGGCCAGCGCGGGCACGGACGGCCAGCCCGGATAAGGGATCTCTTCATTCCTGCCCCGGCCAAACGGAAGGGAGACGCTGCCCCTGTCGTTTTCATAATACAGGCAATTGTCCTTTAAGTACAGGGATTTAATATTCAGCTGGTTATTCTCCGGGAAAACGTAAATGCCCGTTTCGGAGATACCGTATTCTTTTTTGTCCGGCACGGTATGGGTCTTTAATTTCAGGATCTCGCAATCCATGTCCTCTTCCCCGATGAAGGGGTATACTTCTTCAAAGAAGGCGTTATATATCCGCTGCACCCCGCAGGGATCCAGCCGGGTATCGGCAATCGTTGACAGCACCGTTTTTTTATCGGGGCATACCACCGCAAGCTGTCCCCCCAGGCCGTACATGGCCCATCCTGCCCTCGTGCGCCAGCACTGCCAGCCATAGCCGTACTGCTCTTCTTCGTTGCTCTGAAGCAGCGTCTCAATCTGCTTTTTGCCCATTTCCTCGGCATACCAGACGGGAACGACGCCTTCCCCGCCGTTGAGCAGGCACAGGGCCACCCGGTGCAGATCCCTCAGGCTCATGCACAGGCCCGTTCCGCCCTGACAGCAGCCGGAGGGATCCCGCAGCCAATACCGCTCATCCCGGCAGCACAAGGGGCCGAACAGCCGGTCGTCCAGAAAATCAATGACCTCCTGACCGCTCAGCCGTTTCACCAACGCCGCCAGTACCTGGGAACAGCCGGTGTCGTAATAAAACACCGTACCCGGTTCATGCGTCGGTGTACCGGTAAAAAAAGTTTTTGCCCAGTTTTCATCAACGCCTTCCCGATAAGTGGTCCAGCGGTAACAGGTGGCCATGCGCAGCATATCCCGGATGGTCAGGCGCAGGAGTCGGCCATCGGTTTTTTCGGACAGCCAGTCCTGAAAATGATCCGCGATGTGATCATCCAGGCTGAGTTTCCCATCATCGATCAGCATCCCCACGGCGATGCCCGTCATGGTTTTGCTGACGGAATACATGCGATGGGGCTGTCCCTCGCTAAACGGGGCATAGCAGGCTTTTGCCTTATCCTTCCCGTTGATGGAAAGGATAAAGCCGTGCATGTTCACATCTTCTTTTTGAAGCCTTTTCACAAAAGCGTCAATACGCACTGCCAAACGATTATCTGTCATGACCGTGTCTTCCTTCCTGCCAAATCTGTTCCTCGCACGCGGCCTGAATATACGCCCCGGTGGCTTTCAGGTCGCGGCTGTTCACGTTTTCGCTGATGTAATAATCAAAGCTGCCGTCCCGGCCCGAAGCGCCGCCCAGGCCCGCGCCCTGGCAGCATTTGCCGATGAAATACTCACCGTTTTTCATCCTGCCTGCAAAATGCCGCTGGATGCTTTCAAAGCTTTTTTGCGCTTCCCGGCCATTGTCCCCGGGCAGCAGACCCAGCCGGGCCCCTTTTAGGATCGCATAAGTGATCAGGCAGGAAGCGGAGGATTCCGGGTAATTGCCCACCCTGCCCGGGCAGTCCAGCACCTGGAGCCATACGCCGTCCTGACGAACGGAAAGCAGTTTTTCAGAAAGCTCTCTGAAAATTTCCAGTACGTTTCCGAAATGATCGTTTTCCTTCGGCAGCAGTTCCAGGCTGTCCGCGAGGGCCGTCATATACCAGCCGACTGCCCGGCCCCAGGCATGGGCCGCCCGGCCCGTTTCGGGATCGGCCCAGATCTGACGCTTCTTTTCATCCCACCCGTGGCAGGGCAGGCCGGTATCCGGGTCCAGGGTGTGGCGGTAAGCCAGGATCAATTGCTTTGCCGCATCGCCCCGGGCCTTTTCATCCGGACCGAAGGCCGCTTCATATTGAAGGTAAAAGGGGATCGCCATGTGCTGGCCGTCCAGCCACATTTGAAAGGGGTATACCTTTTTGTGCCAGAATCCGCCGTCCGAGGTGCGGGGCTGATTTTCCAGCTGGGAACGAAGCAGGGCCGACGCCCTTTTGTATTTCTCTTTCCCGGTTTCCCGATACAAATAGATCAGCTGCCGTCCGATACAAAGGTAATCCAGGTTGTACGCTTCCAGGCTGTATCCGGCGGGATTTCCTTCTTCATCGATCATTCCGTCCAGAGCGTTCGCGATATAATCATAATACCGTTTGTCTCCCGTGACGGCATAAAGCATTTCCATGCCCCTCCAGACCACGCCATAATCATAGCTCCATTTTTTATTGAGCAGCCCTTCTCTTTTGATCAGGCAATCAGCCACTTTTTCAGCCGAATGAGGCAGATATTCTGTCAGCATAGCACGCTGTCCTCCCGTGCGATGAGATCACTGTAATCGTTCATTTCCGCATCTATGATTTCCTCTTCCGGTTCCTCCCGGTTTGATAAATACCGGCTCAAGAAAAGCAAGGCGATGCGGCCGGCCCCCTCCTCCTGCAGGTGGCTGTTGTCCTGAAGGCCGTCGGGATAGTTTTTGCTGCCGGAGGGCACATGGCAGTAGATGTGTTTGGAATTTTCCTCGCCCGCCGACTGCACCATCTGCATCGTAGCCTTTTCCAGATCGATCAGGCGCACGCCCCGGTAATCCGCCAGATTCCGCATCGCGGCGGGATATGCGCCGTGGGTAGGCACCAGCCTGCCTTTTTCGTTAAAAAGCCGGCGGGCGACAGGCGTGACCAAAACAGGCTCCGCCCCCTGCCGCCGGGCCGCGTCGATATACATGGACAGGTATTCCGGGAAGGTGACGCGGGGGTCGGTATTCCGCTCCGGATCGGGCTTTTCATCGTTGTGGGAAAACGAAATGATCAGCTTATCCCCTTTCCGCAAGCACAGTTCAATGAAGTTCAGCCGCTTTTCGGCGATGAAGCTTTTGCTGCTGCGGCCGTTGACCGCGCAGTTTTCCACATATGCGTTTTCTCCGGCAGCGTTGAGCCGGGCCTGCAGCTTCTGCCCCCAGCCCATCATGGGATACCTCTCTTTCCCGTAATCGGCCATGGTGCTGTCGCCGCACAGGAACCATGTGGGCACCCGTTTGTCCGGCTGCCAATGGTCATAGCCCCCGATAACCTCCCGGATGGAGTAATCCGACGCTTCCACTGCCGTCATGCGCTTTTGCCTGGGATGGCGGGTGGATTGATCCGCCCGGGCCCCGGTGGTGCCGAATTCTGCATATCGTTCCGTAACCGGCTTGGCTTCATCCCAGTCGGCAAAGCCCTGGGGGGAAACGTGCGCATCCATATCGCAGTTCAGAAACACCGTGCGGGAGAATTTTCGCCAGGGCCGGCCCAGGAAAGCTTTACCTTCTTCGCATTCGCCGGTCAATTTGCAGTTATGGAACACCAGGCCGTAAGGCTGCTCCTCCGGCGTGTTGGCGGCGGTGTACAGTCCTCCCCGGGCGTTCATGAAAAGGGTGCAGCGCTCAAACCAGCAGCGGTAAGGCCCGAAAATAAAGTCCACGTCGCCCTGAATGAAGCAATCCTCAAAATACTGGCGGCTGTGGGTGAGGGGGCTGTCCCCGACGGATTCCACGCATTCCGCCAAAGCCTGCCGTGGGGCGATAAAGTCCACCACCTTTTTCATCAGCGGGCCGCAGAACAGGGTGTCCTGATGGGCGATCATGCGCACATTGCGCCACACGCCCCGATCCCCGGCGGCGTAAACAGCTACGGCCTGTCCCACGTCGCGGCCGTCGCCCGCGTCGTTGCGGATGGTCAGGTTTTCCACCTCCACGTTATTGCCCGTCACCATGAAGGTGGCGGACAGGAAGGTGCCCCGCTCCGTGCCGTCAGGGTTAAGATCCTTGGCGCAGCCCTTCGCGGTGATCACCGTGCGGTCCCGGGCTTCCCCGATGATGCGCACGTTGTCCTTATTCACCACCACCCGCTCCCGGAATTCCTCCATGCGCAGCAAAATGATCGTCGGCGCCTGCCTGCCTCCCGGAATGGCATCAATTGCCTGCTGGATAGAAGTAAAATCTCCGCTGCCGTCCTGTGCAACAATATACATAGCGGTTTCCTCCTTAGATCAATCCGAATTTTTTGAGTGCGTCCGCGGTCATACGCGCATAGGTTTCCGCTCCGGCCCGCTGGGTGTGGGTATCGTCGGTGCTGCCATTCGGGTAAGCGGGATAAACGCCCGGTTCGGCGTACAGGTACAGCTTTCTGCTTTCCTCGTCGCCCAGCGCCCTGACCAGAGCTGTGCTTTTTTCATAGATATCAATGAGCGGCACGTTCCTCTGGGCAGCCAGCACCCGAATGGCATCGGGATATTCCCCGTGGGATTCCAGCAGCTTTCCTTCCCGCCAGTAGCGGCGGCAAATGGGGGTCATGAGGACGGACCGGGCTCCATGGAGGATCGCGGTATCCACATAGATCTCCAGGTTATGATAAAAGCCGGTCCAGGGGTCCGTATGCCGCCACACAAGATCGCTGGTATCGTTATGGGTGAACTGGATCAGCAGGATATCCCCGGGCTGCATTTCCGTTTCGATCTTCTGCAGCCTGCCTTCGCTCAAAAAGGACTTGGTGCTCCTGCCGCCCATGGCCCGGTTTTCTATCCGCACGCCGGGAATAAATTCACAAAGCACCTGTCCCCAGCCCGTAATGGGCGCTTCCTCAGGCGTGTAGCTGGCCGCGGTGGAATCACCGCAAACGAAAATGGTCATGAATCTCATCCTCCTATACAAGAAATGACAGATATAAAAAGGACATCGAGGCGCACGGCATAGATCTGCTATCGATCGTGAAGCGGAAAATCAAGCCGTACACTGTCGTCGGCATCCAGCCAGGCGTCCGCGCCATGGACCTTGACGCCCGTCAGGTCCACATTTACCGCGTTTCTAAGAAAGAAGCCCGCACGCCGCATTTTCGGGCATCCTTCCATCATGGCGGGATATCCTGCCGGTCCGTCCGTCATTTCGATGATCACATCCCGCATGGTTATGCCTTCCACGGGCATTTCCTTCAGCCCGTAAAAGAACCCGGCACAGGCCGTGCAGTCCCTGGCTCGAACGCCCGTGATGGACACATCCCTCAGGCAGGGGGTGGCCTCGGTGACGGGATACGGCGCTTTGTCCCAAACATGCTTCATTTTGCCGTCCGCGCCGCAGAAATAGTACATATTGAACACAAAGGGGCACATGACCCTTTCCATGATCAGGTTGTTCAGCTGGATGCCTTCCACCACGCCGCCCCGTCCCCGGCGGGTCTTCAGGCGGATACCCCGGTCCGTTTCATGAAACACGCAGGAGGACACCACCACATTGCGGATATCCCCGCTCATTTCGCTGCCCAGCACCACGCCGCCATGGCCATGCAGAAAATGGCAGTTGGAAATGATGATCCTCTCACAGGGCCGGCGGTTGGGGGTGGCTTCCGTACCGGATTTGATGGCGATGCAGTCGTCTCCCACGTCAATGGTACAGTCGCTGATCCTTACGTCCCGGCAGGCGTTGGGATTGATACCGTCCGTATTGGGAGAATCGGCGGGATTCCTGATGTACAGGCCCCGGATCACCACGTTCCGACAGCGCAGAGGATGCACCGTCCAGGCAGGAGAGTCGGTCAGCGTAACGTTTTCAAGCACCACATGCTCGCATTCCGAGAAGCACACCAGGCAGGGCCTTGGATGCGCCAGCTCATGGGCAAACATTTTATCCCACCAATAGCTGCCCTGGCCGTCCACTGTACCATAGCCGGTCACACACACATTTTTTGCTTTTTCGGCATAGATACAGGCCTGATATACCGGACCGGCTGTTCCTTCAAATTCCAGCGCTGTCAGAGGGAACGCCGCTTCGTCCCGGTGAAAGCGCAGGACTGCCCCGGATTCGATGTTCAGCGTCATATCATCGTATAAGCGAATGGGACCGGTAGGATATATCCCAGCCGGAACACACAGTACGCCGCCGCCCTGGTTTTTCAGGCCGGCGATCGCGCGTTGGAAAGCCTCCGTCCAATCCTGCCCGTTTCGGCTGAATGCCGCATAATCCCGAATGTTCATGGTGTCCCTCCGTTATTGACGGCGTTTGCAGATCTTAAACCGCTTACGGTCACGGGTTTTCCCGCTTCGCATGGGAACGTCCGTCCGTCCCAAAGAGAAAGCGTACCGTCCCGCCCGGGCAGGATCCGCGCTTCCCACCCGTTTTCCCGCCAATCCACGTCCACCGTAAAGCCGCCCCTTGCGCGCAGTCCCTTTACGCTTCCCCGTTTCCAGCGCTCCGGCAGGGCGGGCAGGATGCGCAAAACGCCTTCCTGGCTTTGCAGCAGCATTTCCGCCATGCCCGCGATCGCCCCAAAGTTTCCGTCGATCTGGAAGGGCGGATGATTGTCCAGCAAATTGGGCAGGGTCGAATTTGTCAGCAGAAGCCGGATATTTTCCCCCGCCTGTTCCCCGTCCGTCAATCGGGCCCAGAGGCAAATGATCCAGGCCCGGCTCCAGCCGGTATGGCCCCCGCCGTTTTTCAGCCGGTTTTCGATGGTGGCCCGGGCCGCGGCAAATTCCTCCGGATTTGCAGGCGTAATGCCATGTCCGGGGAAAAGGGCGAACAGGTGGCTCATGTGCCGGTGCCCGGGGCAGGCGTCCCGGCAGGGACGCAGCCATTCCCTGATCAGCCCGTTTTCGATCTGCACAGGCCGCAATTTGGCTTTTAAGGACGCCCATTTTTCAACGTTCCGGCCCAGCGCCCCGCCGCATTCCTCCAGCGCCGTCATAAGCTCCCACAAAATCTGCTGGTCCATGGCCGCCCGGTCCGTCAGGCTGCCGCTTTCCCCGGAGGGCGTGATATACACGTTCTCCGGAGAAGTGGAAGGACTGATGAAGATTTCCCCGCCTTCTTCCGTCAGGTAATCCGCCAGGAATTCCGCCGCGCTTTCCATCAGGGAATAATGTTCCGCAAGAAACTTTTGATCCCCCGTAAAGCGCCAGCGTTCGGCGATATGCAGGCTCAGCCAGGCTGCGCCCATAGGCCAATAGGTAGCGGCGGGGTAAATATCCTGCGGCGCGCAGTCTCCCCACAGATCGGTGTTGTGGTGGGCCACCCAGCCCCGGTCGATCCCGTACATTTCCCGGGCTACGGCTTCCCCATGGGGCCGCATCCGCTTCAGATGATCAAACAGCGGCACATGGCATTCGCTCAGGCCGCAGCATTCCGCCGGCCAATAGTTCATTTCCGTGTTGATGTTGATGGTATATTTCCCGTCCCAGGGGGGACGGAAATCCTCATTCCATACGCCCTGCAGATTGGCGGGCAGGCTGCCGGGCCGGGAGCAGGAGAAAAGCAGATACCGCCCATAGGCAAAGTACAGCGCCTCCAGGCCGTTATCCTCCATTCCCCGGGCATAACGTGCAAGCCGTTCATCGGTGGGCAGGCTTTCCGGATCCGGATCTGTTTCCAAACGCAGAACACAGGCGGCCATGCGGCTTTCCACATCCCGAACGTGGGCGGTTTTCAGCGCTTCATAGCCCGTCTTTTCCGCAGAGTCCAGCTGTTTTACACAGGCGGAAAGGGGATCGGCTTCATAAAACGCGGTAGCGGCAGCCAGATAGAGATCGCACGCCTCCGGGCAGCGGATGATGCCACCCACCGTCTCAGCGCCGTCCCCCACGCACCGGCATACCACCGCCCAGGAAACGCCTCCGTCGCCGGTTTGGCCCGTCATGGCCAGGGTATGGTCATCCAGGGCGAAAATACGATCCATGTACACGCTTCGGCTTACGATCAGCCGGCAGGGAAAGCCCCGGTACCGCATGGCCATGACCTGGTGGGGATAGGAAACGAAGCATTCCCGGGAACACGTTTTCCCTTTCATTTCGTATTCCGTCCGGGCGATGCCCGTATCAATATCCAGCGAGCGTCGATAATGTTCCGTGGCTACGGCGAAACGATCCATATCCTGCTTAAACAGTCCCCGCAGGCCATGCATACAGGCAGGAGGGGTCCCGTCCAGCTGCTGCAGGATCACATCACAAAGCGTTTCGTAGTGCCGCTCCCCGTTGGGCACAGCGGTGAGGGCTTCCTCCGCCAGTCGGGTGGCTTCCCGGATTTTGTCCTCCCGCAGCAATTGCCGGATGCGGGGCAGGTTTTTCCTGGCATCAGGGTTGACCCGATTGCGAAAACCGCCGTACCACAGGCTGTCCTCGTTCATGGAAATGCGCTCGATGAGCGTTCCTCCGAACACCATGGCCCCCATGCGGCCGTTTCCCAGCGGCAGGGCTTCGTTCCAGTCGGATGCCGGTTTGCGATACCACAAGCTGTTCATGATTCCGCCTCCAACAGCAGCGTCAAAACCGGGGCTGCCGGTTGAGTCCGACAGCCCCGGCGAAGGGTTTTGCGATTATGTTGAATTACCGGGCCATGAAGCTGTCGTACGCGGCCTGATAGGCGGCGATCAGGTCTTCCATGCCCATCTTCTGGAGCTGATCCAGATAGTTGTCGAAGTTGGTCAGGGGTTCATCACCGCTGATGAACTTCTTGGTCATTTCGGCAATGTAGCTGTTGATGTCGTCCAGCTGGGGAGCGGCGGCCTTCTGGGCGTCCACGCTCAGCACGATCGCGGCGGGATATTCCAGACCATTGTCGGCGGAAGCCCACAGCTTGCAGGAATCCACATAGCGCTGCTCGCGGGTAGCGGCCAGATAATCACCGGCGCCCCAGCGGGGGAAGCTCACGTGGCTCATGGCATAACGATATTTGTTGGCGAACGCGCCGTCATAGAAGTTTTCGGTCATCTTGTTGGCCCATTCGGTTTCGTGCTTCACGCCGTTTTCATCCACGGTGTAGGTGCCGTTGCCCTGGGTCCAGGCGGTATCTTCACGGGAGGTCAGGATGGGATCGCCGTCCACGATGCCCCAGGTGGTGCAGTTGGTGCCTTCCTCGGTGTACATGGCGTCGATCAGGCGGGCGGCAGCTTCCACGTTCTTGCAGTCCACGGAGATGCAGGCGGTGTAGCGGTCGCCGTAGCCGATGTTGTAATCACAGGCATACACGCGGCCCTGCGCGTCTTCAACCCAGGGATAGGAGACGAAATCCGCGTTGGGGTTCTTTTCCAGGACCTGGGGCAGGCGCTGTTCCCAATAGTTGCTCAGGCCCATCCAGGAACCGGCCAGGTCGGCGTAAATGTCGGAATCCTTTTCGGTGGCGGTGGCGATGGAACCGTCCTCCAGCCAGATATCCTTGATCAGGCCTTCGGAGTACCACTTGTTCATGGTCTCCAGGTATTCCTTGTAGTTCTGGGTATATTCGCCGAAGCCCACCTTGCCGGTGTCGGGATTGATGTAAGCGCCGTTTACGATATCATAAGCGGGCATAAAGTACACCAGGCCGTTCTGACCGGCGTCGAAGGGGATCTCATCCTGTTCGCCGTTGCCGTTGGGATCCAGATCCCGGAAGGCAACCAGCATCTCGTACCAGCCGTCGATGGTGGTGGGCAATTCTTCAATGCCCACGTTCTCCATCCAGTCCTTGCGGCCCTGGAGTCCCCACCAGGTAGCGGCCACCTTTTCATCGGGCGTGCTCAGGGGGTTGATCACGGTGAAATACAGGTAACGGCCTTCGTCGTCCTTCAGGGTCTTGGCCACTTCGGGATGAGCTTCCAGCAGCGCCTTATAGTTGGGCATGTACTTATCGATCACATCATTCAGCTCGATGATGATGCCGTCGTTGTACAATTGGCTCACGCCGCCCACATAGTCGTTGTTGTGCTGCCACTGGATGATGTCCGGATACTTGCCGCTGGACAGCATGGACAGGTACTGGGCATGGATCTCATCGCCATTGCCGCATACGACCGTCCAGTCGATTTCCACATCCGCCATTTCCTGGATCTTCAGCAGACCAACCAGGCCGGGATAGATGTAGGGTTCGTACTCGGCGGTACCGCCGCGCACATAGTAGGTCACCTTATCGGCGGCCAGAGCCATGCTGCCCATTGCCAGCAGCATAGCCAGAACCAACAGGAGCGCCACGATTTTCTTCATAGAGAAAACCTCCTTTAAAATATTTCCAGCGGCATTCGGCCGCTTGGGAACGGGATAAAGAGTCCGGCGTTTATCATGATCCGCCAAAACGGATTTCTCACCGATCATTACATACCGGTCAGGCCGGAGCGTTCCACGCCCTCCATAAACCGGCGCTGCAAAATGAGGTAGGCGATCAGGATGGGCAGGATACACAGGAAGGTGGCGGCCATGAGCATGGCCTCGTTAAACACGATCCCTTCCAATTCGTTCACCTGGATCATGGTATGGTTTTCCTGGTTGAGCAGCGCGTACAGATTGGGAAGCACGCTGGGAAGCATGCGGTACGCGGGGGCGGTGATATACACGCCGGGTTCAAAATAGTCGTTCCAGTGCCATACCAGCGAAAGCACGCTGCAAACCAGCAGCGGAGCCTGGGCCATGGGCAGCATGATGCGGGCGTAGGTGCGTATGGGGCCGCAGCCGTCCACCCGGGCCGCCTCCTCCATTTCATAGGGCAGGCCCATAAAGAACTGCCGGAACAGGAAGATGAAAAAGCCGCCGTTCAATCCCATGCCGAAGAAAGTGGGCACCACCAGGGGAAGGAAGCTCAAAATGTTCTTGGTGTTCAGCCATCCCCAATCGGAATACTGCTTGTAAAGCGGAAAGATGATCACCTGCACCGGCACGATCATCATCAGGATCACCAGCGCGAACAGGAAGTTTTTCAGTCTGAACCTGTAGCGGGCAAAGGCATAGCCGGTGAGGGAGCAGGACAGGATATGGCCCAGCGTAGCCACACCGCACACGATCACATTGTTCCACACATAGGCTTTGAAGCGCATCCGGCGAAACGCGATATCGTAGTTGCTCCAGGTAGCCTGAGAAGGCAGCCATTTTACCGTGATATTATACAGATCGTCGTCCGTCATGAGGGATTTGACGATCATGGTGATAAAGGGATAAAGGAAAATGAAGCTTAATGCACAAAGCAGGAAATAGAAACCCAGGCGCAGGGAAAAGGTTTTGGCAATGCGGGCCGCCTTGCTTTTCCTGCCGCCGCCTTTGGCCGTGACTGTGGACATGCTTTCTTCCCTCCCCTCTTTAATTCTTGCTGCCGGAATCGTACACGTGGCGGCGCATGAGCAGGATAGCCGCACCGCACAGCACCAGGGCGAAGATGAAATAGATCCAGCTCATGGCCGCCGCGCTTTCGTACATCTGGTTGGTGAAATTCATTTTGTAAATGTAGTCCACCATGGGATTCGTGCCATCGGTAAAGAAAGCCACGATGGTGTACACGATGTTCATCAGGATAATGGGGGTGATCATGGGCAGCGTGATCTTCCAGAACATCTCCCATTCCGTGGCCCCGTCCACCTTGGCGGCCTCATACAGGGAACCGGAAATGCCCTGCAATCCCGCCAGGAACAAAACGATCTGCACGCCGCTCTTCCACAGCACCACCGTGATCCGGTCCAGGAAGCCCTGCACCACTTCCGTGATGCTCACGCCCAGCAGATCGGCGATCAGCCGGGGCACCATAATACCCGTGGTGATGGTGGTGCCGTCCGCGCCCATGCCCAGCAGCTGCTTCATAATATAGCCGCTTCCCAGCAGCACGGGAATGAAGAACGCCGTACGGAAGAACCCGCGCCCCACCATTTTCCGGTTGATCAGGATCGCGATGACCAGGGAAAACACGATGCACAGCGGCGTGTTCAGCAGCGTATCCAGCACTACCTGCAGAAACGTGGGCACAAAATTGATATCATAGAAAAAGATGTATTCGTAGTTGGTCAGCCCCACCCATTCGGTGATCAAGCCCTTGAAGGACGTGATCTTTGAAAAGGACAGGCGTATTGACGTGAAGATGGGATACGCAAAGAATACGCAGATGCCGATCAGCCACGGGATCAAAAAAATATACGCTTCCAGTGACCGTTTCCGATCGATGCCCATCTTTTTTCGGGGTTTACGGGCCAACGCTTTTCCCTGAACGCTCATGGACCTTCCCTCCTTGCCGCACTGACAGAAATTCCGTTTCGTCCCAATACGGCCGTGTTACGGCCGGCCGGGTGATACCGCCCAACTCATTGCCCCGACTTCCACACCATCGGCCCATGCGGGTTCGGAAGCGTAATTCACATATACCGCCGTACCGTTTTCATAAGTTACCCGGACCAGCGTGTCGCTCAGACGGCGATGCTCCGTCATCAATTGATCGTGCAATTCGGCAAGCGGGCCCAAAGTAAACTGCTTTGCCGCCCAGGCCACCCTGTCCTGCCAGGCGGTGTATTCTGCGGAAAACAGACTTTGATAGTCGGTGTACATCAATTCTTCCGTGTTATCGTAGGTAAGCTCAAAGAAGGGGGTATAGCCCATTTCCACCCATCGCAGCACTTCCCGTTCCAGATCGCTGCTCAGGTTGCCGGGACGGCCCGCGTATTCCACCAAACCATGCAGTGCGATCTGGTAAAATGGCACAGATGCCGTGGTGATCTGGTAGCCGAAATCGTCATAGGGAACGTCGGTAAAGAAATCCGCCGTACCCAATAATCCGGCGTTGCCGCCCTCCGCCTCCACCGTCCCGAAAACGGAACGGGCTTCGGCTGCCATGGTCCTGTAGATACCCAGGGTATCCTCCGCCGTCAGGTACCGGCGGGAGTTGTAATTGTAAGCGATATACTTTCCCATGCGTTCAAAGCGCAGGCCGTCCAATTGAAATGCGGAAGCCTTTTTCAGGAAATCCTTCAGTTTGATTTCCGCAACATCGGGACTGAGCATGAACACCGTTTCATCCGGATCGGTCAATATCGTGTGATTTCCGGTATATACCACGTCGTTGCGGTGGGAATAACCGCCCTGATCCGACGCAGCCTCAAGGAAATTGGCTGTCATGGTCACGGCGGCGCCCAGGGAATGGGCGGTTTCAATGAGGCGCTTTAGATCTTCATCCCCGCCGATAGGACCGCTGAGAGGAAAGCGGTCCGGTGTTTTCCCATAACCGTCCTTTGTCCATCCCTTGATGGAGGCACGAATGTTTTTAACGCCAAGGCTATCCAGGGCAATCAGGATGTCCTTTGCCTGGGAAAGGGTGGTGACCGTGCGGGGAATATCGAAAAGCAGTCCCTCCTCCGGAGCGGTCATGAACAGATCCACTGCGACACAGGGCGTGTTCCCATGTTTTTTTGCCAGTCCGCCGGAAAGCAGATAATCCCGCCATGTGAGGGCCATCACATTGTAGTCCGGGTCTTCCTCCTCCAGGAACAGGATGCGCATCTGATAATCCACCTTGATATCGTCCTTGTCGAATACCTTGATATCGCGGGTGGCGACACGTTTATCCTCAAAGGAGCGGCGGTACTGGAAATTGGCGAACAGATAATTGATACCGATGATGTTGTTGGAGCTGTTCACGGACACCCGGGCCGTTTCTTCTCCTTTTTCAATGATCGCAAGCATCCCGTGGCCGCCCCGGTTCATTCCGAACACGGGGAAAAGCACTTCGGGACTTTCCTGGGAAAACATATCCAGCAATATCGGCTGCTTCTGATAATCCCCGTAGACGGAATACAGCCTGGCAGGCTCCCGGTAATGGGCATAATCCTTGAATTCCATGATGGCGCCGCATCCGTCGGGATAGAGGAAAAAGCCTTCTGCCCGGTCTGTGGCGGAGAAAAGGAAGGGCATCACATCCACGCTGACCAGGGAAAAATCGCCGTCCTCCACAATGGTCTCATAGGGCATACGGACCAGCAGGCTCGCACCGTCCAAGGTGATATCCATGCTCAGTCCCACCTGATAGGTGCCCAGATAATAGGTCAGGCGCATGCCGTTTTCAATCAGCTCATAGGACGCTTTCAGGTCTTTTTCCGCCATGAGAGCCAGGTTGTTCACAACGCCCAGACCGCTTTGCAGGTTGGTGCAGTTGACGGCCAGCAGCGATGTGATCCTTTTTTGCTGGGCGGGAATGATCTTCAAGCCTTCGGCGGTCTCATCGTTCATGGTGGAGGACCAGGTTTTTCCCGTCAGTGCGTCCCGGATATCAATGGAGCACAGGTCGGGAGACAGAAACAGGCTGAGCCTGTCGTTTTGCGCGATCAGCTGTTTTTCCCCTTCCGTTTCCGCTTCCGCCGCGGCGATCCCGGAGAGCAGCAGCGCCGTCAGGCACAGCAGGATAAGAACATTTTTCTTCACGCGGCGCCCTCCTTCCTTACATACGGTAAATGATCTCGTAGTACACTTCCCGGATCATGGTAACGAACTGGGAGGAGATGGTGAATAACAGCACCGCCGTGGCCCATATGACGGCCATGGTAAACACCGTCAGCAGTACGACCAAAAGCGTTTTGGCAGCGTTGTATTCGTTCATCTCCTTGATGCCGATGATCATGAGCGCCACCACCCACAAAAGCAGTCCGCCCGTGATAACGCCGTATACCCCGGCCTGTCCCCCGTCCATCAGGCGGGAAAGGAGCACGGCGGGCACCGTGAACGCCACATAGGGCACCAGTGTCAGGGCGTTATACAGCATCGCTTCGCCCATTTTGGTTCCGCCGTCCAGAATGGTGGTCATCGCATAGGAAGCCAGCACCCAGGTAAGCACCGGTACGAAAAGCTTTCCGCATTCCAGCAGCAGATTGGCCTTTCGGACCGACACCGTTGCCAGAGGATAATGGGTAAAGTAAATGGAAAAGATGTTCACTGCCAGCGCCAGGGCCAGAATTGCCAGCACCAAAATGACGCTCAGCCGCCTGAACTCCGGCACGCCGCGCTGCTTCTTGATGTGTTCACTCACCACAATGGGGTGAAACAGCATCATGACGCACATTTTCAGGGCCGTCATTTCAATCCCCTCCCCATCTGCACATCGTCCGCCCATTGGTCCGCTTTCTTTTTTGCCAGGAACAGAAGTTTCACAAAGCAGAAGATGACGGCCACCGCCAGCACCACCACCAAAAGGAAATGCTGCCGGAAGTATTCATGCCGGTATTCTGCGAATGCCTCGGAATAACCGTCCTTATCGTTGGCCAACTGGTAGGAGCGCAGGGCGCCGCCCCATTCCTCCTGCTTGCCCATGATCTTCGCCACGCCCCGATGGGCCAGGGCATAGTTGCTGTCGATCTCCAGGGCTTGTTTCCAATAGACCAGGGCCTCATCGTAGCGGCCTTCGCCGTGCAGCATGACCGCCTGGTGTACGAGCTGGATAAAATGCGTAGGTTTGAATACGGTGATCTCATTGCTTTGGTAATCCAGCACGTACAGGTAGCCTTCGCTGTCAGCGTCGATGCTGATGGGGATCTGGAAAAGTCCGCCCGTATCGCCCAAGCCGCCGAAACAGCACAAAAGGTTCCCGTCCTGGTCGTACTGGTAGATCAGGCCCGTGCCCCGATCCACCACCGTAATGATGCCGTTATCTTCCACGGTAATGTCCGCAAAGGCGGGCTCCAGCACCTTGGAGGCAGCCCCGGAAGCACGGTTGGGCAGGGTGAAGCCGTAAGTTTCCTCGGGATAGGTGTTGGTGCCTACGGAATTGAGCTTGCGGATCTGGGCGGTATTTTTATTGGAAAGAATGCCGTAGATCATGTTGTCCGAGCCGATGAAGAAATTGGAATAGCTGGCCGGCTCCTGCTTCACGGTGCGCTCGATCTGGCTTTTGCTCCCGAACAGACGGATCAGGAAGCGGGAAAGGGAAAAGCCTACTTTATCCGCGCCAAGGTACCCCCGGAAATTGTTTGCATCGTCCAGGGCGATCAAATTCGCACCTTTGAGGGCGTAAATGTAGCCTGTATTGGCAACGAAGATCTTCTGTACATCGAAGGTGAAATTTGCGCCCAGCAGGCTGGATTCGGGTTTCACGTATACCTTGCGGTCGGTAAGATCACCGTTCAGGGTCACGATGCGTAAGTTTCCGGTATCGGCGATCCAGATGCTGCCGTCGGAATGTACATACACGCCCCGGGGCTTTTTTAATTTTGCCCCGCAGCCTTCCGTAATTTCCCGGATCACCAGGCCATCCCGGGTCATTTGCAGCACCCGGTTGTTCTCTCCGTCGGCGATATACAGCGTATCGTCCGGGGCTACGAAAATATCCTCCGGGTGGTTCATGAACCCGGCTTCGCCCAGGTTTTTAATGGTGGTATACACCTCGTAGGCGGCGGGGATGGGAACGAAACTGTTGTCCGGATCGGTGGTATCGGTATCCACCACGAAGGCATCCATACCCACTACGGCCTGAGCCGGGGGCAGCCACAGCATCAGCAGCACAAGGGAAAGAAACAAAACTCTTTTCATTGCTCTTCCCCCTTACGACTTGATGCCCGAGAAGGACATGGTTTCCATGACCTTGCCGCGCATGATGGCAAACACCAGGATGGAAGGAACCGTGGTAAGGAATGTCGCCGCGCCGACCGTGCCCGCGCGGGCTACCACGCCCGCTCCGCCGGACAGGGTCTGGAGGGCAAGGGGCAGGGTTTTCAGCGCATTGCTGGAGATAAAGATCAGGGGAGAGAAATAATCGTTCCAGTTGTTTACGAAAGAGAATACCGCCAAAGTTGTCCAGGCAGGCCTGAGCAGCGGCATCGCAATGGTCCAGAACACATGGAATTCCCTTGCTCCGTCGATGCGGGCAGCTTCCAGAATGGAATCGGGCAATTGTTCGCAGAATTGCTTGACCAGGAAGAAATTGTAGGCCACGGCGATTTTGGGAATAACCAGAGCCCAGTAGCTGTTCACCAGGCCCAGCTTATTGACGACCAGGTAGTTGGGGATCTGGGTCACGTGGGTGGAAAAGCTCAGTGCCGCCACCACGATGGCGAAAATCACGCCGCTGCCCGCGGGTTTATGCTTGGCCAGGCCGTATGAGCCCATGCAGCACACGACCACGCTTGCCAGCACCGTGGCCACCGTGGTGAACAGCGAATTGAAAATATACCGGGTGAAGGGCACGGTGGACGAGGAAAGGGATGTGAGCAGATCGCTGAAATTCCTCAGGGTGGGCTTATGCACGATCAGCCGGGGCGGATAAATGTAGAGTTCATCCAGCGGCATCAGGCTGCGGCACACCATGGCAAACAGCGGAAGGCCCGCGATCACTACCAGCACGGTCAGAAGCAGATAAAGCGAAAAGCGGGAAAAGGTGAGCTTTTTTAAACGGAATTTGAAACGGCGCGGTTTGTACACAGCTTTTGCGGTCATTTTTATCGCCTCCTTCCGTCAGGTGTTGTCCCTGAATACATGCATGCAGATGCGGCCCAGGGTGAAGGTGATCACGAACAGCGCCATGGCTACCGCGCTGGCGTAGCCCATGTTGTAGCGGGTGAAGGCGTAGTCGTACAAATGCGCCACGATGGTGTGAGCGGCGTAATTGGGGCTGGGCATGCCGGCCACGGCAGTGGCCACGTCGAACACCCCGAAGGCGCCTACGATCGCGTTGATGGCTCCGAACAGCATTTGAGGCTTCATCATGGGTAGGGTGATGAACCTCAGTTCCTGGAATTTGTTTTTGATGCCGTCCACCCGGGCGGCTTCGTACATGGCGGGGTCCACATTCTGCAGACCTGCCAGGAACACCAGGAATCCGGTGCCCATGCTCATCCAGACGGAAATGATCATGACGACCGGAAGCACATAGGTGGCGTCCTTGGTCCACAGGATGGGCTCCAGGATCAGGCCCATGCGCAGCAGCAGATTATTGATGTATCCGTACCGGTCCCCGGAAAAAAGGATCAGCCAGATATTGGCCATGGCTACGCCGCTGGTCAGGCTGGGGGCGTAGAACATGAGGGAAAAGAAGCCGCGGCCCCGCTTGACCAGCGTGATCAGCCAGGCCATCAGGAAGGAGGCGAAGTAGCCGATCGGACCGGTGATGACGGCGAATACCATGGTGTTTTTGAGGGAGATCAGGAATACATCGTCGTCCAGGATCAGCTGGGAATAATTGCTGATGCCCACGAACCGGGCAGGCTGGATCATGTTGTAGTTCGTCAGGCTGTAATACATAGCCACAGCTACCGGTACGATCACAAACACCGAGAACAGGATCAGGAAAGGCAAAAGGAAAGCATAGCCCGTTCCGTTTTTGCGTATCCATTTCTTGAAGCCGCCCTTTTTTACCGCTGCCTGCACGGCGCTCAACTCCTTTACCGTTAATGAGGAGACCTTTCCGACTGTTTATTGTTCCAATCCGAACTCTACCCGCTTGTTATGAAGCTCCTTGTTGATATCCTTGACGGCCTTCTCCAGGGCGTCCCTGGCGTTTTCATTGTTGATGACCACCCGGTTCCAGGCGTTGATGATATGGCGGCCGGTGAAATACCCGCCGGGCACGATCAGCTGTTCTTCTGCCGCGTCCATCTGGGCCTTGATCACCCGTTCATGCCGGGCGTCCCAGGGTAGGGAATAGAAGGCGTTCACATTGGCGGTGTTCCATCTGGCGCCCATGCCCAGGATAGCTTCCAGCTCCCGTCCGTACCGGGTCTGCACTTCCTCGCTGCTCCACCATTTCAGGAATTCCCAGGCGGCGTCCTGTTTGTCGCTTTGGCTTAAAATAATATCCGCCGTGGCCGCCGTGGTGCCTACGGTATGCTTCACGGTGCCGTCTGCCTGCAAGGTGCCGGGCACAGGCGCAATGCTCCAGCGGCCGTACAATTCCGGTGCGGAGGTCATAAGCTGCATATAGGTGGTAAAGTTCCCGATGCCGATGGGCATGGTACCGGTCCGGATCCGGGTGAAGAAATTGCTTTCCGCGTCGATTTCGTAATTGGCATACATATCCGTCCAGGCTTTGAAAGCCTTATAGGCTTCCGGCGTATCCAGGCCGGAGGCGGCCCCGTCTCCCCGATAATAATCGCCGCCCATCTGTAAAAGCAGCATGGTAAAGCCGCGCAGCGCGCCGGGGGAATTGCTGGAAACGGAAGTATCCACCGGCAGGGAAAAGCTCATGTTGTTCTCATATAACCGGGGAAGCACCCTTTGGTACAGGTCGTTCCAGGTTTCCGGGAGCTCCAGACCCAGCTCGAAAAGCACATCCTGGCGATAGATCATGCAGGTAAAATCCATGGTTTCCGGCAGGGCGTACACGCCGCCGTTGTACCGGAAGGGGATCAGGCTGCTTTCATAAAAATTTGAAGCCACTTTCCCGAAGTCCGGGAACTTGCTCAGGTCCGCCACGGCTTCCCGAAAAGCGAATTCGTTGGGCAGATTATATTCCACGGAGAGCGCCACATCCGGCGCGGTGCCGCTGGCTACGGAGAGCATGATGGTGTTCACGGATCCGGTGGACAATTGTCCGGTGGGCAGTACATGCAGGTTGATCACGATCCCGGTTTTGGGCGTAAAGTCTTCATCTGCCAATTCCTTCAGGATCTCTCCCCATTCGGTGCCGCGGGCGATCCACACATTCAGCACGGTGGTCTCTGAATCCCCGGGCATATCGTCCACGATCAGGCCTACGCTGTCGTAGTCCTTGGAGAAGGAGGCGATGAAATTCTCTCCCGTAACGGCCATGCGCTGCCAAAAATTAGATGTTTTGATATCAAACGCCGTTTCCGGCGCGGTCAGCACCAGGTAATCCATAGCAACAGGGCATTTTTCCATGGAGGCGATATAGGTGCCAAGGTTGCTTTGGGCGTTGTCCAGGTCGCTGAGCGCCTTGGGAATGCGGTCCACGTCCTCGGAGAAGAACAGCAATTGATCAATGATCTGACGGTAATTGTTCTCCATGGAGGTGGTTTCGTTGGAAATGGATGCAAGTTTGTCCGCGCTTTCGGTAAGCCTTTCCGCCAGATAGCTAAGCTGTCCGCTCAGTTCCGGCATGGTGCGGTACAGATCGTATTCATAGTTGTAGTCCGGATCCGTGCCGGTGATTTTCACGATCTCACGCTGGACCCGGCCCAGATAGGTGGTATCCTTTTCCGTGCGGCGCATGATCTCGCCGATGGGTCCCAGTTTCACGGTGGCGGTCAGGATATGCTTTCCTTTTTCCAAATAGAACTGATAGGGCGTACCGTTTTCGTCCCGCAGGGTATCGCCGTACCAATGGCTGTCGTAAGGGAAGGAATACAGCTTCATTTCCTCGAAGGGGATCTCCCCATCGATCATGATCTGCCGATAAGAGGGCATGCCCGGGTCAGTATTCTGCAGCACCTTAAAATGAACGGCGTACAGGCCGGATTCCGGCACGTCGATCTCCCAGCTTACCGCCGCGTTGCCCAGCCGCCAGCGATAGCCGCCCACGATGTTCAGCACCCGCTCGGCGCCGGATTTCGGCTCGGTCAGGGGATCGGCGTCGGATTCCCGGCGGATCACGTTTTCACTGCGCCAGGCGCTGTTTTCCGCCTGAAGCTTGACCGCCGTATCAGGGGATACGGGCTTGTATCCTGCTTTTGCCCATTCCGCTGCTTTTTCTTTGTAAGAAGGATACGTCCTTGGGGCAGTAAAGGCGATTTCCCCCAGCACGACAGGCTGATCCACATAATGTAAAGTGATCTCATGCTCTCCTGCGGACAGATAGAATTGCAGCGGGTCCGCATAAATCGCCTGCTGGTCCACAGCCCGCACGGTTTGCCATACTTCTTTTTCGCGCATATGGGGCCAAACCTCGTCGCCGATGGCATTGACGCGCATTTTACCGCTTTCCGGCACTTCTTCTTCAAACACGCGATAGAAACACAGGTTGTTGGCCTCCTCAAAGGGCGTTTCCCCATCGATGGTCATCTTCCGCTGCACCTTGGCTTCGTTGCCGCCAAGGGGCAGATAAGTCACCTGCAGTTCATACAGCCCGGGCCGATCCACAATGACGCGCCAGGAAGCGGAATTCTCGCCGTCGCCCGACCGAAGCACCGCCTTTGGCGCCGGGGCCTGATCGGGATACAGGCTGTCGTAGCCGTCGAATGCGGGAATAAATTCGGCGTCGCCCTTCAGCACCGCGTCCTGAGCCCGCAATACGATTTGGGCCCCTTCCGGCGCAGGTACGTAAACTTCCGGCTCCCTGGCCCATTCCGCCCGGAGATCGCCGTATTCAACGGCGGTCTCCGCAAACATGTAATACAGATCTTCCCATTCTCCGCCGACATTTTCGCCCTGGGCACTGAACGCTCCCGTCAGGCAGAGTATCAGCAGCATGATCCCGGCAAGATATTTCACTGGACGGTCCTCCCCCGGTTGTCGGTTCGTTACAAGATCGGTTTTCCCTGAGTTGCTTTCCTTATGCTTTTGTGATCTTTACATAGCTCACATCCGCCCAGCCGCCCCAGCGGCCCCGGGTGTTCAGCACAAACAGGCCGGGCCGGGCGCCGGTCCAGCCGCCACAGGTCATGGGATATTCACCGCCCAGGGGACGCAGGGCCTGGGGACCGTCACCGTAAAAGAACGAAACATTGCCCCGCCTCACCCGCATGCGCAGCAGGATTTCGGTATAGGACCACATCATTTCCTTAATGGACGTTTCCGTCACCCGCTCCGGTACCCAGCGGCTGATCTCCATGGCCATGCCCATTCTCAGGCTCACCCGTCCCTGGCCGAGCGCGGCATAATAATAGGTATAGCCCATCATCCCCACCCCGGCGATATCACCGGCCTGGGCATGGACATTGAACTGCACATCCATGTCAAAATCATGGCTCTGCATGAGTTGAGAGAGGAAATTGCCCGCATGAAACAGGCTTTCCGACGGCGCGGCGTGCAGCCGCAGGCCGGGCTTCAATTCCGTATACCAGCCTTTGTTCGGATTGGCCTGCCACTGCCATTGAAGGCCCAGGCCGTCTTTAAAATCATCCGACGTAGGGATTTCCGCGGCAAAGGGCGGCAGATCCATCTGTCCGCCCGGCACAGGGGAGCCTTTTTTGCCCATCACCGGCCAGCCGTCGCTCCAATCCACGGGCTGCAGGTGCGTTACCCGCCCGTAGGCATCCATATCCTGAAAATGGACAAACCAATCCTTGCCTCGGCCATCGTTCACCCAGCCGCCCTGATGGGGGCCGTTGATGGGGGTATTGCCCTGTCCCAGCACGACCCGGCGCTCATAGGGACCGTAAATGTTTTCCGCCCGCAGCGCCAATTGATAACCGGGCTTCACACTTCCGGCGGGGCAAAGGATCCAGTACATCCCGTCCCGCTTATAGGCCTTGGGGCCTTCCACGGTAATATCATTGTGATCCGCGCCGTCATACACCATTTTGCCCTTATCCAGCACGATCATGCCGTCGGGAGACATTTTATGCACATACAGCACGTTGTTGATCCCCGCCCGGCTTGCGGCAAAGCCATGCACCAGCCATGCGCGTCCGTCATCGTCAAACAAAGGACACGGATCGATCCAGCCCGTCACGTCCTTTACGTAATGGCATTCCCATTCCCCCGCCGGATCCTTCGTGGTAAAGGCAAACAGGCCCTCGTCCGGCATACACACATAAATGTAGAACGTTCCGTTGTGATACCGCAGGCTGGGGGCCCAAATGCCGCACTTATGGGCAGGCCTGTCATATCTGGCAAACGGGAGACGCCGGGCGGCGTATCCGATCAATTCCCAATGCACCAGATCCCTTGAGTGCAGCACGGGCAGACCCGGCACATATGTAAAAGAGGAGGAGATCATATAAAAATCCTCGCCTACCCTTACTACATCCGGGTCTGAATAATCTCCGTAAAGAATGGGATTGGTGTAGCGCATTTTTTCATTACATCCTTTTTTGGTTTATTCTTTTCCAAGGGGGTATCCGAGTCATTATTTATCCCATTAAATACATTATATCACCTTTGCATTCGATTGTAAATAGATTTAAATGTAATATATGGTCAAATTGCAAAAATTTTATGACCATTTTATACATTCATGCAAGATCGGTTTAAAACTGTCCCACCTCAGGTTTTATCGTTTCCTTTGCGGTGCTGCCTTGATCCAAAGTGAATACATGGTTTAAACGCTCGCAAACCGCGAAATAATCGTTGGACGATTATTCCGGACCATGATAGAATATCCCGGTGATCCGCATATCGAAGCAGCACGGCACACGGAATATAACCGAAAAAGAGGATAACGGTATGACAGTGACCAAAAACAGGCAGTCAGACGGCACCATTCTCAGAATGGCAAAGGCTGCGTTCCCGGAGAAGAAGGTCTCGGATATCCGGGAGCTGACCGACGGATTTTGTAATGTCACATATGATATTACTTTTGATGACGGAAGTGAGAGTATATTAAAGATAGCGGCCGCGAACAGAAACGGGAGCCTGTCCAATGAGATCAACCTGATGAGTGCGGAAGTGCAGGCAATGAAACTGGTCCGCGGGCATTGCGCGGTCAGGGTGGCGGATGTTCAGTACCATGATGCCACCAGGCAGATATGTAACGGCGAATATTTCTTTATGGAAAAATTACCCGGAAAAAACTTTTACGCCGTAAAGGAACAGCTGCCTGAAAGCACCGTGTCACGGATCAACGAAGAAATCGGAGAGATCTCAAGACAGTTGACCGGGATCACGAACGGTGAATTCGGATTCCTCGGCGATCGTCAAAGATACGGATCACTGTTTGATTTTACCAAAGTAATGCTTATGAATCTGGTCCACGACGCGAAGCGGAAGAATGTAGACATCATATATCGGGCGGAAGACTTCCTCGACCGTCTGGAAAAGGACAAAACCGCCTTTGAAGGGATCATGCCCGCCACCCTGGTCCATTGGGACATGTGGGAGGGAAATGTGTTTGTCGATCACGGGCACGTTTCCGGTATCATTGACTGGGAAAGAGCCATGTGGGGAGAAGCATTCATGGACGACCGGTTCAGATACCACAGCCGGAACAAAAGCTTTCTGACGGGCTTTGGCCGGATCTCCCTTAACGATGACGAGATGACACGGATCCGCTGGTACGATATTATCCTTTACCTGACGATGATGATCGAGGTCTATTACAGGGAATATGAAACCGAAAGCCAGTATTTCTGGGCAAAGGATAAACTGATGACGGTTTGGTCAAATGCGGCTTTTCATGATTGAAAAATAGAAAACGGAGAAAATGATATCGGGACGGAACCGGATATATTCTTTTGTGCAAACGGCCCGGCGGAGAAACGGTTCCAATGGCCGCGCAACAAACGGGAACTGAATCAATGACAGCAAGAGAAGGGGGCCGAATGCTTCAATTCCACTGAGGACGTTGCTCTGATAATTTCCTTCTTTGGGTCCCCTTATCTTCCCTTAACTGACAAGCGGCCGTTAAATATCAAACGGCTGCTTGCCAGTCTGTAAAAAAAGTAGTAGACTGATATGAGTTATTATATATAAATCAGAAGGAGCCCGAAAGGGGTGACAGGGAGGGCGCGGCATACTGCACTCAGACAGGCAGAACAAGCGGCACGGCCCTGCCCTTTGCGTTTATCAAAAACAGTTCCCGAACGCGCATGGAATTCCGGCTGTTTTCCCTGACGGTCCTCGTCATTGCGGGACATTCCCATCGAATCTGTTTTAGGAAGAGAGGAAACGGATATGACAAAACGATTGACCGGACGCTTCATGCTTCTGCTGCTCTGCGCCGCGGCGGCGCTGGGGCTGTTCACGGCCGCCGCGCAGGCCGATGACGGAATCACCACCTGGGACGAACTGCAGGCAGCGCTGAGAGCGGGCGGCACTGTAACGCTTACGGAAAGTATCACCGCGTCTTCAGGCAGCAGCGCGTTGACTGTACCGTCGGGAACCACGGTGACGCTTGACCTGAACGGCTGTACAATAGACCGTAATATGACCTGGTCTTCTGCTGAAGGCTATGCCATCGTCAACAACGGCGAATTGACGATCATGGACAGCAGCGCCGATATGAGCGGCGTAATCACCGGCGCCTTCGGCTCCGAACAAGCCGGCGCCATCCAGAATAACAACCGGCTATATTTCTTAAGCGGCAATATCAGCGGCAACCTCACCTACGGATATGGTGCGGGCGTGCTGAATTGCGAGGGCGCTCATTTCACGATGACGGGCGGCGTGATCTGTGACAATGAAGCGGGCAATTACGGCGGCGGCGTCTGCAATCGCGGCGAATTCCGGCTCGAGGGCGGCCGAATCGATAATAACTTCTGCAGGATCTCAGGCGGCGGCGTTGCCAATTACGGCACGTTTGTGATGCTGGACGGCATGATCGTCAACAACAGGTCCAACAGCAATTGCGGCGGCGTGTACCTTCATGCAGGCACGGCCACAATCAGCGGCGGCAGCATTACCGGCAGCACCGCCCGGGATTTGTATTTGGAAGACAATCAGGCGTCGCCCAAACTGAACATGTTTGGCGCACCCGTGATTGGCAACCTGTTTCTGGAAGGCAACAGCCTGATCACCGTCACCGGCGCCTTCGCGTCTTCGGCAGACATCACCGTAACCGTCACCAACGAAGGCTGCGCGGGCAGATTCACCAGCGGCTATGGCGCAAATCATGGCGATATCCATCCAACCGGATACTTTCACGGCAAAAATGCGTCAATGGGCATCACGCTCATCGACGGCGAAGCCGCACTTGCGGAGAACATCGTCAACTTCGTCCCCTATGTGGCGCGCACATGGAATGGTACGAACGTAGTCTCCGAAACCAGAACAATCGACGCCACAGCGGTGCCGTCCGACGGCAATATGACCGGCGGCTGGTATGTCCTGAACAGCAACGTCACCAAAGACGGCCGAATTGAATCCATCACGGGCGACGTCAACCTGATCCTCGGTGACGGCTGTACGTTGGACGTGAAGGGCCTGTACGTCCCCGCCGGCAGCACGCTGACGATCTACGGCCAGACCGAGGGCACCGGCAAAATCTACTCCCATCCCTCCGGCGGCGCGGCTATCGGCGGTTATTCGGGCCACGACAACGGCAATATCGTAATCCACGGCGGAACCGTCCAGGCCACCGGCTACAACAACTGCGCCGGCATCGGAAGCAATGACGGCCAGACGACGGGCGACATCACGATCTACGGCGGCACGGTCACCGCCACCGGCGGCAGCAACGGCGCGGGCATCGGCGGCGGCCGGGACAGCGACGGCGGCCATATCATCATCTACGGCGGCACGGTCACCGCTACGGGCAAGGACAGCTCTGCCGGCATCGGCGGCGGTGACGCCAGCGGTTCCCGCGCCGATGTGAGCACCATCGAGATCCGCGGCGGCACGGTCACCGCCACCGGCAACTCCAAGGGTTCCGGCATTGGCGGCGGCGAGTACGGCCATGCGACCATCACCATTTCCGGCGGCAATATCACCGCCACGGGCGGTTCCAGTGGCGGAGCGGGCATCGGCAGCGGTGCGGACGGCACCGGCAGCACGATCACGATCACCGGCGGCGCAGTCAGCGCCACGGCCAGCTCAGGCGGCTATGGCATCGGCAACGGCAAGAATACATCCGGCAGTACGATCACCCTCGGCTACACCGCTGCCACGAGGGACGGCATCAGCGTCACCGCCTCCTCCTTCGGCGGCACGGTGACCATTGAAAATACCTTCGGCAAGTACGTCGGCGAATTCGAATACCCCAACCCGATCTTCATGCCGGGCGTCGTGGACGACAACAGCCTGCTGACCGGCAGCAAGCTGGAAGCCTATATCAATCCCATCAGTTACTGGGGTCAGCTTCAGAATCTCATCAACGGCGCTCCGTCCGGTGCGACGATCCGGCTGGCATATAACATCACCGCTGATTATGTTCATGATACCGCGCTGGTGGTCGGCAGCGGCAAGAACATCACCATCGACCTGAACGGCCGTACCCTGGACCGCAGACTGACGGGACATGACGCGGCAGCGGACGGCTATGCCATCAAAAACGAGGGCACGCTGACCATCACCGACAGCAGTTCAGCCCAGACCGGCAAGATCACCGGCGGCAACTGCACAGGCAGCGGCGGCGGCATCTACAACAGCGGCACGCTGACCCTCAGCGGCGGCAGCATCACCGGCAACGCGTCCGCCACCTGGGGCGGCGGCGTCTACCTGCCCGATGGAACAAATGCCGTGCTCAACCTGAACGGCGGCTCCATCACGAACAACACCTGCGTCAATAACGGCGGCGGAGTACACGTGTCCGGCACGGCCACCATGACCGTTTCCGGCAACCCCGTGGTCTCCGGCAACATGAAGAGCGGCACGGTCAACAACATCAACCTGGCCGCGGATGCAGTCATCATGGTCTCCGGCGCGCTGACGGAAGGCGCGGACCTTGGCGTCTCCTCCTCCGCCGGCACGGCTTTCATCACCAGGGGCTATGGCGCGCACAACGGCACGGACGATCCGGACGGATATTTCCAGGCGGATCAGGAAGGGTACGGCATCCTGCCGGATACCGGTGAAGTAAAACTGGACGCGGTCCAGAACCATGTTTCCTACGTCAAATGCAGCTGGAACGGCACGGCGGTTATCACGGAAACCGCTTACGCGGACAGAGTCCGCCCTGTGCCGCAGGACGGCGGAATGACCGAAGGATGGTACTACCTGAACAGCGATGTCACCAAGAATGGCCGCATTGAGTCCATCACCGGCGATGTCAATCTGATCCTCGGCGACGGCTGCACCTTAAACGTGAAAGGCCTGTATGTTCCCGCAGGCAGCACGCTGACCATCTACAGTCAGACCAACGGTACCGGTAAAATCGTCTCCACGCCGTCCGGCGGCGCTGGCATCGGTGGTTACTCCGGGCATGACAACGGCAGCATCGTGATCCACGGCGGCACCATTGAAGCCACCGGCTACAACAACTGCGCCGGCATCGGAAGCAATGACGACCAAACGACGGGCACCATCACGATCTACGGCGGCACGATCACTGCCACCGGCGGCAGCAACGGCGCGGGCATCGGCGGCGGCCGGGACAGCGATGGCGGCCATATTATCATCTACGGCGGTACGGTCACAGCTACGGGCAGGGACAGCTCTGCCGGCATCGGTGGCGGTGACGCCAGCGGCACCCGCGCCGATGTGAGCACCATCGACATCTACGGCGGCACCGTCACCGCGACCGGCAACTCCAAGGGCTCCGGCATTGGCGGCGGCGAGTACGGCCACGCAACCATCACCATTTCCGGCGGAAATATCACCGCCACGGGCGGTTCCAGCGGCGGCGCGGGCATCGGCAGCGGCACGGACGGCACCGGCAGCACGATCACGATCACCGGCGGCACGATCAATGCTTCCTCGGCCAGCTCCGACGGCTTTGGTATCGGTGACGGCAAGAACAAAAAGGGCACCAGCACCGTCAACCTCGACTGGACAGACGCCACGAAGGAGACCATCAGCATTACCGCCTCTTCCTTCGGCGGCACGGTGACCGTGGAACAGCCCTTCGTGATGTACAGTACTGGCCGGCTTTTCCGGGTGGGTGCCGTTTCCGACAACAGCCTGCTGGCCGGAGGCGCGCTGACCGCCATGACCGGCAAGGTTTCCACGTGGGAGCAGCTCAGGATGGCTCTCGAGTGTGGCGGTTCGATCGTCGTCACCGGGGATATCACGGCTTCATCGAATGACCGTGGCCTCCAGGTCCCCGCAGGCGTCACGGCTGAGCTGGACTTGCAGGGGCATACGCTGGACGCTTCTGCATTGAATCCCCCAGCTGGGGTCGAGTACCCCTGCTGTCTGTCGATCAATGGAAGCCTCACGCTGTCGGATGCCGTCGGCGGAGGCAGGTTTAAAGGCGGCGACAACGGGTTTATCGACTTCATTGCAGCGGAATCCGGCTCCTCCTTTACGATGAACGGAGGCGCCATCGTCGGCTCCGGGACCCTGGAGAACGTTGTGTACGTGTACGACTATGCCACCTTTACCATGCACGGAGGCGCCGTCACCGCCGACATGAACGGTACAGTACGCAGGTTTGGCCGGGTCAGTGTGGATGATTACGCGACCTTCATCATGAACGGCGGCACGATCGGCGGCTCCGGGGGACAATCGGACATCTATGCAGATGGCGGCTGCGTCCGGCTGAACGGCGGATCTCTCACCGGCAGCAATCCGGCATATGGCAATGTATATGTTCTTTCTGCGGATCAAATCAAAAATGGCGAGCTCTTTGTCTCCGGCTCGCAGCTCATGACCAAGGGCGTGTATCTGGACTACGGTCACACCATCACCGTGGCCGGCCCGCTGGGTGAGGGCGTGATCATCCCCATCATGACGGAAGCTAAGCCCACCTCCGCTGAGCCCGTGATCATCACCAACGGACTTGCGCAGGGCGGAGAAAACGCCGTTTCCCATTTCACAAGCGCATCCGATATCTGGTGTGTGGTGCTGAACGACGACGGCGAAGCTG
>JAFXUZ010000065.1 GCA_017524725.1 Clostridia bacterium | reverse complement strand
ATGGTCAACCTGCTGCTTGTAACGAATTTGACTGATCCGCGGATGGTGTTGCTGCGAATGCTTAAAGGGTTATGCGTTGAAAAACGTCGAAAATCGCGACCATTACAAATGACTTGTGTTTTAAGTTAGTGCATATGGGGTGATAACCTCTGCCGCGGGGTTTGGGGCCGCACAGGCCCCGCCTTCGTCTTTACGCGCCGAACACAGAGAACCGTCCCCTGTGTTCATTCAATGCCGACGATACGCCAGTTTTCGCTGCATTCCGGGGTGATCACCCCGCCTTTGACATTGACGATATAATCCCGGATCAGTTCCCGGATGCCGCCGATATCGCCGCGCACGTCCTTTTCCAGAAGGACGGGCATATCGTCCGCTTCACAGATGATCCCGGGGACGAGCAGCTGGGACGCGGCGCAGTAATTGTTCACGGCAAGGGTAAATTCTTCCGTATCCTTTACGGGCGTGCCGTCCGGCCAGGTCAGGTCACGGATGCGGCTGCCCGGCTCCCGTTTCAGATCCACCAGATAACGCACGCCCTCGAACATAAAATAATTGTAATCGGCAAAGGAGGGATCGGCAGAGACCGCCGCATCGCCGGATCGCAGGGTATTGAAATAGCGGGCCGACCATTCCATGAACCTTTTCAGCTGCTTTCCATTCATCCGCAGCAGGTAAAGGGTGTTGGGATATTTGTACATCAGGGCGATGTCGCGCTTGCGGACGGCCCCGGGATACAGGTTGGCGCCTGCCGCAGTCAGCGGCGCCGCCGATACCCGCGCGCCGGAGTAATGCATCTGCGCCCGGTTGATCAGGTCGATGAGCGCGGTGTCCCGGACCCTGGCGGTGGGGATCTCCCCAACCCGGTTTTCGGGGACCAGCGCCCCGCCCTCCAGGGTACCGATCACTCTTTCCGCGTCGGCGCGGGCAAAAGCGTCGTATCCGGAGAGCATTTCCATCATCCCGGGGTCGGGCGCGTACCTGCCGACATCAACGCTTTCGGCCGTCCTGTCCCTGACTTTCCAGCCGCCGCCGGCGTTTTCAAGGGTCAGGTCGATGACCGCCATGGTTTGGGCCATATACCGGTTCTGTACCACCAGGACGCCGCTTAGCTCCATGGACGGGATCAGGGTGTGCTCGTGGGAAGACACCATCACGTCAAATTCCGGACATGCGTTCAGGATATCGGTGACGCCGGAATTCGGTACGCCGTATTCGTTCTCAATGCCCATGTGGTATACGCCCAGGAGCACGTCGACCTGTCCCCGGACGGCGTCGATGATCTTCCGTGTCTCCTCCAGCGGATCCGTCACGGTGCACCCCGCCAGGTTCGCCGCGTCCCATCGGATGATGTTTGGCGTGACCATGCCGATCACCGCCACCCGTACGCCGCCCGCGTCCAGGATCGTATATCCGTCGGCGATGGGCTGTCCGTCCTCGCCGTACACATTCCCCACCAGCGTCTTCGCTTCCATATCGGCGATGGTCTTTTTCAGCGCCGGTATGCCAAAGTTGTATTCGTGGTTGCCCGTCACCCACACGTCATATCCCAGATAGTTCAGCGCCCGCACCATCGGATGTGTATCGCCGCTGCCCAGGAAGATCTCGGCGGAGTTGTCCTGGATGGTGTCCCCCGCGTCCACGAGCAGGGTATTGGGAGTGCGGTACGCGGCGATGGCGCCGGCCAGCTGGGCCGCGCTGCCGGACAGGCTCTCTTCGTTCAGGGCATAATCCCAGGGCACGAACTTGCCGTGCAGGTCGCTGGTGGCGATGATGCGCAGCTGTACGGTTTCCGCCCCGGCACTGTCCGGCGCAGGTATGCAGAACATCAGCCAGGCCATGATGAAGGCAAACCGTTTTTTCACCGTGATCCCTCCCTGTATACAGTTGGAGTCAGGAAAAAACCCGCCCGGGCCGGGCGGGCGTCATGCTCCGAGAAAATATCGATATTGCCACCGGCGGCCGCTCCCGATGAGGGGCGCAGGCCCGCAGGACCGGATCACCTGCTTTCCGGCGGCTTGTTATCCTTATCATCCGCCCCGGACAGGGTCTGGTCGATGATATTCATCAGTCCGCCGATGCCCTTCCGGGCACCGTCCACCAGCTGTCCGCCCCCGGCGCGCACCAGTTTGCCCACCGAATCCACGACTTCCTTCTGCCGGGCGCCGTCCATATCCAGGAAATTTTTCAGCATCGTGCCGGCGGCCGCCAGGCCGCCGTTCTTTACCTCGCGCAGGGTATCGGCGCCGGTCGCCTCCATGCCGTCAAACAGCGCGTCGGTCAGGCTCTGCCTTTCCGATTCGCTCATGTCGTCCAGCCACCTGCGGACGGTCCGGTCCACAAATACGCTGTTTCCTGCCTGGCCCCCGGCTTCTTCAAATTCCGTTCCGACGACCTGCCAGGTCATCGGGTCGTGCTGCTGAAGCCCCCTTGCGCTGCTTTTGATCACTTTGCGTTCCGTTTCGCCGTTCATGATGACGCCGATAACGCTCTCCTCGGGAATGATCAGGTGGAAACATCCGCTCAGCGGCACGTAGTCCGGCGTGTCGACGGCTTTTTCGTTCAGGCCCGGCCCGTCGTTGCTGTAAACGTCCGCGATCCGCGCCCGGACGGCGTCATCGCAGAAGGACGCAGCGTACAGGGCCAGGTTGCCGCCCTTGGAATGCCCGCCCACACGAATGGGGCCGGGATACCTGTCCGCGACCCCCTCCAGGTACCTGACCGCGGCCTCCTGGGCTGCCGTACGGACGGAATAGCTGAGTGAAAAGTCCTCCCGCCAGCCGGTCAGGGTGGAATCCGTTCCCCGGTAGGTCACAAACAGGCTGCCGTCCCCGGGATGGAAGGTCATCGCGCAGAACTGGATCCGGTTCGCCCGGTCCACCCGGTTGACATAATCGCTGACCCCCGTCCGGGAAAAGCGTTCGGAAAGGGCGCCCAGGCGGAGCGCCGGCCCGGGATCGGTGCTCGGGGGGGCCGGACGGCCTGAAGCGACATACCTGAGGGCGGCCTCACGCAAAAACAGCACCTCGCCGCTGCCCTCAGCGGGAAGCAGATCATCCCAGGGGGCATAGCCAAACTCGCAGAAGATCAGGTTATCCACCTCGTTGAAGGGCCGCTCCCGAAAGCCGAGGTCCCCGCGCCACAGGATATAATCCAGCATATTGGCCATTATTTGAGCACCTTCCGCAGGAAATCCTGCGTTCTCGCCTGTTTGGGGTCCCTCAGGACCTCATCGGGCGTTCCTTCCTCCACGATGTATCCGTCGTCCATAAAGACCACGTGGTCCGCCACTTCCCGGGCAAAGCCGATCTCGTGGGTCACCACCACCATGGTCATGCCCTCCCGGGCCAGCTCCACCATGACGGAAAGCACCTCTCCCACCATTTCCGGGTCCAGGGCGCTGGTGGGCTCGTCAAAGAGCATCACATCCGGGTTCATGGCCAGGGCACGGACGATGGCGATGCGCTGCTGCTGTCCGCCGGACAGTTGCCGGGGATAGGCGTCGATCTTTTCCAGCAGGCCGACCCTGCCGAGAAGGCGTTCGGCGTCGGCGTCGGCCTCCGCCTGGCTCTTCAGCTTCAGCTTGACCGGCGCCAGGGTGATGTTTTTGCGGATGCTCAGGTGGGGGAACAGGTTGAACTGCTGGAACACCATGCACATCCGCGCCCGGACCTTGTCGATGTCGCAGTCCGGCGCGGTGATCTCATTCCCCTCAAACCATATCTTTCCCCCGGTAGGCTGCTCCAACAGGTTCAGGCACCTGAGGAACGTGGTCTTGCCGGAGCCGGAGGGCCCCAGGAGCACCACTTTCTGCCCCCGGCGGATCACCTGGTTGACGTCCTTGAGGACTTCCAGCTTGCCGAAGTGCTTTTTCAGGTGCTCCACGCGGATCAGTTCCTCGCCGATGGCGCTGTTCCTCTTCTGAAGGTCGATCTTACCTTCCGTCACTCTGACGCAGCCTCCTTTCAAGGCGGCCCACCAGCTTGGTCAGGCCCACCACCACCACCAGGTAGATGATCGCCACCGCGATCAGCGGCATGAACGCCGAATAGGTGGCGCCGCGGATGCGGTTGCCCGCGTAGGTCAGATCCATCACCGCCACATAACCGGATATGGACGTCTCCTTCAAAAGGACGATGAACTCGTTGGCCAGGGCCGGGAGGATGGCCTTGAGCACCTGCGGGGCGATGATGTACCACATCGTCTGGTGGTAATTCAGGCCCAGGCTGCGGCCGGCCTCCATCTGCCCCTTTTCGATGGACATGATGCCGCCGCGGATGATCTCCGCCACATAGGCGCCGGAGTTGATGCCGAAGGAAACGATGGCCACCAGCACGCCGTTCTTCGTGCTGGTGAATATGACGTAGTACATGATCATCAGCTGGATCACCGTCGGCGTTCCGCGGATGACGGTGATATACAGCCGGCACAGCCGGTCAAAAAAAGCGAATATCGCCTTGCCCGGGCCCGGACGCATCCGCTCGTGGGTGGTGTCCCATCTGGAACGGACCAGCGACACGACCACGGCGATCAGGATGCCGATCAATACCGCGAACAGCGAGATCACCATGGTGTTCCCGAGTCCGGTGAGCAGAAGACGCCAGCGGTCCTTGTCGATAAAGCAGAGCCTGAATTCCGCCTGCATCTGTTGGAACCATTTGTCCATGCCATTCCTCCTGCGTATCCGATGATGAGTTTCACCAGCAAATCCGGGCGCCGCCGGAGACCGAAAAAAACGGGAGCGGTACGCCGCCCCCGTCCGTCCGGATCACGGTTTTATTCCGCGTCGCCGGTGTTGATGTACTTGGCGATGATGGCGTCGATGGTGCCGTCAGCCTGCAGTTCCGCCAGGGCGGCGTTGAACTGTTCGGTCAGGGCGCTGTCCTTGGCGAAGGCCGCGGCGTAGTTCTCGGTGATGTATTCGGTCTCCAGGATGACCAGGCCCTCGTTGGCGGCCACATAGGCCTTGGCGGGCTCGTTATCGATGACCACGCAGTCCACCTTGCCGGTGACCAGCGCCATCACGGCGTCGTTGCCGGTCTGGAAACGCGCCACGGTGCCCAGGCCCGCTTCCTCGATATCGCCGGTAACGTAAATGTCGCCGGTGGTGGCTTCCTGCACGCCGACGGTGTGGTTGGCGCCTTCGGCAAACAGGTCGTCCACAGAAGTGATGGCGGAGCCTTCCTTGACGATGACCACCTGCACGCCGGTGGCATAGGAGGTGGAGAAATCGACCATCTGGGCGCGCTCTTCGGTCACGGTCAGGCCGGCCATGCAGAAGTTCGCCTTGCCGGAAACGACGGCGGGGATGCAGGCGCCGAATTCGATGTCCATAATCTCAAGGTCATAACCCAGCTTGGCGGCGATGGCATTGGCGATCTCCACGTCGATGCCGGCATAGGTGTCGCCGTCCAGGAATTCATAGGGCGGGAAAGACGCGTTGGTGCACATGGTCAGGGTATCCGCCGTCGCGGCGCAGCAAAGGGACAGGCCCAGGACCAGGGCCAGAACAAATGCAGTCAGCTTCTTCATAGATCGGGATTCCTCCTTCAAATTGGATGAAGCAATTATACTCAGGATATGGAGGCCTGTCAAGGAATTTCAGCAATAAAATGCATAAAAATTCACTCGAAATACAATTATCCGCCAACAGGGCTTTTCTCACTCCGGACCTGTTCCCCTGTATAGCCCGGGTATTCCCCGGCTCCGGGCCGGGAGCACCCGTTCTTTCGGTGGGACGATGCATATTTATTTATACAAACAAAGGTTCGGGGCCGATGAAAAAGCGGCTTTTTCACCGGCCCCGAACCAGTCGATACTCTGTCAGACGCTGATCTCCTTGACCCGGACCTCGCCCTTCTCTTTTCCGAGGATCGCATCGACGGTGCCGCGCAGGTAATCCTCGGTCTGCTGCACGGAAAAGCCGATGAAATTCCCGCTCTTCAGTCCCCCGAGGATCTCCTCCCGCGTCAGGCGGAAGGCCGGGTCCGCGGCGATGCGGTCCACCAGGTCGTTTTCAAGGCCGTCCTGCTTCACCGCCCGGGCCGCTGCCTGGGAATGGACGCGGATCCGTTCGTGGACCTCCTGGCGGTCGGCGCCGCGGGCGACGGCGTCCATCATAATATTTTCGGTGGCCATAAAGGGCATTTCTTCCCGGAGGTGGCGTTCCATCATCTTTTCATACACCACCATGCCCCCGGCCACGTTCAGGTACAGCGCCAGGATGGCGTCGCAGCACAAAAAACCTTCGGCTATGGAAATCCTGCGGTTGGCGCTGTCGTCCAGGGTCCTTTCGAACCACTGCTCCGCTGCCGTCTGGGCCGCGTTCTGGGCATTGCCGATCAGGTAACGGCTCAGGGCCGCGATCCTTTCGCACCGCATGGGATTGCGCTTGTACGCCATCGCCGAGGAGCCCACCTGGCCCTTTTCAAAGGGCTCCTCCATTTCCTTCTTATGGGCCAGGAGCCTCAGGTCGTTGGAAAACTTGTGGGCGCTCTGGGCAATGCCCGACAGTACGTTCAGCGCCAGGGAATCCGTTTTGCGGGAATAGGTCTGTCCGGAAACGGGCACGCTGCCTTCAAAACCCATCCGCCGGGCGATCATATCGTCCAGCCGGCGCGCTTTTTCATAGTCCCCGCCGAACAGCTCCATGAAGCTGGCCTGGGTCCCCGTGGTCCCCTTGCAGCCCAGGGGCCGGAGGATGGAAAGGAAATGGTCGATCTCGCCAAGGTCCGTCACAAGGTCGTTCAGCCACAGGCATGCCCTTTTCCCCACGGTGGTGGGCTGGGCGCTCTGGAAATGGGTGAAGGCCAGGCAGGGGACGGACTTATATTTATCGGCAAAATCCCTCAGCACCCGGATGACCGCCAGCAGCCGGGAACACACCAGGGTCATCGCGTCCCGGAGGATCAGGATATCGGTATTGTCGCCGACATAGCAGGAGGTGGCCCCCAGGTGGATGATCCCGCGGGCATGGGGGCAGATCTCCCCCCAGGCGCGGATATGCGCCATAACGTCGTGCCGGGTCTCCTTCTCATATTCCGCGGCCCTGTCCAGGTCCAGCCGGTCCCGGTTGGCGCGCATCTCTTCGATCTGCTCGTCGGTGATATTGAGGCCCAGCTCCTTTTCGCTTTCGGCAAGATAAATCCACATATCCCGCCAGGAGAGGAACTTATGCCTCTGGGAAAACAGTTCCTGCATCTCATCGCTGGCGTAGCGGGTGGAAAAGGGGGATACATAGCGTTCCGTCATGTCCTGCATTTCTTTTCAATTTCCTCCGTCAGTTTCAGTTGGCCCCGGCCTGGGCGTAGGTTTTGGCGTCCGGGCTGAAGATGGCCTCCAGGGTGGCCGTCCCGGCGACGCCGTCGGGCTTCAGGCCGTTGAGGTTCTGGAACAGGGCGACCCCATTCAGGGTATTGTTGCCGAAATCACCGTTGATGGCGCCGTTATAGTAGCCCAGGCTGTCCAGGCGGTTCTGCAGGGCTTTGACCGCAGGGGAATTATCGCCGAACTGCAGCGTGACCCCCACCACGCCCATGGCCGTGTTCATCCTGCGGGCGCTGCCGTAGAACAGCGCGTCCAGGGTCTCCACTCCGGCGACGCCGTCGGAATAGTTGATATGCCTTTTCTGGAAGCTCATCAGGGCCAGGAGGGTGCCGTTGTTGAATTTACCGGTGGGCTCGCCCGCCAGGTATCCCAGTTCGATCAGGCGGATCTGCATCTGCCTGACCAGCGTGCCCTGGGCGCCTACCTTCAGGTAGGTGTCGGATTTATAGGTCGGCGCGTCGGTGGGCCTGGGGGTCGGGGTGTGGGTGGGCCTGGGGGTGGCCGTGCCCTTGGCCTGGCGATAGGTCGGCGCACCGTTGGCGAACATCTTTTCCAGTGTGCCGCCTCCGGCGACGCCGTCCGACTTCAGGCCGTTGAGGGCCTGGAAGGTCTGGACCGCTTCCTGGGTCTGGGGGCCGAAATTGCCGTTGACCGGCCCGGTATAATACCCCAGGGATTTGAGGCGTGTCTGGATGACCTTGACGTCCGCGTTATTGTCGCCGTAGCGCAGGGTAATGCCCACCACGCCCGAAGCAGTTGTTGTCTTTTTGGCTTTGGCGGAGAACAGCGCGTCCAGAGTCTCCTTGCCCGCCACGCCGTCGGACACACTGGTGTGGCGTTTCTGGAAGGCGCGCATCGCAGCTTCCGTGGCGTTGTTGTATTTGCCGTTGGCTTCGCCCGCAAGATAGCCGAGTTCGATCAGGCGGTCCTGTACCTTGCGGACCAGTGTGCCCGAATCGCCTATCCCAAGCCGGGTGTTCTCGTTATAATTGGGAGCCGCCGTGGGCTTGGGCGTCGGGGTATCGGTTGGGCTGGCCGTAGCCTGGGCCATGTCCAGGGCCGCAAGGGTCATGGTGCCCGCCACGCCGTCGGCCGTCAGGCCGTACTGGGCCTGGAAGCGTTTGACCGCCGCCTCGGTCCCCGGACCGAAATCGCCGTCGATGCTGCCGCTGTAGAAGCCGAGCTTCTTTAATTTGCGCTGCATATCGCGCACCGTATCCCCCTGGGAACCGTTGCGCAGCGCCGAGGAGGTGGCTGTGGGTACGGCCGTAGGCGTGGACTGCACCGGGGTCGCCGCGGGGATGGTCGCCGACGGCGTCTGGGTGTTGATCACGATCACCCTTGCCGTGGGCGTCGACGTGCCGCTCACCACGATGATCCCGCCGGTATACGGCGTGGTCTCCGGCTCAGCCCCGGCGGACGCGTTCACCGTTACGATGGGCTGGTACACCGTCGCGGCGGCCTCCGTCGGCCGGGAAGGATATTCCGGATACAGGTCGCCGGTGGCGTCCACCGCCGGTGGCGGCGCGTAGCAGCCGCTAAGCCCCAGCGCCAGGCACGCGACCATCGCCGTCAGGCAGAGCCTGCGTCCTTTTTCCGTTTTCCGTTTCATCATGCCGATCTCCTCTTTTCCTCGCTGATGCGTCCCCGCCGGAGGTTTTTTCCGTCCGGCGTTCCGGGACACCGCCCGCGGGCCCTGTTCATATCAGAAAAACACGCCGTTCCACACCCGGAACCCCAGGGCCGCCGCCGCTTCGGTATTGACAGCCGCGTCGTCGATAAAAAGCGCTTTCTCCGGCGTCACATGGTACCTGTCCATCAGGATGCGGTAGATGCGGGGATCCGGTTTGGTCACCTTTTCCTCCGAACTGACCACGCGCCCGTCGAAATAACGGAAAAAGTCGAACTTCTCCCAGCAGTAATCGATCTGCGGCGTGGCGTAATTGGTCAGGGCCAGCAGGCGCTTTCCCTCTTCCTTCAGGCGCGGGATGCCGCGGCTGAGGGGAAGACCCGTTTTGAGCTCGTGGAAGTGGTCCAGCGCGTACATGATCTCCCCCGCGGCTTCGTCGGGAAGGCCCTCCTCCTGGACGATGTTCAGCGCAATGGTCCCGTTCGGGAACAGGCCCTCGTCAAAGCAGCTCCAGCGCCAGGCATGGTCCGGAGAGAACAGCGCGTGGCGGATGCCGTCGCGGTATTTTTCCCCGATCAGCTTCTGTATGATATCCTCGGGATCAAAGCGCATCAGCGTATTCCCAATATCAAACACCACGGTATCGCAATCCGCGCTCCTCGCAAAAAGCTCCTCCAGCAAATCCTCTCCTCCTTCTTTTTTTTCGCCGCCAATGGGGTCCTTATCAGTATCTTTCGCCCCGCGATCGTTTTTTTGCGCCGCCGATGGGGCCCTTATCCGTATCTTTCGCCCCGCGATCGTTTTTGTTTTTTTGCGCCGCCGATGGGGGTCGCTATCAGTATCTTTCGCCCCGCGGCTGTTTTTTTGCGCCGCCGATGGGGACTTTATCAATTTCTCTCGCCCCGTGGCTGTTTTTTGTTCTTTTTCAAGCCGCCGGCGGGACCCGCGTCAGCTCCCGGCCGCAGTCTCTCCCGCGGCCAGTTCCTCCTCCGTCATCACCCGGAGCCCGGCATCCGTCAGGGCGCGCGCGGCGCAGCCCCAGCCCTTTGTGAGCGTTCCGGAAAAAGTGCCGTCGTACACCTCGCCGCATCCGCAGGAGGGCGAACGCGCCTTGAGGACCGCCTCTGTGCATCCGGTCTTTACGGCAAGGCGGACGGCTTCCCGGGCGCCCCGCAGGTATTCCTCCGTCACGTCCCGCCCGTCCGCGGTCACGACGCGGCCGTCCTTCTGTATCTCCGCGGGTGTTCTGGGGGTGGGCAGCCCGCCCAGCTGTTCCGGGCACACCGGGATCAGCACGGCGCCGCCCTCCGCCAGGGCCGCGGCAGCAGGGCATTCCTTTCCCGCGCCGTCATAGCGGCATCTGAGCCCCAGCAGGCAGGCGCTCACAAGGATCCGGCGGGTCTTCACATCCATGTCAGGCAAGGCTCAGGGCAATGTCCATCATCTGGGTGAAGGTCTCCCGCACCTCCTGGGGGGTGCAGCACTCACCAGTGAAGGGATTGTCCGAGATGGTCAAAAGGCTCAGGGCGTTCTTTCCTGCCCGGGCCGCGTTGAGGTACAGCGCGTAGGTCTCCATTTCAAGGCACAGCACGTGCATCTTCTGCAGTACTTCCAATTGGGGCCTTTCGTCATAGAAGGTGTCGGAGGAATACACCGCCCCCACCCGCATGCCTACGCCCAGGCGACGGCCCTCGGCAACCGCTTTTTCCAGCAGGTCATAGCTGCAGCAGGGCGCCATGACGCCCCGGAAACCGAACTGGTCGCCGTAGGAGGAATTGGAATAGGCGCTCATGGCGGCCACCACCGAACGGATCTTCAGGTCCCTGTCCACCAGGCCCGCGCTGCCGACCCGGATGATGTTCTCCACGTCGTAATGGTTGTACAGCTCATAGGAATAGATCCCGATGGACGGCATGCCCATGCCGCTGCCCATGACCGATACTTCCCTGCCCTGCCAGGTGCCGGTATAGCCCTGGATGCCCCGGACGTTGTTGACCAGCCGCGGCTTTTCAAGAAAATTCTCGGCAATGAATTTCGCCCTGAGGGGATCCCCGGGCATCAGCACCGTGCGCGCAAAATCACCTTTTTCAGCTGTGTTGTGAAGCGTACCCACGATCTCATTCCTCCTTATTTGTCTGACTCGGGAAATCCGGAATCCTTCCGCATGGAATAAACACATCCGCAGTAATTCTGCCGGTACAGGCTGTATTCCGCGCTGAGCCTGAGGGAGCGCAGATACCCGTTCCGCTTCTTGAAATCCGAAGGCAGATACCTGGCCCCCGTCGCTTTTTCGGCCCGGAAGCCTGCGGCGTTCACCTTATCCGGGTCCTTGTGGGGACTGACCGTCAGCGTGGTGGTGAACAGGTCGAATCCGCCCCGCAGGGCGGCCTCGGCCGTTTTCATCAGGCGCATCTCAAAGCAGACCTCACACCTTCTGCCGCCTTCCTTTTCGTCCTCCAGCCCCCGGGTGAGGCTGAACCAGTTTTCCGCATCCCATTCCGCCGCGATCAGGCCCACCTGCTTCCCCGCGGGACGCATCTCCTCCAGCAGCCTCGCCTGCTCCCGGGCCCGGCGATCGTATTCCTCCCGGGGGTGGATATTGGGGTCGTAGTAGTAGACCGTGACGTCAAAAAAGGGGCAGAGCTTTTCCAGTACCGCGCTGGAACAGGGCCCGCAGCAGGAATGGAGAAGGAGCCTCGGCACCCGGTCCCGGCAGAGGACGGCGATCTCCTGCTGCATTATCCGGTCGTAATTTTCCTTCGGCATAGGCCCTCCCCGGGGCGGATGCGCCCCTTCTACATATTATATCGAATTTTAACACTTTTGAAAAGAGTGTAGCCCGATTATCACAATATTGTTGCAATTCGTTCTTCACGGACCGGGACGCCGATTCGCATATATACCGCGCCGTGCGGCGTTGCACTTGTAATTTTGACCCGTTTGTGATACCATAATGGTGCTTGAAAAGGCAAAATATCGACGGGAGGGTGTATTGTCATGGGAATGTTTGATAAGCTCATCGCCAACCTGAAGGCCTCCAGGAAGACCATTGTTTTCACCGAGGGCACCGACAAAAGGATCCAGGAAGCCGCCGCGCGTCTCCTGAAGGACGATCTGATGGACGTGATCCTGTGCGGGAACGTGGACGAGGTAAAAGCGTCCGCCGCCAAAAACGGATTTGACGTATCCAAAGCCACGGTCCTCGATCCGCTGACCTACCCTGAAATGGACGCGATGGTCGCTTACATGGTGGAGCTGCGCAAGGGCAAGATGACCGAGGACGAATGCCGCGCCGCCCTTCAGAAGAGCAATTATTTCGGCACGATGCTGGTTAAAATGGGCAAGGCCGACGCCCTCCTGGGCGGTGCCACCTATTCCACCGCCGACACCGTCCGCCCCGCGCTGCAGATCGTCAAGACCCGCAAGGGTTCCACCCTGGTGTCCTCCTCCTTCGTGCTTTTCCGTGAAAAGGACGGCGTGGAAGAGCGCATCGTCATGGGCGACTGCGCCATCAACATCGAATACAAGGACAAACTGGACAAGGACGGCAACGTGGTCCAGACCGCCGCAAAGCAGCTGGCCGAGGTGGCTGTGGAGTCCGCCCGGACCGCCGAATTCTTCGGCATCGATCCCAAGGTGGCCGTGCTTTCCTTCTCCACCTACGGTTCCGGCAAGGGCGGCACCGTCAAGCTGAGCCACGACGCCGTGATCGAAGCCCGGCAGATGGCCCCCGATCTTACCATCGACGGCGAATTCCAGTTCGACGCCGCGGTAAGCGCGGAAGTGGCGAAGACCAAGTGCCCGGACTCCAAGGTAGCGGGCCAGGCCAACACCTTCATCTTCCCCCTGCTGGAAGCCGGCAACATCGGTTATAAGATCGCCCAGCGCCTGGGCGGCTTTGCCGCCTACGGCCCCATCCTGCAGGGCCTCAACGCCCCCATCAACGACCTGAGTCGCGGCTGCAACGCCGACGAGGTCTACTGCATGGCCATCATCACCGCCGGCATGGCCTGATAAGGCCCGCGGAAAACCGGATATTGTTAAAGGCGCTGCCGCAGTTTTTTCTGCGGCAGCGCCGTTGTTTATCCTGTTTTCCTTAAGATCGGTGGGGATCAGAAGTCATATCCCGGAGCGCCGTCCCAGGCAATGCCGTATTCAAGGTACAGCTGGCTGTTGAAAGCGCGGATGAAGGCCGCGTCGGTCGTGTTGACCTGGTTTGCTCCCCTGGCGCCGGTATTCATCGCATCCAGGACCTGGTTCGCCATCTTGACGATGCTGTTGGCCTGGTCGCAGGTGATGGAGCGGCCCATGAACATGAACTCGTCCTTATCGAAAAAGTGGTAGCTGGTGGAAATACCTACCGACTGGTAGCCTGATTTCCTGTACGTATTGGGGGTAAACGTGCCGGCCGTCACCAGTTCGGTTTCCTCCCGGTTCAGTTCGCGGCGCTTCATCGTATTTTCTGTATTCATCATAGTCATTTCTTTACTTCTCCTGTTTTTTTATTTCATCGGCCTGTTTTACCATACACAGGCTTCGTAGGTGCCGAGTCTCCCGTTCCAGTCGATGTTGTAATCGCTGGCAAGGACCTGTTTCCATTCGCGCAGGTAGCCGACCATATCGGCGCTGGAGGCGTATTTGGAATTCCAGAGCTTCGTGCTTTCACTGCGAAGGGTCCTGGCCAGTTCCTTGTCGATCTTCTTGGAACCCACATAGTAGCGGTCGCTTCCGAAGCACACGTTTTCAAAGGACACGCCGGCGCGGTAAAGTGCGATATCTCCGAAGCAGTCTTCAAAGGGGGAACCGCCGGCGACGATCTCCGTTTCCGCATCGGTCAGTTCTTTACGGATCATGGTTTCCTTGGGGGTCGTATATACTTCAGTCATTTTGATTGTTCTCCTTTTTATTGTCTGTTTTTTCTGATGTTCCGTTTGACGGTCTGCCGGGCGGTCCGTCAGATCATGTAGTCGTTGATGTCCTGGGTGTTGTCGATCTTGCGGGTGCGTACATTGTCTCCGTTCAGCCAGTCGGCGATCATCTGCGCGATGGCGTCATAGTTCTTTCCGTTGATGGTCTGGTCGACGATGCTGGTCGTATTGCTGGGAGTGGGGTTCTTGTTGACCGTTCCGCCGGTCACCTGGTCCAGGTATTCTTCACTGATCTTTGTTTGGGCTGCGTTGATGTTCATCATGTTGTTTTCTCCTTCTGAGGGCCCGCCTGCAGCGGGCATATCGTTGTTTTCGTTTGATCACTGTTTTTTCTGTTTCCGTTCCGCCGCTTCCCGGCGTCCGGTTTTTCCCGGACCTTTGTTTCAGCCCGGTCATATTTATATACGCGGTTTCTTTCAGCGTGGCAGAAAAAAATAAAAAAAAGACCGGTATTTCCCTCCGTGGCGTCGGGAACGCCGGTATATCCCGCCCCGAAGGCCTTCTCCCGGTCCGGCGCCCGGACGGGCGCAGCACCATCCGCATACAGACGGGTCTTCCCCGGCAGCGGCCCGCCGGGGAAGACCCGTCATTTGACTTCGTTATTATTTCAAGTTGTTTCAGGCAAGGCTCCGGATGATCCGGATGCATTCCGCAGCCCGTTCCCGGTCCTCCGGGGTCATCTCGGGCCGCGGAGAGCGTACATATCCGCAGTCCACGCCCCGGGCCGTCTTCAGTACCTCCCTGGCCACGGCAGCCGGCGCGCTGCAAGCGTCCATCAGCGCGGCCAGGCTGCGGATAACGGTGCCGTCCTCCGAAGCGTGCCGGACCGTGTTGAAGCGGAGGGAACTTTCCAGTCGGACGCATATCTCGGGGATCAGGGCGCTGAGATATCCGATCAGGGCATCAGCGCCCCGGCTGATGCACATCTCGAATTCGGCCTCCCGGGTGGCAAACAGGGAAATATCATTCCCGAATACCTGCCTGTATTCGACCACGGCTGTGCTTCCGCCTTCAGGAACGATGATCCCTTTCATCCGGGTATCCCGCCCAAAGTCGGCAAACAGGCGTTTATCCTCATCAGTCAGCGGAATCGGAAAGTCGCAGAAGATCATGTCGGTGTTCCCGGCAATGTCGGCAGCCCGCCGCCAGGCGTCAAGAAGGGCAGGAAGGCCGTCCCATTCCCTGGGGCGAAGGACCACCGCTGCGTCGGCGCCGCATTCCGCGGTGCGGCGGAGCAGTTCCCTGCATTCCTCCGTGCCCTCGCATCCGATCTGGCAAAGCACCAGCGCCTGCCCGGCCGCCTGGACCATCACGTTCTCCATCACGGCCACCTTTTCACGGACGGTCAGGCCCGGATCAGCGCCCGGCTTTCCGTTGACCAGGATCCCGCTGACGCCGCTTTGACACAGATAGCGGGCCATGCTCCTCACTCCCCGGGGGTCGATATGTCCCTCAGAGTCATAGCACGTATATAATGCCGGAAACACGCCTCGGTACTTTTTCATCAGGACCTCCGGGAAATGAATGATCTTCGCCGACGGGAGGAGATGGATCCGGCGAAGGGAAAGGAACAGTCGGTTCAATTGACTATACTCTATCCCTCTTAGGTATGTCAAGGTTTTTCCTGCCGGGAAAACGGACAATAAAGCATCCATCCCCTTGCAAAGCGCCGGGGATTTGTGTATAATCCCATATGAACACGGACCCGTCATACGGGAACGGGATGCGTCTTTTTTTCCAGAGAACCGCCGGACGGTGCAAGGCGGCAAAGGGGGCGCACCTCTTCCACTCCCGGAGGGTGCGGACGAAAATCCGCGGGGAAGGCCCCTTACAGCCTCAAGAGCGGCCTGTCCACGGCAGGCAAGCCGGGTGGCAACACGGGTCCACCGTCCCGGAAGAAGGGGCGGTGTTTCTTTTTTATCACGATCCCGCGAAAATCGCGTGGACGACGAAGGAGGACCTTTTCCATGCTCGATATCAACCTTTTGCGCACCGACCCCGAAAAAGTAAAGGAAAACATCCGCAAAAAATTCCAGGACGCCAAGCTGCCCCTGGTTGACGAGGTCATTTCCCTGGACAAGGCGAACCGCGAAGCCATGCAGAAGGCCGACGCGCTGCGGAACCAGCGGAAAGTGCTCTCCAAGCAGATCGGCGCCCTGATGGGCAAGGGCCAGAAGGACGAAGCCGAAAATGTCAAGGCCCAGGTGAACGCCATGGCCGAGGAACTGGACGCCCTGCAGGCAAAGGAAGAAGAATACAAGGAAGAGATCCGCAAGCGCATGATGGTGATCCCCAACATCATCGACGACAGCGTTCCTATTGGCAGGGACGACAGCGAAAACGTCGAGCTTGAGCGCTTCGGCGAGCCCGCAGTGCCGGATTACGAGATCCCTTATCATGTGGACATCATGGAACGGCTGAACGGCATCGACCTGGAAAGCGCCCGGAAGACCAGCGGCAACGGCTTTTATTACCTGATGGGCGACGTGGCCCGGCTGCACAGCGCCATCCTGTCCTACGCCCGGGACTTCATGATCGACAAGGGATTCACCTACTGCGTGCCTCCCTTCATGATCCACGGCAGCGTGGTCACCGGCGTCATGAGCTTTGCCGAGATGGAAAACATGATGTACAAGATCGAAGGCGAGGACCTGTACCTGATCGGCACCAGCGAGCATTCGATGATCGGCAAGTTCATCGACACCATCCTGGATGAGGAGACCCTGCCCCGGACCCTGACCAGCTATTCCCCCTGCTTCCGCAAGGAAGTCGGCGCCCACGGCATCGAGGAGCGCGGGGTCTACCGCATCCACCAGTTTGAAAAACAGGAAATGATCGTGGTCTGCCGTCCCGAGGACAGCATGGAATGGTTCAAAAAGCTGTGGCAGTTCACCGTGGAGCTGTTCCGCTCCATGGATATCCCGGTGCGCACCCTGGAGTGCTGCTCCGGCGACCTGGCGGACCTGAAGGTCAAGTCCCTGGATGTGGAGGCCTGGAGCCCCCGCCAGAAGAAATACTTCGAGGTGGGCAGCTGCTCCAACCTGGGCGACGCCCAGGCCCGCCGCCTGCAGATCCGCGTCAAGGGGACCGACGGCAAAAAATACCTGGCCCACACCCTGAACAACACCGTGGTGGCGCCTCCCCGGATGCTGATCGCCTATCTTGAGAACAACCTGCTCCCCGACGGCCGCATCGCCGTCGCCAAACCCCTGCGCATGTACATGGGCGGCAAGGAATATATCGGCTGATCTCATGCGGCGCCGGAAAAAAGACGGGACCCCCGCGGGGTCCCGCTTTTATTGTGCGTTTTTTCAGTTCTTGGGAGTGGGGTCGCCCGTTCCGTTCCCGGAGGCCTTGCCGCCGATATAGCCGGCCAGCAGGGCGGTCAGATCGATGCCGGTGGATTCCCGGACGCCTTCGATCACCTGGCTGGAGGAGGTCATGACGTCCTTTACCAGGAGGGAGGAGTTGCCCTCTCCGTACATGACGATCTTGTCGGTCTGGGCCAGGGGCAGAGCGGCGTTCTTGACCACCTCGGGCAGCGCGGAGAGGACCATTTCCAGTATGGAGGCTTCGCCCATCTTCTTCTGGGCTTCCGCCTTCTTCTCGATGGCCTCCGCTTCGGCGATGCCCTTGGCGCGGATGCCTTCGGCTTCCTGCTCCATGGCGAAGCGCAGGGCTTCGGCTTCGGCCTTGCGGGCCTCCGCCTCCTGGATGGCCTCGTACTTCTTGGCGTCGGCGTCCCTCTGGCGGCGGATCAGGTCGGCCTCGGCCGCCTTTTCGGCCTCGTACTTCCTGGCGTCGGCAGCCTTGCGCACCTCGGCGTCCAGCTTGCGCTCGCGGATGGCGATCTCCTTTTCGGCGATCTCGGCTTCCTTTTCCCTGCGGGCGATGTCGGCGTTGGCCCTGGTGACCTCGATGGTCTTGCGCTGGCTCTCCTGCTGGATGGCGTAGGCCGCGTCGGCCTCAGCCTTCTTGGTATCGGCGCGGACCTTCATCTCGGCTTCCTGCACGTGCAGGTCGGCGTTCTGGGCCGCGATCATCTTTTCGGTCTCCACCTTGACGGCGTTGGCTTCTTCCTGCGCCTGGGAGGAGGCGATGGCGATGTCCCTCTGGGCGTTGGCCTTGGCGATCTGGGCGTTTTTGCGGATCTGCTCCACGTTGTCGATACCCATGTTCTCGATGGTACCGGCGTTGTCGCGGAAGTTCTGGATATTGAAGTTCACCAGCTCGATGCCCAGCTTGGCCATGTCGGGGATCACGTTTTCGGATACCTTCTTGGCCACGCCCTGGCGGTCCTGCACCATTTCCTTCAGGCCCACCGAGCCCACGATCTCACGCATGTTGCCCTCGAGCACCTGGGTGACCATGGCGATCACATGCGCCTTGTCCATGTTGAGCAGGCTCTCGGCGGCTTTCTCAAGCAGCGCGGGGTCGGAGGAGATCTTGACGTTGGCCACACCGTCCACCATCACGTTGATGAATTCGTTGGTGGGTACGGCCTCGGAGGTCTTGACGTCCACCGTCATGACCTGCAGGGACAGCCTGTCCACCCTCTCAAGGAAGGGAACGCGCCATCCGGCCTTGCCGATCAGGATGCGCCGGCGGCCCAGGCCGGAGATGATGAATGCCGTGTCCGGGGGCGCCTTCAGGTAGCCCATGGCGAACAGGATGATCAGAAGGATCACTGCCGCGGCCGGAATGATCAGTGCGAGTGGGATTGTCAGCGGAAATGTCATACAAATGCCCCCTTTCACAAAGCATGTGTCCGTTTATCCGTCCCGGGCGGCCTTTTTCGGTCCGCCCATCGGGATCTTACGGGAACAGCATACTTTATAAAAGGGGGGCATGTCTATGGGAAGCGACCAAATTATGCCTTTTTCATGTCCCAACCGTCACGGGGGCGGTACAAAAGTTACTGCAGCTGCGGGAACAGTTCCTTCAGGGTGGGATAGATCTTCCTGAAGGCCCGGTAGCGCTCTTCATAGCGCGCAGTCAGCTCCCTGTCCGGGCCGACCTCGGAGGCCACGGTGATCAGTTTTCCGCAGGCGTCGCCGACGGTGGGATACGCTCCGGAAGCCACCATGGCCAATATGGCGCCGCCGAAGCCGGGGCCCTGCTCGGTGGCGGCCTTCTTCAGCGTGATGCCCAGCACGTTGGCCATGATCTTCTGCCACAGCGGGGATTTGGCGCCGCCGCCGCAGATCATGGAGGAGGAGATATCGATGCCCAGGGACCTGGCCACCTCCAGGCTGTCGCGGATGGCGAAGGACACGCCCTCCAATACCGCCTGGATCAGGTCGGCACGGGTGGTGGACATGGTCATGCCGATGAAGGTGCCCCTGGCGCGCACGTCGTTGATCGGGCTCCGTTCACCCATCATATACGGAAGGAAGAACACCTGGTTCCTGCCCAGTTTGTCCTCGGTAATGGCCGCCTGTTCGCCGGTGTAATCGGTTGAATGCAGGATGTCCTCCATCAGCCATTTCAGGCAGGAAGCCGCCGACAGCATGCAGCCCATCAGGTGGTAGCCGCCGTCCGCGTGGTCAAAGGAATGCAGGGCGTTGTTGGGGTCCACCCCGAAACGGTCGGAGGTGATAAAGACGGTGCCCGAAGTGCCCAGGGAGATGTTGCATCCGCCGTTGCCCACCACGCCGGTGCCCACGGCCGCCGCGGCGTTGTCGCCGGCGCCGGCGGCCACCACCACGTCCTCCTTCAGGCCCAGGAGCGCGGCCACGTCCTTCTTCAGGGTGCCCACGCACTCGTAGCTTTCAAACAGCTTCGGCAGCTGCTTTTCCGTGATGCCGCATTCCCGCAGCATTTCCTCGCTCCAGCGGCGGTTTTTGACGTCCAGCAGCAGCATGCCCGACGCGTCGCTGAAATCGGTGCAGTGCACGCCGGTCAGGACATAGTTGATGTAGTCCTTGGGCAGCATGATCTTGCTGATCCTGTCGAAATTCTCCTTTTCGTTTTCCCGCATCCACAGTATTTTGGGGGCGGTAAAGCCTGCGAAGGCAATGTTGGCCGTCCATTCGGACAGCTTCCTGCGGCCGACCTCCTCGTTGAGGTGGTCCACTTCCTTCTGGGTACGTCCGTCGTTCCAGAGGATGGCGGGACGGATGACCCGGTCCTCGTCGTCCAGGACCACCAGGCCGTGCATCTGTCCGCCGGCGCCGATGCCCCGGACCTGGGAGGCGTCAAAGCCCTTCAGAAGCTCGGGGATCCCCTCCAGGACCGCCTTTTTCCAGTCGTCGGGATCCTGTTCGGACCAGCCGGGATGCGGAAAACGCACGGGATAGGAACGGGAGATCTCGTTTTTGATATTCCCGTTTTCGTCCACCAGTTCCAGCTTGACCGCCGATGTGCCCAGGTCCACGCCGATATAAAGCATTGTTCTTCACCCTCCTGAAATTTATGGTCCGCATTCCTTACAGTTATCGATCGACTGGAACAATCATACCATGCGCCGGGAAAAATGGCAAATGGGAATTTCCCTCGGCACAGCGTCCGGCGTATCACCTGCCGGCGGAAGCGATGTCGCTGTACATGATCTTCCCGACGCAGCCCAAAGCCGGATCCCCGTTTTCAAGCATGGAATCCCGCAGGATTTCTTCCGAAGGATTGACCCGGACAACGCGCTCGATATCCCCGGTCCGGATGACAACGGGGCGGGACACATCCACAAGGGAGGGGTTGAAGAGAATGGCGAAGTCGCCGTTCACCTCCTCGTCAGGCTCCACGGTGATCGTGTTGGAATCATGGTCATATTCCGCGGTGATGACGCCCCGGTCGACGGAGGGGTCGGCCTCCAGCCAGTAAAAGCCGTTCTTTTCCCGCGTATTCGCCCGGGTAGACAGGTCCCAGACGAGGCGCGCCGGAGCCGGGTCGCGGGTGAACTGCGACACGTAGCCGACCGCGTTGGTATTGGCAGTCTCCGTCTCCAGGCCTAGGGTGTCGGTCACGGCTTCCGTGATACCGATGTCAAACACCTCGCTGTCTCCACAGGGGTAATAGGAAAGCTCCGAGACGTCCCGTTCAATGCCGCATTCCTCCATCACTTCCAGGAACACCCCCAGCGCGTCCGAATCCTCCGCCCGCTCGGCAAAAAGGGCGGGGGATGACAGGACAAGGGCGTCCGTGTCCTTGTAATCCTCGTAATTGTGCCCTGCCGGGACGTGGATGAAGACCCTGTGTTCATATCCGAAACCGTATTTCTCCCGATAGCCGGACAGTGTCTCATCAAACTCCGCCGCCCGGACGGAGCGCATGGCGTCCTCGTCGTACCAGTCCCGGACGCCCGCCTGTAGGCAGATGGGGCAGTTCGCCAGGTTCAGGAGCGAAACACTGTTGGGGTGTCCGGAGGACATATTGACCGCCGCGAAACGGTCCGCCAGCCGCGGGGAGACCTGGTATACGCCGTCCCCTCCCGCCGAAAAACCGAGCAGGTACACCCGGTTGGGATCCGCGCCGTGCAGGACGATCATGGCCTCGATCAGCCGGTCGTACAGCGGATAGGATTCCTCCCGGAAATGAAGGTCCCATGTGTCGGTGATCCCCCGGCAGGCGACGTAGATCCCGTTCTCAACGGAAGTTCTGTAATAATACGACATGGTGATCCATTCGTCGTTGTTCCCTTCCTTGGGACCGCCTCCGCCGCCGTGCAGCGTAATATACAGCGGGTAACGCCCGTTTTCGTCCGGTTCCCCGATGATCTCCATAAAAAAGCGCATGCTGTTTCCGTTGTGGGTCAGGATATAAAATTCCCTTTCCTCGGTCTGATAATTCACGGTCGGCACCACCTCCGACCTCTGAGTGATCTCCGACTCCAGTTCGTCCCTCAGATCGCCGTTATCGTAAAACGCCTCCGCGGCGTCCTCCGTCATCCTTCGGACTTCCTCCGCGGTCATCGGGCCGGAGGTGGGATTCACCGTGATCAGGTCCGTTTCCTGCGCCTGCGCTGCGGCCGGCAGGATCAGCGCGGCCGCCAGCAGCGCCGCCAGGACCGGCCGGAAAGTTGCCTTCGTTTTTTTCATGATATCACTCCTTTGGGGGATCTCGCTTAGGATCAGCTTTCAAGCGCCCGGATGACCTCCTGCGCAAAAAGGTCGGGATGATCGGAGATCAGCATATGGGTGCTGTCCCGAAAGGCGACGGGATGGTACGGCGCGCGGACATGCTTTGCGTACCAGTCCGCCAGGTCGGGGGAGAAGAGGGAGCCCGGAACAGCGTAAAAATAATGCACCGGCACGTTGATCTCCTCCACAGCGGTCCTGAAGTCCTTTTCCTTCATGGAACGGGAAAGGGATCTGAGGACGCCTTCGTCACAGGCCGCAAGTTTTTCCTTCAGCGGCTTCTTTAAGAGGAAGGCGGGCACTTTTTTCAGCTTTGGGATCGCTCCGAGCGCAAACTCCCTGTACAGCGGGAAAAATTCCTTTCCGGCGTCCCTGTCCATGTCTTCCTTTGTATACTTTCCCTGGTACAGGCCCAGCTTCCAGTCATCGTCATTGATCTGTTTGGGCGTCATATCGCACAGGACCACCCGGCGGAGCGCGCCGCAGCCATAGACGGAGGTATAGTCCATCACGACGCCCGCGCCCATGGACCAGCCCAGCAGGGTAATGTCCCTGAGCCCGAGGCCGGTGATCATTTCGTTCAGGTCGCCGGCGAGCGTATCCATGGTCACCTGCTCCCCGTTGGCCTCCCTGCTGCCTCCGTGTCCCCTGTGATCATAGGTGATGCATCGGGCCTTCCGGCTGATGGCGGGGACAGCGGGCGCAAACACTTCATGGGAGCTCGTCCATCCGTGAAGCATGACGACGGTCTGCTCTCCGGCGCCCGTATCCTCGTAATATAGCCGTTCGCCGTTTTTCAGCGTGAAATAGCTCATTGGACTTCATCCTTTCTCAAACCCGATATCGGCCGTCAAAGATCAGGCATTGATCTTTTTTGGTTTGCTGTCATTATAGCACGGCGGCCGGGCGGTGACAACACGGCGTGGGCGGCGCAGGCAGCGGGACCGGGGAGGCAGCCTCCCGAGTTTGACAGAGGGAGAAATGGGATAAGAAGTATGAGAAGGAAGAAAACAGAAGTATAGAGTGTAAAAAGCACAAAAAATAGGTTTCAACAAGAAGATTTACCAACTATCAGAAGGTAAATCTTCTGTTTTTTTGCT